>CAZHAR010000121.1:0-2308 GCA_964530615.1 uncultured Planctomycetota bacterium | reverse complement strand
TGGAAAGTGGACGATATCGGAACGCAACTCTTTATGCAAAGATTTTATAGCAAGCTATGGAACGAGAATAAAGGGCGACTCCAAGCACTCCAAGAAACGAGGCTCGAATGGATTGAGAATCAACGCCAACGGAAGCGTGGTCCAAACGGAGAAGATATTTATTCGCCAAAAGTCTGGGCGTCTTTTATCCTCTCCGGCCAACGTTAAGAAGCTCTTTAAATCTTTTTTAATCTTTCTTTTCTTCTTTTAATACTTTCCAACTCAACGATTTTATAAACCATCGAGACGAATCCTCAGAAGAAGAGCTCGCACTTCTCATCTCCCCAACGGAGGAGGATTTTCGGTATTCACCGAAAGACATTTGAAGAAAATATTTTCCTAAATCCGTTTTTTCTGTTTCTTTGGAAAAATTTTCATTGCTTCTATTTTTTTTATATTCTAAACGTGGCATTGAAATCGTCTGGAGCTGAATGGGTTCGGTGGTCAACAGCAATTTAACATTTTCTCTTCCTGTGAACTGTGGGACTGTCGCTTGAAAAGGGAAAAGCTTTTTATCTTGTGGATAGACTTTATAATCGCTCTGGCCCAGAAGTGGATAAGGCACTTGTATTTCCAAATCGCTAGAGATGCAAATTAATGTTGGATACAGTGCTTCTTCACTTTGATTGGTAAATAGGATTCCAAATTTTGTTCCCGGGGTCATTTCTATCGCTAAATCTTTCGTTTTTTCAATATCTCCGTCCGATTCCCACCTCCCGTTATTTTTTTTAATTTTTACAAGTCGAACCTCTACCGCTAAATTTTCTTCTTGAGGCTGAAACCGTAAGAGATTTCTCACTTTATTGAAATGGAATAACGTTTTTTCTAACTCTAAAGCGTTTTCTGGAGTGTCTTCTAACAAAAAACCTCCAAATCCTGTAGGTTCATATTGTTCTGGATTTGTAAGGGGTAAAGACTCTTTCGATGTATTCCCATTTTCTCCCCAAACAAGGACTGCCGTTTTTTGTCCTAATCGCAAGATCACATCTGCTTTTGTTTCGTCAGAAACAGTTTCCAATACTTTTTCTTCAATGAGCCCTGTTAACATTTTTTGAAAATTTTTGGGAAGATGCGCCAGTTCAACAGGCTGATTTACTAACAAAGGTTTTTTGTCCTTGACGGCTACACTTTCTTTTTCGATATAGAGCTTCAAGCGTAGGTCCCCATAATTATGAATGATCTCTACCGCGTCCCATTCATCCACGATGTGGGCAAGTTCTCCTTGATCTTTAAAAAAACGAGGATGTATTTTTTGTTTATACGACTCTCGTTCTTCGTCAGTAAGAAGACGAGCGCAACTTTTAAAGCAATCTGAATTTGTGATACGGAACAAAAAATGATCCCCGTCTAAGTTCCCTTTTTGAGGAATTTTTTCAACATCTGGAAGCAAACAAAAAATCGAACCTTCTGTAATATCAAGAAACAAACCATTATCGAGTTCCACTTCTTTTTTTGAATCTAAATCGACATAAGAACTTACTTTGGCGAGTTTCGGCGTTTCCTTTGCTTTACGACCCAAAATAAATCGAGCACTATCTCCTTCAATTTCAGGAGTTGTTTCGTTTAATAATGCGGAATAAAATTTATGGATTTGTTTAAAAACAGACCGATAAGTCGCGTTACTTCCTTCTTTTTCAACCGCTTTAACAAAATGGTAAGTGAGAAAGCCATATTTTTTGCCATTATCAGCGGAATGTTCAATCGCCTTTTCAAAAGGCTGGCAAGCAGAAATAAACACGACTCCGGGAACGGCTTCTTTTTTCGTAATATTCACATTGGCTTTCGCTTCAATTTTACGTGGCAACGAGCGTGTTTTTGTTGCTCCCCGAATACCGCTTCCCGAATGACAACAATCCAAGAGGACGGTAGTATAGCATTGAAACTCAGATAAATCTTGAAGAAAAACTTCTATTTCATCATCAAGAATATCATTTTCGCCCTCATCAGTGGAGCTATCATAAGACACCAATGTTTCATCTTTTCCATCGCTTTCATCTCCATTCATATCTTTCTTTTGGGAACCGTGCCCACTATAAAAGAAAAGGACTTGGGTTCCTTTCTCTGAATCGCGAACTTTTTGAATTAAAGCGGAGAATTGAGCAAGAATTCCTGCACGCGTCGCTTGTTCATCCAGCAAAGTAGTTATATTTTCCTGAGGAATTGAATAGCGTTTTAATAACATTTGTTGCATGAGTTCAACATCGTTTCTGCATCCATCCAGTTGGTAATTATTTGCAAGCTTAGGATATTGATTAATTCCAATTAAGAG
>CAZHAR010000120.1:0-3269 GCA_964530615.1 uncultured Planctomycetota bacterium | reverse complement strand
GTGAACAATGGAGAAATATCGATTGATTTTACAGTGGATGAGCAAAATGTAGGGGAATCGTAGGGGCGATTCATATGTAAGGGCGATTCATGAATCGCTCTTACAACCCTCATTTTAAAGAAGGTTTCAGGAAGATCGTTAGATTGGTTTTCTTGGAACTTCCAGATTTTTTATGAATTTAAAGTGGAGAGTGAAGAATAAAGCGAAAAATTCAGATTTCTTAAAAAAATGTGTTAAGATGGAATCACTATCTCCTATCCTATTTTACCGAATATTTTATTGAAATAAAAAAGTTCATGCAAAAATGGAAAATAGCTGTCGCTGAAGAAGAACAATCACACGCGCTCGCAAAGCAACTAGAGGCTCCTTTAATAATTGCACAATTATTGATTCAACGGGGAATTCGAGAAGTGGATAGTGCCAGAATTTTTTTGGATCCTCAATTAAAAAATTTGTTGGATCCCGAAAAACTTCCAGATATGGATAAAGCTTCAACGCGATTAATGGAGGCAATTCAGCAACAAGAACCGATTGTGGTTTATGGGGATTATGATGTTGATGGAGTTACAGGCGCAACAATTCTTTTCTCCATTCTAACTCAACTTGGAGCGAACGTCGATTATTATATTGCGGATCGATTTACGGAAGGGTATGGGCTTTCCATTTCACGGATTCAGAAACTGGCTGAAGCCAAAACGCGAATTATTATTTCAGTGGATATAGGCTGTACAGCGGTAGCCGAAGCGGATTTATGTCGTGAGTTAGGGATCGATCTGATTATTACGGATCATCATACATTACCGCGTGGAAAATTCCCCGATGCGTTTGCCTTGATTCATCCGAAAACGCCGCAATCTTCTTATCCGAACCGGGATATTTGTGGCGCAGGAGTCGCCTATAAGCTGGCTTGGGCCTTAGCTCGTAAAAAAGAGGGAACTTCTAAATTAAGTCCAGAAATTCGTGAAAAAATGATGGAAATGTTAGGGTTGGCGAGTTTAGGAACTATTGCGGATGTGGTCTCGTTGCTAGGGGAAGAAAATCGTTCTATTGTACGCTATGGATTAAAAGTTTTGAGCAAAAGTTCGCATCCCGGAATTCGTGCTTTGCTAGAAGTGGCGAAAGTAAAACCAGAAATTGATTCTCAGCAAGTGGCCTGGAAGGTGGCTCCCTTGTTGAATTCTGCGGGGCGTATCGCTTCAGCAAAAGAGGCTTTCCAGTTATTAAGCGCAAAAGATTCAGAAAACGCCTACAAATTCTCGACTATTTTGAAAGAGCGAAATGATTCGAGAAAAGAGATTCAACAGAAGGTTTCTGATGCCGCATTTCAACAATATGATCAGATTTATTCTAGGACAGACGATCTTGGAATTATTCTAGCGGAGAAGGAGTGGCACGAAGGAGTATTAGGGATTGTTGCGGCCCGAATCGCGAACTGTTATTATCAACCCGCGATTGTGTTATCCATTTCAGAAGACGAAATTGCAAAAGGATCGGGTCGTTCTGTTGCAGGTATTAATTTGTTGGCTATTCTAGAGAATTGTCAGGATTTGTTGATTTCTTTTGGGGGACATCCTGTCGCTTTGGGGCTAAAAATTAAATCGTCGATGATCTCTATTTTTCGAAAACGTGTTTCTGCTTTATTAAAGCAACAGCTTCAGATGAACCCAGACTTGGCACAAGCGAGAAGAATGGTCGACTTGACGATATCCCTCGATCAAATTAATCCGGATCTACTTTATTATTTAAAATGTATGGAACCTTTTGGCGAAGGGAACCCCAAGCCCGTATTTTTTTGCTCTCCGGTTTATCTTGTTGGGCCGCCTAACGTGATGGGGAAAGACGGAACGCATCTCTATTTTTTTGTTGAACAAAATCAACTACAGTTTCGTTGTGTTGCTTTTAATATGAGGGAGCGAATTAAAGAATTACAACATATCGCGTCCCACAAACTACCGATGCATCTTATTTTTCATCCAGAGTATAATGAATTTGGGAACCGGAAAACGATTGAGCTCTATATTCAAGATTTTTCGGAATCTTTAGAGAATCTTTTAATACAACCGCCTCCGGTCTCTTGCGAAACGCCTTCTTAAGAACTGTTGCGTTTTTCTAATTCTTCCCAACGTTGATAACCGTCATTTAGTAAGACACCTAATTCTTCTAAACGTGTTGTGATCTGGTTGATCTGCGTTTTTTCTTGTTGGTAAAATTGAGGAGTAGCCATCGTATCGTGAATGGCGATTTGTTCGGCTTCAAGTTTTTCGATTTTTTCTGGTAGTTTTGCGAGTTCTTTTTTTTCTTGATAGGTGAGATCTACGATGGATTCTTTTTTTTCTGCCTTATTTTTTTTTGAAGCCGAATTTTTCTTTGAAGCCGAATTTTTCTTTGAAGCGGCGAGTGCGTTGCGTTTTTGCTTGAGCCAATCTTCATAACCTCCAATAAATTCTTGGAAACAGCCAGCACGTTCAAATACAAATAGGCTATTGACCACATTATTTAAAAAGGTACGGTCGTGGCTTACGAGTAGAACGGTCCCCGAATACTCCATTAATAAATCTTCTAAAAGTTCCAGAGTTTCGACATCTAAATCATTGGTGGGCTCATCTAATACAAGGACATTGGACGGAGAGGCAAACAATTTAGCCAGTAATAAACGATTTCGTTCTCCACCCGAAAGAATGCGAACGGCGCATTGGGTTCGCTCTGGAGGGAAAAGGAAATCTTGGAGATAACCCACCACATGTCGTTGTTTTCCTTGAAAGGTAATGGTATCGCTTCCATGAGCCAGATTTTCTCGAACCGATTTTTGATCGTCTAGTTGATCACGAAGTTGGTCAAAATAGGCAATTTCTAGGCGAGTGCCATGATGAATCTGTCCGGATTGAGGCTGAAGTTTCCCGAGTAAAAGATTCAATAGAGTCGTTTTTCCGCAACCATTGGGGCCGACAATCCCGATTCTGTCTCCACGCATTAATGTGGTAGAAAATTGATGAATGGTGGGAGTTTCGGAAGTGTACCCATAAGAAACGTTTTCCGCTTTAATAACCAATTGTCCCGATTTTTCCGATTCCTGAATTTGCATTTTAACGGATCCGATCGGAGCCACTCGTGCTTTTCGAATCGCGCGCATTTTTTGTAAAGCGGTGACTCTCCCTTCGTTTCGTGCCCTTCGAGCTTTGACACCTCGACGGAGCCAGGCTTCTTCTCGAGCCAGTTTCTTTCCAAATTCATTCCACTGATCTTTTTCGGTCTCCAAATCCATTTCTTTT
>CAZHAR010000119.1:0-3696 GCA_964530615.1 uncultured Planctomycetota bacterium | reverse complement strand
AAGATTTTGTGGTTTGACCCGAATTGAAACCTATAGGTTGTACCTGAACAGTTACGATTTTTTTAACTCGTATTCTAAAGCCATTTAAAGTCGTTAGAGGGCAGGTCCAAAAATGGGTTCTTATTTATCCGATCCAGAGAAATTTATCTTTGAAACACGCGTCCTTCAACAGACAGAACTTTCTAACGGTTCCGTGGAAGTTCTTCTCGAAGAAACTTATTTTTACCCCACCTCCGGAGGTCAACCTCACGATTTAGGTTGGCTCAACGATATTGATGTTCTTGAGGTTTCAGAACGCGATGGAAAAATTATTCATCATCTTCCTCAAAAATTAACCCATTCTTCCATTTCTGCCCGTATTAATCTTCAGAGACGACGTGATCATTGTCAGCAACATTCGGGGCAACACCTGCTTTCGCGGATCCTTGAAAACCTTCATCACGCGGAAACTCTTTCGTTCCATCTCGGCGAAGAAATCTGTAGCATTGATCTCGACGTTCCTCCCCTTTCTAAAGATCATTTAGCTCTCATTGAAAATAAGTGCCAAGAAGTGATCCTTTCCGCGCTTCCCGTTCAAGAAAGCTATGGAGAGTCCCATGAGTGGGAAAAATTGGAATTGCGAAAAAAGCCCAAAATCGAGGGCCGTATCCGAATTATCTCTCTTGGAAATGTGGATTCTAACGCGTGTTGCGGAACTCATGTTAAAAACACTCTAGAAATTCTCACGATTCTTTTACTGTCTACAGAAAAAATTAAAGAAGGGTTCAGACTCTATTTTCTCTGCGGCGAACGAGCAATTCAGTATTCACGAAAAATTCATCGAAAACTGGCCCTCGTTCAAAACCTCCTTCAAACGAATCAAGAAAAAGTGGAAGAAGAACTCCTCCGTCTTTTAGATCGCGTGAAAACGCAATATAAAACCATTACTCAAATGGAAAAAGAACGAGAACAAGTTTTATGTGACGCATGGAAAGCCAAATCTCATGAGCTTTTTAAACAAGAACCCCACAATGGATATGTGGATATCTGTGAAAGCAGACGCGTCGCTTCTGCCGCGGCGGAAGCGTTACTGGGTGCCGGTTTTAAAGCGGTTTTGCTGTGCTATGAAGATCGCCTTTTGCTCACGAGCAAAAATCATCCTTTAGAAACCGTGTGGCTCGAACTCCAAAAAGAGTTTTCTATTAAAGGGGGTGGCAAGTCCCTTCGTTATGAAGGAGGCGGACTTTCAGCAGAAACGATCCCCCGTTTAATTCAACAATGGCAAAAAAAATTGAACCTAATGCTTTCTTCGTCAATATAAAGGCAAGCCCCTTTAAACCGTTTTATATTTGATGCTGTTATAAAAAGGATATTCGGTAATGCAACACCAAATTACGCAACAAATCTATCCTGTTTTGCAACGAATGCTTCCTCAAGGAGCGGTTCTCTCACTCACGGATGTAGAAAAATTGATACAACTTCCTCGAATCGAAAATTCAGGTTTTGATTATACGCTCTCGTGCGGTCCACTTTCTAAAATACTCAAAATGAAACCGCAAGAAATTGCGGAAGGGTTATGCCAAATCCTTCATGAAAACTCAATGAAACCTCCAATTCGAGAGGCAGTCGCCGATAAAATATTTGTCAATTTTACCCTAGATAAATCGCTGATGGTTCGAGATATCCTTAATACTATTCGAAAACAGGGCGAAAATTATGGAAAAACTAGTTCCGGTCAGGGAAAAATCATTTGTATCGAATACTCTAGCCCCAATATCGCAAAACATTTTGCTGTGTATCATCTCATCACCACACTTTTGGGCTATATTTTAGGAAACCTCTATGTATTTAGAGGTTGGAAAGTCATTCGCCTGAACCATATCGGAGATTGGGGAACCAATATCGGTTACTTGATTAGCGCGATCCAAAGTGAAATAGGAAAAGAACAATTTCTTAAACTCTATCGGGAACTCTCCGCAGAAGATTTTTTACAGCGAATGCAGGATGAATATGTCGCTATTAATAAAAAGACAAAAGAGTTCGATCTGAAACAACTTCAAAGTTTGTTTCAAAGCTATCCTGTTTTACTTCAAAGGCTAGAAAAGGGAGAACCCCTCGATGATATTTTGGAAGATTTAAAACATAGTGATCCCGAAACTTTTCAACTCTTTAATCAAGACTATAGTCAGTTCAAACTGCAAAATCCAAACCCTTATCGCGAAAATGCTCGCGCGACTTTTGTTTGCCTAGAGAAAAAAAATCCGGACGTTTGGGACCTCTATGAAAAAATTAAAGAACGTTCATTAGATGTTTTTCATGTTCTTTACCAAAAACTGGGGATCTCTTTTGATAGTCTCAATGGAGAAGCTTTTTATATCGATAAAATGCCTCGATACCTTCAAGAATTTGAAAAACGGGGGGTGGTTGAAGATTCGAGAGGGGCCAGAGTTATTTCCTTGGACGATCTCCCCAAAAACTATCGGGTCTCTGTGCCTTGTATGGTTCTCAAATCTGATGGAGGAACGACTTATTTACTCCGAGATCTCGCGGCGCTACTCTATCGAAAAGAAACCTATCGATTTGATCGATTGCTCTATGTCGTAGCCAGTCAGCAAATTCTTCACTTTAAACAACTCTTCGGCGCGGTCCGAAAAGCCGGATTTGACTGGATCGATCAGGTGGAACACATTCCTTTTGGGATGATGACCATTGATGGAAGAATTGGTTCGACTCGTCGAGGAAACGTCGTTTCTGCGGAAGATCTGTTGTTAGCCGTTGAAAATCGGGTACGGGAGATTATGCACCAGAATAACCTCGAAAATGAGCAATGGAACCGAGAAAATCAATCCGATTCAAAACCGGTTCTCTCTCCAAAAGAGTTGGAACAAAATGCTCCTCGAGTTGCTCTTGGAGCCATCATCTATCAAAACATCTATACCAGTCGAATGAAAGATAAAGAATTTGTTTTGGAACGGGCCCTCAGTTTTACCGGAGATTCTGGCCCTTATTTGCAAATGGTGGTCCCTAAAATGAATCGTATTTTGTTGAAACATGAACAACGAAACAAAACCCCGATTCCAGAGCATCCCGATTATTCTTTGTTAATACATCCTTCTGAAATCCAGCTTATTTCCCTCTTGGGAGAATTTTCGCCTATGATCGATAAAACGATTCAAGTTCATGAACTTTCCATTTTAACCACGTATCTCATCGATTTGGCTTCCGCCGCTCATCGGTTTCATCACGATTGTCGTGTTTTACAAGCGGAAACAGAAGCGCTAAGAGATGTTCGACTTGTTCTGACTCAAGCCGTTTCTATCGTGATGTGCAATGGGCTAAAACTTCTCGGAATACCGATTCCCGAAAAAATGTAAACTTTTTTAGGGGAGGGAAAATTTTGATTTTCCGCCCCCAAAGGAACTCGATCCCTAAAAGGATGTCTAAGTTTTTTTTCATTCCTGTATTTTTTTGGAGAAATTACGATGAAATATACGTCTTTCATTCTTCTACTCATTAGCTTGATGCACTTGCAAGCTCAAGACTCAGGGCGAGTTAATCTTCCGCCAACACTCATGGTCCGAGAAAATAATCAACTCATTCCTATTATTTTAGAAAAATTGGATATTGAGGTCTCAATTCGTGGACTTCTGGCCGAAACCACAATGACCATGACGTTTTATAATTCACAAGCACGGGTTCTTGAAGGCGAACTCTTGT
>CAZHAR010000118.1:0-4053 GCA_964530615.1 uncultured Planctomycetota bacterium | reverse complement strand
AAGAAAGCCGTTCCAAAAATTTTTGACTTCGGAACGGTTTCTAAACAAATTAATGAGCATCAAACAGTCTCAGGAACCCCATTTTATGCGGCTCCTGAAGTCTTAAAAAAACTTCGCGGGCATTCTACAGAGGAGATTCAATTTTCGAGAGCTGATGTTTTTAGCTTAGCAATGACGCTTTTAGGATTAGTGAAATTTAATCCTTATTTGGAGTTAGAGCCCGATCTTGAAAAAAAATATCAAGATAAACGTCTTTTGGTCGATCGCTTGATCGAATTTCATGAGACTCGCTATGCCGAATTTATTCTTGCCGTGGAGAAATTTTTGCGAGATAGAAGTTATGCAACCGCGATCACACTTCGCTCGGGTGTTAAATACTCTCCCCATAAAGATCTGATAGACGCTTTGAGCCCAATGATAAAATCGATGTTGCATTTAAAGCCAGAGGAACGCCCAATTAGTACCAATATTGCAAAAAAGATGGAGAGCCTTTTTTCTGAAAAATTGGGAATTTCGTTAGATCAATATCTGGCGAATGGGTACTCGCTCAATTCCATTGAAACAAAAGAAGAAAAGAGCTAACGAAGATCAACGACCATACTGAAGACGCTCGGCGAGAGATTCATCTAAGCCGAGCGCAAGAATTTGAGCGACAGTTTCTCCAATATCATATTCAAGACGTCGCCATTCAATGGTTCCACGATTATATAAAAGATAACAGGTTCGCGGATCTCCATCACGAGGTTGCCCGACCGAACCCACGTTTATAATGGCTTTTTTATTCATATCGAGTGAATAAGGGAGTTCGAGTTCATTGCTGGAATAACAGACTAAATCGTCTGTGATTAAACAGGGAAAATGGGTGTGTCCGACAAAGAGAAATCGATCAAAATACTCAAAGCATTCTGGGATATTATCTTCCATATCATAAGAATCATCAAACGGTAAAATATAATCCATTAGCGTATCCAGTGGAGAGCCATGAACAAGTAAATCTGAGCCTCTCTCGATGGCATGGGGGAGTGTCGCTAGATAGTCCCAACGTTCTCTTTTGGTCTTGTTTGCAAATAAACCCGGATACATCCGTTTTCGAATTTTATGAATGGCTTGGGCGGCCACATAGTTGAAATAGCGAGGACTGGTAATCAGCGCATCATCATGGTTCCCTTTGATACACTCGGAACATCGTTCTCGAACTAAATCGACACAAGCTTCAGGTTCTGCTCCATAGCCCACAATATCGCCCAAACAAATAATTTCTTCCACCTGATGCTGATCAATGTCTTTTAACACTTCTCGTAGTGCGGCAATATTCCCGTGGATATCCGAAATAAAAGCCACTTTGGTGAGCTCTGGCCCATTTTTAATTTGATGTTCCGTGGAATTATTCATGGGAAGCAACGGTCTCCTTATCTCTTTAAGCGAAGAGAATCGTTTGGGGGAAGTGGAGAATTTGGGGTGACCCTCTTTATAGCAAAAAAGAGCGATTCCTTCTATACTCTATTTTTCGTATTTCACAAAAATAGCGTAAAACTTTTTGAAAAATACGAACCCTTCGGAAAAGTGGTTTGATTATACTCTAAATTGTTTTACTTCGAAAGTTTCCTTTATGCAAGTTTTGGAAAACACTCTAAGTTGGATCCCTAAGGAAGCTCTTTTTCGATATTCGATTGAGGAAACAATTTGGAAAGCAAGAGAAGATTTTCGAAGTCGCTATCTTCAGAAAAAAGTGGTGTATGGCCTTCTTTTTCTCCAAGAGGGGGTTCTCTATTTTTGTGGAGAACAACTCGCGCTGGTGGGTAATTTTTTCGGATTTAACCTCTTAGAGACTCCAATCCGAAACGTTCCTGACCTTTGTCGTCCCTTTGAACCTGATTGGAAATGGGATCCTGAAAAGGATTCTTTATACGCTCGTGATTTCTGGAAAGATACCAAACGAATTTATGATGTGGATATCTTTCGTCAATATCCTCCGATGGGCACCGGTCCCGCTTGGCGACTGGATCGTTTTAGCTGTGAACAGAAACATAAATTTTTGTTTTATACCATTCGTCAAGGAAAAAAGGTATGTCCCAAATGTTTCGTTTAAGTTTTTGTGTGGTTGGACTCTTTTTTCTTAGCTATTGTGGGCCGTTGGGTTGTTCGTTTGGTTATTTAATAGATTTGGGCGCAGGACAGCTTCAGGTTTTAACGAATCAAGTCCCTCTCGAAGACGTATTTCAAGATCCAAAAATATCAGAAACACAAAAGGAAAAAATTCGTTTGGTAGTGCAAGCCAAAAAATTTGGAGAAATCGCTTTAGGATTTACCCCAAATAATAATTATACATCATTTTATGATACTCAAGGAAAAGCGGTTTCGTATAATGTTTGCGCCTGCGCACCCGATTGCTTTGAATCTAAAATCTGGTGGTTTCCGATTGTAGGCGAAATCCCGTATTTAGGTTATTTTGAACTCGAATCTGCTTTAAAAAAAAGTAAACAATTAAAAGCAGAAGGCTATGATGTGCTTGTTTCTGAAGTCAGCGCCTATTCTACCTTGGGATGGTTTTCCGATCCCATCTTTTCGGCAATGCTAGAGCGATCGTCTACGGAACTCATTAATCTTATCTTGCATGAGTCCACTCACGCCTATATTTATCTTCCCAATGAATCCAATTTTAACGAAACACTCGCTAATTTCGTCGCAGATAAAGGAACGGAACTTTTTTTACAACAGTTTTCGAAAAACGAGTGGGAAGCGCAATATCAACAAGAACGAACCGAAAAAGAACACTATATGAATTTTCTTAACTCTATTTATGAACAGCTAAAAAACCTTTATGCGGGAGAGTTCCCCCAAGAAGACACTTTAAAATGGAAAAAATATATTTTAGAAACAGCCGCTCAGGAATATCGCTCCCTGAAAAAATATACGCTTAAAAGTGACGATTATATAGAAGAGTTCCCCGTGGATAGAATCAATAATGCGTATTTTTCAATTTTTAGAACTTACCATCAAGATATTCCGGTGTTTGAACAGCTTTATAATGCGCAGGGAAAAGACTTAAAGAAGATGTTAGTTTTTTTAAAGGAGCTTAAATTTAGTCAAGATCCTTTTGATGAAATACGTTTCTGGTTAAATGGCTCAGCACCTCCTTGAAAAAAAACTTTTTTTCTCATTAAAATTAAGTACCATTAAAGAAACAAATCAATTGCCTTAAAAGGATTTATAGGACAGGAAGCGAGAGCAGAGGATGGAAAAAGTACATATTATCGCGGCGCGCCGGACCCCGATTGGAAAATTTTTAGGATCTTTTGCAGAGGTTTCCGCCGTTGATTTGGGAGCGATTGTGGTCAAACAAATTCTGAAAGATACGGGTCTTCCTCCAGAAGAGGTGGGTCAACTCATTTTTGGACAGGCTAGGCAAGCTGGAAATGGCCCCAATCCAGCACGTCAGGTTTTGATTCGTTCGAATCTTCCTGAGGACTGTACCGCTTATACTGTGAATATGGCTTGTGCTTCTGGGCTCAAGGCGATTCAGTTGGGTGCCCAAACGATTCAATCCGGACAATATTCGGTGGTGATTGTGGGCGGAATGGAAAATATGACTCAAGTTCCCTTTTTCCTGCCTGAATTTCGACGCGGATACCGTTTGGGACACGCACCCGTGATCGATGGAATGTATCGGGATGGATTTCATTGTCCACTAGCCGATCAGTTGATGGGAAGAACCGCAGAAACACTCGCGGAGCAATATCATATTTCACGAGAATCTCAAGATCAATTCGCCCTATATAGTCAGCAAAAATGCGTTAGAGCTCAAAAAGAAGGACGATTTCAAAAAGAATTGGTCCCCGTGGAGCTTCCTTCAAAAAAGGGCCCCCCTACCCTCCTCGTTCAAGATGAGCATCCAAGAGCCGATACCGATTTAACTAGCCTAAAGAAGTTGGCACCCGTATTTAAAGAGGAGGGGTCTGTTCATGCTGGAAATTCTTCGGGAATTACGGATGGAGCGGCCGCGTTAGTGCTGGTTTCCGAAAGTTATCTCAAGGCGCATCAACTGACAAGTCT
>CAZHAR010000117.1:0-4629 GCA_964530615.1 uncultured Planctomycetota bacterium | reverse complement strand
CCAGGAAAAAGGATTCCCAAAGCTGTTTCTCACTTGAGAAACACTTGCTGTTTGAAACGTCTTCTCCCAACTCGTTTGGCTTTTCTATACCAGATTTTTTCAACGGCCGAAAAAGCTCTTGAAGCGAGTTTTTGTCCCATTTGAGAATCAATATGTGTTCCTAAATACGATTTTCTTAAGTGTTTAGAAAAGGAATGAAGGTCAAATTCTTGGAATTGGAATGTTTTTAGAAGTTGTTGAAATTGCTTGCTTTTTTCTTCTTTGCTAAAATAGGGAAATTGATAAATTGTTTGATATTGCTTCGACTGTTGTATTAAAGAGAGACGCTTTTTGGTTTCAGAGAGACATTGATTATAGAAGTGACGAGCGACCTCAAATTTAGAATGGAGTTTCTTCTCTTGAATCGAAGAAACCACGAGGGGAATTTCACAAATAAAAGAAGGTGTTTTTGCTTTTTTGGACATGGTTTTACGAGAAATCCTTGCAACGTTTCAATTTTTTATGAAAGTATAACTCTCCTGTGAGACATTTTTTTAGAAATTTACTCTTTTTTTCAATTCTGGCTACGCCTTCATCCCCATAAATAAATTTAGGGGCTTTCGGCTATTAAAATTTGGTAAAGCCCGAACGAGGAGAAAAAACTAATATGCCTTTTCTAATTTTACAGGAAGGCGGAAGACCCAAAAAAACATTTCCGCTTATTCAGGAAAACGTGATTGTGGGTAGGGTTCCGGAATGTGATATTCGTATCAATGACACCAAATCTTCTCGCCAGCATCTCCGCATTTTTTCTAAAGAGTCTCAATATTTCGCTGAAGATTTAAAAAGCTCCAACGGAACCCTTTTGAATAACGCGCCACTCCTCGAAATCACACTCTTAAAGTTTGGAGACGAACTCAAAATTGGGCTCACCTCCCTAGTCTTTGTCGCTCAAGAAGAATCCAAACAAACAGAACCGTTCTCGCTCACCTTATATTGGCAAGAACCAAATCAGGAAACCAAAATTTTTGATGTGGATTCCCTTTTAATTGGCCGTCTCGCCACAAATGAAATTTGTTTGCAAGGAAAAGGAATTTCTGGAAAACACGCGGAACTGAAACGGACCGGAACCGTTTTATCCGTCTTCGATCTCGGCAGTCGTAACGGCATTCGGGTGAATGGAAAAGCCGTAAAATCCGTGATTTTGAATGCGGAAGACGTGATTGAAGTCGGAGTGGTCAAGATTCGCGTAGATCCCTCGTTTCTCTCCGAATCCGTGCCAACACCCCCGACACCTGTGGCCGCAGAATTGACAAAAAAAGGAACCCTTGAAGCGACCGCACCCACAAAAAAAGTGCTTCGCAAAGAAGTTCAAGAAGAGATGCCCTTAAATGAAATTCAATTAGAAGAACCGCCGCCAACCGATTTAGAAAAAATTTCAGAACGACTCTTGACCCTCCAAGAATCTCGAACGCTCCAAAAGAAAAAAAAGTCACTGCTCCTTTTCCCACTTTTATTCTTAACTTTATTGATGCCAACCCTAGGAGGTTATTGGATCCTTCAGATCCTACAACAAGATCAAGAACGAAATTTGCTAACGATTCCCGGGAACCTTATTTCAGGAAATTATTCTTTTGAGGCGCCTTCAGAAAAAGTAAACACTCCGGAAGAACTCCCTTTTTTTCTGGGAACCGATTGGCAAATTCCGAAAGGAACCGAATTTCGTTTATCTACGGATAGTCATGAGGGTCGATTTGCTCTAGAACTGGGCGAATGTACTCAACCGCAAACACTGCGACTCGTCTTGTTAAATCAGACATTTTCCGGAACTCGGAGCTATGAACTCAGCGGAGTCCTTAAATTGGTCGAAAATACCGGACTCGCAGGGTTGGTCGTGCTTTATCAAAATGTCCTGAAAAAACAATCCCCCGGAATAGAATTTTCGCCCGTTCTTCAAAACCTCAATTCGGAATATCAATCCCTCTCCTTCGGCTTTACCCCGCCCCCTCAAACCAGTACGATTCGAGTCGGCTTCATGACCTATGGGAAAAGCAAAAACGTCCTTTTGGATCAACTTGTTTTAAAAGAAAATCAATCGTCTCCGACAGAACAAAAGAAAATCGGGAACCCCCAAACGTTTCAATTAACAAAAAATTCGCAAGGAGTCCTACAATTATTTTATCAAAATCAATTATTTCTCGATAAAATAACTCTCAAACTCTATATGGAGGGCCGGACTTTAGAACAAACCTATGGCACTTTTGAAGAATGGCCTGCAACCGCTTCTCAAAATACTGAAGGAAAATTGTTTGATCCGGTTAAAAATGTCTGGGTTCCCTATCACTTTCTCTTGGATACCCAACAAAATATCAAGCTTCAATTTCAGTTTCCCCAACGTTTCAATGGAAGCTTAGGAATTTCCTGGGAAATGAATCCGCTCTTTTTCGAAGAATCGCTACTGCTTGTTAAAGAAACAGAAACTACCCCACTTCCCTCCGATAAACTCGAAGAAAACGCGATTGGTCTCGTTTTTTCCTCCACGAATAGAATCGGAGCCGAATTTTCACCCGGAACTCTCTCCTGGAAACGTTCACGGGGCGAAACACTTTTTGAATATAAAATTCAAGAACCCAATGCCACTACCTTGCAATGGAGCATTTCGCTCTTAGATAAAGTCGGCCCTCAAGATTTGAAAGAACGTCTGCAAAAAGCAAAACAAGTCGAAACCCAACAAAAATTTGGAGAGGCCCTACAAATTTATCAAACCTTAGTCTTAGAATTTCCCTTTGCCATCGAAGGGAAACAAGCCAAAATCGAACTCAGTCGTCTTGAAAAACAAGCGGATCAACTCCTTCACTCTGTCGAAAGTCAAGTCAAACGCGCCTTATTTTTCAAGCAGATTCGCTATCTGAACCAAGCACTCCTCCTGTGTCAAAAATTACAACAACAATATCAAGACTCTCGTTGGGGAAAATTCAGCACTCAACTTCAGAAAAATATGGAACAGGTCCTTCAAGAAACCATTCGAATAGAAGCTTCTGAAGCAGGAAAACTTCTGTTAAGACGAGCCGAAGATTTCGCGGACTCTGGATATCCTGCCCTCGCGAAAGTTTTCTATGAAACGATCCTTCGGAAATGGCCCCATACGCCAGAGAGCCAAACTGCGGAACAACACGTTCAAGAAGGAGAATCCAAATAATGGGATCAAAAGCGGGAATAGGAATATCCGTTGGAAGCGACTCCATTCGAATCCTCAAAGGACAAAGAGACCCCAATGGATTACTCCAAATTCTAGATGCAATCGTGCTTCCGTCTCCTTTACGAGAAGATACGAATGCGGAGGTTCTCCATCAGGAAGCTAAAAAAATTCTTAAATCCCGTAAATTTTCGGGATCTGGACTCATCGGAATCACCGGACGCGAACTCATTTTACGCTATGTTCAAGTTCCACAAGTCTCCGAACAACGCCTGAAAGCGATGCTCGCTTACGAAATTTCTGAACTCTCCGACAAAATTGGAGGCGATTTAGCCACCGGATTCAAAATACTAGATTCGTCCTCCTTACGCGGATTTCGAGACGAACAACTTGCGCTGGTCGCTCTCACTAAAAATCCTTTTCTGGAATCCCTTTTTCGTAAAATTCAACGACTGCGACTCCATCCTACAGGAGCGACCCCAAATTCCATCGCGCTCTTTCGATGTTTTATCCGACAGGGTTCGTTTGACTCCAATGAAACTTTGTTGTTGGTGGATATTGGCAAAAATAATACCGATATCTGCCTCTGCCAACAATCCAAACTGTTATTCGCGCGAAATCTTTCCCACGGAGCGGCCTTGCTTACGCAAGCGATTCAAGAACAATTAGGACTTCCGGAGGCAGAAGCCGAGCGCTTGAAAATTCAGGAATCGAGCTTGCTTCCCGGATCTTCAGAAAATAAAGCGAATGACGCGATCCGCTATGGAGCCGGCCAACTCTTGTCTTCCATCAAATCCTCACTTACGTTTGCGAAACAACAACTGAAGAGTCCACAATTAAAAGTGGATCGGGTTTGTCTCTCGGGCGGAGGGGGCCAACAAAAAGGATTACCGGAATATTTATCTAAAGGGCTGGGAATCCCTGTGATTCGTTTTGACCCTGCAGTCGAGATCGATCTTTCGTTGTGTTCAGAAGCTGGAAAATCTCTTATCACTTCGGCTCCGCTAGAGTGGGCCGTTCCGTTAGGCATATTAGAGGCGAGTACCGATGAAACCGGATTTTCCTTAAAACTGCTTCCGAAGATCTATGAAAAACGCTCCCAATTTCTAGAGGGTCCGTTCTTTCTTTATTTGACGGTTTTGTTTACGATAAGCTACCTCGCGGTTCATATTCTATCGACTCAGCGCCAATATGACATTTTAACACGCCAGAAACAGAAGCTTTTATCGCAAAGAAATCTACTGGAGGAATTAAAAGAAAGCTTCAAAAACTCTGAAGAAAATACGCGTCAATATCAGGGGAAACTCGCCCTCTTTCAGGACGCAATTTTGCCGGGAACCCACTTTTTTAAAGTGATCACAAAACTGAACGCTAAAATCCCCTCCAATATCTGGATTAAATCGGTGGCCATTAAAGAAGAGTCGCAAACACAGAAGAAAATTATCGAAATTGAA
>CAZHAR010000116.1:0-4841 GCA_964530615.1 uncultured Planctomycetota bacterium | reverse complement strand
ATTCTGGAGATTCGCTATAGGCCACATCTCCCAAGCATAAAAACGAGTTCGGATTTATTTCGTTCTCCATGGCGAACTCGATCAAATCTTGAGGAGACGAAAGATATGCGATGGACTTCATTTCCGTGAGGTATTGAAATTCTTCCTCTTGCTGAACAGGTAAGGCTTCAAAGGGAATGAACGATAAATCTTCATCTGGAATCAAATATAAAAGCTGTTTGTCAGATAGGATTTCAGAAAGCGGTTCCCAGAGAAGTTTTGTTAAATATTGATCTGCGGGTAAGTCGTCTATCTGAATCTCTTGACCGCGTTGTAATTGCTGGCGAAACGCTTTTACTGCAGAACAAATTGGAGACGCTATCCCTAGATTAATTCGTATAACCGGAGCACTTTTTGTAATCACGAAAGCAATCAATTGTTCTTCTTGGGTTCCCATTTTCCAATCGGTAATATGTTGATAAAATAGGAAGTCCACAATAGCCTCCTTTTCTCCCAGAGTTTTCTGAAGATCCGCGAGAGTCATCTTGGAGAGAACATCACTCTTTCGAAATTCTTCAGAGGCTGAACAGAGTTGACGTTCGAGACTTTCTTTTCTCTCGATGGCTTCTTTCAGGAGTTTTTGCTGAATTTCAAGCGAGAGTTTCGGATCAGGAGAAAGATAGAGGTTGGCGTAATAAGTGCGAGCATCCTTGATTCGATCAAACAAAGAAGCCACATTCGGGTCAGAAATGGCTCTGGTTCTGTTGTGTAAAATACGAGAAGTGATTCCTCGATATACAAATAGATTTTGGCAGATATCCTTTTGTTCGGATGGCTCCGTAAAGGCAGAAAGATAGATATTCAGAGGAGCGCGAAAATTCGTATTCAGGTAGTCTTCTTGTTGTCGTTCAGTTAAAGTCGGAAAAATCAAGTCCATATTTTTAGAGTGTATGTCGAAAGAACGCAACAAGTATTTTTTTCCTTCTTCAGCTTTCTTTTGTTGAATTAATAATATGCCAAGATTGTCTAAACTCATTGCGACAGAAGGATGATCGGACCCCAACACTTTTTCGCGAATCTCCAAGGAGCGACGAAAAAGCGGTTCTCCTCCATCATAGTCTCCTTTAGCATAAAATAAACTTGCCAGATTGTTTAAAGTGGTCGCTACAGAAGGATGCTCCTTTCCAAAGGCTTTTTCACAGATTTCTAAGTCACGACGATAGAGCAACGCCGACTCTTCATAGTTTCCTTTGGACTTAAGCAAGGTTGCTAGATTATTTAAACTGGTAGCAACTTCAGGATGGTTGGCACCCAATTGTTTTTCAGCAATTTCTAGAGCTCTTCGGTAAAGGAATTCTGCACTTTCGTAATCTCCTATGTCTTTAAGCAAACATGCTAGATTATTTAAACTGGTAGCAACTTCAGGATGATTAATACCCAAACATTTTTCTCGAATTTCTAAAGACCTACGAAAAAGAGGTTCTGCCCCTTCGTAATCTCCTTTACTATTTAACAACCGTGCTAAACTGTTTAAATATCTAGCAAAATCAGGATGATCAGAGCCCAATTTTTTTTCACAGATTTCTAAAGCTCTACGAAAAAAAGATTCTGCTTTTTGATAATCTCCTTTAGCTTGTAAAAGATTTCCGATATTATTTAAGCTGGTGGCGACGTCAGGATGATTGGACCCCAAAAATTTTTCTTGAATTTCTAAAGATTTTCGGTAAAAAACTTCGGATTCTGTGTAGTTTCCTTTTACTTGTAAAAGATTTGCCAGATTATTTAAACTGGTGGCGACTTCAGGATGATTGGACCCCAAAAGTTTTTCTCGAATTTCTAAAGTTTTACGAAAGAGAGGTTCTGCACCCTGATAATCTCCTTTAGCATATAGTAAACTAGCCAAATTATTTAAGTTTGTAACAAAATAAGGATGATCAGAGCCCAGCTGTTTTTCATAAATCTCTAAAGCTTTGTGGTAGAGAGCTTCTGCTTCTTCGTAGTCTCCTTTAGCTTGAAGTAAAAAAGCTAGATTGTCCAAGCTTTTAGCAATGTCAAGATGATCAGAAGGGAGGTGTTTTTCGCGAAGTTTCAGGGATATCTTAGCGAATTCAAAAGCTTTATTATAATTTCCTTGTTGATAAATGTTGATTCCATTTTGATCACATTCTTCCGCCAGTTTTAGTGCTTCTTCTTGACTTAATTTATCTAGGTTTTCAGAAATTTCCTGCGCTTCGATTTTAGCGATTCCCAGTAGACACCAGAGAATTAAAAATCTTCTTAAAACCCAATGAATATGAAACTTTTGCTGATTTTTCATCTTTTTCCCCCGCTATTAAATGGTTATGAACAAGGTTCCCCTACGATTTGCTCCAGATCTCTGGAGACGATCCTATTTTTTCCCGTTTATTTATTCCATTTAATTTTTTTTTCTTGCTTGTCCCAAGTTCCTCCAAGTTGTTTTAATCGAGATTGGAGTGTTGGTAGGAATTTATCATTAAAAGTTCTGCGGCCTGAGAGAGATTACCTGTTTTCTCTAAAGCGGTTTCAATGTACTGCTTTTGAAGTTCATCGATTTTTTGATCCAAATCCACTTCCTCCCCAGAATAAAAAAAAGTTGAGTGAGTTTTCAACTCTGGATTTGGGATATCTGGGATGGAAGCGTACAGGTCATCTTGAGATATTTTTTCCGAATTACTCATTACTGCAGCTTGTAAGAGGGCATTATATAACTCTCTTACATTTCCCTTCCAATTGTATTCCTTTAAGAAAGAAAGTGCCGATTTTGAGATGGATTTGTGTTAAAAGTGTCACTCGAATTCCAGCCCTATTTTTCCGATTTTTGGAACCTTCCCTAAAGTTATAAATTTTAACATGTTCATTTAAAAAGTGTTACATTAAAATTGAAATGACTAAAATTATTGCCTGCCTGATATAGTGGACAATAAATTGTAGGATGGAACGTTTTTCAAAAATCCGAAAAAAGAGTTCCAAAATCTCTATCAAAGTAATTATTCTTCAAATATCACTCTAAATAGGAAGATAAAATGCTGTTGCTAGGGATCAAGCCTAATTTTTTTAAACTGCCCATCAATAAAGATGGCGATTTAGATCTCCATCGGTTTTCTGTTTCTATCGCCCTCGGTTATGTCTATTTGTTTTTAACTATGACAGAGGAAAGAGTTGTTAGAGTCATTACAGGGAAAGGGAAGCATAGTCCAAATGGACAGGCAAAGATCAAACCGGCAGTCGAAAAATTTTTACTTCGAAATGGATATTCATTCCAAGAAGCTCCTGAATCACAAGGGGGGAAAGGAGCATTAATCATTTTTTTAAAAAAATAATCAAAAATCCGAAAAAGTAATCCCAAATTTCCTATTAGGGTAAAGACAAAATTTGAATCCCGAATAGGAGAATTTATGAAAACACCACATTTATCCCTACAGCGTCACATAATTTTTACCACTTTTTGAAGGTCAGATATCTCAAATCTTCTTTAGAAATTAACATCTTTTGTCACCATAAAATAAAGGGTTGCGATAAAAATGACGCTGTAGGGTTATAAACTTTGAAAGCCAAAAATGATGGGGAAATTTTTAGAGTTTGAAATCTGTTTTTTAACGTATTTAATTTAAAAGGGAAATGGGAATAAATATGAAAAAAATTATCGTATTTGAGGGACTTGATGGGGCTGGAAAATCAACCTTACTTGATTCTTTTGAGAAGACCAATCCTGAGTATCTCAAAATGTACAGCGTGCCAGATAGCCTTGCGGCTACTCGAAAAGTGATTGACAAAACAGAAGAACCATTGGCTGCACTGCATTTCTTCGGGCTTTGCAATATTGTGCGCAGTAAGGAAATAAAAAACCTCTTGGCCGAAGGTAAGCGTATTGTAATGGATCGCTATGTGTTTAGTACGTTGGCTTATCAGTATCAAATGCTTGGCGAACAAGTTATGAATTGGTTCGAATTGATGTTTACTCCCCCAAGCCTCATTCTTCCAGATTTAGTAGTTTTTGTAACTGCGCGCCAAAAGGTCATCAATAGCCGCATAAAACTTAGGGATGCCCAAAATGCCGAAATCAATAAAACGGAATGGTATGGTGATGAAATCTCCAAAGAAAAAGGTAATTCATTAAGAAAATCGTACAAATTGTTCCTAGAAAAATCAGGGGTAACCTGGTTTGAATTTAACACTTCCGATTATAGCAAAGAGGAACAAATCATTTCTTTGAACAAAAAAATTCAGGATCTATAAACCCTGAAAGAAAATGTTCTGCTTTCTAAAAACTTTTAAAACAATGGCGAGGGGTTTCGACACCCCAGCCAGAAGTTTTTAGCGCGGGGTCGATATGCGTTTCTCTTGTTTCGGCTTCCTTTATGGTGTGCTTTTAGATTTTTCACCCGGCAGCAGATTTGCAGCTACGGCCATATCTACCAATAATTTTGTGCGGGCCTCGATCATTTCAGCATCCCAACGTGGAGCGTTAGAGAGACTATATTCGCCATCCGTAATCTTAAATGTAAGTGAATTCAAGGCAAGTCCATTTTGATATCCGATATTAATCTTGTGTCCGAGGAAGCTTCGATCTTTCGATAGTTTCTGCTTTTTTTCAAATGGCCCAGTTGCCAAATCCGAGTTATAGCCACTCATCGTGAGATTCCCTAATCGATGAACCCAACAATCCTGTAAATCAGAGGCTTTCTGCCGATCTCCTCCCGCAATCATCGTTACCCAATGGTCGGGCAATTTTTCAGCCTGCGGAAGAACGTGCTCAACTGTCCACACAAAACGGCCTTTCTCATCGCGTGCCCAAAAATCGGGTTTGTATTCCTTTGAATGGTGCAATTGATCAAGTTGTA
>CAZHAR010000115.1:0-5114 GCA_964530615.1 uncultured Planctomycetota bacterium | reverse complement strand
GCGATGGCCTCTTGGATTTGATTTTGTTCCTTATAAATCTCGGCCATTTGAAAATAGGTTTCTGCTAGAGGAGGATATTCCAAAGCCTTTTTTAAATAATGGAGGGCCGCATCGAGATCCCCTTTCTTGTTTTTGATGAATCCCAAATAGTAATAAGCTTCTGCCGATTGAAGCGGAAAAAGTGCTTGTCCGAAATGGGATTCTTGCTTCAAGGCCTGCTCAAAATCAAAGAAGGCTTCCGTCTCTTTTTTTTCCTTTAAACGGATTTGTCCACGATAGAAATAAGGCTGAGGTAGATTAGGTTCTAAACAAATCGCTTTAGAGTAATCAAATAAAGCACCCGCATTGTTTTTCATTTCCTGTTTTAACAGCCCACGAGCAATATAGATTTTCGCATCATACGGATTCAATAAAAGGGCCTGATCATAATCTGAAAAGGCAAATTCTCGATCCCCCTGTTTACTTCGCGCAAACCCTCGATTTAAATAACATTCAGCGGAGAGCGGAGAATATTGAATCGCTTGTTCAAAATTTTGTAAAGCGATTTCCAATTGCCCCATTTCCAGATAAAGTAAGCCTCTATTACTATAGGCTTCTACCCTCTGTGGCGATTTCTGTAAAACAGCATCATAGTCTTGCATTGCTTCTTCTCTCTTATGGAGAGCGGCGTAGGCGACACCACGATTTAAGAGTGCCTTGATATCTTCAGGATTGAATTCTAAAGCTTGTTGATACCTCTGAATGGCTCGTTCAAAATCTTTTTTTTGGAGCAAGGCATTTCCACAAAAATAGTAATAACGGCTTTGGGGTGAAATTTGAATGAGACGCTCAAAGCCAAGAATGGCCTCATCTAACTTGTTTTGATCGAGATTTAAAATCGCCTGTTTAAAAAGGATTTCTTCGGTTTCTCCAGTTTTTTTAGGACTGCCCTCTCGTTCTACAAGGTGTTGGTAAATTTGACGAGTTCTTTGCCAAAATAGGCCATTTTGTCCCATTTGGAGACGGATTTCTAAAAATTCAGAAGCAATATTCGCCACTTCGGTTTGTTCTAATGCAGAGGAAAGCAGGACCATACAATTAATTTTATGGAGTGGTGGTGAAGACGTTGAAAAAGAGAAGCTCATTTCTTTTAAAAGGGTTAGTAGCACTGGCGCACTTTCTGGATGATTTAAGCGTCCCAAGGCTTTGATAACGATTTCGTAAAATTGCTCCTCAAGTTGATTTTCTGAATTATTTTGTAAAAAATACGACATTTTGTGATCTTCAATGATTTGAAGGAGTTTTTTCCAAATTTCGTCTTCACTCATTTTTGAGATTTCAAAAATGGCATCTTCTTTTTCTTGTTCAGAAACATAACGTTTTTCTAGGATTTGGAGCCAATAGTCGAGTCGAACCAGATGAAGATTAAGGGTTTCATTTTTTTTAGTTTGAATATCTTTCTGAATTTTGTTTTTATAAGCGATATCAATAATAGAAAGGGATCGTATTTCTGTTCCCAAATATTCAGCAAGTTTATAGTTTTTGCTTTGGCAAGCGAGTTTAATGAGTTCCTCAGCAAGATAGAGTTTTCCTCGTTCGACTTCTGGAATATGACGAATTGAGAGCGCTTCATTCATCGAACCTAAAGCACTTAAAAGAATTGTAATAGAGGCCGTCTCTGAGGAGGATCGAATCTCTTGAATTCCTTTTAACCCTTTTTGATAGGCTTCTTGGAAACGGATCTCTTGTTCAATAAAGAAATATCCCCAAAAAAGAAGACAGAGACCCAAAAAACTGATCGCAATAAGACACCGAATGCGGTTTCGTTGTACCCATTTCCGTACGATTTCAAAAGAATTATATTTTCGTACAGAAATTCTTAGATTTTGTTGATACTTTTTAATATCGTCCATCAAGTCTTGAACACAAGAATAGCGATCTTTAGATTCTTGAGCCGTTGCTTTTCTAGAGATCGCCCGAATATCTTGAGGAATGTTTTTCTCGATGTTGTCGCTATAGTTTTTTTGAGAGAACTGGGATTTCTTGAATTGCTGGGAGTGAAGAAGAGATTGAAATTCTTCTGCAGGAGACATCAGAAGAAAACATTCACGTAAAATTTTTCCCAAAGCATAAACATCCGAAGCTGGTGTGACTTGAGAAGCACTCTCACACTGTTCTGGTGACATATATCCAACAGTACCTATACTCCCCACTGTTTTTAAAGAGAATCGATCAAAGATTGGGTTTTGTTCTTCGGTCGCTTTTTCAGAACTGTTTCTTTTTAAAATAGAAGAAGAGATATCTTGAGGATGGAGGATTTTAGCGATTCCCCAATCCATGACATAGACTTCTCCATAGTTTCCGATCATAATATTTTCGGGTTTAAGGTCTCGATGAACAATTCCGCGAGAGTGTGCGTAGGCTACGGCTTCACATACTTTTAAAAAAATAGAATAAAGCGTATTTTCTTCAAACGGAGCGTTCTGTTCTTTTTTTTCGTTGAGGATGTTGCGTAACGTTTTTCCTTCCACTTTACGCATCGTAAATTGAATTTCACCGGATCCCAACAGTTGCATTTCATATAAAGGCGTAATATTTGGATGTTCTAAGAGAGAGAGAATACAGGCTTCTTGCTTGAGTCTCCATAAAAGAGCCTCTTGTTTTTTTGTATTTGCTTTACTTGAATTTTGACAATTTATTTTTTTGAGAGCCACTTCTCTCCCTAAGAGACGATCTTGAACCCGATGAACAACGCCCATCGCTCCGGCACCAAGAGTCTCTAAGATTTGGTATCGTTCTGGATCGGAATCTTGCGGGAAAGGAATCTGCGAACCTAACGAATCTTTTTGAGAAAGCGACGATCCGAAAACGGTTTTTTCCTCTGCTGTTTGAATGTCCTCTTCTAAAACAATTTCTTCTGTTTTTGGAGTATTTTGAAGCGATCTCTTTACTTTTGAATATTGACTTAAATCGTCTAAAAGTGCTTTTTCTTCCTCCAAAAGCGGTTTGGCAAGATAACTTTCTTTATTATTGATCTCGTCTTTTTCCATAAGATGGCTTTCTAAGTGCTTCAGAAGATGGTTTTCTG
The DNA here is from genome assembly GCA_964530615.1 of uncultured Planctomycetota bacterium. GTDB lineage: Bacteria > Planctomycetota > JBBTDB01 > JBBTDB01 > JBBTDB01 > JBBTDB01. The sequence goes on along the minus strand of CAZHAR010000115.1, from coordinate 2,047 downwards.
GATCCAAAAAAATTATTTTTCAGTTGGAAGACCTAGTCGAAGGCAAATAGTCTTTTTCAGTTTTGGAGCGATTTCGATTTGTTGGAAACACTCTTGTGCAAGGGCTTTGATATCCAAAGAAAATCCTAGCTGGAGAAGCTCTGGTGTCATTTCAAGATTGTCGATCGCTATTTTATAGAAGAGAGGAAACATCTTTTTTGGACGTCTCCCAAAATTTTGAGAAAGTTGTTGAAGAAGCAGAAAGGCATCTGAATAGAGTTGTCGGTCATAATAAAGAATCAACAAGTTCCACCACACATCAAGTTGTTTTGGTCCTTGTGCGAGTTGATTTTGAAGCGGAATTTCAACTTGTTGGAGTGATTTCTGATCCTCTTCTGATAAAATTAGAATCGGTATTTTTAAGGTAGATTTCTCCTCGGGAAGGCTAACGCTCCAGAAATAATTGTGCTGGGGAACAAAATCGAAAGAGGGAATTTGATAAAAAGTGTCTTTTGTTTGTTTTGTAAAAAGAACATTTTGGCTGCTATCCATTACCGTTAAAACATAAAAACAATCTTTCGGTTCTCCTTGTTCCGAAATAATGGGAGTCCAACGAAATTGAATATTTTGGCTACTTTTCAAAGTTCCTCGTGGCAAAAGCGGGTAAGGATAGCTTTGAAAATTTTGCTCATAAGGCGGGCCACGGACCGTTTGAATAGAACCTAAATTCAATACTTCTTGATTGGAAGAAGAATATTCTAATAAAATAGAGGCGGTTGAACTTTTTTGATAGCCTTCGACGCAATAATCCGAACTTTTAATTTTGTATTGAAGAGGGCCAGAAAATTGCTTAATTTTGTTTTCAGAGTTTGAGAGAAAGAGTTGATAGCCTTCGGAAAGAACCAATTCGGAACCTTTTTTTAAGGACATCCCGCAAGAAAAATTCTCTTTTTTACCTTCAAAAGAGAGATAGCCCACAGCGTCCCAAGCCATTTTTGGGACAGAATATTTTTTCGGGCCCTCCAGATAAATTTTTGTACCATCATCCAGAAGAAGTTGAAGGATGTGGTCCTCTGGAATCTCAATGGAATCATTTGCTTGTAAAAGCATTCCTTCCGCAAGCGGTGAGGATTGTAATTTTTCTCCTTCGGCGACACGGCTCAACTGTCCTTGGTCCCAAACGTTAATAATTTTGGCTTGTGCCTTTAAGGAGTTGCTCATACTAAAAAAAGCAACACAGAGTAAAAAACATCTCAAAAAATTTTTCATAAAAAGTCTCTTTCTATTGTTGACCGGATAAAATGAACGATGCCCAGACACTTGGCGAATAAATGTTTTCTCCGTTTGGCCCACGCTTTCGTTGGCGTTGATTCTCAATCCATTCAAGTCTAGTTTCTTGAAGGGCTTGCAGTTTCCCTTTGTGTTCAAACCAGAGTTTTCGATAAAAGCTTTCCATAAACAGTTGGGTTCCCATATCGTCCACTTTCCAGAGAGACAGCAACATGGATTTTGCTCCAGCCACTTGGGCCGCTAATCGTAAGCCTGTAACACCTTGCCCGCTCATTCCTTTGCCTAATCCCGTTTCACAGGCTGATAGCGTTAATAGGGAGGTTCCTCGAAGATTGAGTCCAGCGAGTTCCTCTGCGCTAAAATAACCTTCACCAGCTTGATTTTCTTCTTTTTTGAGGTTGGCCCCTGCCAGCACAATCCCAGAGTAGAACATTGGCGAGACTCCCGGTAAAACAGGTTGTGCTTCTTCGTTCTCCTCTTCGTTCATGAGCATTATTAACCCTCCCCGTTTTTCTATGGCGTTTACTCTTTTTCCTTTAAAGAGTGGCATTTCGTTGAAGTAACCATGTGTGGCCAGATGCACATATTTTTTCCCGACTGCTTTTTCTAGCAAATTAGCTTTCGAGGCTTTTCTCGCACTCAAATATTCTGTGTTGTTCTGAGGATGTGCTTTCTGAAAGTCAGATAAAATAGCGTTGCATTCTTCTGCGGTTCCCGGCAAGGCACTCCAATTCACTGGGGTTCCACCTTCCGAGAAACCCGAACGAAGCTGATTTTT
>CAZHAR010000114.1:0-5899 GCA_964530615.1 uncultured Planctomycetota bacterium | reverse complement strand
TCCACCCCCTTGATCCCCCGCCAGCGGGGGACATTAGGAGACCTGAACAGTTACTCCTTTTTTATTTATGTTCCGAAGCTTTCGAGTTGCGTTCTGTATAATGGGTTGAAATATTGGGGAGCGCAAGCGCTACATCGAGGGCTTGCATAAATTTTTGTTTGGCATTGGCATAAGCATTCAACTCTTGAGATCCCTGTGGAGACGTTTTCGCAGTACCGGCTGTCGGACGTGAAATTTTATAATAAGAGCCGTTGATTTCACAAATCATCACATTTTCTGAATCCACTTCCGATTTAGCTTGCGCTGAAGAAATTTTCTTCCAATGCTGAAAGAAATGTCCTTGAATGTCTTGTTTTACTTTTTCCGCTTCTTGATCTCCTGTGAAGTAAATTCCGGTCTCTTTTTGAGGCGACTTGAATTCTCCGACATACACAAAATTTCCTTTTTGAGTATTTTGACGAGATTCTTGCTCAAATTTTGTTAGTCGTTCTTTCATTTCGGTTGAAACTTTTTCAGACGAGGATTTAGCCGTTAAAATTTTTTGTTTCAAGGCGTGAGTATTCGATAAATTCACCAATACTTTGATGTGATCTTTTTGGATCATCACGAGTTGAAAGGTTCCTAAACTCGATGCTTTTACAGACTGAAATTCTTCTTTGAGGATGAGTTTTTCAGGTTTTGTATTTTGCTCAGAAGTCTCTTTTTTTTCTGCGTTTTCGGTCGCGGGTTGAAAATCTTCGGTGGAATATTCGGCGGGTTGATAGGTATACCCTTTTTTCTCCGAGTTTTCTTTCTCGATTTGTCCTTTATCGTTCCAATCAAAAGCATTGGAAGATTTCTTTTCTGAAGAGTCCTGCTTTCTTTGACTTTCTTCACTGGCACAGCCAAAAAGCCCAAAAAGAATCCCTAAAAAACAGAGGAAATAGTACATAAAAGCCTCTTATTTAAACGAAACGGAGGTGAGCCAGGGCTCAAACCACAGTTTAACTTTTTCTAAATATTTTTCCTTGCAAATCAAAACAAATAGCAGTCCTTCCCTTAAACCGCGAGAAGTCATAAACACTCGAATACTTAAGGGGTCAGATTCCTTTCGGGCTGGAACCGTAAAATGAAGCTCTATCATCTTTCGATGAGGGTCAATTTGATTCACCGAGCGATTTAAGAGCTGTTTCTCTGGATAGGTGTTTAAAAGCCGCTTTACATAAAGATCAAACCAAGAAAATTCTACAAATTCCGGATTAAAGGGACACGCCGTAATTAAAAGATAAGATCCGAAGTTATCCGCAAGAAGAAGTTGATCGGGTACTGAAGGAATATAATCCACCTCTAATGGCTTCTTAAATTTTAACCCCCAAAAGCGCTGATGAAAAGAGGGATCCATTTGCAAAAACTGCGATCGCCCAATTTCTTCATTGTCCTTAATGACACGACGCACGTTCCATGTTTTTCCAAGAAATTCCGACCATCTCTGCCACGCAAGACCCGGATAAAAATAGTTGGCGCTACAGCAAAAGCGATTTTCTTCAAAAAAATAAGGCTCCCATCCCATTCCCCGATCGATTTCAATCCAGGGATAATAAACCCACTCTTTTCCCTCCAACCGAAATCCTTGTCGAAGGCGAGCGACTATTCCCGCGTTTTTTAACAGAAGCAAAAGAAGATCGGTTCTTTTTTCACGTAACTCGCCCTCTTCTACAATCGGAAACGGCGCTTTCAGAACTGTTTTTAAAGTGTTTTGAAATAACGATTCGTCCCAAAATTTCACTGAAGCGTTTTGTTCTTCCCGATAAGGCGCTTGAACCCTTTTAAGAATCAAAATTTGGCGATCCGTCCCTTCTTCTTGACGAATCTCTAAATAGGGAGAAGCTTGAAATGGAAGGCTTGGACCCTCTATTTCAAGTTCGTCCAACGTTCCATAGATCGATAGATCCATCGGAAGCCGAATTCCAGAGGGGCCAAATTGCTCTAAAAGGCTCCGTTCGGCCTTTTTTAAGCAGAACAACGGTTTATTCCCTTCAAAATAACTGGACGACTCTAGCATATTCCCGTCCCCATCCAAAAGACCTTCCATCCATTGTTTTTGTCCTTCATTCTGACTCTTGAATCGCAATGTTTTTGAAGCTTGGCCAGAGATCCAGTTCTCTAAGTTCACCTGAGTTTTCCCCAATTGAGGAAGTTGTTCCACGGAAGAAAGCTGAAGTGTTTGGAGTGTAAAGGCGGTTCCCGGTTTCAAGAACTGCGGATTACACCAGAGATAACTCTGAAATGAAAAATATAATTTTCCTGAAAACGCCAAATTCCACGATTTTGAAACACCCTGATTTTGAAAGACCACTTCCACTTGATTCGCTTGAACTCGCGCTGTCCACCAAAATTCTTCTGCTTTGCGCCGAATTCTCTGCGAAATTTCTTGAAGCTCTCCTTGTTTGCTTAAAATTGCATGAATTCGCTCTTCTTGATCTTCTTTTCCCCTCGTATAAAGGATTCGTCGAAGTTCGATACATTCTTTTCCTTCTTGCCAGGAAGAAAGGAGTTGTGTATTCAAATAGCCGACTAAGGTCTCCTCTTGGTAAAATCCATAATAAAATTCCTGGGTTTCTCCGATTCCTAAAAGAAAAACCAGAAATCCCCAAAACAGGGTTTGAACGATCGAAAAAAAGAGTCCTTGTCGCATTCCAAAAACTTTCTTTAATGAGCGATTAAGCGTTCAAGAAGAGGCGGGTAACGTATTTAGGTGTGAGATTCCAAGATCGATCTCTAGCCACGAATTCAGTTCAGAAAATTCAAGAGCGCGAAAACATTTCGCGGGTAAATGGTTAAGGATATCAAAGGAGACATCCCCAATTCCCGGCGGAAGACCCACTTGATAGCGAATTGCATCTTGAAGCGTAATTCCATAGAGACGAGAACCACACTGTTCCAACCAATCTTCCTGAGGTTGAAATCCGAGTTGTTCCTGAAGATGGGCATAAGCGGTATGGTGCCAATAGCGTAAATGAGGAAATCGTTTCAGTTCCTCAAAAACAGAACTAATTTCTTGAGATAACGGAATTTGATCGAGTCGATAGCGAGGTGTTAAACAAAAAAGAACGTCTTGTTCTCGCTTTAACAAGGAAAAAAGCAAACGACAGAGCGCTAACAAAACTTCTTTTTGGTTTCCTTGTCGGTCCGCTTTCCACGTTTTTAAAATTTCTTGCGCTTTGGGGGTTCCGTCTTGCAAATCGACTAGCATTTTATCAAATCGTTTGGCCGCGTCGGTTGTTGGCAATTCGAAGCATTCCAGTACCACGGCTGGAATTTGATACTGTTTAGCGATCTGAGCCACGTCAAGGAGTTTTTGTACTTCGTTTTGAAGCCGTTTTTCCGAGAACAAATCAATCGGCAGATCCCAAATCAGATGGGAAAAAAAATACTTTTCAGGAGTCAAAGAGTGGGATTGCGGAAAAAACGGGAGTGTTTTGGACGTCACTCCAAACCCCAGAAATTGTTTTTTGAGCGCTTGTTGAAAAAAAGAAGAAAATTGTGAAGTTGGCCAGAAACGCGTCGAGAGAATCCAGTCTTGAGAAGCGGAAGATCTCATGAAATTAGTCCTTGTGCCGTCATACTCTTAGGAATCGGGAGCCCCATCATTTTCGAGAGGGTCGGAGCCACATCACTCAAACGACGTCCTGAAAGTAATTTTAACCCTTTATACGGTTCGCCGATTAAAATGGCTGGAACCGGATTGGTGGTATGAGACGTATGGGGTTGTCCTGTAATCGGATCTCGCATCATCTCACAATTTCCATGATCCGAAGTCACAAATAAAGTTCCTTTTTTCGCCAGAATCGCCTTCTCAATTCGACCTAAACATTTATCAACAGCTTCTACCGCCTTGATGGCCGCGGAGAGAATTCCGCTATGTCCAACCATATCTGGATTTGCGAAGTTCAACACAATAAGATGATATTTATCTTCCGCAATCGCTTTTAAAACGCGTTCGGTGACTTCTTCTGCAGACATTTCAGGCTTCAAATCGTAAGTTGCCACTTTCGGAGAGGGAATCAAAATACGATCTTCTAGCAAAAATGGAGCCTCCCGTCCACCGGAAAAGAAAAAGGTCACATGGGCAAATTTTTCCGTTTCAGCAATTCTTAATTGGGGCCATCCTTTTTTAGAAACGAGCTCCCCTACCGAATTTTCAACGGACTGGTTCTCAAAGGCAGTTGGATAGTCTAGGCCTTTTTCATAATGCACCATTGCCGCGAAATATACTTTGCAAAATTTGGGGCGAGCAAACTCTTTAAATTGAGGGTCTAAAATCGCTTGCGTCAATTGACGCGCTCGATCGGCTCGAAAGTTAAAGAAAAAGAAAGCGTCTCCGTCTTGGATCGGAACCGAACGAATCACGGTCGGGATAATAAATTCATCCGTTTCTCCTCGTTCATACGCTTTTAAAATAGCTTCCTGTGGAGTTTGTGCCTTATAGCCTTCTCCTTCAAAGATTGCCCTATAGCCTTTTTCGACTCGTTCCCAACGTTTATCTCGATCCATAGGATAATAACGTCCGGACACCGTCACAATTTCTCCACAACCGATTTCTTTCATATAGGTATCGAGGCGATTAATATGATCGATTCCACTCTTGGGCGGTGTGTCTCGGCCATCCATAAATGCGTGAAAATAAACGCGAGGGACTCCTTTTTTCTGGAACAATTTCAAGAGTTCGCGGTGATGAGCATCGCTTGCATGGACTCCGCCATCGGAAGTGAGCCCCATCAGATGGATAGCTCGTTGATGGCTCAACGCGTGATCAATCATTTGATTTAGGCAGGGATTTTGAGCAAAGGTTCCTTCTTCAATGGAGCGATCAATTTTCGACAAGGTTTGCCAGACGATTTCCCCGGCACTCATATTGAGGTGCCCCACTTCTGAATTGCCCATAAGTCCCTTGGGCAAGCCAACGTCATATCCTGATGCCTGCAAGGTCGTATGCGGATAGCTTTCTAAAAAACGATTATAATTGGGCATTTGAGCCAATTTAATAGCATTATCTTCTTTTTCTTCACGGACTCCAAAACCATCAAGAATCATGAGCATACAGGGTTGAACCATAAAAATTCGCGTTTCTTTCCAAGAGGAGGAGACTTTGAAAAATGTTTTTGTTCCTATCCTATTTCGTGGACACCTCATTTTCCCTCAAAAAGACTGTTTTATCAAGCGTCCCCCAATCCTTGTATTTGCCCTTTATTCAGGAAAAAACTAGAATAACGCTCTCATTTTAGTTGATTTTTTGACGAGGAAAATGACTTCAGCGGGCTTGAAACAATAGCGTTGCTTGAAACCTTTTTTAGATGTTTGGGATGCAGTTGCGCGAATTTATGATCCGATTTATCTTGGAATTTGGGAAAAATATTTCTATTCTGGAAAATTATTCAAGAACTACCAAGAAACTCCGTTTTAAAAATGAGATTTTTATGCAACAAAAATTCTTTTTTTATCCTTGTATTGTATTCTCTTTTTTCTTTTGGAGTGTTGGCTATGGACAAACAGACAGCTCTGCTTTAGAAGCGCGTCTCAAACAAGATTTTAAAGAGTTACTTCAAAAAGAACCTCCGAAAGTCAAAAATGCTCTGACGGAAGCGGAACAAACATTTGAATTAGTTTTCACGCAAAAACTCTCTTGGAACGATTACACAAAAGCAACCACTTTGATCCTGAAAAATCGATCCAAAGCGGCCATTCCGATGATTGTACTTGCGGTAAAAAGTTGTTATGAAAAACAGCGAAATATTTACCATGTTTTTATTGAAGAAGTCGTTTTTATGCTTGGGTTACTCGCTGGAAAGAAAGTTTTAGTCAAAGAATCAGCCCTTTAAAGGTGTTTAATAATACAATATAATGAGGTTTTTAGGAGAAG
>CAZHAR010000113.1:0-6270 GCA_964530615.1 uncultured Planctomycetota bacterium | reverse complement strand
CCAACTCGTTCGCCATCACGGAATTTCTATTTCTCAAATTCATGGACTCTTTCTGACCCATATTCATGATGATCATACCGCAGGACTCACCGAATTTGTCCAAAGTGGAAATAAAATTGATCTCTTCAGCACCCCAGAGATCGCTCGAGCCGCTTTCCAAAAGCTAGCGATGCTCTACCATCAGACCGAAGAACAAATTGCAAAGAATTTCCGATTTATTCCGATTACGCCCGATCTCCCCATCGAATATTACGGAATGACCCTAACCGGACATTATGCGATTCACTCGGTTCCCTGTATCGGTTTTAAGCTTGCGCTTCGCTCTCAAGGAAAACCTCCTTTTCAAATCCTTTATCCCAGCGATACCCTCAAACTGGATCGAGTCCATGAACTCCGGCAACATCAAATCTTAGCCCCAGAACGCTATGAAAATTATCTGGCTTTTTTGAAACAAGAAGTCGACCTCATGATTTACGATTCCGGAGCAGGAATTATTCATGCGGACGCAAAAGATTTAGAACACTACCAAGCCAAAAACTATCTCTGTGTCCATACCGATAAAATTTCTAAAGAAGCCACGCTCAATTTTTCGCTGGCTCGGGGCGGCGATACCTACCCACTCACCCAACCCGTATTCCCCCTGTCTTCTTCCATTAGCTTTGAAGCCTTTGATTTTCTCACGAAACTCTTTCCTAGAGTCCCTTCGATCTGGCTCAAAGTACTTTTAGAAGATGCGCTTGCCCATTCTTTCAATCCGGGCCAAATTGTCTTGCGAAAAAATGTGACTCAGTCACCGATTTATCTCCTCCTCAGTGGGTATTTGGATCTCTTGATCGATACCCCTAAAGAAGAAACTCGCTCGATTGCACTATATCCCGGAGATCTGTTTAGTGCGCAAACCCTCCAAAATGTCCAAGGAGCTTCCAACGCCGCTATTGCCGCCCGATCCATTGGTCTCTATTTAACCTTTTCTCAAGATCTATTTCAAAACTTCTTGCAGAATAAACCCTTCAAACATCTTTTCCAAGAGTATTATGAAGTTCGATCCTTTCTCGAAAATACACCGCTTGTTTGTGATTTGGATCTTCATACTCGCAATGAACTCGCCTCAATCGCGAAAGGCGTTCTTTTCCCGGAAAATACAACTATTTTAACCCAAGGAGAAGATTCTCATGATTGCTATCTGATTCGAGAAGGCTCTGTACAAGTCATCAAAGAAGATCTTCAACATCGAAAAATTGTTTTGGGAAAAAATGAAATCTTTGGAGAACGGGCTCTTTTGCTCGGACAAAAAAGAAACGCCACCGTAATCGCAAACTCGATAGTACGCTGTTACCAATTTGATCCGCTCAGTTTTCGAAAACTTTGTCTTCGAAATACCGAATTACGCGCACAACTCGAAAAACTGATCCGCAACCGAGAAGAGGTTCCCATTTAATCTTTATGCAATTTCACCCTTTTCGCTATATGCAATGGGCCAAACGCTTTCCTGCAATGGCTCGTTTTAATTTAACCAGTAGCGGGATGCCACAAGGCTCCCTTGCCCATTGTTCCCTCGATTTAAATCAACTCCGTTTAGATTGTGGCCCCAACCCCTATGGCGATTCCGAACTTCGCCAAAAGCTCGCTAAAGCCTACCATGTTCCTGAAAGCCATATTTTAATTACTTTTGGAACCAGTATGGCCAATTTCCTTCTCGCCTCGCTACTCCTTCAACCCTCCGATAAAGTCCTTGTAGAAATACCAACCTACGAATCGCTTTTGCGTCTTCCCGAATTTTTTCAAGCAGAGATTCGACGATTGCCACGACTCTTCTCGAACCGCTTTCAACTTCCGCTCGACCAAATTCCCACCCTCTGTGAAGGCGTGAAAGTCGCTTTTTTAACCAACCTTCATAATCCCTCTCATACACTAATTCCCGAAGCCGATATCCAAAAAATCGCAGACATGAATCTCGAAACCTTGTTCATTTTTGATGAAGTCTATCTCGACTTCATTCCCTCTGCCGGACAACGAATTGCTCATCTATTTTCCAATCGCTTCTTTACCACCGGAAGTCTCACCAAAGCGTATGGGTTTGGTGGACTACGTATTGGCTGGATTATCGGACCCCCAGAATGGATCACTCAGGCTTATCAACTCATGGATCTGATGGAGGTTTTGGTTCCTGCGCCCACGGCTCATCTGGCGTCGCTAGTCTTAGATGAACGCGAGTATTTGCTCCAAAAAGCCAAGGCTCTCTCTGAAAAAGGATGGCGAAAAACAAAAGAAGTCCTCGATTCCGCATCCGTACTATATTGTGTTCCAGACGGAGGGCTTTCTTGCTTGGTCCAGCTTCCAGAACCCTTAAAAGAGGATGTGGAATTTACGACCCGATTACTCAATGAAAAGGAAACCCTCGTGGTTCCCGGAAGTTTTTTTGAGGCCCCGGGTTATTTTCGCCTTTCCTTTGGGGGATCCACCGAAAACTTAACTCAGGGGTTAGATTGCCTTTACCAAGCATTAACAACCTGGAAAAAATTATAAAAATTTCGTAACTATTCCATTTAGAAAGAGTTTGAATGATACACGTCGATCTGAGAAATCGCTTCTTTCCCATTCATTTTATCAATTTGATTTGATTTTTTAGAGGCTCCCTTTAAAATTGTAACGATTTGCATCAAGCCCAATTCTTTCTTCAAAAATAACTATGACCGAACAAATTTCTCCAAATGAGCTTTATGCCTACCTCATCCAAAAGGGACTGGTCACTCGCGAACAAATTAGTGACTGTTTAAAAATTCAGACTGAACTTCGCCAACTCGGACTTCAAGACCGTTCTTTATTGGCGCTTCTCTTGGAGAAAAAATATCTTACGCAAGAACAACTCAACTCCTTAACTTTGTCTTACAATAAAGATCTTTTGCCTCAAATTCCCGGCTATCTGTTTGAACGAAAACTGGGCCAAGGAGGAATGGGATGCGTCTATTTGGCTCGCCAAATCAGTATGGATCGTAACGTCGCCATTAAAATTTTGGCTCAGGACTTAACAAAAGATAAAGATTTTGTAAGACGCTTTCATCAAGAAGCTCGCGCTAGTGCCGCTTTAAATCATCGCAACATTATTAGCGGAATTGATGTCGGAGAAGCGAATGGACTTCATTATTTTGTCATGGAATATGCAGAAGGACAGACGGCCGGAGAACTCCTAGATAAACGAGGAGCGTTTTCAGAAAAACAAGCCCTAACCATTATTCGCGCCGTTGCATCCGCTTTGAATCAAGCACATCAAGCCAAATTGATTCATCGCGATATTAAACCCGACAATATTATGCTGACCTCGGTAGGGGAAGTGAAATTGCTCGATTTCGGACTCGCTAAAAAAATAGACGGAAACAGTAATTTAACGCAATTGACCCAAGCGGGCGCCACCATTGGAACGCCTTATTATATTTCTCCAGAACAAGCTTCTGGAGATCCCGTCGATATCCGCTCCGATCTCTATAGTCTTGGAGTCACCCTGTTCCATCTCGTCACCGGAGAACCTCCATTTATAGGAAAAAACCAACTGGTCATTATGACCAAACATCTCTCCGAAAAAGTTCCTGATCCACGAATTAAACATCCTCAAATTAGTGAATATTGCACAAAACTTATTTTTCGTCTCATGGAAAAAGACAAAAAAAAACGCTTCCAAACCCCGCAAGAACTTTCGGACGCACTTCAATCCGTTCAGCAGACCAAAAGTATTTTACCCATCGCACAATCTTCGCCTGAGTCCCTTCCGCCTACTCGGACAGGAATCGCTCTTTCTGGTGTGAATACCTCACCCGCGATGAAACCTGCAGAACCTGCAAAAGAAACAGTCCCCGCTTTAACAAAATCACCTTCTTTTGAGAAAAACAATCCTTCTCCAAATCTCACGCCCAAACCCAATATCCACGCTAAAAATTCAGCGCCGATTCCAATTATGGAAGTTTTTCCGCTCACTTCTCCACAAAAATTACCCTCCGAACCACTCCCGATTTTGCCGCTCTCGAAACAAACTTCTCGTAAATCAATTACTATTGTTCCTGCTGAACCCCCTCGCCAAAAAGCGAAACCAGGATCTCGACGAACACGAAAAAAAGATTTTTCAAGTGTGTTAGTACTCTTGATTTTGGTGTTACTGGGAACAACGATTTTTTTTGTCTGGAAAAACTTTTTTCCGGAATTTTCCCCCGAAAAAAAACTAGACGAACTCGCCGCTCTTTTAAAAACAGAAACAAAACCGCCAGACGATCCGAAAATCTCAGAATCCTTCCTCAAACAAGCACAAATTAAGGCATTTGAAGAGTTTCAAGCCAAAATACGTTCTGACTTTTCGTTAGCGGAACTTCCTGAGCAATTACAACAACGCATTCATTTGGAATCCTTTCTTCAAAGAGTTCCAGACTATCGAACCTTTGGCGAGGATCTGCTGAAGAAAATAGATGTTCGTGTCAACGAACTTGGAGATCTCGAATTAAAACGAGTCATTCAAGAATTAGAGCAATTGCCCCCCACCTCGACACTCCATAAAAAATTAGAAATCTCGAATTCGTTTCCAGAAACCTTATTCAAATCTCTGGCTTACGCAGAAATCAGAAAAATACAAGAAAAATTGCTTCAAGACTATCAACAATGGAAAACACAACAACTCACTTCGTACGAAAACTCGTTAAAAAATAAACAATATACCCAAGCAGAAGAACAATGGAAAATACTTGAACCCAATTGTTTAACAGAAGATATTCCTTTATTTCAAACAATAAAAAAATCCTTCGAATCGGAAATGAAGACAGAGTCTGAACAAAAAATATATCAAGAGATCGATCAATTTTTTCAGGAGCAATTTTTACCGGGACTTCTAACCCGAGATCGCGCTCAATACGAAAAACTAGCAGACCTTCTCCAAAAGAGACTCGATCAAAAACCTGTAGAAGAAATCCTCCCCAAAATCCAAGAAATGAAAAAAATGATCAGCCTGCTCGATACGGGGCTACAACAAATCGCTCAATACCTAGATCAATGTCGTCAACAAAAAAAACAGACAATCCTTTTGGGTAATATCCTGTTGAACCTCAACCAGATCGATCTCTCTAAATTTTCTAATGAAGATTTCTTAGCTTTATTGACCCAATCCTACAAAAACGAAGAAGAAACGACTCCATACTTACTCCAAAAAACAATTATTCTATTTCTTCATAAAAATTATCTTCTCAGTGGGAAAACGGCCCAATCTATTCTTCCTCAATTAAACTCTTTTCCTTTTTTTGAAGAAAAATTCTTTCAAAAACTTGAAAAAATAGCCTCGGATCTCTATACAGAACTTATGGACAAATCAGAGGGGCCACTTTCAAATTCTCAAAGAAAAGAGTTTCGTCGTCAATTGCATGAATTTATGGAAGAGTACGCGTTTACTCAATGGGTTAAAACTGCTCGTCCTAAAATCACTGAACGAATTTCCTCTTTATGGTCCACCCAAGAACTCCTCGCTTCTCTAAAAAATAATTTTCATGGGATTATTTCTTTGAAAGAAAACCAGCTAAATATTGAATATGATTTCAAATCCGAAACTCAATTTTCGGATTTTGAAATTGTTCCCTTGAAAACCCCTTCATCCCTTTCCGGAAATTTCAAATATCATCCTCAAGGCGGAGTTTACGGTTCAGGTTCAGCCGTCTTTTTGTGGAAACCGATTATCGAAGGAGATGTAGAAATAGAAATTACCTGTATACCCGCACAGATTACAAGCTTAGGGGCCGTTCTTCATCAAAAATCTTCCTGGAATGGCTATTATACTCTTTTTTCATTTAACTTATGGCAAGCCATGAATTGGGATCGCCAAGATATTTTGATTCTTTCTGGAAACTCTTCCGCGAGCGAAATTAAATTGGATGTTTTAGATAAACAAAAAAATTCGCTTCCAACCCTTTTAAATAATATTCATCAAGATTCTTTTCCAGAAGAAAACCCTCGATTCCTCTATTTCAAGTTTTCCAGAAAGAAAAATCAATTGTTTCTTTTTGCTAGCACCGATCCTCTTCTCCCTGAATCAAAACCCTTATTAAAAGGCACCTCAGGTACTATTCAAGAGGGAAAAGTCGGATTTATTTCCGTTTCTGGGGCCGTTCTAACACGAATGACGATTAGATGCTCTTTACAACAGCCCTGGTTCAAAGATAATTAGTCCGGCTTCATCGCTTCCTTCCATCTTAAATGATAAAGCGCGGGTACTCCGACTATACGGCTGAAAGCCGTTAGTTGGAG
>CAZHAR010000112.1:0-8324 GCA_964530615.1 uncultured Planctomycetota bacterium | reverse complement strand
TAGAGGATAATCGAAGGAGCGTTTTGTTGAGGATAAATTCAAAAAATGACAGGGAGGCTGAGTTCCTTTCCCTTCTGGATCGCGTTGACCCCAAGGATATTCCCATTTTCCACCTTGAGAAGCGGCATATTCCCATTCCGCTTCTGTAGGAAGGCGCGTTCCGTTTCCTCTCCATCGACAATAAGCGGCGGCTTCATACCAGGTGATCCCCACAACAGGTTGTCGAGGGTCGTTATAGTCAGGATGTCGCCAATATCGAGGACATTGCCAACCTTCTTTTTGCGCTTGGTTCCAACCTTCTTCACTCCAGTAAGTACGATTTTGATATCCCCCCGCCTGAATAAATTGAGCAAATTGATCGTTCGTGACTTCGTAGATATCTAATTCAAATGGAGAAAGAATCACTTTATGAGGGGGTTGCTCTGTCGCATGAACGGCTTTTTGTCCTCGAATGAATTCTCCGTCAGAGAATTGGATTCGGGAGGATTGTCCTTCAAGGGTATTCGAACAAAAGAGGATCAATAAAAAAGCGAATAAGAAGATTTTTCCCGTTTTTTTTAAGAGAGAAGAATCTTCTGAAGATATGGCGGGAGAGAGCATTACGGGGCTCGTCATATTATCGTTCTCCCAATTGGCATTGGACATCTATTCTTGCATCGTGGCTAAGACTTGTCGAGTAATCTCTCTTAATGTTTCTCCAACGCCTATTGCTTTTGGAGCCACTGCAGAAAAAGATTTCCAATGTCCAGTGTTTAATTTTTCTTCCATTTCTTCTACGGACATCACGTTGTCTAAATCTCTTTTATTCCATTGCATCACTAAGGGAATATTTTCCAGATTTAATTTTTCTTTAGAGAGATTATCTTTGAGGTCATTAAAAGATTCGAGATTCGCGTCCATTCGATCTTTCCGAGAATCCGCGATGAAGACGATTCCATCAGCACCTTGGAGGACAATCTGACGTGTCGCTTTATAAAAAACTTGTCCAGGAACCGTATAGAGTTGAAGTTTTGTAGTAAGCCCAGAGATTTTTCCCAAATTAAGAGGAGCAAAATCGAAGTAAAGTGTTCTATCCCCTTCGGTTGCAATTGTTGTGAGTTGTGTTTTTTTTCCAGGATGGATCAGATGAAAAATCGATTCAATATTAGTGGTCTTTCCTGAAAATCCAGGGCCATAATACACAACTTTAAAATGAATTTCATTTTGAGCAAAATTAATTTGCACCATTGGAACTTGCTCTTAACCAATACTTAGAAAAAGTAGACTAATGAAAAAGAAGAGAAGAAACAAATTCTACTCCAAGAATCCTTTTTATAGAATATAAGAATAGAGCATTTTAGCAATTATCCTTCAAAAAACTAGCTTTTGCTTCCAAGTTTTTTTCTGTGCGAAATTTTATAGAATATTGTGCGAATTTGAACCTATTCTTTTTCTATCTAAAAATTCATTCTATTTATAATTCATTTATACAAAATACTTTAAAAATTATTTTTCATTTGGCCCTACTTTCGCTAAATACCTTTTTGTCTGTGGTATGTTGCCACAACAATAAACCCTCCTATAAGAAAGGAAATCCCAATGAAACGATTTATTATTTTTATTCTCATTCTCGCCAGTCTCTTAAAAATTTCCGCAGACGAAAAAACAACCCCCACGATTCGCGAAGGACAATCCGTTTTGCTTTTTGGAACTCCCCAACTTCAAGAAGAGCAAGCTCGTTACGAAATGACCAGTCTTCGTGGAAAATTTGCTCAGATCCATTTTGTTTTACTGGAAAATAAGAAACTAAACGAGTTTGAAGCACTCCTTAGCGAAAATCCTTCGGCTTCTTTTGTGTTACGTGGGCGCTGTTTTCAATTTCACGATCGCTATTTTATTCTGCTTACTCAAGCCAAAATAAACACGAAACCGGCAAAAAAAGCACCTAAAATGGATTCTGAATCTCCAAAAGAAGAAGCAACTAAAGTCGATTCTGAATCTACCCTCGAGGGAACCACGACATCGGTGGCCGCTGAAAATAAAGAAAATCGTCTTGAATAAAACGCTTGAACACTAAAGTATAAAGTAGTGGCGCTATGCCACTATGAAGAAACTTATCTCGAAGGTCGGAAGCCATTCTTGCTTCCGACCTTTTTTTTTGCGAGCGGTTTTTAAGCAGGAATCAAAGTTTATTTTTTGGTAGTTTCGATTGCTTCCATAAAAAACAACGTTCACAAAAAATTTGTTTACCCTGACTGATCCCACAAATTTCACATAAGAGCTGAGAACAACAAGAACAAAAAAAAAGAGCCTTTTGAGAACAATGTAGAAAACAGTGAAAGGTAAAAACTGGAACCTGAAAATTTATTTGAGGTTCCAGTTCTATTGTTTCTGGAGCCGAAGCGACAATCACTCTCTTTTCTGAATTTCTGGAAGTTATTTTTTCCAAATCCGTAGGAACCGGCAGAGTGGAAATAATGGGTTCTGGCCCTGAGTAATTTTTTAGCTGAGCCCTAAGCCAATTGACTTTAGCCGTAAAACTTTCTTCAGGATAAGGGAGACTCAATCGTCTACAGATTTGTGTCAAGGCATCAGACGCTTCCCATCTTAAAGTAAATTTTTCCGATTGGAGAAAACGAGATAAAATGTTTAAGCTTTTCGTGTTCCCCACATAAGCCAATGTTTCAAGACAACTTTGCTCAAAACAAGAACGATTCAAAAGTTCCAGAATCAACGTTTCTACTCGCGGCTCAGGAAACAACCGTAATCCCTGAAT
The DNA here is from genome assembly GCA_964530615.1 of uncultured Planctomycetota bacterium. Classification (GTDB taxonomy): domain Bacteria; phylum Planctomycetota; class JBBTDB01; order JBBTDB01; family JBBTDB01; genus JBBTDB01. The sequence goes on along the minus strand of CAZHAR010000112.1, from coordinate 5,569 downwards.
GGCTTTTTCTTGGATTCCAGAATCGTTCTTCTTGGAGGCGAATCCCTCTACAATAGATAAAATAGGCTCTATTTCTTCTGGAAGCCATCGCGGATTTCTTTGAAATTGGTTATTTCTTAATTGGAGACAAATTTCATCAGAGGAAATCATCAAAAACGCTCTCTTTGATCTAAACAATGCGATTTAGTGGAGATGAGACAAAAAATTTTTAAAGAGTTGTGGGCCGTCAAGAGTTAAAAAAGACTCAGGATGGAACTGAACGCCATAAACCGGAAAATCTCTATGCTCAAGGCCCATTAGTTCTTGAGTATCTGAATAGCAAGTCGGGAGAAGATCTTTCGGTAAATTTGTTTCTTCGACAATCAAGGAGTGATATCGTGTAGCGACAAAAGGGCTGGGAAGATGAGCAAAAATGCCTTGCTGTTGGTGAATCATTCGAGACGTTTTTCCATGAAAAATGCGACGCGCCGAAATCACTTTTCCGCCAAAAACTTCCGCAAGACATTGATGTCCTAAACATACCCCTAAAATCGGTAGTGTTTTAAAAAAATGACGAATCACCTCATTTGAAATCCCCGCGTCCCTTGGTCTTCCTGGACCCGGAGAAATAATAATACAATCCGGTTGAAGGACTTCGATTTCTTGTATAGAAAGTTGATCGTTTCGGTAGACTTGAATCGGAACCGAAGTCAATCCACCCAACGTCTGCACAATATTAAAAGTAAACGAATCGTAATTATCAATAATCAGAATCATCTGCCGACCGTACCCCATTTCTTAAAAAATGGAGAGTGGATTTTCCCACAATAAAAGCAAAACAAAAAAAATTAAAAAAAGCGTAAAAATCAGTAAAGAAGACCAAGAAATCGGAGTTTGCCGAAGCGCATATTCTGGGGCTTTGAGTTGAGATAAATAGTGCTCTAAAGTTTCACGAAACTCTTTTACTGAACGATACCGATGACTCTTTTGCCGGGACATCGCCTTTAAACAAATCTTTTCCAGGTTCACTGGAATACGAGAATTTCTGCGTCTTGGAGTCTTCGGAATTTCCTGAAGCACTTTAACAAAAACTTCCAAAGGAGAATCTCCTAAAAAGGGAGGAACTCCCGTCAAAATCTGATAAAGGATCGCCCCTAAACTATAAATATCACTCTGTTGATCAACATCGGCCATAACGCCTTGAGCTTGTTCTGGAGACATAAAATGAGGAGTTCCCAAACTCACGCCTTCAGTGGTAAAGGCAGAAGATTTTGATGAAATTCGAGCAAGGCCAAAATCAATTAAATAGGCATGAGTCCCCTCCTCAGAAACAAAAATATTTCCGGGTTTAAGATCCCGATGTAAAATTCCTTGTTGGTGGACAAATTCAACGGCTTCTAAAATTTGTAAAAAAAGCTTCAAACTATTCGGATTCGCCGGGTTCAGTTCGATATATTTTGAAAACGGAAGCCCGTCTAACCATTTCATTGCGAAAAAATAATAATTTTGGTCTTGTCCGACTTCGAGAATAGGGACTAGATGTGGATGTGATAAATTTTGAATAGCCGCCGCTTCTCTTAAAAAACGTCCAAGTTGCTCTTGATTTGTTGTCTCTGGCTCAAATACTAAAACTTTTAGAGCCACATCAATTCCTGATTGTTGGCATTTGGCTTGATAAAGGGCCGTAGAAGACTTTGAAACAAGACGAATGATTTGATAGTGTCCTAAAATCCTTCCAGGATTTAAAAGATGGGCAAATGAACGTTGTTGTGCGATAGAGTTCAGTTGATGAAAAGGCGAAACTCCACATTTTGGACAAGATTTAGGAAGCGAATGAACCGCAACCGCATAATGGCAAAAAGCGCAAATCATATTCGGCAAGTGTGCTAAAGAAGAAACCACATCGTTCTTTTCTTTCCTTGCATCCATAGAATGGCTCCGATTTGATTTAGGAAGAAGCTTTTTCAATCACTTGGGTTTGAAAATTCCTTAGCAAATTGAAAAGTTTTTTAGCACTATAACTAAATTATAAACTATTTTTAAGTTTTCCATCTTGGGAAAAATCAAAGAATTCTTAAAATAGAGGCGTTCCGATTTTTCTGATTTGCAAAATAGAAAGAGATTCATGGGATTCTTGAAATTTTTAATTGGGGTCTTGTCGCTTGCTTTTTTTCTAAGTGCCCAACCTCAAACCGAAGAAGCATTTCTGAAAGAAGCTACCCAGTTGGCTCAACAGGGTAAAATTAAAGAGGCTATTGCCACACTAAATCAAGCCATTACGCTCTTTTCGAAAAGTGTTCCACTTTTTATCGCTAGAGCCCGTTACTTTATTCGAGAAAATCAGCCCCTAGACGCGGCATCCTCTCTTTTACCGATCATCGAAGAACGTCAGTCGAAAGAACTCAATTTGCTTCGTGCTGAAATCGCATTTCGTTTCAAATTTTATCCCGAAGTCCTGCAATACCTCAAAAACAATACCCTCCCAGAGGCCCTTTCACTTATAGGTCAAACTTATTTGGCCCTCCAAAACTATGAAGAGGCTCAAAAATATTTAAACGAAGCCGCTGAAAAAATATCGATCCGTACACCCGATCTAAAACTCGCCTTAAGTTGGATTCTCTTGCTAACGGAGCAGACTCGATTGATTTCTGGATATTTAATCGGTCTCCATACCAAGGGAGAAGAAGATCGTATTCGACTTGCTTCCATTTATTGGACCCTCGATCAAAAAAAGAAAGCTCTCGAAATTTTTCCTTTCACCCCCTGGTCAGAAGATCTCATAAAACTTTATCTGACCGCTTTTATCAAAATCCATCAGAAGAAACCGAGAGAAGCTCTTGAGCTTTTAGTGAACCCAAATTTAGTGCTCCAAATCGATCAACGGGATCCCTTTTATTTGTTACAAACTAAAGCTTATCTCTCTCAAAAAGAAAATTATCGGGCAATTCGAACTCTTGAACAATGTTCCGATTCGTTCAAACGAACCCCTCCTTATTTTCAACGAATGGCACAAATCTACTGGGAAGAAGGAAATTTTCTCGAATCTTTTCAATTTCTTGAACAGGCCTTGGAACAAACCTCTTCCCCCGAAGAACGTTTTTTCCTGATCTACAAGGAACTCTTCTGCTTTCCTCAAATCAATCTTTCGGAATCCCTACAAAAAATCGCGGAAGAAAGATTCAATACCTTTTTTCAAGAAATTGCAGATTCTCAAGATCTTCTCTTCTTAAGAAGCCAAATGAATGATCGACTTAAAAATTATCCAGCCACACAACAATTCTTAGAACAAGCTCTTAGGGTAGCCACAGATGACCGTCCAAAGTTCCTGTTTCACCTCGGAAAACTTTATCTGGAAACAACCCAATTAGAAAAAGCTACTATTTGCTTTCAAGAACTACAACAACTCTCACCCCAAAGTTATCTCGCTTACTATTATTTGGGCGAAATTGCCACACAACAAAAACAATTTTCTCGCGCCGATGAATTTTTAGCACAAGCACTTCGTATAGAACCCAGATTATCCAAAATTCATAGAGCGAGAGCCATCAATTATTTTGAATCCGGAGATCTGCTTAAAGCTAAAAGTGTTCTCGATATCTTGACACTCCAACAAGAAGAAACCACTGATGTTGAAATTTTACTCTATCGAGCCAAAATTCTTCAAGCACTAGGATCCCTGCCTGATGCTATTGCCCTCTATTTCCAAGTCCTAGAAGCAAACCCGATTAATGATCAAGCCCTTGCAAGTTTAGCAGAATGCCTTATTAATATCGGGCAAATCAAATCCGCTCAAGAACTTCTTGATAAAGCGATTCATTTCAACCCCAAACTTGCTTCTTGTTATATTCAGCGCGGGATTATTTATAGCTTAATGATGAAAAATCGTCGCATTTCTTCCCTTTTTAATCAGCTCTTTTCTTTTACTGAAGAGACCCCTGAATATAAAGAACTGCTAGGAGAGGTCGGAATCATTTTCTCCGAAACACTCCAATCGCTCTCTTCCGTAGAGGAACAAGATACTTTTTTTAATACGTTAAAAACTTTTTTTCCGACAGAGTCGCTCCATCTGAATACCGTTCGCTTTATTACCGTTACGCTCCCGCCTACATTTACTTTTCCACCAGAAATGATTCAAAAAATAGAAGATGAACTTCAACGCCTTTACCAAAATGCCGCTGAACAAGATTTTAAGAAAGGAGTTTCTCTCGCTCCTCAAGATCCCAATATGTATACAAATCGGGCTGGATTTTATAATGGAACCCGCCAACTCGATAAAGCGTTTGACGATCTTCAACAAGCCCTAAAACTCGGAGGAACGGCCTCTCTTATTTATTACAATCTCGCTTGTAATTATGCCCTTGCTGGAAAAAAAGAAGATGCCTTGAAAATGCTTGAGACCGCAATCGATAACGGCTTTCGACAATATTTGATGCTCACGAGAGATGAAGAACTCCAGTCTTTGAATACCGAAATTCGTTTTCAGAAGCTCTTGGAAAAAATTCATCTTCTTTTAAATCAAGAATCTTCAAGCATTACTAAAGAAAATGAAATAAAAATGCTCTTTGAATTAGCCTCCGCCTCGCTCCGTATCCAAGAAAAATCAAAAACTTGTGAGTATTTATATTCTGCGGTAAAAAAAGGATTTCGAAACCGAGAACTTCTGGAAAATCAATTTAAAGTTCTCGCAGATCATCCCCAATTTCAAGCCCTCTCTCAATATCTTCAAGCCTTAGAAAAAACCTCAACTTCCGCGCCTGAAGAAGCAATTCCTTTACTAAGAACCGCTTTGAAAGAATTACATGATTCTGATTTGTTGCACACCGCAGAACTCAAAACTCTTGAAAATCATCCTGATTTTATTCAACTATTAAAAGAAATCGAATCTTCTAAATGACTCCATTCGCCCTACAACTCAAACAGAAAATTCAAAAGTACCAATCAATTTTGGTCCTCTATTTAGTCGTACAATCCTTTAGTAAGGCTTGTGCGTTAGGAATATTTCTTGGATTACTAGGAACTTGGGGAGCTTGTTTTTTAGGATTCTCCATTTCTCCTCCTTTTTACTCCGTTTATCTCCTCTATGTAATTTTAATGTCTGGTTTACTCGCTATTGGATATACCCTCCTCTCTCAACCCACACACTTCCGTATCTGTCGCTGGTTAGACCGAACCTCAAAACTTGACGATCAAGTGACAACGGCCTATCAACTTTCTGGGAACGAACCCCTCGAACTTAGGCTCCAACAAAAAGCCTTCCAAATCTTTCCGAAACAACGCCCCGTATGGAATCATCGCTATCCGCTTTCGATGCTCTTCCTTTTTTGTCTCTACGCGATTAGCCCTTCTTTACAAAAGATTCTTCAACCCCAAATGCAAGAAAAATGGCAAACAACGCTTACCCCAGAAATCACAAATGACATAAATTGGGAATCTAATGAATTGAAGCAATCTCAAGAAACAATTCACCAATTATCCCAACAAAAAGAATCCACAGAATCCTTTGAACCACAGGACTCTCCTGAAAAGCAGGACTCCCCTGAAAAGCAGGACTCCCCTGAAAACCAGGACTCCCCACCAATGCAGCCCTCCC
>CAZHAR010000111.1:0-8332 GCA_964530615.1 uncultured Planctomycetota bacterium | reverse complement strand
TATAAATATGCCGCGGATGCCACCAGTCTTGCTGTCTTCTGAAAAAGATTCAACCGATGCCCCCTGTTTTCGCTAAATCAATGATGAATATCTTTTTTACAATAAAGAAGAATCTGTGAACTTTCTCTAATAAGTGTATATTCTAATTCTAGAAATACTTTTTGATGGAGTTCTTGGTATTGTTTCTCTTTTGCTTCGGATCGGAAAATCAAATAATAATCTTTTCCATAAGGGGCATAACGAAGCGTTTGAACATCTCGGCGATGGCTAAGATGAGGAACAAGCGATTCACTTGCAGTGACAGAAGCAGTCGATGGAATGAGATGAAGAAATGCTAACATTTCCTCATAGTTATTTTTTTCTTTTTCGCTATAAATAAAATCAATACGTCGAAAGCCTCCTTGAAAGTGCTCTCTAGGATAAAACATTCCATAGTGATAGGAAATGAGACAAGAATAAAGAAACATTAAGAGCAAAATCTGATATCGAGAAAAATTGAAAAAATTCTTTGAAGAAATGCGTGGAACCTCCATTAATGTGGCGATAAAGGCATAGGGAATCAAGTCGAACGCATATTGAAAACCAAGTTGATATAGAGGATCTCGACTAGCCGACAGACTCACTAGCAAACCATAAAAAAGTAATAATATCCCTCGAATCTGTGTAAAACAGAGAAAACAGAGGGGAAGAAAAATTTGTAATAAATAAAGAATCTTTTTTTCGGATAAGAAATAATTTAAGGTGTAAACTGGATTATTCACAATACTTTTAATAAGTCCAAAAGGTCCCTCTTGTTCTGGAAGAAGTTGCTGATAATACCAGTTAAAATACCACACTTGAGAATATTTTCCCTCGGAAAAATAAGGAATAACGAGTTTTTGTAGAAAAAAATAGCTACTAACTCCGAATATTATTAAAATAATCCCTAGCTTCGGACTTCTACTCAATAAGAGATAAAATCCAAATAAAAAAATAATAATAGAAAGAGATTCTTTAATAGAAAGTAATAAAATAAGAAATAAAAAAAAACTTTTGTATCGCTTGGTGAGCCAACAATAAAAAACAGAAAAAAATATCAGAGGGGCAAAAGAGAGTTCATGAAAATCATAAAAATTCACACCTCCCACTGCTGGATGAATTAAATAAAAAAAAGGAAATAAAAGTGCTTGACGATTATTTTGGAGAAGACGAGAAGCGATTAAAAAAAGTGGAAGTGCCGCAAGACCGATTAAAAAAGATTGAGCAATCAATAGCGTTTCTGTTTTCGGGAAAAAATAATAAATGGGCATCAACAATATGTAAACGAAAGACGTATGAAATCCCAATAAGTTAGCTCCACCTTCAAGCAGACTAGACTCCATAAAGTGGCCATGGATACTGTTCCAGAACAAGTTTTCTACAAGTCCTAAATCAAAAGCACTCGTTCCTAAAGAATAATGATGTTGAAGGGTATAAAAAGAAACATAGATAATATAAAAGCTAATCATTCCTCCTAAAATAAAGAACGAAATAGGCTTTGAAAGAAGAGTGAATTGTTTATTTTTTAGAGTAGGAAAAAAGCAATAGAGTTGCTTTAATGCAACAAAAAACCAATGAACAAAAAGTAACCCAAGGACGCTTCCTAATAACAGAAAAAAAATGGGTTTGTTTGGAAGAACCTCTTTCCAGCAAAAAATAGGAAATAGAAAAAAAAGGCCTGCAGGTCGAATGAAATAAATCATTCGTTGCCATAACACTTGGCTCTTTTTGCTTGAAAATCTTTTCCATCGCCACCGACCATAGAGAATCATTCCTAAAAAAAATGCAGAAACCGTGAAGGCAATATTGATTTGAAAAAAGAATTCCCGATTGGTGGCAGAAAATGTATTATGAATAATCAGATGGAGATACGGATATTCATAAAAAAGATAATTAATACAAGTTCCAAAAGAAAAACCGACAAGGGCTAAATAAAAGAAATTTTCAAAGACTCGATTGATATTCATTTTTCTAACACTTTTTTTGCGATGATTTGTAAATCGGCTGCATCCCCTTGATTTTGTGGAGGAAAAACCTCTACGCTGATCATTCTAAAACCGGCACGAATGACTTCTTGAAGAATATCGTTTGAGTCTCCGATATAGCGGGTTGAAATTCCATTCTGAATCGTACAGCGGGAAACCGGGTCAAAGTATTGTTGGAAGTGAGGAGTTTGAGGAACTTCGTTGCACATCGTATTAATCGCTAAAATTCCACCCGGATTAAGAAGGCCGTGAGTCACTTTCAAAAATTGCTCCCGATCTTTTCCAATAATACAATGAAGACAACGACCATCAATTACGATATCAAACGGAGCCCCCGGGAATTCGGCCATTTCTAATAAATTTCCCTCGATGAATTGAACATTGACATTGGCTTGAATCGCATTTTCTTTGGCCCAAGCAATCGCTGTTGGAGCGATATCAATACCAACAACTTTATATCCCAGCTGAGCGAGCGAAATACTAATATTTCCAGCGCCACACCCCAATTCGATCACTTTCCCTTGTTTAGGAAATTGCGATTTTTGCAAGATCTTCTGCCAGCTTTGTGTCCAGTCTTCTTCAAATTCGTTCCGTTTCAACCAACCGACATACTCCGAAGTCTGTCGTTTTTTCTGGTAACTTTGTTCATGTCCCGGATAATTTGTTTTTTCCATAAATTTTATTAATCATTATTGCTAAAACTATTGGTAGATATTTTTTTCTTTATAATATTATTATATCTTGGAATTCCATAAATTAAGCCCAAGGCGATGAGACCACTTAGAAATAAAGTGAATGGGTTTGACCCAAAGAATTCAAACCACTGCGTATAGAAGTGTATTATGCCAAAGGAAACGGCTGAATTTACAACAAATAGTCGGCCCACTTGTGCCCCCCAAATAAGGGTAATCACTAACCCAAGAGCCCAACCTATAGAAAAAAAAGCGCTTGGAACTTCGCCTCCGAGAAACGCACTTCCCCAGAGAGAGCCAATCCAAAAACCTAAATTTACAAAGATCAGACACGTTCTTGAAAATATGATTGCTAATCTTTCAAATTCAGGGGTAAGCCTAAACGACAGGAAGAGTCCACCTAAACTCAATAGAGAAAAAATAAGAACGGTTGCCATAGGTTCTTGTATAGCAAGAAAGTAACTCGCATGCTCATACCCAGTCATACCCCCAAGCAGACCTAAAATAACAAAACAACTTATTCCTACTAGAAAACCACTTTTTGCAATGACTCCCAGACTAAGAATAGCTAAAAATAAAAGAATTTGAGAGGCTTCGTGGCCAAGAATTGTATAAATCGCAAGAAAAAAGTTTCCAAGAGCGTTTATAAAAAAAGAAAAAACTTCAGGAAATAATCCAATAAAACCTATCACTATGGCAATGATAGCCATTACCGTTAATACTCCCCAAGCGTGTACAATACTTTCTTGTTTTGCCAACGCTAATAACCTATCATATTCCTCTTGAGAGATTTTCTTTTCCTTAAGAAGTTTACTAATATTAATAGTGATCTTCATGTTTTTTACTTTCTTTCAATTTTACGATACAAAAGAATAATATAAAATAACAATAGTCATGGAAATAAAACCGAATCCGATCAAAACAGTAAGGATTAAAGAAGATTTAGGAAGCGGTTTTTGAATCACGAGATTGATATAATGAGCTTCATATTGAATCACCCAATGACGTGCTATCAGTTCCTGAAGTATAGATGTATTCTCTACTTTAGAACAGGGAAGAAATGTTTCCAACTGCTTTAATAGTTGCACTTGCTCTTTAAAAATGGGCGTATAGCGCGTCTTAGAGCAAGCACGCGTATCTTCCACTATCCAAGTTTCCTCGTTGACCTTATATCCATAAAGTTTTGGACGTGATGTTGCCTCCCAACGCTTTTTCCAATGACTTAACGCGTCTCCCACTTTTTTTTGTAAAGCACTGTCTTTTAAAAGGTCGGTGTCATAATCTCCTTGGAAATAATACGCAATTTTATAGAGATCCGCCGATGGAGGATAAATACGCGCATATCCCGGAGTCGGGCGCACATTCACGATTCCATATTTTTCAGAATAAGAATGATAAGGACTAAATCGATCCAGTCGAATAAAGCCCCATCCTTCCGGTGCTTGTAAATGCTCGATAAACGGGAATATTTGTAACATTCCTTCGTAGTCCGCTCGTGTTTCTCCCGGAACTCCGGCAAGCATGTTCCAGTAGACATAAATTCCGCGGGCTAAACAATTCTTCAAGAGCCATAAATTCTGGATTCCAGAAACACCTTTCCCGACTAGTTTTAAGATATTCGACGAAAGCGATTCGACTCCGGGTTGAACTTCTTTCACGCCTGCGGTCACAAATAAATCGAGATCCCGCTCTTTTAGATTTGATTTGACTTCATAAAAAATTTTAATCTTGGGTTGTTGTTCTGAAAGTGCTGGAAGGACATCTTGATGAAACTCATACGGCATAATATTATCCACCGCTCGAAGATGCTTCGCCTGATATTTAGTTTTAAAGAGATAAATATCCTCTAAAATACGCTTAGTCGATTTCCGTCGATACGCCATATCTAAAGCGTTTAAGCCACAAAAAGTACAGTGACTCTTCGCCCCCCACCAACATCCGCGAGAAGTTTCAAAATAGAGCCAAGACGGAAGCTCTTTCGGGAGCAAGTTTTTTTGCTGATATTCAGACAACTGTTGCAAATAATCTTCATAATTCGGAGTCTCAGTCAGATCCATTTCTTGAATCGAACCACACTCCACAATCGGATTTTCTGGAAGACGATTTTCGTCCAGATAGGCTTGACAAAAAGACGGGAATTCTAAATCGGATTCACCAGAAAATACAAAATCAAAAGCAGAGGTAATTTCTAAAAGTCCTTTTCCCATTGGAGAAGCGGCGTTCGCTCCACCCAATACGGTCACAATATCTGGAGATTTTTCTTTAAGTCGTCTCGCAATCGCAATCGAAGAGAGGGTTTGTTGAAAACTCGAACTAAACCCGACAATGCGAGGCTGTAACGCAAGAATTTTTGCGACCACTTCGTCCAAAAATAAGGGAACAAACGAAAGACTTTTGAGGATTTCGTCTCGAACGATCTTTTTTCCATCGATTCCATAAGTATTAATATAATCTCTAGTTTTAAAAATCTCTCGAATACAAGAGTCGTCCGTCATCTGCTCAGGATAAAATGCGGCCCCGCGAAAAATCGCGTCTCCAATCATTTCTTCTCCAGAGGACGAAGAGGAAATACTCTGATACAGAGAGAACCCGATTTGCGAGGCAAAATGGAGACTTGCATAAAAAACGACGGAAGGAATACTCCTTTTACGACAGGCTACCGCTAAGAGGCTTGGGCCCAAAGAGGGACTCACCACTTCCGCAAAAGGGGGAACAACAATCACCACAGGAATTTGCGTACGAGAAGCCGAAATGATCGGTTGTTCTATATCAGATAAAACAAGAGGCATAGCACCAATCCTCGATGATGGGGAAAAAAAAGAGGCTTAGAATGCAAATTATATCAAAGTTTTATTTATTTGAAATAAACCTCATGAAAGCGACGTTTTCCGGTCGGATCGAGTTTAAAGCCTTCGACATTTTTTCGGATGGGTTCTACCACAATCGAATGCGCAAGAGGAACCCAGGGAACCTGTTCGTGAAAAAGTTCTTGGGCTTTCTGGTATAGACGAGTGCGTTCTTGGACATCTGTGCTTTCTTTCGCTTTTGTCAAGAGTTCATCGAATTCTGGATTCTTAAAAAAAGCGATATTTTGTGCTGGCTTTTGGGCGGCCCCTGAACTCAGAAGAACATAAAGAAAGTTATCGGGATCTCCATTATCGCCAGTCCAACCTAGCAGAGCCATCGAATGTTCTCCATATTTGGTTTTATCTAGATATGTTCCCCATTCATAAGAAACAATATCAATGGTAATGCCGACTTTTGCGAGATCGGCTTGAATAGCTTCCGCAACTTTTCTTCCGTTAGGAATATAAGGACGAGGCACAGGCATCGCCCAGAGATCCGTTTTAAATCCTTGAGGATAACCGGCTTCTTCTAAAAGTTTTTTCGCTGTTTCGGGTTGATAGGGATAATCTTCAATTCCCTCGTGATAACTCCAGATGGTCGGCGGAATGGGGTTTTTCGCGGGTATGCCGAACCCTGCATAAATGGAGTCAATGATCGCTTTTTTATTGATCGCCAAGTTGATGGCTTTACGAACTTTCAGATTATCAAATGGAGGTTTTTCCATATTCATCGCCAGATAGCCAACATTCAAGCCTTCCTGTTTTACAAGCTTGATTTCCGGATGTTTCTCTAAACTCTCGATTTCTTCAGGATCTGGGAAATCCATTACATGGATTTGGCCTGTTTTCAGTTCTGCGGCACGTGTTGCGTTATTCGGAATGACCCTGAGGATCAATTTGTCAATTTTAGGGGGAGTGTCCCAATACTGAGAATTTTTCTCAAAAATAATTCGGTCATCTTTGATCCATTTTAAAAATATAAAGGCTCCGGTTCCAATGGGCTCCAGAGCAATGTTTTCGGGTTTTCCGTTCTGAAGTAGTTGATCCGCGTATCGTTTGCAAAGAATAGAAGCAAAATCCATCGCCAAATTGGCGAGAAACGGGGCCTCTGGCTTATGCAGAAGAAATTTAACCGTATGCTCATCCAGTGCCACAATATCTTTAACAATCTTAGACATCTCCATCGCGAGCCAATATTCAAATGGCCCTCCGACCTTATTGTAGGGATGATTTTCATCCATTTGACGTTTTAATGAAAAAACCACATCTTCTGCGCTCAAAAAGACCTTTTCTTGAAAGTAGGGGGTTTGATGGAAAGGAACATTCCTCAAGTGGAACGTGTATTCGAGTCCATTCGGAGTGACTTCCCATCGTTCCGCTAATCCGGGTTCAATTTCCGTTGTTCCATACTTGAAATCGACGAGAGTATCATAAATTTGAGTCGTTGCATAAAAGGTTTCTCCATCCGTGGCGTGTGAGGGATCGAGGGTCACCGAGTCCCCTCCACGTCCGAAAACGAGAACTTGTGGAGTGTTTTTCGTATTGGAATTCGTTGCGTTTGACGACTTATTTCCCGGATTTTGTGGAGTACAACTGACCAAAAAGAAAATCACGACGATCCAAAAAAAATGTAACGAGGTCATAAAACATCCTGTTCTTGCTCAAGGGCTTATTGAAAATGATTCTAGAGTATTTTTGCTTTATTCCTGAATGACAATCGTTTTCGATTCAGGAAGTTTTTGAAGTTCCGCGAGTTCTTCTTTCGTGAGTGCCGATTTTTTTGCTTCTTTTAAGCAAATTGATAACGAAGCAATAAAAGCTTCTCGTGTCCAGGTGGCTTCAACAGGACAGACCTCCAGTTTAGAAAAATCAGGTTCCGGCAGTTTACACTGAATTCCGAAGACTCTCATTGCATATTTTGTATGGGTGGCGGTCTCTTCAAGGATAAAAAAACTTCCTAACGAAGGAAGCAGTTTCAGCGCCTTTTCTTGATAAAAATACAACACTTCTTGTTGTGCATCCAATCGCGAAAAAGTAGTTTGTCCTGAGAACTTTTGAATGGCTTGATCTTTACAGTTTGTCGAGATTCCATAGGCTTCGCCGAAATATTCTGCTTCGGCGAAAACGGCTTGGAGAAGTGGCAATATTTCACTCGCGTCTTTTTCAGAAATTTTTTTCATTTTCACATTTTTTTGTAGGTGATCCACATAATTTTTAATTAAATCGGTTCGACTTACAGAGGCTCTGACTTTCACCATCATTCGTTCTGGCCATTTTTGGGTGGTTTGATATTTAATGTTGCCCACTTCACATTCAAATCCGGATTCTATCGAATCATCCGCATTTCCCATTATTCTTTTAATCTTGGCCGTGAGTCCCTTTTCAATCGTATAAATTAAAAAAGTTCCATGGACCGTTTCCAATAAATCCCGTAACGCTCTTGCTCTTCCTGCCATCTCAGCCAACATCATATCCATCGGTGAAGCTTGGGCACTTAAAGGACAAAAGAGGAAACAGAGACCACAAAAAAGAAGGAATGTTTTATTCATTTTTTTTCTCTCGAAAAAGACTAGCTGATCTTGATCAACAATAAATCGTATTCAATCTTCATCAAATCGAAAATAAATTCAAGAGGCGGGCGGGAGTTTGTTTTCTATCTTGAGAGCAAAAAATTCGTTAAAATACTGTCTTATTCAACTGGAATTACTCATTTGAACAGAGGACGATGCAAATGCAGGAACCTACCCATGAAATAAAGTATTTGGATTCCGTAACAAAACCAATTCTCCTT
>CAZHAR010000110.1:1516-9357 GCA_964530615.1 uncultured Planctomycetota bacterium | reverse complement strand
CGTGCCCAAAAATCGGGTTTGTATTCCTTTGAATGGTGCAATTGATCAAGTTGTATGAGAATATAGCGAGCCATCGAAATATTGTTGTCGTAGATGTCTCCTTCCAGAGCTACCTTGAATTCATCCAGCGATGCGGGATGGGCATTTTTCATTAATTCATCCAAAAACCATTGAAATTCCAGCTTGTTACCACCATCAATCCGAGCCGCGCAAGCTTCCACTACGTTAATTAATGCTTGATCGATTTGTCGCGTTGGTGGTTTGTCGGTCACATTACGGCGAACGAAGTAGCGAGTCATAAGATCAACCACATTTTCAAGAAACTTCGTATCTGCCAAATGTTTGTTATCAAGCGAAAACAAATAAAGCAAAACCAGATAGACGGGCGCACTGCTAATGCGATCCAATTCCGTAAGACTAGCTGCAATTTGCTTGGAAGCAACATCAGAACGCAATAATTTTCCGTAGATCGTGGCACTTTTCGTCAACTCATCAAATAATAGGATGGCATCCCGATTGATGAGGGTTTCGTAAATGCGGATGATTAGTGAACGAGTTGCCCTTGAGACTTTATCAACCTTAATTTCCTTGCGATGCTTGAACGTATTGTAAAAGTGTCGCAAGAAACGCTCTTGGTCAATGGCGTCCGGTATTGCCTCAATCAATCCCTGCCAGCGTTCAAATGATTCGTCGACATCTATAGCATATTTGCGTTCCATTTGTCCGAGCATCTTGTTTTTAATGATATCCATGGCCGAAAGTGGCAATCCCCGGTTGTTGAGTGATTCAAATAGGGTGAACGCATCCGATTGACTGCTCACTGTGATATGAACGAACATGAGCTGATTAATTTTCTCCGTTAGCTTCATTAGTTCAGGAACGTCTGATGAAATTTTTTCCTTAAAATAGGCGTAAGCTCTACCTAGAAGACGATTTCCACAATAAGCTGGTTTTTGTTGATTCTCAAGTAAACCTGCTTCGCTCAACAGATACCGATAATCCGCAAGATTATGGTTCTGAGAGCTCGGTTGTACACGCAAAAAATAGACATTCCTTCCTACATTGAACGCTCCAGGTTCTCCAGGTCTGGCATCTCTCTTTCGCTTGATAAGTTTCGCACGAATATTCGTGAGACATGATGTTACATCTTCTTTGTCTTCTATATCTTCTGGCATATATTGGGGCAGAACTAGATTCAGTTTCCAATGAATAGCCACTAAGAGAAGCGAGAGCGTTGTGAGTCGTTGTTGTCCATCGACCAATTCAAAAATCATCTCGTCACCAGCGAGCATTGGTTGAGTATCATTTACGCAGATGATTGATCCCATGAAATAGCCGTTGTCATTGTCCTCAATGTCGTTAAGTAGTTGCTCCCATTGCCATTTCTTCCAAGTATATTCCCGTTGATATTTCGGAACATGAAAATGTTCATGCGCACCTTGATCCACATTGATCAATTTGGTGAAGGGCATATCATGGGCTTGCATAATAGATCTCCTCTTTTCATTTGCTTATACTTGTTTTAATTGTCCGTTTTGAATGAGTTGCTCGAATTGTTGTTCGACTTGGATTGGGAGGGTTCCACCTCGTACCAATATTCCTAATTCCATGTTTATTGTGAAGGCTTGTTGAGTTAAGTTTGCGGAGGAGAGGAAGAGCCATTCTTTGTCGGCTACTGCACACTTGACGTGTAAGAGGCCGACTTTGTTGTTGTCTCCATGTGGACGGTTTTCTTTGGGCCAGAAATAGACGGTTGAGCAATTCGCTACTTCTTGCCCTAATGCGTGGAGCGTGCTGTATTCTCCTTCTCCTTGGATTTTGTCGGGTGTCTCGATGATTACGGTAAGGCGCACTCCTCGTTTCGCCGCTTTTATTAGCGCGTTAGCGATGTTTGGTATTCGATAAACGGCAAAACTCACTAGCGTGATTTGCTTGGTGGCCGTATTCAAAAGTTGCAAGATCGCTTGCTCGGTTCGTCGAAACGGGATTTGGTTTGTAGTTGGACCCGTCCACACCAATTCGATATTTTGAGAATCACGATGACTCTGCTCCGATAATGTCGCTGTTTGTAGCGCCACGGCAACCGTTTGTGGCTTCATTTCGCTTGCTTCGTTCTGCCAACGATCTAGAAAAATAAATACCATCTCCCGATAATGATGATGCGCCACACGTTTGGTGATTTCCGCACGCAAATGGCTCTCGGGAGAATTCAGAATCGCTATCGCTACGGATTCAATAAGCTCACGCGGTAAACTACAGGCCAACATATAAGCGGATTCTACAATGATTCGTTCCGGTGTCATCCGTTTATCCAAAAAAAGCTAAGTTTGTTCGTTCTATCGTTGAAACCAATACCGATCGATCCAGATATTTGTTCCCTCGTTCACAAGAGGTTTCTGGAAGAAAGGAACATACGTGGCACGAGGCTCCATGCAATTTTTCTCCATTGACAATATGTTCTGAACAAAGCGGATCGGACGCACATAAACTCATTTTTTCCAAAGCTCTCTGAATGTGGCGATTCAATTTGTCTGGTTCTCCAAGCGCGCAAAGACCACCCAACGTTCCTTCACTATCAGGAGCCGAGGTGTAAATAAGGACTCCCGCCATTGCGTCTCCTTCCGATGGATCCCTTGAATAAATTCGTTCACTAATCGAAGCACTTGTATATCCGCACTCAATCGCTAACTGCCGAATTAGCGCATGGGAAAAGGTGTGCAATAAAACGTATCGAAGACCCGGATAGCCTGTCGGGTCGAGATTTTTACTAGCTCTCCATGCTTGATGAGCGACCTCAAATTCGCGATTATAGGCCCGATTTTGGGTGACCCACTCCTGAATCTTCTTTTCAGAAAACTGGAAAAAAATGCCTTCGCCCTTTGTTTCACAAGCAGGCATCCATGTCATCTCTTTTCGAGAAATTTTGGCTCGCTTCTCTGGAGGAAGTTCAATAGGACTATCAAAATCTCGTGGAGACATAAGGCGGGTGAATCCAATCAACGCCCTCACTTCTCGCAATTTTTCCACCAGCACAATTTTTTCAAAATAGTTACTGAATTCTTTTGGAGACTCAACTGCCTTTAGTTTAAAGGTACGGCTTTCTTTCGCGTCCGCCGGTTTAGAAAAAACTTTCCATTCGGGTAATTTTAAATCATCAGGATCTTCTTCCGGTTTTGTTCCTTGAATCTTTTTCTGAATCGCTTCCCAAATCTGGCCATCTTCATATTTGCTTAGATCTTTGAGTCTGCCAATTTGCCGGAAAGCTTTCAAAATGTCAATGCTAATCGCTTTTTCAAGGACCTCCCAATTCTCTTCAACCAATAATCCTAATTCATCAGACGCTTGTGGAAGAGATAAAACTGAAATCGTCACAGGAAACCATAGGTTGGATGCTCCCAAAAGAATGGGTTTCATATGCTTTTGATCGCAACCCTGTGGATCAAAATCCCGAAGATGTGGACGACGCCCACGACACGGTGGCATTATTTTGCTATTGTAGAGGCCAAATGCCTGTCCCATCCTGTTGCTTTTTTTACAGGCTTCACATTTGACTTCCACATCCAACGCTTCCCCACTCGCTCCTATTTCGTAGAGAGAGAGTGGTCCATTGCAATCGGTTGCTCCTTGGTGAACAAACTCTATCCACGGGAAATCATCTAAATGTCCGTGCGCACAGGTCGCTATAAAACGAGCTGGAATCACGCGAGGAGGCTTTCCTTTATTCGTCGAGCATAACGTATGGATATAACAGGCTTTGTCTGGTCGGTACGGATATTCCTTCGGACTAAATAATCCTGAACTCAGTGGAGCTAATAGCCTACATTTAGAGCAAACAACCCACCGAGGGAAAGGAGCCACTGGAACACCAATTTGATGCGACTCATCAAACCAATTCGCTTGTGCTCCTCGTAAATCTGCTCCTTTGGGCGGAGTCACTAATCGAGTTACCTGATGACCCAATATAGATTGCGCCGAACGCAACAAACGTTCTTCAAGAATTTCGTTGGAATAAGTAATGGGCCAGTCATCCAATCCCATCACAAGGGCAGAGATATTGGGTAGATCCATTAAAGATCCAATACCAAAAGTTGTTAGAATTTGGCTAGGACGCACGTCTCCAACTTCAGATCTTTTCATATGATTAGAGTTCGATGATTGAACTATCTCTTGATCGGTGTTCTGAGTTTCCTCCACTTGTTGATTTTGCAAATGTTTCCCCTTAGAAAACTCATCAAGTCCTCCATCACGGATGATCAGTTTTACAGACGGTTCCACTTCTCGCAAGGAGTTAAGGCAAGTAAAATCGTCCCATCGTTCTAAGCCGGGACTCTGTATAAGCGCGATGGATGTTCCCTTTTTCGCTCCATGAGGCTCTGTATAGGTTAAAGTTCGGCCCCCTGTATTATTTTGTGCTTCCCGTTGCCAGAAGTCGGCTTTGCTTAATAAATCTTGCCGACAGAAGCTTTCAGTTTTCTTTCCATTTACATCAATCAATACTGCTCGCTTGGCAATAATATCAATGGCGTCCTGTACATAAGGGTCACTGGTCGTCATTTTGGAAGCGGCTTCATTCGGATTAAATTGTGTCCCTCTCAATCTCACCATAGATAGCAACAATCCCGCTAATCCCCGTTGCAATGCGCCTGCTGAAAAGGGCGTTACCGAAAGCGGTTCAACATGCTTATAAAATGTCGAGTGGTAATGCTCAAAAGCTTCATAGTGAGATAAATCACGAGGTCTGGCCCAATTGAACACGGTACACACTAATCCTGGAAAAGTACGACCAATACGGCTCGTGGCTTGAATGTACTCTGCGGTAGCTTTGGGTTGTCCGGCGACAATCATTAATCCCAATCGCTTTACGTCAACACCCACGGAAATCATATTGGTGGCCAATAAGATATCGAGCGGTTTCTTCGGAATATTTTTATAGTCTTTTGTCTTGAAGGCTTCTTTGCGCTGTTCTTCTAATCCTTGATCAAATATGGCTTCCAATCGATCAAGAATTTTTGGAATCTCTTCTGATCGCATACGACTAGTCAATTCAGCCAAGTATTCCCCGTTAAAGTAGCGTTTTCCCAATCCACGACGATCTTGTTTTCGACAGAGAGAAAACACTTCGTCATCCACTAAACGACGCATTCCTCCCAGTTCGCGCTTGGAATTGAAATAACCTACGAGAGTCATCCACGGATCAACGTGTTTCCCATATCGTTCATAGAGAAATTGGGCCGAACAGAGGTAAGCGACATAAACACGAATTAACGCGGCCTTAAAACGACGTCCCGGGGCGCAAATGCCTAAATAACGACGGCCAAATTCTTCCTCAGTCGGTTCTCTCTGCACAGAGAAAAAGTTATCTCTCACATCCAAACCCGGTGGAGGAAAAATATTGACCGTTCGGAGAAATAAACTATGAACTTGAACCTCCGCATTTTTGATGGTTGCGGTTGACGCGATTACTTTCGGACGAACTTTTTTTCCATTCACTTCCCACGTACAAAGCTTGTCAACAGCCGTTTCGTAAAGACCCACTAAAGTTCCGAGCGGACCACTGATTAGGTGCAACTCATCTTGAATAATCAAATCAGGAGGACGAAGCAAAGGGTGTTCCTTTAATTTTGTCGCTGGAAAATTACCATATCTTGCTTTCTGGTGTGAACAATCTTCAATTTCAGGAGACTTGAATCCGTGCCGTTCGCAAAATTCGGTCACTTGTCCGAAAAGCATTTGAACTTCGCCTTTCCATGGCATTTGCGCAAATTTGTCTACCGTGGCAATTAAGAGTGTTGGAAGCCTTCGATAAATTTCTTCATCGACCACAATTACTGGCAAGCCTTCTTTATCCGCTTGTCGTTTGCTAAACAAGCATTGTCCAAATTTATTACCACAGTAGATTAAAGTGCGTCCTGATCCATGTGGATAAGAACTCACTTCCAGATCTTGCCCTTCTTCAATAGCGCTTCCACACCACGGACAAGAAGTGAGTTGATAGGGGGTCCCAATTCCAGAGCCTCCCGCGATAAATTCACTGCCTTTCGCCTGTTTAATCGCTTCATCGGCATCCTCTGTCCGATTTGGCGTAGTTCGACGACCGACCCATAGCCCAATACGAAAAGGAGTCTTTCCCCAGCGAGTATCTCCTTTTTCGAGAGCGCTACGACGGATGGATTCACAAGCACAAATGAGCGCGCTGGCTCTCTGAAATTGTTGAATCGTCAAAAGTCGCAAAGTATATCGCATCAAGACGGCTACGCCTTCCGATCCCACACGACCCGCTATGTCTCCTTGCAATCGTCGCAGAGCCATCGTATAAGCGGATAGTCCCAAGTAGGCTTCTGTTTTACCTCCACCCGTGGGAAAGAAGAGCAGATCCGCTATGGCTTCGTGGCCAACTCCTCGTTCGGGATGATCGAGTTTTGTGATTCCCGGTAAATTCAGCAGAATGAACGCGATTTGAAAGGGTCTCCAACTACGGTTTACGGGTTTGTCAATATCCTTATCAAACTCGGCTTCTTCTCCACGTCGCACTTTTTCTGCGAAAATGGAATGTGTTCTCTGGAGCCACATCGCCTTGTTCATGAACTGAAACGCCTCAAACGCTTGAGGATCTTTCCCTAAGAGTTGTAATCCTTCCTCAATTCTCTTTAGAGTCAAACGGCAGTTAGTCATTGCTACACGAGGAGCATCTCCAAATTGAGAGAAATCTTCCTCCGAAGCGGTGAGTTTTGCTTCTTCCTGGTCAATCCATTCCTTGTAAGCTAGGTTCAGAGGTTCTAAAAGGGTGAAGAGTTTTTTGGGATCCGCTTCCGCTAATAATTTCATATCTAGCTCTAACCCCGCTAGTTTCGCGAAAGCCGAATTTCTGATTGCGTCTTTTTCGTGAGGAGGAGTCGTTTGAGGAAGTTCATAACACGGAACAATCACTGTTTCAACTTTTACGGCTCTGTCACGCAGTTTCTCGGCAGGTGTGGCATGAACGTTGACTCCATGCCCAATTGCAAACTCAACGTGGTGTCGATAAAGCATCGCCATCAATAATTCTTCGATGTCGTTTTTTGATCCGAGTAGGGTTCGTTTGCAAAAGAGTGGTCGTTCTTCCGCGTCATTCACAATCAATTTCGGTTGGAAGATATGATACTCGTCTTTTGGCCTCATTTCCTCTTGAGCATTTACAAGAAAAAGCGTCACCACGTAATGGGTGTTGCGTTTGCGAATTTGTCCTTGAACATAGATGTCAGGAAATTGGGCATTCGGAGCCTGCATTTTTATCGCACCGTCCTTGAGAGCGATATTGATGATCCCTCCTTGCTGGTAACGTTTCCAAACACGCAAGGTTTTTCCACTGTGTGGGCTGATCTGATCCTCTCGTTTTTCGCGTTTATAGTGTCCCCAACTTGCGGTTACTTGAATGGATTTAGCCTCAATCTCAACACAAAACGTCATCCCCATCGAGGATGGCAACCGAGCGAGCGTTACAGGAACATTAAGATCGGTCGCTCCTTCGTCCACGGAGTCCACTCCTCCCTCTGAAAGTTCGTCAGGAATTGAGGGGATGTCTTCTTCCTCTTCTTCCTCTGGTGGAGGTGGTGCGTTATTCACAGAGGAACGACTCGGAGCTAAAACGCCCACTAAATAACGGTCTCGAACACTACGCTCAACCAACTCTTCACTTTCTCCTCCAGCCGGGCCAAGCAAATCACCAAGCACCATTTTCTCAAGTTCAGCACGCAGTTGATATTGTGAAAAAATCGGAATTGAACTGGGTCGTTCTGGCGGATTTTTTTCTGGAATTTTTGGATTCATTTTGTCTATTTTCTTGAAAATTTTAAAAAATTAAG
>CAZHAR010000110.1:0-1416 GCA_964530615.1 uncultured Planctomycetota bacterium | reverse complement strand
GCAACATAGAAATTAGGAGATCTTCCTTCAATAAATTTTTTCTTTTTTAAAAATGTAATCTCTTGAGTGGATAATTTCTTTTTCTTTTGAACCTTGTCTAGAAGCATTACAGTTTCTAGGTTTAGCTCTTTATGATTTTTAAGTAGTTTTGTGTAATTTTCGTCAATTATTTTTCCTAAAATACACACTTTGATTTCTTTTGGATTTTCTAAATGATAATCAGGAAGCGGGAAGTATCGTTCTTTTTGAAGAAGAAACATCTTTTTTATTCCGCTTCCTATCGTTTCAATCATATTCAAATTGAACATTGCTGTTGTCAAAAATTGGTTTCTATAAACCGTTGGTGGAGCATCTTGAGCAATAACATTTTCCACAGATTGAGGAATAAATTCGCCCAAATTTGTGAAAATGAGCTCGTCTGGTTTTTCTACCAAACTTATTCTTCCACCCAACTCGTAATCTTGATGAGCAATGCAGTTATGAAGGGCTTCACGAATAATATACGGCTCATATTTTTCTATTTCAACGGGGAAGAGTGTTCCATTGGGGAGATAGGCATATTTCAGATTTCGAATTTTGGAGTATGCGGCTTCAGAGTTTATTAAAAAGGGTATCCCAAAATGTTCGTAACTTTTTTCAATATTGTTTTCGTCTTTTAAAACCCAAGTAATTTTAGCGACAGCAGGACTGATAAAATGATCAGATTCTTCTTTTCCCAGAAGAAGAATTGCTGTATTTGTAATTTTTCCCTGAATCGTAATTTTTGCTTTATTGAGGAAGGTCACATCGTTCCATTGCTCAACTTCCTTTGATTTTAGGGGAAATTTATTTTTATATTCTTGACGAGCTTTTAAAATCGCTTTAGACTCTAAATCGTTTAGTGTCGCCTTTTCACAAATTTGAGCAGACCAATCTTTAAATTTTACTTGGTTTCTTATTTCTTCAATTTCTTGAATGTTCAAAGCAACAAGAGATTCACCATCTCTTCCATAGAAATGACCTTTCCAAGCAATCGGAAAACCTTTGGGTGCCGGAGGAATTTGAAAAAGAAGAACTCGACCTTCGGGAAGTTCAAGTTCATGAATTCCCGTAAATGTAATCCTTCCAGTTGTTTGATCTGCAATATTTTTTTTTAGCTTTTCCAATTTTTCTGGACTTGATAAGTATTGGGTTCCGACAATGATTCGTTTGTCGGAAACACCAAAAACTAGCCAAGCTGAAGAGAGTCCTTTTAAATTAGCTTCATTGCTAAGTGCAGAAAAATATTCACCCAGACCATTAAAATCAAAGTTAAATTTAGCTTCTTTGAAATCAAGCCATTCTGTTTCTGTTGGACACTTTAGGAGTTCTTCAAATTTTTTTTTCAAATTCATAACTTATAAAGCTCCTTTCCTTCCTGTCGTTTTAAATCTCTTT
>CAZHAR010000109.1:0-9507 GCA_964530615.1 uncultured Planctomycetota bacterium | reverse complement strand
TAAGTTATAGCAAAAAATTTGGAAAAATTCTTCCAAGAGATACCGATCCCGTTTTGGATGATAAAGACCAAAAACGAAAAAGGTAATTAACGTTGTCACGAGAACAATGGGCCATAATTTTAAATAAACAAGCAAGTCTGGTAGGTCCGAAGTCATTGGAACCAACCAACCCGTTTTTCGAAGAAAATAGGCTCCAATCCAAGCAAAAAACGTAATTAGCGTATCGCAGAGCATCAGTAAAAAGACAAAGAGTTGGCTATGTTTTTTTAACATCGATTTTAATTCTCAAGAAAAAAAGCGCCAAAACAGTAGCATGAGATTCCTTCTAACTCAAGTCATTTCCAATGTTTTTCTTTTCCAGTTCTCCATTTTTTTGGCTAGGGTCTATAGACAAAACTAGCCTAATGAACGAACTTCGTTATAATTTCTTCATCGTGATATCCGATTCAGTGACCTCCTTATCATTAGAGAGCTTTCATGATCGAATTAAATTTAGTTTGTAAATATTTTGGACAGGGAATCAATACCGTTCGTGCCCTCGATACGGTCTCGCTTTTGGTTAAAAAAGGAGAATTTCTTATTGTGAAGGGCCGTTCCGGTTCTGGAAAAACGACTTTGCTCAATCTCATCTCTGGCTTGGATTACATTACCTCTGGAAACATTAAGGTCAATGAAACCGATCTCTCTCGGATGTCGGATCGAAAACTCTCTATCTTTCGTAACCGGTACATCGGATATGTTTTCCAGTCTTTTTATCTTGAAGCTTCAAAGCCAGTGATCCATAATGTGACGCTCCCGCTTATCTTTACCGGCGTTCCTTCTGTAACGCGTGTGGAACGAGCGTGTGAACTCCTCGAAAAGGTCGGATTAAAAGAAAAAATTTATCAGAAGGCCGGCAAACTTTCTGCGGGACAACGCCAGCGTGTTGCACTCGCTCGTGCTCTGGCAAACAACCCACCTCTGATCTTAGCCGATGAACCGACGGCTAATTTAGACTCAGAAACAGGACAGGTTATTTTAAATTTGTTGTGTGATTTACGGGAACAAGGACACACGGTTCTTCTCGTGAGTCATGACCCTCAAATCGATATTCCTCGTTCCACTACCATTTTTATGCAAGATGGTAAAATTATTCAAACCACTAAAAATTTTTAGCCGAAACCGAAGCGGATTGAATTTGTTGTATTGCCGAGGAGAGCGCCTTTTGGACAGATTCGTCTTTTTCTCGTTTTAACTGACCCTGTAAAAACGAAAGAGATTCGGGCGCTAGAATAGAACCTAAAGCCAGTGCCGTATTTTCTCGAATGATTGAAGAGGAATCTTCGAGAGACAATAACAAGACTGGAACCGAAATAACAGCCGAGGGACCAATGGCTCCCATCGTTTGAATACTAGCAAGTCGTATCTCTGGAAACGGGGACCTCAAAAAACCTAAAAGATTCGGAACCATCACCGCACTTTGCTCTCCATAACTAGCAAATGCTTGAATCGCGTGTAGTTGTGAAGACGGTTCAGGATGGTAAAGTTCGTGCATTAACCCATTCAAAATAGGGGTAGACAGTTTTGGTACTACCGATTCTTTTTTCAAGAGTAATGAGGTTTCTAGCTGTTTTTTAGGGAGGGACACCCCTTTTTCCGTAGAAAGAACGCTGAATTCTTTTTGAGGAATGACTTTTGTAAGCGGAATTGAAGAAAGCGTGCGTTGTTTTTTTTGAGGGAAAAGCGATGTTTCTAAGTTTTTTTCTAAAACGTCAATGGGTGCGTTCCATGGAAATATAAAGTGATCCGACCGATAAAAAAAAGGATATTGCTTATGTTGAGCCACAAAACAAGGAAGCGCCCCTTTTTCTTCTTTTTTCCAACGACGACTGAGTTCTTTAACCGTTATTCGCACTTGCTTGAATTCATTGACAGAAATTCCTTGGGCCTGAAGTGAAACCTCCGGTAATTTAAAATAAAAAATAAAAAATAAACTTAAAATTTTTTCAAGGGATTCTTCGTTTTCGACGGAAATAGAAATCCAAAGGACGTTCTGCTGAATCGTATGAAAATTAATATCGGAAGTAAATCGAAATGAAATCGGCGTTTTCAGAGAGGCTCCGGCTCTTCTCCAAGATTTTACCGAATTTTCCACTCTCTTTTTTTGTTGTAAAAATTCGTCAAGGCTCACTCCCGCAAGTTCAAATCGATAATTTTTATCTTCAAAGACTGGACTCGTCGCCTGAGTAATTTTCCTTTCAATGAGCCATTCTTCATCGTGTAGATGAATCAAAATCGACGAAACTTCTTCTTCCCAAGCAACCGAAGCCGTCATCGTAAAAGTTAATGGATCGGGTAAGACGAACCCATATTTGGAAAACTTGGTCAAAATTTTTTGGATCTTCTCTGTCGTTTGCAAAAATTGTTGATCGGAGAGATTTTGATTGAGAAATTCATGCGCATAAATCGCAGGATTCCATAATGCAAACCAGAGAAAATTAAAGAGAATTATTTTGAGGAACATCGATTCTCCTCCCACATCATAGAAAATAAGTTTTTAATTATGGGATCTGCAAAATCCCACTGTCCAGTTTTCTTTCTTTTCTTATGGGAGAAATACTCGTTAATTTTCTAGAATATAAAATTCTTCGGGAGTGAGCATTTCTGGGGAGATTATTTCTTGAGGATTCCTCCAGCCTCGAATTTTTTCCTCTATAAACGATTTGGGATTGGCTTCACTTCGTTTATAAAATTCGATAGCACTTAAGGACACAAGCGCTACTGGAACCGGAGCAAATAAATGAGAACGTTCCACTTGACGCAGTTTGCGACGAACTATAGGGGATCGATGAGTCGTATTTAAAATCGTGTTTCTCTGAGGTTTAAGTTCTTCTTGAATTTGTTCTGTTAATTCTGCTAATTTTTGCGTGGCTTCCTTAGATAAACGATTTGTTTCTTCCAATTTTTTTGGAGATTTTAATTCATTTAGAACTATACTTTCCGTGGGTGAAGCGGTTGGCATTCGCTTCAATTTATAAGTACGCGCAGAGGAATTCTCTTCTTGTTTTTTTTCAGTCTCCTGCGTCCTCATTGGCTTCAATTTTTTTGTGGGTGTTGTAACGGAGGATTTTCTCAAATCCATTAGAGGTGGAACTCGATTTTGTAAGGACTGATCTGCATCTACTACTTTTATTTTTGATGTTTGATCCAAGCGAAGTGCTTTTACTGGAAGCGGGGATGGGGGAACTGGCGCTTCTGAAGGTTTCAAAGAAATCATCGGTTCTAGTTTGCCTTGGGTGTCTCCCCAAAACGTTGTGGCCCCAGGAGCGGTGATCACTTTTGCTTGAGGCACATTCAAGAGCGGTTGAACCTCAATAATTTCTTCTTCGTCTTGGGAAATGGAAAGCGATTCATCAGACATCGGTGCTATTGGAATCTTTTGTTTGACTACAGGGACGGGTCCTTTTTGTTTTTGAGCTTTAAAAAAGTTAATCGCCTCTTCTGGATTAAACGCCACTAAAGACTCTTCTTGTAAAACCTCTATTCCAGATTGATTCTTCTCAAAAAATTGCTCGATCTTTTTTAAAATTTCAGATTCACTGCAATATAAAGGTTTAATCACATGATGTGTTAATACTTCTAAATGTTTTATCGCTTGAACATCTAACGGATTCACCATCGCAACGGCCAATTTTTCGGAACTGGTAAATTGAAGGGGAAACAGCAGATATTTTCTGAGTAAAACCACTGGAATAAGATAAGCAATTTCTTCCGGAATTTTCCGATTCTCCAGAGAAACGTAGGAAATATTAAAATATTTTTTATAAACGTCTGAAAGTTGTTCTTCCGTGAGAATATTTTTTTTTACAGCAATTTGGCCCAGTGATTCCAGATTTCCATCTCTTTGTGTCTGCATAATCTTGAATAAATCAACATTAGAGAGGAGTTTCTCTTTCGATAAAATTTCCGAAAACCTCAGCCGATAGTAGGTATCCCCTTTTTTTGTGTCCATCAAAATCACCTATCATTTGTAGTGTTTGTTCCGGCTTTAATCATATCTTAAACTGAAAACTCCTTCAAATTTTTTCTTTCGAAATACTCCTCTTTAATTCTCAAAATATGGCAATTGATGCGATTTTTGCTAGTCTCTTTTACTTCAGGTGCCTCTCATGAAGGAAAAAACGTTTTATGAAACAAATTGTGTTGATTTCTCCGAATTTTTCCCTTTACCGTGGTGGAAATACTACGTCTACTTTGCGGATTTTTGAAGGATTAAAACAGGCGGGAATTTCTGTACAAATCTATGATTTACGCGAAAATTTCTCTATTATAGACTCCCAACGATTCGACTCTCCTAAATATCTTCTCCACGCGTTTAATTTACTTCGCTCCGCTTCATTTTGTGAACAGATCCATAAGACGAAGTTCATTGTTTCTATCACTGGAACTGATTTTGAGCAACGCTTATCCGATCCTCGGTTTGAGCGAATTGCGAGAAAAGCGGATCGCTTGATTTGTCAAAATTCGTTTCAATATGAAACCCTTCGACACGTTTATGCCGAAAAACTGATCCAGATTCATAAAGGAGTTTTCCCGAAAGATCTCTTAACTTCAGGACCATGTCCCCCTTTAAATCCCACATGGCTTAACAAGAAAATTTGTTTCTACCCTGCAGGTTTACGCGCAGTGAAGGGGCATTTACTCTATCTTCCCGCGATGCAAAAACTCTCTAAAATTTTCTCAGATTTAGTCTGGCTCTTTGCAGGATCTATTTTGGAGAAAAACTATGCCGAAACGTTTCTAAACAAAATTCGAGGATGAGAGTCCATTCAATATCTTGGGGATCTTGATTTTTCACAAATGGGACATCTTTATCAAAAATCATTCGCACTTTTGAATGGTTCGATTTCAGAAGGCCTTTCTAATACTATTTTAGAAGCGGGACAATGGGGTATTCCAATCGTTTGTCGTCGAAATTCTGGAAATTTAAGCGCTACGGATGAGGGCCGTTTTGCAACGTTATTTACAGACGAGAACGATTTTTTTGAGGTTTTTTCCCACTTTTATCGTCACTATCCAGAACCTAATCAAAACTTTGACTTCTGGATTAAATCCCATTTTTCGCTTCAGGAAGAAATAAAAAATTTAATTCAATTATATGAGCGTTTTTCATGATTCGAACCCTTATTTCTCCTCATGGAAGCATCAAAATTCAAGAGGATTCTGATACGCATCCCTTTAGCCCTTTGGCTCAATTGGCTCTGGATCATTTGCCCTTAACAAAAGGCTTAAACGTGCTTGACCTTGGAACTGGCTCTGGAGTATACGCGATTATCGCCGCTCAAATGGGGTGCACTGTCTTAGGGACAGATATTCATGAAGAAATTTTGGCCAAAGCTCAAGAAAACGCCACAGTCAACGGAATATCGGGGATCGAATGGAAAAAAACGCCCTATTTTGAAGGACTTGAGGGGCGGAAATTCGATCTCATTGTCGCCAATCTTCCCCAAACACCAGCCCCAAAACCGATTTCTCTCGCAAAATGGGGCGGACCCTTTGGCCGAAGTCATCTCGAAATCGTTTTACGCTCTGCGCCGCTGTATTTATATTCGGGGGGTATCTTAATCTTGACTCAACTCGGTCTTTCTGGCTTTCCTGAACGGTTTCGTTGGGTTTCTCCCTTTTTTGAAATCAAAATATTGGGAGAATTGAAACGTCGGTTATCTTTGGAAGAATACGAACAACATCAACCGGGACTTTGGAACTATTTGATGGATCTTCGTGCTCAAGGAGAAAGTGAAATTTTAGAGGACAGCGGTCACTATTTTTGTTATGGTCGAATTTTCCAATATAAAAAACACTCGTCCTGACTCCTTTACGGGGCTTCTTCTTCCAGAATTTTTCCTGTGGGTAATTCTGGAAACTCGTCCTCTAACTCGATATCGTTCGCTTGAAAAGTACCCGTCGCAATCCGTACTCTTGGATAATGATTATTTGGAAGATGGGTGATTAGCACTTCAATGAGCGCGCCTGGCTCTGCTGTTGTTGTTCCCTGTAAAATGGCTAATAGCCCACAGTTTGCTAACTCTACACGCTGGTTAGAACCCATAGGCTCCAAAAGATACGCAGGAATGGGTGTTTTTTGTAGAAAGGGCTTTAACCATTTTTTGAACCAACGTTCCTTACAAATTTGTTCGACTTCACGAGATTGTTTTGATTGAACCTCCGCAAGCATATAAATTTCTAAGAGCTCTTGTTCGGTATAAAGAGCTTTTTGAGTGTTCAACACGTGTAAAATTTGACGCTGAAGAACCAAATCGACATAACGCCGAATCGGAGAAGAAATTTGCACGTAACAAGGAACCCCTAAAGCAAAATGAGGTTCCGGTTTTGTACTTAAACGAGAGGGCTTGAGTTGCCGAAAAATTTTTTCCAGGGTCGCTGGATTTTCTTCTGTTTCCGCAATCGCTGGTAAATTTTGATTGGGCTTATCTTGACAGCGATAAATCATCGGGATTTGATTTGTGCGCGCATATTCAGCCAAAGAAGTATTGATCAAAATCATCATCTCTGCGATCAAGGAATAGGAGTGTGATTTGGATTTGATACATTTTACCTGAATTTCTTCTTGTTTGACTTTGATACTAAATTCTTTGCGATGAATCGACACGGCTCCATTTTGTACTCGTTTTTGGCAAAGTTTTTGCCCAAAGGAAATGAGTTCTCGCCAATAGAATTTGAGATCTTGAGAAGATTTTCCGGTATTGTGAACAAATTTCATCCAGTCCCTATCGACTTCAGAAAAATCATTACTCAGCCAGCGATCCAGCATTTCATAAGTCAGTGAACCTTGTGAACGCATTCGATTGGATTCAATCGTAAAATTTAAAATCGTTCCTTCAGAAGATAATTCAAACCATCCCCCCAAAACCGCGCGGTCTTCGCCTTCTTCCAGACTACATTGAGAACAAGATAAGGATTCTGGAATCATCGGAAGGACTCGATCTGGAAGATAATAGGTCGTTCCTCGTTCTTGCGCACAACGATCCACTAGAGTTTCAGGAGAAACATAAGCACTCACATTCGCGATTAATATCCCTAATAACCAACCCCCAGAAGCCAGAGGCTTAAAATAAATCGCATCATCTTTTTCTCGAGTTTCTTGATCATCCATCGAAAAACACATTCCCTCTTCAGGGAGCGGACGCCCGTCAAGAGGTTTTTGAGCCAAGTCCATCGCGGCCTTGTTCACCTCTTCAGAAAAGGATTCTGAAACTCCACGAAATAGTAATTCTGGCTCCAGCGCAGGATTTATTTTTTGATAGTGTTTAAGTACTCGATAACAAAAGGGAAGGAAGGGTTGAGCATTTTCTTCAAGAAGGTTTTTGTAATACGTAAATTGGGGTTCTTTTTCCCGTTTCCATAAGCAAGAAGAGAGCATTTCCAATAATTCCTGAATCGCTGGGTCGGATGGATTTGCCTGAAATTTTCCCAGAACTTCGATTTGTTTATTCACTAGATCTCGCCGTTCCTGATTCGCAAGTGTTTGCTTTTGACGAGTTTTTTCCTGCGCGACGAGTTCTCGGGATTTGACGATATAAAGATCGCCCTTCCGTTTGAAATACATCGTTTGATTCATAAGAATTCTTTTGAACGCGCTGATCTGTTCCGGTCTAAAGGAGGTTTGGCTGTAATACAATTCTGCCGCAAATTTCCAGTCAAAGCCCTCTTCTGGAGATTCTAAAAGCGTTTCCCATAGAAGCGGAACATCAATACCATCGATCTCTTGCATAATTTTTTCTTCAAAAGTTTTGACAAAAACTTTTGCGTCGGCCAAAGAAGAAAACGAAAAAGGAGGGAGCGAAAGTATTTTATTTTCCGGAAGATTTAGTTTCTTTCCAGAAAGAACTTCCGTTAAACTAATTCCTTTTTTCGGTTTGCTTTCTTCTCGAAGCCCAAAGCGGATCTGCGAATCTAATAAAAATTCAACTAGTGCTTTCTGCAAACGATTTCTCCTACTCTTGAAGTTGTTAATATCTTAGTCCTGAAAAAAAAACCTTCAACAGCGTAAAATTGATTTTTTTTTAAAATCTAGTATAGATGTATCCAGATTTCTTATGACGAATCTTGACTTTTTAGTCTAGTTTAAGATAAACTAAGACATTTCTTTTTCGCCTTGAAGAAAAAGTTAGCTTGCTTCCACAGAAAGGAATAGGGATATATTGATTGCGCTCATTTCCGATCTCCATAGTAATATCGAAGCCATTCAAGTCGTTTTGGAAGATATTGCAAAGCACAAAGTAGATGAAATCTACTGTCTTGGTGATGTTGTTGGATACGGCCCTAATCCGCGAGAAGCGATTAAAATGGTGAAACATCTCCGAATATCGCTTTGTGGAAATCATGAAGAAGCGGTTCTATTTCACGCAGAAGATTTTAATCCTAAAGCTCGTCGCGCCATTGACTGGACACGAGATCAATTAAATAGCACGGAATACGATAAGGAAGAAAACTACGAAATTTGGGATTATTTGGGCGATCTTCAAGAAAAATATTACGAAAATGATATGCTTTATGTTCACGCCTCTCCCAATATCCCCACAAGAGAATATTTGTTACCCAAAGATGCCTCAGATGAAATTAAAATGCGGGCAAATTTTGAAAAAATTGATCGCGCCGCTTTTTGTGGGCATACGCACATTCCGGGTGTCTTTGTCGAAGGCGAGCCGTTTCGTTATGCAAGAGAACTCCAAAACGAATATATCTTAAAACCCAATGGGGGAAAACAAATCATCAATATTGGCTCTGTAGGCCAACCGCGTGATGAAGATAATCGCTCTTCTTATGTGTTGTTTGATGGCGAAAAAGTCATTTGGCGTCGTATTCCTTATGATTTCAAGACCACGATGCAAAAAATCTTCAAAATCAAAGATCTCGCCGATTATCTTGGACACCGTTTAGAAGAAGGCAAATAAGGGTAAAAGGACACACCCCTAAATCTCCTCTCAAGAGGGGACTTTAAGAGCTTTTCAGCAAACGAATACTTTTTGTTTATTTTTAATCGTTAGGCTAAAGGGTAAAAGGGACACACCCCTAAATCCCCTCTCAAGAGGGGACTTCAAGAGCTTTTCAGCAAACGAATACTTTTTGTTTATTTTTAATCGCAGGGTCATCGCTTAATTTCTAAAGCTTCTCCTCTTCTTTCCCCTCTTGAGAGGGGTCGGGGGTGTGTCCCTGTTTTTCCTGATTCTCTATCCAATATTCAATATACCCTAAAACCTGCTCCATATCTGCCTTGACCTCATGATCCGGAAATCGAATAAAGCGCACGCCCAAAGATTCCAGCTCTTTTTGACGGTTTTCGTCGGCCTCTTTTTTATGATCATGGCTACTTCCATCGATTTCAATGGCTAACATTAACTCATGGCAAAAAAAATCAACGTTTTTTTTATATTATTTTGAAAGAAACCAGGAGCAAATCTCTGGAAAGCTGTAAATCAATGTGAATCAATGTTGGTCAAATTCGAT
>CAZHAR010000108.1:0-9867 GCA_964530615.1 uncultured Planctomycetota bacterium | reverse complement strand
AGGCTTCGGAAATAGTAATACCGGGTCGTGTCGGAATTTTTTTTGAAATCAGTTAGACGCGGGAAAGAGGCATTTCTAAAACGCGACCCACATCTCGAATAGAACTTTTAGCGGCCATCGTGCCGAAGGTGACAATTTGAGCGACATTATTTCGTCCGTATTTTTGTGTCACATATTGAATGATTTCCGCGCGTCCTTCGGTTTCAAAATCGATGTCGATATCGGGCATATCATTACGCCCTTCGTTTAAAAAGCGCTCAAAGAGAAGATCATATTTTAAGGGATCAATGGAGGTGATGGAGAGGGCGTAAGAAACAATACTACCGGCGGCGGAACCGCGCCCTGGGCCCACTGGAATGCCTCGTGTTCGGGCATAATTAATGAAATCCCAGACAATGAGAAAATAGGAAGTAAATCCCATCTTGTTAATCACGCGAATTTCGCGTTCAAATCGGTCCTGAATTTCTGGCGTAAGGGTTTTGTATTTTTTATTTAATCCGACTAGAGAGAGTTCTCGGAGGTATTCTTCGCAGGTTTTCCCTTCAGGTGGCGCAAAAACAGGCATATGACGCTGGCCAAATTCTAATGAGAGGTTACATTGTTCCGCGATTTGAAGCGTTCGTCTTAAGGCGTCGTGATGTTCAGGAAAGACGGATGCCATTTCTTCGGAGCTTCGAAGATAGAATTGTTCTTTGGCGTATTTGACGCGATTTTCTTCGCTGACAAGCCTTCCTGTTCCGATACAAATGACGATATCGTGGGGTTTATAATCCCCTTTATTGAGATAATGAACATCATTGGTCGCCACCAATGGGATTTCCATTTCTTTAGAGAGTTTGAGCAAATTTCGATTCACGATATGTTGGCGCTCGATACCATGATCCATCATTTCCAGATAAAAATTTTCTTTTCCGAAGATATCCAGATACTCGCCTAGTGCCTTTTTCCCTTTCGCAACTTCTTCTCGAATGAGCGATTGAGAGCTTTCTGAAGAAAGGCACCCTGAAAGAGCAATTAATCCTTTTGAATGTTCGGCCAAGAGCGCTTTATCGATACGAGGTTTATAGTAAAATCCTTCTAAATAGGCTAAAGAGGCGAGTTTAAGAAGGTTTTTGTAGCCATCGTTATCTTTACAGAGTAAGGTTAAATGATAGGTTTGTTTTCCATACTCTGTTTTTGTACGTTTTTTACGGTCCTCTGGAGCGACATAGGCTTCATATCCGATAATGGGTTTGATTCCTGCTTTTTTTGCGGCGGAATAAAATTCAATGGCTCCATGGAGATTTCCGTGATCCGTCATTGCAAGAGCAGGCATTTGAAGCTCTTTGGCCCGATTGACTAATTTTTCAATACGGCAAGCTCCATCCAGAAAACTATATTCGGTGTGGCAATGTAAATGAACAAATGCGTCTTGATAGGTCATGAAGATCCCCAAAAGTCGTCTATAGGTGGCGAAATACCAAAAAAGAAAAATGGGTAAAAATTTTTATTTAGAAAATGGGAAAAATGAGGTAAAATGGTGGCACATCCGCAGAGAAAAACCTATGAATCATTCTATCAAATTTTTGCTCCAGTTAGAACCCGAACTCTTAAAAGAAGGAAGTGGTTTTCGATATCAACTCTTCCTTAAAAATCAAAGCCATTTGGAAATAAATCTCTTTGATTTTACGGTTCACGACATCGAAATCCAAGATATCACGTTTCAAGAAACCCTTTCGCCTGAATGGATACTTCCTGATTTTTATCCGCTTTTTCCCCAAAAACTATCTCCGCAAGAAACATTTCAAATGGAAGGCGAACTTTTAACATATTTTCCTTTACGCTCGAAACACGACTATGAAGTAAAAATACAAATTAAGTATTATTTTGCCCTTACGGAACTCCAAGAAGAAACAGGGATTCTCGTCGAAAACCCTTTACAAACGCTCTCTTCGAACGTCTGCTCTTTTCATATCCCTACGCTTCCTCCAATGTGGCATAAGGATTTGGAACGTCAAGCGTTAATGCTGATTGGCGAGCAAACAGGATATTTTCTCAAAGAAATTTTAGTCTTGCCTTTAGATGTTTCTTCCGCATATACTTTCAATATTCTTCCTGTTCTTTTACCGGATGAGGCTCTTTTAGTTTTACGCGCCGAAAATTTGCCTCTCTGGAAAGAAGAACTGATTCAAATTTGGGTAGAAACTGTTTCTCCTTATCGGTCGTGGTTTAAATCGTTTCGCTATCTTGACCTTTCCGAAAAACTTCTTTATCGAATGATTTTTAGTTTTTATGCGGCTCATGAAGTATCTCCTTCTTCTAATGATGATCATTTTTACTTCCCCGAAAACTGGTCATGAGAAAAGATCGCTGTTTTCAGGAGACTGGAGCTTTTTTTCGTTTGGAATTCAAGCGGAAGAGTTTCTTTTTAGGGATGGCTCCCGTCGTTATGGCCAT
This sequence comes from uncultured Planctomycetota bacterium, assembly GCA_964530615.1. Taxonomy (GTDB): domain Bacteria; phylum Planctomycetota; class JBBTDB01; order JBBTDB01; family JBBTDB01; genus JBBTDB01. Next base: position 7,431 of record CAZHAR010000108.1, on the reverse strand, counting down.
TTAATGCAAGAAACAAAAGAGTATGTGACGATTCGTTTCTATCATCAACAGATTCAGGTTCCAAGAAATTCTGTCCAGATCCGCTTCTATTCTTCAAATATGGCTATTGAAAGTCTAGAAAAACTTCATCCGGATCAGCCCAAAGAGTATCTTTCTTTAGGAACTTTTTTGATCACTTCTCCAGATTCGTTGCTTCATCAACAAAGTCGGCGGGTTCTTCTTTTATCCCTAAACTGGTTCCCAGAAAAAAGAGAAGAAATTTTGTTTCTTCTCGCCACCATTACCAATGATCCTGCAGAGAAATATAAATACTTTCTTTATCTTCTATTACATTATCCTGAAACCCTTCAATATCGGGACTTTTTTAAGGAAGCTCAAAAAGAATTTCTTGAGGCCGAAGATCGGAATTACCAGATCCTGAAAACAGAAACTCAACTACTTCTAACCTTAAGCGAATTTTATCTTCAAGATCAGTTTGAAGACGTTTTAAAAAATTTAGAGAAAGCCTCGAAACATCGCGTTTTATCTCGGATCCTGCGCGATAAAATTGGATTTAATTATTCTGAATGGATTGAAAATTTAGAAGCAAATCGAATTTGTCCCATTTGTAAAGATACCCGCCAATATGCTTGTCTTAAATGCGAAGGGACCGGTTTTGCCCTAGGAGAATGTCGTCGCTGTAAAGGATCTGGCCGAATGCCGCCTTCTTTAGAAATCTGTACTAGCTGTAATGGCTCACGTCAAGAAGATTTGCCTTGTCTTCGTTGTAAAAAAGGATGGCTCGCGTGTCCAAAATGCTCTTTTAGAAAGAAACCTGCCCTAGTTTCAAAGAATAAAATAGAAGATCTTGTGGTTGCTCTAAAATCCTCTTCTTTTTTGATTCCTTGGGCCCAACAATCGGAAAAACTTCCTACCGAATTTGATTCGCCTGCTTGGCTCGCCGATCCTCAAAATAATGTCTTTCTGAATGGGCGCTGGATGACGTTGAACGAAAAAGAACGAATTAAACCACCCAAATAAATGTAAACAAAGGATTTTTATGAATTTTGTGGATAAACGAATTCATCCGCGCTTTCAATTACAAGTACCTATTAAATATAAATTTATTAATAGAAATATCTCTCAATCGAGTCCGAAGATCGAACAAATTTACGATGGCGTGACCACCAACATCAGTGAGGGCGGTTTATTATTTGTCATTACCCTCCCTGAACTAGAATGGGTCACCGAACTCTTGCTCCAGAAAATGATTCTGGGGGTTAATTTGATTTTAGAAGAAGGGCCGATCAAAGCGCTTTGTCGTACCTGTTGGATTGGAAACATCAGCGTTCTTTCTGAAACGTACCGCGCGACTATTGGTTTGGAATTCAAAGAAATCAACTATGAAGACCGAGAAAAAATAAAAAGAAATCTGAACGTAAACGGATTTATTTAATAAAAAAGGGCGTCTTCAATAAGCTGCTACATTCGCCAAAATGACTCTTTTTTTGAGGAGAGTCGGGCCAAATTGACTCGGAAAATAAAGAAATCATTCTTTATTTTAGAAACGCTCAGAATGAACATCCATGCTTTTCCGTCCCTTGCCGGAGAAGATTGAGGGAAGAGGGTAATAGAAGTTTGGTATTCCTTTTGCTAGAAAAAAGATTCTGGGGTTTTCGATTTCCTCTCATTTTCAAGAATATTGTCGCTATCAGGAGAATTGGCTATGTCTCGTAAAGGTAACATTTCTATTCATACGGAAAATATCCTACCCATTATCAAAAAATGGATGTATTCCGATACAGAAATTTTTGTCCGCGAACTAATTTCAAATTCGTTCGATGCCTGGACCAAACTCAGAATTTCGGTTGCTTCTGGAGAATATTCTGGCGAGATGGGAGAGCCACGTATCGATGTCAAAGTCGATACCACCGCGAAAACATTGACCTTTTCGGATAATGGGATCGGAATGACGGCAGAAGAAATGGATAAATATATTAACCAAATTGCCTTTTCGAGCGCAGAAGAATTTATCCAGAAATACAAAAATTCGGGAAAGGCCAGTGAAAAAGGAGATGGAAGTGATGTCATTATTGGACATTTTGGATTAGGTTTTTATTCCTCCTTTATGGTCGCCAATAAAGTTGAAATTGTCTCTCTCTCCTATCGAGAAGGAGCGAAAGCGGCTCACTGGATTTGTGAAGGGAGTACAGAATTCGAAATTACCGAAACCGAACGCGCTGGACGCGGAACGGATGTCACTTTACACCTCACAAGTGAACACCTTGAATATTTGGAAGAAGACAACTTAAAAAAAATTCTCCATAAATATTGCGATTTTTTATCGGTTCCCATTTATTTGAATGATTCCCGTATCAATACGAGCGAAGCGCTCTGGCTTAAAAAATCTCAAGATTTAGAAGAAAAAGATTATATTGAATTCTATCATCGCCTTCATCCTCAAAATGAAGATCCGGTCTTCTGGTTACAACTGAATCTTGAATATCCTTTTCACCTCAAGGGGATTCTTTATTTTCCTAAACTTCGTTATCCAATGGAAACGCCCCAAGGCCAGATTCGGCTCTACTCGAATCAGGTTTTTGTAAGCGATAATTGCAAACAGATTTTGCCCGAATTTTTGAATATGTTACAAGGGGCCATCGATTCCCCAGATATTCCGCTGAATGTCTCTCGCAGTTATCTCCAGAATGATGGACAAGTCAAACAAATCTCCAATCATATTTTGAAAAAGGTCGGAGATCGTCTCAATGAACTCTATAAAGAACAACCAGAAAAATATGAATCCTATTGGGAAGATATTGGTCCTTTCCTAAAGGTTGGCGCGATTCAAGAAGAAAAATTTTATGATCGCGTGAAAGAAATTATCTTGTTTAAATCGACTTCCGGAAAGCATACCACCGTAAAATCTTATTTAGAGCGCAATCAAGAACGCCCAGAACATCAAAGAAAAATCAGAGAGGTCCCCAATAAAATCATTTATTACGCGAAACCGGAAGATGAACAAGCGTCTTCTTACCTCTCCCTTTTCAAAGATCAAAATATAGAGGTTCTCTTTGTAGAAGGTATTTTGGATGCCCATTATATTCAACGCGTAGAAACAAAAGAGGAGCGAATCAGTTTTTCACGAATTGATGCCGAAGTGATGGAGCATTTGATTGATAAAGATCGAGAAGATACCCTCCTTGATGCACAAGGTCGCACTAAAGCCTCTCGTATTCAAGAACTCGTTAAAAAATTTCTCCATAAAGATCAACTGGAAATCGAAGCTAAAAGCTTAAAATCGGATACTTTGCCCGCTATTATTGTCACACAAGAATTTGGTCGCCGTTTTCAAGAAATGTCTTCCGTCTTTGGAAAACGAATTCAGGTTCCACTCTTCCATAAGCTCATTTTAAATACAAATCATCCCTCAGTCCGTTATTTATATGACTTAAATGAAAAGGGAAATACAGAACTTGCGGAAATAATGGCTCAACAAATGTATGATTTGGCTTATCTGAATCACCATTCCTTAAGCGGCAAAGAGCTTCATCAATTTTTGGAGCGATCCTCAAAATTGATGGAAACCCTTTCGTTGAAAGCCTTGGGTAAAGAGCCAAGCTCGCCAACGGTTCCTCCAACGGTTCCTCCAACGGTTTAAAACGCTTTTCTTATTTTTCTTCTTCAACGACGAAAAACGTTTCTGATAATAATCTGTTTTGGTCGTGATAGATATTTAAGCGCCAGGCTCCTGATTCTAAAGGAATCGGAGCCGGATTTTTTATCCAGATGATAGACCAATCGGTTTGAAGTTCAAAATGGTTCTCATAGAGTTTAGCGGAAGGCGAAATCCATTCATAACGCAAATGAGCCGATTCTCGAAAACTAACCCATTGTTGCCAGAGAATGGTTCTCTGCTGTGGGAGAAAACTCTTTGTTTCCCGAAATCCTTCTTCTTCCTTCGGATGTTGGTAATACCCAAAAGCAAATGACTTTAATCCAGCACTTTTGAAGTCTTCTGGACGAATATTCTTTTGTCCCCGAGGCTGATAATTTTGTAATTTATTCGTAAATTGCTTTTGAGCCTCGACAAACCAAGTGGCACAGTATTGTTCATATTGTTGACATTGTTCTTTATTGAGGTTCGCCAGATTTTTTTGTTCATGGGGATCGCTTGCCAGATCATAAAGTTCCACCTCGTCTCCTAAAAGCGTCGATATCCATTTCCATTGCCCATCGACCACTCCCCACTGTTCTGGATAAGAATTTTTGTAAAAATAATGCAGTTTTAGTGGAAACTCTGACGCAAGCAAACTTTGTCCTAGAAAATGAGAGGTTGTTTCTCCAAGTAAAGCCATGATTGAGGGGGCCAGATCTCCAATACTCCCAGATCGTCTTGAAATGACTTTTTTTATCGAAGGATGAACCATCCAAAAAAACGTTTTTATGTTTTCTTCATAAACGTGATGTTTATGAAGTCGATTTTTAGGATGAAACTCCGCGAATGCTTCTCCATGATCCCCTACAAAAAAAAGGATTGTTCGATCCAGAGAGCGTAAAGATTGTAATCTTTGATAAAAAGAGTCGAGTTCTCGATCCAGATAATGAATACAATTCAGGTAGACATTTTTTTTCATTTCGGGATGAAACTGTTGTAAGGGGTGATTTGCTGGAAAATTATAGGGATGATGCGCCGCGGTCGTCAAATATTGTACGAAAAAAGGTTTCTCGCGGGGTTGTTTCTCAATCCACTCTAGCGTTTTTTCCAGAAAGGGCTCTTCCATTCCGCCCCATTCGTTGAATCCCCATCGGGATTGCTCTTCAGGAGAAACCCGATCTAAGGTGCAAATCGTGTCATAGCCCAATTGTCCATAAAACTGATCCATATTTTCTGAAGCTAAATTCGAGCTTCCAAATAACGCGGTATGATATCCTTTTTTGGAGAGTTCGGAAACCAGCGTTTTTCCTGAGAATGAAAAGGCTAAATCGTAATAAACGGACCCATAAGTGAGTGTCGAGCCGCCCGTCATTAAAGGGATATGGGTTCGTATGGTTCCCGGATAAACGGTTCGGATTTCTGGAAAAAGAATCGCATTTTGAAGAAGTTTCGAGAGAAACGGAGCCACTTCAGGAAAAATATCGCCCTGTTCTGAAAAAAGTTGTTTGGATCCAATAGATTCTAAAACAAATAAAATAATATTGTAGGGGGCGGCGCTCTGCTGGAGATCGGCCACCTGTTTTTGAATCTCCGAAAAATCAGAAGTTTCTTGAGAAGTTCCATAAATCGGATGATAAAGATCTTTTATGGGTTGTGTTTGTAGTTGTTGTACCGCTGGAATAGTCGTTGGAGAAACTTCAATTCCTCGCTGAGAAAACAAAAAAGGATTTTTGTCGAGATGATGATGTTGGCCCATCAAAATAATCGGAGCAGAAACAAGAGAATAAACGGCGATCCGTACCCAAAATTTTTTAGAACGTGGAATTTTTAGAAGGGGTTCCGATGATTTTCCTAAACGACTATATTGGAGCCCAGAAATTAGAAAAAAAAGGATCAAGTTGAAATAGAAAACGAAATCGAGTTCAAAAAGAGCGGATCCGGTCACATAAGTAATCAGCGATAAATTTTGTTCCGCCATCGAAAAATGAAGCGGCGAAAAATAGAGTTTATAGGCGACTTGGTTAACAATCAGATATCCATTTAAAACAAGAGTAAGCACAAAACTAAATCGTTGAGCCCATTTCCCAGCGCCAACAAAAAGAAATAGCATCGCCAAGGTAAAAAGGAAAAATAAATTTTCCAGATGAATAAAAGGTAGGCTTAAAGGCGGGTGATATAGGTTCCAGAGGATTGGATGAGAGGGAAAAATATAGTATCCATAATTTTCGATCTGGCAGAGCGCTAAAAAGAAAAAGTGGGAACCCAACAAAAATGGGTAAAATGGAATTTTTTTTAATTTTGTTAAATCGAAAGACATAAATCACTTGGCTTAGAGCATAGAGCAATGAAAAAAAAGAAGCTGGGTAGCTTCTTTTTTTATAAAAACCAATCAATCTGTTTCCTAAAGAAAATTAAAAAGGACAGAAGGAAGCAAACGGTAAACCTGCAACAGTTCCCGTTGTTGAAATTCTGGTAAACGTACGAGTGTCTGGGGGAGAAGTTTGGGGGCAAGGAGCGACTCCAGTCCCTGTCCAAGTTCCTCCAATACCGCCAAGAAATGATTCTAAAACACCGGTGGGAAGGGCTCCACCAGATAAGGTAAACGAGAAACTTCCGGCGGCAAATCCTGCGGGCGGAAATCCCGGCGTAAACGGAGAACCAATCGAGGCACAATCTCCCACGAAAATCAGAGGAAATGTCAACACGGGAGCGGAAGCTGTTCCTGTAGAGGTCGCCACAGGTAAAGTTACAGTCGAAGAAGATCCAGAGCTAATCCAGATTGGACATCCGGTAATGCCATCATCTTCATCAGGTCCCATCATAAAAATAGTCGCGGACCCTGCAGTCACGCCTGCGGGATCGGGGGTGTAATCGACCACAATATAAACGAAACCAACCAATCCAGCTGAGCAAGTAGCTCCGGGAGATCGTGCGCAATCTGCGACGTAAACCCCGCTAAAATCAAATCCGCCGCTACCCCCGCCACCGCCACCACCGCCCGCGCCGCCACCGCCCGCGCCACCACCACAGGTTGTGGTTCCGCCACCCGCAGTTATTCCTCCAAGAGCGCCTACTCCAAGGATGAAGCAATAAGGGGCGATAGAGCCTTCACCATTGTAGGTCACGGTGACTAGCACAGTACCGGGTCCAATTAGTGGAGCTAAAAAAGTTCCTGCGGATTCAAAGGTGATTGGATTTGTACCTATTTGACTTAAGGAAGAAAAGCTAATTGTCGTAGGTAATGTAGTAACAGTACCCGTAAGCGCGACAGCAGAAGCAGAAAAAAATCCTGAACCGGTGACTCGATTCACTTGAACTCCAAAAGTAAACGCAGTAAAAGGAGCTTGGGTCGTCGCTTCTGCAGACGAAGGCCCAATTACCGTTGGAGGAGGAGTAATTGGAAGCACATTTGTGCCTTCAACAAAATCATTACTGGCATCACTTCCTTGGCTTGGACAACCAATTAAGCAGGTTACCAATAAAATCAGAAAAAATATATTCAAAACTTTGGGAAAAAACATTGGGCGGCCTCCCATAAACCACTTTAAGCATAGCAATAAAATAAAAAATTGGATATTCAACAAAAAATCCAAGACAGATGAAAAATTTATTCTAACAAGATTTATTCATAGGAGAAAGAAAATTTTCTGCCTCTGATCCATTTTTTCTATTTTTCCCGAGAAAAGATGAATGATTTTTTTTAATAGACGATATAGATCTCTATAACCCCGAAACTATTCAGGTCCTAATGTCCCCCGCTGGCGGGGGTTTGGGGGTGGAAGAGTAATTCTAAA
>CAZHAR010000107.1:0-9929 GCA_964530615.1 uncultured Planctomycetota bacterium | reverse complement strand
CATGTTGAGCGCTGCCGGCCCGCCATTCCGGTACACCACCACCATCGCCTGGGTCAGGAAGTACAGGAACCGCAACCACAATCGGAGGCAGTAAGCTGTTTAAGTCGAGAGAATTGCCGCTTCCTTTGCCTAGTTTAAGTTCACCTTGACAACCTGTGAAAAAGGAGATAAAGACTAATGAAAGACTGAATAATAAAATTCGTACCATTTAGGGGACTCCAAAAAAAAACTGCAGAGTTTTCTGAGGACTATTCAATAAGAGAACAATTGTAGCAAAAGATAAAAAAAAACACGAAAGTTTTAATGGTTTTTTTTCAAATGATCAGGAATTTGATAACCATATTTCTCAAGGATATCGGTCGATTCTTTTTCAAACAGAAACTGGTAGAGTTGTTGCGTTTCCTGAGCGTGTTGCGTTTTCCCATATTTCAACATCGAAACGCCTTGCAGAATTGGGGTATATAAGGACGGATCGATTTCAATAAATTTCCCTTTTTCCGTCACTTCCGGTGAAAAGAGAACCGATTTTGTGGTAAATCCTGCGGCGACCGTTTTCATCGTGACATATTGATTGACTTGTGAAATACTTTCGCCCATCACGATTTTCGATTGAACTTGATCATAAAGATTTTTGGCTTTTAAGACTTCTATCGCCGCAATTCCGTAGGGAGCATGAGTCGGATTCGCAATCGCTATTTTCTGAATCTTTTCTTCCAGTAAGCTATTGAGATCATTCGCGAAGTCAATATTTTCGTCTACCGTCCACACAATAAGCACTCCATGAACATAAACTTTCGGAGCGTCCGCAAATCCTTCCTTCTGTAAGGTTTCCGGGTATTTCATATCGGCAGAAAGGAAAAGATCATAAGGCGCGCCATTGATAATTTGGGTGGTAATTTTTCCGGACGAGCTAAAAACAAGGTTTAACGGGATATTGAATTTTTTTTCAAAAAGCACTTTTATTTCTTCCATCGCGAATTGCATATTTGCGGCAACTGCAACGGTCAAAGTCGCGGGGGGTGTTTGAGTAGTTTGAGTCGATGAACTCTTGGAAGGCTCTGGCGAACACGAAATGAAAAGAATTAGAAAAAGAGAACAGACGATTTGGGAAAGGGTGCTTGACATTTGAGGTTCCTTATCTAAAAAATAAGAACATTCTTTGTTCTCTCAAAATAAGGTTTTAATTTTAACAAGTTGAGCAAAATGACCAAACTCTATTTTTTCGTTTTTTGTGCTTTATTTAGTTGCGGATACTCTCAAGAAGATATTGTCGCTCAGTTAATTTCAAAAGATCCTAAAATACATCTTGAAAGCCTAAAAAAACTCAAAGAAGTGGATTCAAAAGAGTTGGCGAAATACGCGCCAGCGCTGGTTCAAGCGGCACTGGATTATGATAAATTGGTTCGTTCACGCGCGAAAAACGCGATTCATTCGCTTCGTATCAACACGAAATCAGAAATTTCTAAAATTGTGTTATCGTTAAAGCATCCGAATCCGGAAATTCAGATTGATGCGCTGGATTTGCTCATTATGCTTGGCCCTGAAGCGGAAGAAGCGGTGCCAGCACTGATTCTTGCTCTGCAAGATATGACCTACAATGTGCGTTATCGAACACTTGCCGCTCTTGGAAGTATCGGCACTAAAGCCGCCTCAGCCGTTCCAGAAATGACGAAACTCTATGCGAAAGAAAACTGGATTCTCAAAAGTACGGTGATCAACGCGGTTTCTTCAATCAATCCAGATGCCCCTGAATTATTACCGTTACTGAAAGATGCTTTTCATCACGAAAATTTACAACTTCGCCAACACGCGCTTTTGATCACAAGCAGGCTTGGGAAGAAGATCGTTTCTCTATTACCAGAACTCCTTCAGGCGTTAGAAGAAAAGAACTTTCGTTTGAAAGCGATTGAAGCTCTGGCACGCATTGGCCCCGAAGCGAAAGAGGCGATTCCCGCTTTAAGCAAAATTCTAGAGCAATCGGCTTCTTCGGAGGAAAACGTTTTGATTTTGGAAGCGCTTAGCCGAATGGAGATTCCTCTACCAGAACTAACGCCGCAGTTTCTAAAACTTTTAGACGACACCAACATGAATGTCCGTTTAAAAGCCGCTGAAACGATGGGTCGAATGAATATTGAAGTGGAGAAAGTGATCCCCATTTTGATCACGGCGATTGAACATGAACTTGAAAAAGATGTTTTAGGGATCGACGCGATTCAAATTCTGGGGAACATTGGAACTCCAGCAAAGTCAGCCATTTCTGTGCTTCAGAAAGAATTTAAAAAAGAGGACTGGTTTCGCAGAAATTTTGCTGCGGTGTCTTTAGGGAAAATAGACGCGAGCGAACGCGATGCTCTACTTCCTATATATCTGGAAATTCTTGAATTGCGCCGTGATGCCGAAAAAGGAGTCAAAGAGTTACCGTCTCATGGGGCAGGAGGCGGTAAAAAAAGAGGAAAAGGCAATGGCTCTGGAGGCGGAACTGGTGGTCGAAAGCTTCTCGTAGAGTACTTATGCGCACAATCTCTGTTGCTCATAGGTCAAATGGGAAGCAAAGCGAATAGCGCGATTCCCGCCATTCAAAAATTGTTAGAGGATAAAAATTTAGCGATACGAGAAAACGCGGCTGTTGCATTAAAGCAGATTAGGGGAGAGGAAAAATAACACTGTTGTCATCGCGAAGCACGAACCGCCTAAGAACGATGTAAAAAGAAACTTTTTGTCATTGCGATGAGGCGCACGCCGAAGAAGCAATCTCCGCAAAATTTAAACATACAGGAGATTGCTTCACTTCGTTCGCAATGACACTGAGGATTATCTCATGTTTTGGGCAGAATATAACGGTAGACCAAAATTCGGTTCAGGTTGCTCAAGAGCAGCGTGGCTATTTTTGGGTAGTTTTTGCTAATGACCCGGAAAAAATTGGAGTTAAGTTCTAGCACGTCGACTTCGGTTTGGGCGATGACATCTGCGATTCGTGGCACTTGTGCGATAGCCGCCACTTCTCCTAAAGTAGCTCCGGGTCCTAAAACAAGCATCTGTTTCGTTTCTGGGTCAATCGTAACTTCTACGGAACCGTTGACCAACACATACATAGATTCTCCAGTCTCTCCGGCGCGAAGGACATATTGGCCTTTTGAGAAATGAATGAGTTTCCCAAACGCGAGAACGACTTTGGTTTGAAATTTCGAAAGCCCTTTAAAAAATTCGCTTTGGGTTGCGGGGTTAAATTTTAGCTTAATCTTCAAGGCATCGAGTAGAGTGACAATACGAGTGCCCGAGAGAAGCACTGGAAGGAGAATCAGATTACAGAGCATCGCCATAATCATGGTTGCGGCTTGAAGACTACCGACACGGACGGCTACGGGAAACTGGCTTGCCAAAAGAACTCCATAAAAAGTGGAGAGAACCAGAGAAGTGACCAGCAAAGCGCTTCCTACGTTTCCCATGGCTAATAAAACAGCCTCTTGAGAATCAAAGGTAATCTTTAAATATTTTCGGAACTCAAACAGGAAGTGAATCGCGTTATTAATAGTAATTCCAATGGTCACACAAGCAATGAGTCCGGTGCTGAGATCGATCCCCATATCTAAGTAATACAGCATTCCATAAAAAAAGACAATCGGAAGCAACGTGGGGAGAATACAAGTGATCATGACTTTAAAAGACAAAAAGAGGACCAGAATAAACAGAGGAATAGCGATTAGAGGAACGGCAACGGTCGCGATCTGGCTAGAGAGAACCTTCGATACTGCATTTTTCACGACAATTGCATCGCCGGTAACATGGAAAACAAAACGATCTCCTAATTCTTCCTTACAGAGTTTTAATAATCGTTTATGAATGCTATCCAACCAGGTCAGCGAGGTTTCATGGGTTTGTAAAATAAGCAAAGTATCGGAGTAGTCCGCAGACATAAGACGCGAAAAATACTGTCGCATTTGAGGATCATTTTTAATGATCAAATGAAGGAGATGTTGCATCGCCATTTGATAGGAAGGCAAATCGCTCGCAGGAATATCTCCGAGCCAGCCAAAACTATTCACCAGTGAATCGTAAGAAAGAACAGCGTCCACATCTTTCATTTTTTCCAGCTTCGTTTGAAGGGTGCGGATTTTTGACAGGTTCTGAGAATTTTGAAAGGTTCCCGGCCCGGAGCCTTTAACCTCAACAAAAATCAGTGTGGCTCCGGCAAGTTGTTTGTTAATTTCTTGTAAATTCTGGACAATTTCTGAATCCGGAGGCAGATAAGAAAAAATATCGTGTTTGGGTTTGAGATGGTGCATTCCGTAAATACTAAAAGCCGAAATCGTTAAAAAAACAAACAAGGTGAACACACGATGACGTAGAAGCGGAGGGATAAGGACTTTTTGAAGAAATTTGGAGAGATAGGGAATTTCTTTAACGGTGCGCATTCTGGGAAAGAACGAATTGAGAATATAGAAAAAAAGGAAATTCAGGAGCGTACAGGAAATCAATCCGAACGACAAAATATGAGCGAAATGAACAATTTCAGAGAGGCGAGACAGAGCGAGCGAGTAGAACGCAATGACCGAGGTTAAAATAGAACTGAGAACGGCTCCTTGAATTCCAAACAATACTTTATGGATTGCGACATATTTATCTATTTTATAGTAAATTTCAGTGTTATAGCGGGTCAAAAGGTGAATCGAGATCGTTGAGCCAATCGCCAGAATAAAGACTGGCGCGAGGACTACAAGAATATTGACTTCATATCCTTGGAAATAAATAAAACCGGTGGTCCAAAGAACAGAAATTCCAACAGAAAGAGAAGGTAAGAGAATGGCTCTCACCGAGCGAAAAAGAATTCCAAAGCAGAGCGCTAGCAAGGAGACAGCGACCACTCCACAGACGGTCAAATCTCGACTAATGCTCTGTTCCAGATACGCATAAATCGCTTGTCTTCCTAAAAAAATGACCTGAGGTCTGGGCACCTGTTTTTGTGTGATTTCTTCAAAATGTTGAATCAATTGGGAAGGGCGCAAATCGGGAGTTGGCTTTAACTCCAGCAAAATTCCTGCAAATCGTCCATCTTTGCTAATGAGGCGCTCTACCAGCAGCGGGTTTTTAACATCTTCTTTGTACGCTTTTAATTCCTCCTCTGTTTCAGGAAGGCGTACCCAGACTCCTTTTTTTAACAAATTAAACAGGAACGATTGATTTTGAAAGAATCCTAAATCAGGAAAGGCCATCAAGCCCTCTGGAGTCGCCTCAGGAGGCTTATCTTGATGGAGTTTTAGTAATTTGTCCAGAGATTCTCGATAAATCGGATTTTTGCTTGGAAGTTTAAGGGTTGTTAAACTAATAACGGATTGAACGTATTCCGACTGAGTAAACGCGTGAGACAAGCTTTGGAGCCTTTTTAAGCCATCTCTTGTCAGAAGTTCCGGATCAGAATATCCACAAATAAGCAGATGTTTGGAACCAAAGCGATCATAGATTTGAAGGAGCCTTGTTAAGTCCTCATCTTTTTTTAATTTGAAACTTTCCAATTGACCTGAAATTTTAATCTGGCTTAAATAGGGGAAAATCCAAACCGTTGGAGCAATAATCAATCCAAGAAAAAGAAAGGACAGAAGAAGGGCTTTAATTTTCAAGCCAGTTCTCCTCAAAATCTGTTTATGTTTTTAAGAAACCTCCTTTTTTATACCTTATTTCTTGGCTTTGTCCAGAACCTCTCCGCGCAGACGGAGTCAATTCTTAAGATTAAAAAAATTGAAGAGTCTTACGTTTTATTAGAATCCACCTGGAAATTTCATCCCGGAGATCATCTGGACTGGAAATCACCCGATTACGATGATTCGGAGTGGAATCTTTTGCCAATTAACAAAAAATGGACGCAGGCAGGTTATCCCGGACAAGGAATCGCCTGGTATCGATTGAACATAGAATTTCCGAAAATTCAGGAAAGAAGCCGACTTTCCATTTATGTGCCAGCGGTGGTTAGCGCGATTGAAGTGTATTTTAATGGCGAATTGATCGGAAAACGTGGAAAACCTGCCGCACTTGCCGAAGACGAAGTCATGTCTGCAGGTCCTTTTTTGTTTTCAATTCCGCAGGAATTATTGCAAAACACTCAGCAACATACCATTGCCTTCCGTGTCTCTAATCATCAACATTCGAGCGGCTTTATTTATGGAACGCCAGCGATTGGAAACGAAACCGTCCTCCAAAATCGCGAATTTTTTTCTTTTTTAGGAGAAGGTTGTTTTTTAGGACTGATCTTTACTTCTTTTATCTATCACTTTCTTATTTTTTTAGGTAGACGTAAAGATTGGAACTATTTTTATTTTGCCTGTTTGACCTTTTCACTTCTGACTTATTTTGTTTGTAATATTTCTTTTACAGAGGCGGTCGCAAACTCTATTTTATTATTTCATTATAAAATTAAATTGGAATATTTATCCTTTCCTTGCGCGTCGATTTCAAACCTTTTATTTTTTCTCTATCAATTTGATTTTTATTATAAACGTCCTATTTATATTTATGGTGTACTTTCTGGAACCTTATTTTTTATCATTCTCTTGACACCGACTTCTTTTTTTACTCAACTATTACCCTTTATTCATCTTTATCTCCTCATGGGTATTTTAATTGGTTTATATATCATTTTAAAATCCTTGAAATCCCCCGGAGCCTTCCCCATCATTCTAGCCTCTGTTGTCTTTTTTGGATGTGTCTTTCTCGATATTATCATGATCTATCTTTCCATTCGTAACTTTCATTTAGTAAAATTTGGTTTTGCTTTCTGTATTCTCGCGCTTTCTATGAGTTTGGCTCAAAAATTTAATTATACCAATCACATTCGAGAAAAATTACAAGCTAGCCTTCTCGAACAAAATCGCATTTTTCAACTCTTTGTCCCTCCGAAATATTTGAAACGGATTACCTATGGCGGAGGAATTGATAGTATTCGTGTCGGAAACGCGGAGGAAGCCACAGTTACTATTCTTTTCTCGGATATTCGCGGATTTACTAGTTTTGCGGAAAATGCGAATCCGAAAGAAGTCTTTTTATTTTTAAACGAATATTTTGAAGAAATGGGCTATTGTATTCAATTTTATGAAGGGTTTATTGATAAATATATCGGAGACGCCATTATGGCGGTATTTGATAGCCAAGAGGTTGAACCTCCTTTAATGGCGGCCATTCAAATGCAGTTAGCCTTAAAAGAGTTTAATCTCCAACGCCCGAACCGCCCACCCTTAGAAGTCGGAATCGGATTGAATACCGGACGCGTCATTATGGGAACCATTGGAAGTCAATCGCGCATGGATTCCAGTGTGATTGGAGATTCTGTGAATCTGGCTTCTCGTCTCGAATCGTTAACAAAAATTTATCAGACTCCAATTCTTGTCAGCGAATTTACTTTGGCGCGTCAAATCCGCAAAGATTTATTTCATTTCCGCAAAATAGATCGGGTTCGTGTGAAAGGACGACAACAAGAAGTCGAAATTTTTGAAATTTTTACCACGGATGAACCCGAATTATTCGAGCAAAAAATGCAGGGACGTTCTCTGTGGGAAGAAGCGTTGCAAACTTATTTTACGCAACAATCCAATCCGCAAGCACTGGAGCTATTTTTAAAGTATCATCAGCAATATCCACTAGATCGTACCGCAGAAATCTTTATCGAACATTGCCGAAAACGCATTTTAGAAGCTTAACCGATTGTCATGGCGAGCACAGCGAAGCCATCTCCGAAAAGCCTAATCCTAACGAAGATTCTTTGCTTTCGGTGTGGAATGACAGCAGGGGTTGTATTTTGAAAAAATCTTGTTATCCTGAGATACAACCCTTGGATTGATCCGCATTTTCATACGGAGTTTTATTTTGGCTTGGTTCAGAATTTTTTTTATTTTCCTCATTCTACTTCCAAAAACATTCTTGTGCTTTGGAAATGATGGTCATATTGATCTGAACTATAATTTTCAAGAAGAATGTTGCAATCCTCCTTCGGATCTTCCTCAATCCAGCCAAAATACTTTTTCACCAATTACAACCTCGTGTTGCATTGATGTTCCTGTCTTCTTGGATCTTTTTCAGAGATTCCACAAAATTGATTTTCCTGAGCAAACGATCCGTTTTCTGAAAAGCCCTCCTCTTTCGCCCGACCGTTTCAGTTATTGCTCAACATCCATTCATCAACACATTCGTTCTTCGCTGGAACAACTACAGACGATTGTGCTTCGGCTATAATCTGCCTTCCGCTCCGCGCGGATTTTATTAAATAATTTTAATATTTTTCTAATCGAGACTTTAATGAAGGATCTTTCATGTGGAAATTCTTTCTCTGGAGTTTCCTGGGTGTACTCCTCTGTATTGGATGTAACTCCGTCCCCAGTAAAACTCATTGGCCAGAAGTACGCCCGTTGGGTCAAGAATTCAAAACCTACCAAGCCCCTGAAACTGAGTATGTGTCTTTACCGGAAGCCTTTCAAGAACCTACAGACTCGCTAACACTCGCTCAAGCACTTTCCTATACTTTGCTTCGACATCCAGAACTCATTCAATTTGCGCTAGAGATTCGAGCGAAAGAAGCGGCTACACTTCAAGCGTCTCTCTTCCCCAATCCAGAAATGAGTTTGGAAGTGGAGGATTTCGGAGGAAGAGACAATTTAAAAGGATTCAAAGGAAGTGAAACCACTCTCCAAATTAGCCAATTATTTCCTCTAGGCGGAAAAATTGACGCTCAAACGCAAGTCGCTTCTCTGGAACAAGATTTGTCTGCGTGGGACTATGAAGCCAAGCGTTTAGAAATTTTGACACAATCCACCAAAGCATTCTTAAATGTATTAGAATCTCAAGAACAGCTAAAACTTTCTGAAGAAAAACTAATACTTGCGCAACAGATTTTTAAAATTATTTCGGCAAAAGTAGAAGCGGGAAAAGTTGCTCCTGTAGAAGGAAACCGCGCTAAAATTCCTTTAGCTGAAAGTGAATTCGGGGTGACTCAAGCTCAACAAAATTTGCAATCTTCGAGAAAACGGTTGAGCGTGTTTTGGGGAAATTGGGAACCCCACTTTTCAACCGTACTCGGAGATTTTTATCAGATTCAAGGACTTCCTCTCGAAAAAGAACTCTTTAAACATCTAGCGGATCATCCAGAAATCGCGCGTTTTTCCGTAGAAAAGGAAAAATATCAATCCATTCTCAAATGGGAAAACGCAAAAAGTATTCCCGATCTTCGAGTAGACGCGGGAGTTCGCTATTCAAACGCAGAAGAATCCCAAAGTTTTATGCTTGGCGTCTCGGTTCCGCTTCCTTTATTTGATCGAAATCAGGGCGCGATTTCAGAAGCTCGTCATCGATTCTCGCAAGTTCAAGCAAAAGAATCTGCTATAAAATTAAAATTACTTTCTGAGCTTTCTGAATATTATCAGGAACTTGCGAACGCCTATCAGGAAATTCTTTCTTTAAAAGAGATTCGTCTTCCTCAGGCAGAGACCTCTTTTAAAGCGGTTTCTGCGGGTTATCAGCAAGGAAAATTCAGTTATCTGGAAATATTAGATACCCAAAGTATTTTGTTTGAAATGAAGTCTAAATATATCGAAGCGCTTAAAAAATATCATCGATCACTTGCGGAAATTGAGTTCCGCATTGCAAAAAAAATACCGCGCTCTAACGAGAAGCCGCAGCTTACGAAAGGAACCAACTCATGAATCCAAAAAATAAAAAACTCTTAAAAACGATTCTTGTTTTTTTAGGAAGCAGTTTGCTTATTTTCGGAATTATTATGATTATTTCTAACGAAAATTCCTCTAAACAGATCACACATTTTCTAAGTAAAGCAAAAAAAATTATTGCGGGAACTCCTAAAAAAGATCCGCATGGACACGGTGAACATGAGGAAGAGGAAGGACACGAAGGACACGAAGGACACGAAGGACACGAAGGACACGAAGGACACG
>CAZHAR010000106.1:0-10770 GCA_964530615.1 uncultured Planctomycetota bacterium | reverse complement strand
CCTTGAGGAGGTGTTCCGTATCCTTGAGGAGGTGTTCCGTATCCTTGAGGAGGTGCGCCATATCCTTGAGGATTAGAAGCTGGCTGAGGTGGAGACGCCGGACGAGGAGAGGTCCCTGAGGAAGAGCGTCGATCTCCTTTATTAATACTATCCAAAACAGTTCCGGCCAAGGCTTTTAAGGTTTGAAAGACACCAATGCCTTGAAAAGCAATTGCCTCGAAGTAAGGATGAGACCATTTATTTAATTTTTCATTCATGAGTTCAAGACTCATCACATTAGGGAGGTCTCTCTTATTGTATTGTAAAACAATGGGCATAGTGGCGATATCCATCCCATATTCACGTAAATTTTCTTCCAAATTTTGAAGAGATTCCAAATTTTCTTCTAATTTGTTGACTTGAGAATCGGCGACAAAGACGATCCCGTCCGCGCCTTGAAGTACTAATTTTCTTGTGGAGTTATAATAGACTTGCCCGGGAACTGTATATAGCTGGAACTTTGTATTCATTCCAGCAACATTTCCTAGCTCTAGCGGCATAAAATCAAAAAATAGGGTGCGATCTCCTTCTGTCGCAATAGAGGTCAACTCTCCTCGATTTTCTTTTGGAGCTTTATCATAAATGACTTCAATATTGGTTGTTTTCCCGCTTAGTCCTGGACCGTAGTAAACAATTTTACAATTCACTTCCTTGCGGGCAAAGTTTACCTGAACCATAAAACGCTCCCTTTATACGTGAATTTTGCCCCTAGCTTACCATTGAAGTTTTTAGTATCTGGAATTATAAACAAGTTTTATACCCATCCTATTGAATTTTTTTATAAAAAATTGTGTATTGTTCCAAGATATAGTGTAAAGAAAAGTGACTTTAATTTATTGATAAATTTAAAATTATTCCTTTTTAGTGTACCAAGTTTTTCTTTTTTGAGCAAGCTTTCTTCAAAAAGGCTTTTGAAATAAAGATTTTTTGAGTTTGTTCAAAGTTTTTTAACCATTCTTATTCCATATGTCCTAAAGCTTTGATCTTATAAACTGCGCTAGAAATATCAATCATGGTTTGGTCAAGATGAATATCTTTATCGGTGACGACCACAATAAAGGCGATCCCAATATCCACAAAAACCATCTTACCGTAGTTTGCCGTTAAAACAAAACGATTAAAACCTTCTGAATTCATTTTTTTTAACGATCTTTTTGTATTATGAATCGTATTAGAGGCCATCGCGGCTACTAAGTTTTCATCCAAATCTTTTCCCAAGACGGAGGCGATTGTGATTCCATCCGAAGTGACAATCATGCTTCCTTTCACTCCAATGGATTGATTTAATTTTTCCAAAATATCTTTCATGAAATTTCCTTGCTTTTAAAAGCTTCCTGCGATTCTTAGAATTTCTTTGGAAATAAAGTCGACTTTACCGGCTTTGGAAACCAAAACGGCCAACAGTGTTTCTTCGGCAACGATATGAATAAAAATCGTTCCAAATGGGCCTTCAATATGGAGATTTTGAAGATTTCCGATATCCATACGTTGGGAGGAAATTTGAGAAGTTTTATAAATTT
Organism: uncultured Planctomycetota bacterium; assembly: GCA_964530615.1. GTDB lineage: Bacteria > Planctomycetota > JBBTDB01 > JBBTDB01 > JBBTDB01 > JBBTDB01. Next base: position 9,211 of record CAZHAR010000106.1, on the reverse strand, counting down.
CAATCAAGATAGTCGCAAACACCTCTTTGGTGGTTTTAGAAGCTCCCTGAATGGATCCAAGAATAGTTCCTTGAATATTAATGAACATCGCGTGTTCAAGATTTGAATATTTTTGAAAGGACTGTAATTTTTGTTCAAATTCTTCTGGTGTATAAATTTTCTTGGGTTTAATATTGGCAGAAGCCTGCATTGTTTCTGTTTTTTTGAGAAGCTCTTCAATTTCTTCATTTTTCGGTTCTGGGCGACTGCGAGCGATTTTTAAAAGCTCTTTCGCTTTTGTATCTTCGGGCGCAAACTGAAGAATATTTTTAAATTTTTCTTTGGCTTGATTAATCGCTCCAATGGTTAAATAAAGTTCTCCTAATGCCGAAAGCGCACGATAATTTCGTTGATTTAAGTTACAGGCATTTTCAAGATATTCAATCGCCTTTAGACCATCTTTGAGGAGAAAATCTTTCAGGTAACGGCGATAGCGAATTAAGCCATAAAGCAAATACGGTCCCTCATCTTCTGGGAATTTTGCCTGACATAATTCAACATATTCAGAGGCCTTAGATTCATTATCTAAATCTAAATAAATTTCAGCCAATCGGTTGTAGATTTTTGCCGTTGGATTCAATTTTAATTGGTTTTGAAGTTCAGTAATTTCATGCTTAAAAGCCTCTTTTTTGAGAAAGCCTTGAAACGTTAATAATTGAGAAGCATCCGAAAATCGTTGAATTCCATCTTGAGCCCAATTCAGTGCCTGCTCATATTTTTCTTGAGAATGCAATTGTTGACAAAAATCATAATAAGCAGCTGGAGTTGGATTTTTACGAACTCTAGCCTCTAAATTTTCTAATTTGCGTCGTTCAAAATAATCTTGAAAAAAGCCCATAATCCCTCTAAAAAATGGAATTTGTTGTATATCTTACTTTTCAAGGTAGGGTAAATCAAGTCTTTAGTGGCTCCCCTGAAACCGCCGGCGATTTACTTGTCCTTTTAATGGCGAATTGCGTAAAAAAATTGATCTTTCGAGGTAAAATAAACAGTCCCATCGAAATAGACTGGAGACGAAGTAATTTCTCCTTCGGTTTTATATTTCCACTTTAAAAATCCTCGTGAATCAAGTGCATACAGAGATCCATCACGATTTCCCGCATAAATATTTTCTAAATCATCCAAACAAATTTCTGTCGTAAAGGCTCCTACTTTTTCATCGGCCTCTTTTGGCCAAGACCATTCGATTTCTCCGGTGTTTTTAAAAATTTTAAAGAGGAGTCCTTTCTCCGTTCCAACATAGAGAAAATCGTTGGCAATCGCACACTTTCCTAAAATAGCGCCGCCCAAATTGGGTGGATTTTTCCAGAGTATTTCTAAGCCTTTCCGATAAGAAATTCCGACTAATTGTCCGGAGTCGGTTCCACAAAATAATATTTGTAACTCTGAATCGATGGAAAGAGGTGTCATTTTACTATTTTTAACAGCAACTTGAATCCCCTTGGAGAATTTTTGTTGTGCAAAAGAAAAATATCGAACATATCCATCTTTTGTCGTAAAAAATAACAGTTGCTGATTTTTAGTTAAAATCAAAGGAGAAGTAATATTTTCGCCATTTGGATGCTCAATCATAAACGCAAGTTTGAAGTTGTTTGAAACTTCAGCATAAGCAATCAAGAGATTATCGATCGAAAAACAAATTCCCGGATAGGTTGAGGAATTATAAGGAATTCTCGCCTCCGAGATAATAACGGGTGGAGTTACAATACTTATTCTTTTCTTATTTTTAGCCGGACGAGATTCCCAAAGATGCTCAAATCCTGGATAAGAAAAACAATGAATATTTCCTTGGCGGTCGCTGGCATAAAAACGATTCTTTTGAGCCTCATCCGTTGTAGCACCATATTCAAAGTCACATAAAGGATCGTTTTCCCAGCGCCAAGAAATTTTTCCGGTCTTGCTCTGGAAACTATACAAATATAGATTAGTAAACGAGGCTAAAATGATTTTATCTCCGATAAAGAGTGGAACGCCTCGAATTTCTCCAAGTTTTTCTTCTGATTTCCAGAGATACGTTTTTTTTAATTCTACAAAAAGTTGGAACGGAAGAAGTTCCAAGAGATATTCTTTAGAAAAACTTTCAAATCCTTCTGCGATCACTTCCACTCTATAGCTAGACTCTAGTTTTAACCGTAAAACATACTCCGATTTAAATTCGCGCTCCGTAAACGATTTTCCGTTCACGAAGATTTCTGCAGGAATATTAATCGATATCCATATCGGAAGAGTGGCTTTTTCGTAGGCGGGTGTTTGTTTAAAATCTTTATTCTGCAAAAAATCAAACATAAGCCGAAACGCCTGTTCATATTTTTTTTGATCTTCGAGTTGCCGGCTCATTTTCAAAACATCATAGGCTTCCTGATTTTTTCGCTCGCGTTCTTCGTCTTGCTTCTTTTTTTCTTCGAGACGACTTTTTAGTTTTTTTCCCAAACTCTCTAGTTCTTTTTGATAGGGTTCTGAAACGGCCGAGGGAATATGAATAAAAAAATCTTCACATTCCACAAGAGCCTTGCGAAAAAGTTCAAGATCTTCTTGATCCTGAAACTGTTTTGTTTCTTTAATTTTTTTGGTGAGGGATTGTCCTAAAATTTCCTGCATTTGAGTCAGGATACTCGTAAAGTCTTCCTCTTGCTTTTCCGTGAGGGATTCAATCTCTTTTGGAATTAAGAGAGCCGCGTATAGAGTCATCTGATATTGGCTAGCAATCGATTGAAGCATCTGGATCTTTTCCGCTTTAATTTTTTCGTAATTCTGTTTAAATTCAGGAAATCCTTGAATTAACAAATCCAAATTAGAGGGATCGCTTTGGTACTCTTTCAAGGTTTTTTGGGCAAGCGGAAACAAAGAAATCTGGGATTTCTGAAGAACCGATTTTTTGTCTTCTTGAAAATGGATATACGCTTGATATTCCCGATAAGCGACAAAAGAAAAAGCCCCCAACATCAAAACTCCAAGAAAAGAACGAATAAAAAATCGTTTTCGACGTTGTTGCTCTTCTTTCTTTCTCAAACGAATCACATCTAATTTATTTTGAATATCGGTACGAGCACGGTTAATTTTTAAGATTTTTTCATAAACCTGAACTAACGCTTCGGTGTTTCCTTCGGTTTGATACGTTTTCGCAATAATAAGATATTGATTGATGGCATTTTCTTTTTGTCCACTATCCAGATAAGCATCAATGAGCTTCTGACGCAGAGACAAATTATCAGGGGCTCGCTCAACGCAACTTCCTAGATAAGCGTTCGCTTTTTCTATTTGTCCAAAATTCTTCATGGCATCGGCAAGGGCAAGACCTTCTTTTAAAAAGTCGAAGGTATTTGCCTCTGGAAACGTAGGATTTGCCAAGTAAATATTATAGATATGCTCACGCGCTTCTAATTGATTGGGATCAATAGAAGCAACACGACGAAAGGATTGCAACGCTTCTTCAATTTGATGATTCTGCAAACAAAACAACCCATAATTCATATGAAGTTCTTGGGCGCGATCCATCTGTCCTTGTTGTTCATACGCATAGGCCAATTTGCTCATCAAGCTCGGATCATTGCCCCCCTGTTGGGAAGCCCTTAAATAAAAATGAATCGCAGGCGCGGATAATCCACGACTCACCAAATAATCTCCAACATAAATCATTTCCATCGTATTGAGAGAACGAAGCTCTTCATTTCGCAACATATGGGTAATGGCAAAACAGACTTCAAAACGAGGTAGAAACGATTTTCGGACCACATCCTGAATCGTATGTCGTCCATTGAGCAAGGCAAAAACTTTTTGTTTGATCGGTTGAGAACTTTTTAAAACAGGAAAAATTTCTTGCGTCGAGGAATCTTGTCCTAATAACTCTTCGAGAGAGATATTCGCCGGGATCAAAATTTCATCGAAAGGAGGGAGTGTCTTAAAAATGGCTTCCCATTCGTCGACTCGACGTACCGCTTCAAGCAAAATCGAATTGACTCCTTCATTTCCGAAAAGTAATCGCCGAAATTGACGATAATCTAACGGCATCGGGAAGATCACTTCTTCTTCAAAATCAAATTGGGCCCCTTTCCAGATAAAAAGATCATAAATTTCTTCTTTACTACAATCCAAAACAATTTTGGCTAGCAGGTCTGGATCCATTAGTTTAGAGTCTTGTAAGATATCTTCGAGGAAGGCTTTTTTTTGTTGAACTTCTTCCCCGAATAGGCTTAATTGCTCTGGAGAAAGTAACTCCCGAAATACCAGAAGTGGACCCAGCAAATCCGTACGCTCTAGTCCCTCTGAATACACAAAAATCCCGTTATTGGTAAACAAAAAGGTTTTACGACTTTGAGCGTCTTCAATAACAAAGGTACCTTCCTTGCTGTTTAAGGTCATATTCTGGAAGATATCTGCTAGACAAATAGTATTCAGCTCGCCCTTTAATCCCATTCCTCTCTCCAGATGCTCGAAAACAAAGCAGAGTAAACAATTTTTCTAATGAAGTTCCACCGCGTCAATAAATCGGGCAATGGTCAAGATATTTTGAATAAATTCAGAAACATTATAAAGTTTGACAACAATATTTAAATCTTTTGCTTTCTCAATAAATGAGGCAAAAACACCCAATGAAATACTATCAAGTTCCTGAAGGTTTTCAAAATTGATCTCCATGACTTCGATCATTTCGGTAATATTTTCTGTTACTTTAGAAACAAATTCCAGATCCACAAACTCTTCTTTTGAATGAGGCAACTCTATTTTTAAGATATGATTTTTTTGAGTGATGGTAAATGAAGGCATAGCCGTACTCTTTTTTGGGAGAATGATTTCTTTGTTCCAAGAAGCCTTAAAATCGTTTTTTCGAGAAAGTTTCAATTCCATTTCTGGTGTCGCCGCAATGGTTCCCGGAAAAACACGTTGAGCCTGCGTCAAAATTTGATCTATAAAAGCATCATTATGGTAAGGATCATGATGAAATAAACAATAGTTTTTCACGCGGGCTTCCTGCGCTAATCGACATCCCATATTCCAAGTACTATGTCCCCAACCTATCTTTTTCGGAAATTCTTCTTCGGTATATTGAGAATCATAAATAAATAAATCGGAGTTTTGAGCCAGTTCAAGCACTTTCGTATCGAGACGATCTGGATAATGTTCAGTATCGGTACAATAAGTTACAACACAGCCATCGGCCTCAATTCGAAAGCCTAAAACTCCTTGAGGATGGTTTAAATGGCGAGTAATAATTTTGGCTCCTGCAATTTCAATTTCTTCTTCCAGCAATTCCCGAAAATGAAGTTGACTTCCCATCTCGTCTAGACGTACCGGAAAATAATTATACTCCATTTGACCCCGAAGCGCTTCTTCAAGACGTCCATCAAATTTAAATTGACCCAAAAAAGTAAAATGATTGTTGGGCAAAAACGCCGGAGTAAAAAAAGGAAATCCTTGAATATGATCCCAATGTTGATGGGATAAAAGCACATATCCAGACTTGTTAAAGGTCGGGTCACTTAACAAATTCTGCCCTAATTTTCGAATTCCGGTTCCCGCATCCAAAATCAACAAAGTCCCATTGTCTAAGCGGACTTCAACACAAGAAGTATTCCCTCCATATTTCATAAAATCGGGTTCTGGAGTACAAATACTTCCACGAGTCCCCCAAAATTTAACTTTCATTTTTTCTCCATCGAAAGTTCAATTCCTAAGGGTGAATGTATCAATTTAAAATACGTAAAGCACAAAAATTCTTTGTTTTCTTGTGCTTTTCACATAGGAAAAAATCATTTCTTGATTTCTTAAATCGTTTTAAGACGAAAGGAGAACAATCAAAGTCCAAACAAGGAGTCCAACTTTGATCCCACTTCAATCCCGCTGGGTGTATTTATTTCTTGTGGAGTTTTCTTATCGTACTGTTTTTGAACTTCTTCCATCTTTTCTTTCACCGATACGGAATAGAGTTTCACCATCCCTAGTTTGGGAGATTCCGAAAAAATAACAGTTAATAAAGAACGGCCCCCTACAAGCGTGACATAGAGATTTTGTTGATCTCCTTGTTGAAAATAGGAATTAAAATTCAATTCCCCCAACTCATTTGCGATTGCTTTCATCGAGGCAAAACTTCCTGCGACGAGAGCCGCTAAATTGTCCTTTCGGAGTGCTTCCGTTTTCCCTTGCATTGTGACCATATGTCCAGCTTTATCAATTAAAAGAACCGTATCTGCTTGACTGAGCTGGAGAAGGTTTTGCATTAATTTGTTTAATTCGGCGATCTCTTCCTCATAAGTAACTAGGCGTTTATGCCGAAGAATTTCATCATCCATAATTTTCATTTCCTCCAAATCAAATCTTATGGGGAGTGAGCAAGAACTCTCCAGATTTTATAAACTAAATATCTTCTTGTTTTAAAGCAGTATAAATAAAATTTAATGGTTTGGATCATCGGCACTTTCTCTTTTTCCTTGAAAGGAAGCTTAAGGATCTTCTTTCATTGTAAATTAATTACAACGAATTCTCAATTCTGAATCAAGTTTTTCTTTGAATATTTTTTTTGAACGACAGTTTCCAAAATGAAAAACTAGGGTTCCCGTATCTTTTTTGCCTCTCTTGATTCAAAAGTTCTTTTTTCTTGTGAAAATCGGACGACCATGCCATAATGGACGTTTTAGAAGTTTTTGAAATTTTTCTTTTACTCCTCCACAAAATTTTGGGATACCCTTGTAATGAAGCAAGAAAGTCGTGTATTTATTGAAAATAAAAAGATTCAATACCGAATAAAAAATCTCTCTCGTACCCATTGTGAAGAAGCAAAAAAACTATTTATTGAAGAAATTTTGGAAAAAATTCCGAAAAATAGTACCCAAACCTTTCTTATTTCAAAAGGGCTGGAGATTCAGGAAACAGCTTTATTTCTTGAGGATCTTCAAGAAATATTACTGCTCAATCTCCAAGAACTTTTCCTAGAACTAAAAATCTTGGATTCCACTTCTAAAAGCGCCTAACATTTTTGAAGAAAAGCCCCTCTCATGAAAAACCAGCTTAAACATTTAATTGCTTTAGATCCCACAAGTCAGAAAAAACGACGAGTGTATACCAATTTAAAAGTGGTTCTTTTTAATGCGCTCAATGCCCAAATGCCTCATGTTTTTAAAGACGATTTTCAACAACTCGCCGAGGAACAAATTTATCAAATTAAAGGGATCTTGCTTAATGTAATTAAAGCGCAAAACCTCAAAGATTACGGCCTCCTTAAATTAAATTATGAAGAAGTGGTCGACGAAATACTCGCTGAACTCTATTATTATGGCCCTATCGCCGACCTAATGAATTCCAGAACCATCAGCGAAGTGATGGTCAATCGACATGATGAAGTCTTTATCGAAAAAAGTGGTAAAATTCTCTTGACGGATAAAACATTCCTCGGAGAAGATCATCTCATCCGCACTATTCAAGAAATTGTTTCCCTTTCCGGACGACATATTGATCGAGATTCTCCTCTGGTCGATTCAAGACTTCCAGACGGATCCAGACTCAATGCTATTTTACCCCCCTGTTCTTTACGGGGACCTATGCTCACCATTCGCAAATTTATGACCGATCTCTTAACGCCCGAAGATCTGATTCAAAGCGGTGCCATCTCTCAATCGATGATCGAACTCCTCAAACTCGCGGTTAAACATAAAAAAAATATTATTATTTCCGGCGGAACCGGAACCGGAAAAACCACCCTCCTTAATATTATGTCTAGCTTCATTCCTTTTGAAGAACGCATCGTCTCGATTGAAGATTCAGCAGAATTGAAACTCCAACAAAAAAATATTGGGCAACTGGAAGCGAAGCGCCCTATCTCAGCGGAACAACGGGGTGTGACCTTACGGGATCTCTTTATTAATACCTTACGTATGCGTCCCGACAGAATCGTTGTTGGTGAATGTCGCGGTGCAGAAGCTTTAGATATGCTTCAGGCCATGAATACAGGACACGAAGGCTCAATGACCACACTCCACGCAAATTCCGCAGTAGACGCACTCTCTCGCCTCGAAACCCTCGTTTTAATGGCCGGACTTGATCTTCCAGTCGAAGCCATTCGAAAACAAATTGGTTCCGCTGTTCATTTGATTGTACAATTAACTCGCTTTGAAGATGGTTCCCGAAAAATTACCGAAATTACCGAAATTACCGGAATGACCGGAGACGTGATTTCTAGGCAAGATATTTTCCGCTTTTATAAATTAGGCGTCAAAGAAGGAAAGGTTCATGGCGAATTTCGTCCCACAGGAATCGCTCCTAAATTTTTTCAAGAATTACGCGAACAGGGAGTCTCTCCTCCGATGGAACTCATCCAATAAAAAAGAAAAAAAATAACGCCTAGAACAAATTTCTTGTATAATCAAAGAAATGTCTTGAAAAAAATTTCATCCTGGACGATATAAGGAATTCTCTCAAAATATTGTGGTGATGTGATTTCGCCTGTTCTTTTTTATCCTTCTATCAAGGAAATCAAGCCGTGCATGTCGAAAAATTAATGCCTGGCTCTTATTTAATAACCTACCAGCAAACTCATATTTTAGTAGGATTTCCCCCAGAAATCGTCAAAATATTTCTTGCACGAAAACTTCCAATTCCCACGTGTTGGATATTACCCGATCGCAAAATTTTTCAAGGAATTTCCCAATATTCCACAGAATTTCCTTTTTATTATTTTCTCTTCTTTTCCGCTCCGCCTAAACGACCCGAAAAATTGACAATTCTTGGAACCCAAGCCGATCTTCAAATTAACCTCAATATCCTTCGCTCCGCTCTCTTAGGCCCCAGCGCCGAAGAAATGCAACAGTGGCAAATCTCTCCAACAATTGCAACCTTTCTCCAAAAAGAAATCAATTTTTTGGCCCTGAAAGATAAAGACGGAAAAATTATTCCCGCCGAGCAAGTCCTTCATCAAATTCCTTTTGAAAAAGAAACCCCCATCGAAATCGCTCCGGGCCTTTTCTTGAGACACCTTGATTTCAATCAATACGAGTTCCGTACCCCAACAGAAACCTACCTCTTAAAGATTGAAGACGAACCCATTTCTGCGTTCCCTTACCAACTCTCTCCCTTACCTCCTTATTGGGTCTCTTCTTCTAATTTAAGAATCATCGGCGGCGGAAATGGATTCACGCCCCATCACCCCTGTACCGGTTTACTCATCGAACATTTAGGAATCCGA
>CAZHAR010000105.1:0-10873 GCA_964530615.1 uncultured Planctomycetota bacterium | reverse complement strand
TAGCCATTCGTTCTCCAATAAGTGCTCCATCCCCTCGTCGTTTCCATTCTTCTAGCGAGCCTTCAAGAATCTGAATATGTTTAAAAGCGCCACTTTCAAAGGCATCTTCTGGAACTCCGCGAAAAATAATCACATCAAGACTGGCGCGACAATTATTGACATAAATCTTGATCGGAACCACCACTTTAACACCCTTAATTTTGCTAATTTTGGAGGCATAATCTTCGGGAAGGCGACTGGTGAATGGGCAAAAACGATCTTCACGGTAAACCACTAGCGTCGTATCTTCAGCACTTTTTTCTGTTGCGTTTTGAATTCCTTTTTGCATCGCTTGTACGGCATAAAAAAGAAACATAGCGGTCGCCACTCCAGAAATGGTAAGAAAACTTCGGGTTCGATGTCGAAAAATATATTTCAGTACTAAGGCAACAAATCGAGGAGCCATTATTTTATTACCCCGAGCGCTTCCGCTTCAACTAGTTTTCCTTTTTCTAAATGGAGCGTTTTTTTCGCGTACTCAGCGGCCCTTGGATCATGGGTCACCATAATAAAAGTGCTCCCTAGTTCACGATTAATCCTCTGCAGTAAATTTAGTATCTCGGTTGCTGAGTTTTTATCAAGATCTCCAGTGGGTTCGTCGGCCACAATAATTTTTGGATCCGCCACAATGGCTCGCGCAATCGCTACGCGTTGTTCTTGTCCACCGCTTAATTGGCGAGGATAATGATCATAACGATCTGCGATTCCTACAAGTTGAAGGGCTCCGGTCACTTTTTTATGGCGATCCGCGCGTGAAAGTGAATGGAGCAATAACGGGAGTTCCACGTTTTCGTAAGCGGTTAAAATAGGGACAAGATTATAGAGTTGAAAAATATAGCCAATATACTCTGAACGCCAACGCGCGAGTTTAGAGCGAGAAAACTGAGTAATTTCTTGCCCATCGATCCAGAGCGAACCCGAAGTGGCCCGATCAATTCCTGCGATAAGGTTCAGTAGCGTTGTTTTTCCACTACCGGAAGGGCCCATTAACGCGAGAAAGCTTCCAGCTTCCACTTCTAGATCAAGCTGATCTAAAGGGGTAAGAATGATGTCGCCTCGTTGATATTGTCGTGTTAATTTTTTACACTCGATAAAGGCCATGGAGTTGGCTCCTGAGAAAAATGAATTACGAAGAAAATTCGCTATCGACTCGAATACGGCTTCCTTCCTTGAGATTAGAGGGTGGAGAAAGAATGATTAGATCTCCCATCTGAACGCCTTCGAGGATTTCGATCCATCCGTCGGGTAGAGGATTTCCCGTACGGACTTCACGTTTGCTTGCAAATCCATAGTGACCGTCATAATTCTTGAGAACCCACAGCGAAGTGCCTGACGATTGAAGGGCTTCTGTTCGAACGAAGAGCGATTCTCTGGATTCTTCGGTTTTTGTTGGATTTTTTTGAGCGAGAAACTTGACACGTGCGAGCATTTCCGGCCTGAGTTCTGAACGAGGCTCTTGAAGAGCAACTTTCACTTCTAGTGTATTTTTCTGAATATTCGCTTCGTGAATAATGCGGGTGACTTTCCCTGAAAACTTGATGTCAGGAAGCACTTCGACAATGATTTCAGCCGATTGTTCGGGTTGAATAAACGCAACATCCGCGAGTGGAACGTCAACCCTGACCTGAAGTTTTTTAGGATCATAAAGTGAAATGAGGTGCATCGAGTGAGAATCATCCACCATACGCAACACTTTTGAGCCGGGTTCTACATAACGTTTTACAATCATCCCGTCCATAGGAGATCGAATTTGCATCCGTTGAAGGTGAAGCATTTTTTCATCGCGATCCACTTCTGCAGAGGTGATTGCGGATTGAGCTAGTTTGACTTTGGCGTGTGCTTGTTCCAGAGTTCGTTGTTCTTCATTTTTTAAACGCAACAGTTCTTCTGTCGCAGAGGATTCGATCTCTAGGCGCTTCAAAGTTTCCTGAAGAACTTCAACGTGTCGTGTAGCGACTTCCCATTTTGCTTTTTGAGCGAGATACAGAGCCTCCGTTTCGATCAAATCTGACTGAGAAGCGGCATTTTCCTTGATAAGCAGTACGGTTCTTTGATAATCACTTTCGGTTTTTTTTAACAGAGCTTGTTCCACAAGGATTTCCGCGTTTGCCTTTTTGATCATGGATTTAGTCTCTTCGACTTGTGCTTTCGCGACACTGGTGGCTCTTTTCCGATCCGTGAGATGATCCCAATTGATTTGAGCGGCTTTTTCTTCCGCTTGGGCAAATTCCAGATCTGCTTTTTTGGCCAATAAATTAGCCTCCACACGTCGAAACTCGAGTTGAGCGTCTTCTTCAATCATTTGAACCAACAATTGATCTTTTTGGACCGATTGTCCTTCAAGCACATAAATATGGCTCACGATTCCGTCTGCGAGTGCTGTGATATGAACCATATAGGGATCAGGTTCGATCCATCCAGCCGCTTGAACGAGCGCCGTTTGAGTTTGTCCACCTTGAACCTGTTTGGGGATCACAGGCGCAATGCGAACAGAAATAGCGGGCAGGAAAGTTTCGACTCCCACAAAAAGAAAAAGACTTATGGTGATTCCAAACAGCGAGAAGGGAAGCAAAATTCGTGTTTTCCAGGAAAATGGGGGTTTTGGAATCGGATTTTGGATCTTGGATAAAGGTTGAAGATCGAGTAAATTACGAGAAGAATTGGTCATGATCCTTCTCCAGAAAATCTAAAATCAGACAGGTTTTTAAAGGAGAATTTTCACAGGTACGAATGAGTTTCAAGAGTGCTTTTTTCATACGTTGGAGATCCTGAATTTTATGATCGATACATTCGATTTTCTCTTGAACGCGCTTATCAACATCTTGACAATTCGTTTCAGGATCGAGTCGAAAGCGAAGGAGTTCTTGAATTTCTTGAAGGGTAAAGCCCAAATTTTGGGCCTTTTTAATAAACTGAATTCTTTTGGCGTCGCTAGGTGCATATTCGCGATACCCGGAGGATCGTCGCGGGGGATGGGGCAAAATACCAATCCGTTCGTAGTAGCGAATCGTTTGGGTTGGAACTTTGATTTTTCGGGCTAATTGGGTGATTGTTAGTGTTTCCATTCAAAATCTCCTGTAGGTTTTCCTTGATTATAAACATTATACCTAAGTATAAGGTCAAGCGAAAATTAAATTTTCTGAAGATTTTTTTTGATTATAGAATAAAACGCCCTGTTTATATAAAATAAGATGATATTGAGGATTAATTTGTAGTGGACGTTTCAATGTTTCAGGTATTCCAAAAACAAATAAAAGTAAAAAAAATAAAACGAATACGAATACGAAAATTTTAAATTTGGACATTTTTCTTTTATTTGTATCAATTTTTTTCTATAAATGTTTTGCTTGATTCTATTTCTTCCTTGGTTTGATAATTAAACGATTGTCCAAATAATACAATTGGTTTTTCAAAAAAATTCCATGAAAGATACGCTAAAAATGTTGTAATCCCGAAAGCCAAACCTGTAACAACAATATCCAGAGGGGTTTGTAAGGTTGGAGACTGGTTCAGCAAAAGATCGTGAGCCAGAGCAGAAATAACTTGATGAAAAAGATACATTCCATAAGCGAGAATCCCAAAAAACTGGAGAAACCGATGAGTGAGAACCCGATGAAGGATCCCTTGTTTATCGACAAGCGCAATCACTAAAAAACAAGTATAAAAAAGCGCGCCTAAAAAATACAAGCTAGACCTTAGAATATCCGATTTTGTTAAATTATAGGGTATTGACACGACGAGTATTAAAATAAAAAAAATAAATAAAAAAGAATACAAATGGTTTTTATGAGTAGTCAGATAATTTTTGAGGTGTTCTTTTCGTATTAAATAAGCACAAAGAACTCCTAATAATAAGGTATCTGCTCGACAATGTAATAAAAGGTACACTGAATACGGATCCTCAGGATATCCTAAAACACGGATCAACGGAACTGAAATAATCAGGGTTATTAATAAGTGGGGTAGTCTATTTAGTGGGACAAAACGTATCAGAAATGGCAATATTAAATAAAACTGTTCTTCGATACAAATCGACCAGGTCATTCCTACCCAAACAGCTCCATTTTGTTGAGCATTTGCCATCAAAAAATTTTGCGTAAAGGTGGTATAATATATTACGGGTAGGGGCCCTCTAAAAAGCAAATTTGAGGGTTCAGAAGAAGTGGCTACAATAATACTAATAAAAAGAAAGATCCAAAAATAATATAAAGGGAAAATACGACAAATACGGCGAATATAGAAGACTTTAAAATAATTGGACGCTTCTTTGTGATCGATTAAAATGCCACCGATGAGAAAGCCAGAAAGAACAAAAAACAGATCGACTCCGCTCCAAGTAAATGAAAATAGGGTCTTTAAAAAAAAAACAATAAACCAAGAGGGTGATTCTTCATTCAGTAAACAGACCCCATAATGCCATAAAATTACCAGTAAAATAGCGATCCCTCGGATACCATCTAGTTCTGGAACGCGACCGGATAAACTTTTTGCATTCATTCATTCTCTTTTAGTGAATATAGTTATTCTTTTGGAACCAATCAATGGCACTTTCCAGAAAGGGCTGGATCGGACGAGGGTTAAATCCTAGTTCTTGAATTGCTTTTGAATTATCGTACCAATGCTCATGTTTGGCCATCCGCACGGAATGCAGATTCGCAATCGGATCGGTTTTAAACAGACGTCCAGAAATTTCTCCGAAAAGTCCACCGACTAAAGTAAGCGAATAGGGAACGCGAAAACGCGGAGCTTTTTTCCCTGAAATTTTGGCTAATAATTCAAGAAATTCAATAAAACGGTAATTATATCCTCCTAAAATGTATCGTTCTCCAGTCGCTCCTTTTTCAGCGGCTAAGAGAGTTCCAAGCGCGATATCTTCCACAGCAACCACATTAAGGCCTGTATGCGTGTAGGCCGGAATTTTTCCATTGAGAAAATCGACAATCACTTTTCCCATAGGAGAAGGCTTCACATCAAATGGGCCAATCGGGCCCGGCGGATTTAACACCACCACGTCTAATCCTTGAGTTACTGCATTCAAAACGATCTGCTCCGCATCATATTTGGTTTGTTCATAAGGGCCAATCATATCTTGGCGAGAAGTAAGGGTTTTTTCATGACTCATTTGTCCGCCGCCTAATCGCTTAATCACAGCCGCAGTTGACATATAAACGAGTCGCTGAACATCAGAACGCAAACAAGCTTGCACCACATTTTGGGTGCCCTGAATATTAATCGTTTGCATTTGTTTCTTATATTTACCCCAAAAGTGAACCACCGCCGCCAGATGAAATACTATAGAAACACCTTGAGTTGCTTGATTTACGGCTTCCGATTGAGTGACATCTCCGGGGAAAATTTCAACCGCATCCGCATTTCTTAAGGCTCCTAATTGCTCAGGATTGCGAACAAGGGCACGGACTTCAAATCCTTGGTTTAATAACTGTTGAACTAAATGGCTACCGACAAAACCAGTCGCGCCTGTCACTAAAACCTTTTCCATCTTTTTATTCTCTTTCTTTCACCTTCTTTGGAACTTCAGGAATAGTTCCGTCAGACCTTTGAATCTGTAGGACGGTTCCCGTAGGACGATAACGAATTTTAAAGAGATCCACAGTAAAATTTTGACTATAATTTTCTAAAGGATCTCCCACAGAAAGCGTCCCCTCCGGATCAGGATAAACTAATACCATATGAGCGATATCATTTCCAGAGGGATTTCCCTTAGGTTTCACGCGTACTGTCACTAATGAAATCCAGGGTTCGTTCCAATTCACAGCCTCAAAATCAAGATTTTGAAGATGAAGTTTTGCTTCATGATTTTTAAGAAAATATAAGATCTTTGTAGTATAAGTCCCCCGATGACTCGTAAATAATTGAACGGCCACAGACCCTTCACTCATCGGGTATCCTAAATCAGTCATCAACGAGGCGACACAAGCCGGGACACAAGTATAGGGAGTGGACTGAAAAATCACAAGCGTATTCGATCCGCGAACCCCGTTCAATTTGGACATTTCCGCTCCTTTAAAAAGATAATAAAAGGAGTCAAACGTCAGGAAAAAAAAGAGAATCACTGCAAATACCGCCGAAAGAATCCGTCCTGAGGAACGCTTTCCTAATAATTCTGGTAAAGGAAGAAACGCGAAAATACTCAATAGAGTTAAAATCCAAAATCCTTTCGGCCCGAAAAAGGCATAGGGCCAAAAAAAAATATCCATACTGATTCGAAGCCCTAAAATACTCCAACCCATTGCGAAAAGGGTCCGTTTTGCTTTAGGTTTTCTCCAAAAATAGAACCCGGACAGAAAAATCATACTACTGAATTGAAGAAAAACAGAAAGAGCAAATGGGTTTTCCGAAAACATATCTTTTCTCGCCAAAATGGATATAATTAGAAAAGAAGGAATTTACCAGACATCGTTGGGATTATAGCGTTTTTTTATGAAATTTTTATCTTATGTTTTAGAAAATAATTTAATCTCTCGAGAACAAGCACAAAAAGCTTCTGAAATTTCCAAAGAACGTGGAAATGAGCCTGCCATGGAGTATTTATACTCTTTGAAAATTTTTTCAAAAATGGCTCAATCCGAATCTCTTTTTAACCAAGATTCGTCGAAATCCAAAATTTTCGGAATGGAAAAACCCTTCTCGCGATTGGCTATCAAAATTCTTCAGGAAGGCTATCTTACTTACGAACAACTGAATGAATCCATTGAACGATTAGGGCCCGACCAACTAGAACCTCATCAATTTTTGCAATATTTGCTTCGCGAACGTATTTTTGAAGTCGACCGTTTTATTCAGTTAGCCGACTTTTTAAAGAATCCACAATCCCTTTCAGCCGTCGATTATCGTGTTGTCATTGAAAATGAACGTCCACATTTTTACTTAAAAAAAAGTACTTCTTCTTCTCTCGGAAAAACCTTTGGACGCTATGAAATTATAGAAGAAATCGCTCGCGGCGGAATGGGAATTGTCTATAAGGCACGCCATCAAAATTTAAATCAATTCTGCGCGTTAAAAGTTTTACTTCCGGGATCAGAACTCTCTCCAAAACTCCTCGATCGTTTTAGGAGAGAAGCCATCGCAATGGCCAAACTTCGTCATCCTGGAATTGTTCAAATTTTTGACTCTGGATTTGAAGGAGAACAGCTTTATCTTGCGATGGAACTCATCCGCGGGAAAACCCTGCAAGAGATCATTAAAATCCGATTTACTCAATACCCCTTACGACAAAAAGTACAGATTCTATTAAGTGTCGCTGAAGCGCTCCATTACGCGCACACGCAGGGAGTGATCCATCGTGATTTGAAACCGGGAAATATCTTCGTTGATTCTCAACATCAACCTAAAATTGGCGATTTTGGATTAGCGCAGGACACTTCTTTTTCTTCGGAAGAAGTATCCCGTTTAACCGTCAGTGGCGCTATTTTGGGAACTCCAGCCTATATGTCCCCGGAACAAGCACGTGGAGAAACAAAAAATTTGACTCCAGCGGCAGATATTTATTCGTTAGGTGTCTGTTTCTATGAATTTGTAACCGGAAAAGTCCCTTTCAGCGGAAATTTTTCCCAACTCCTAGAAAGTCTTCAGAATGAACTGCCTCCTCGTCCCAATCGATATGTGAAATCCCTTCACCCCGATGTTGAAACCATGATTTTGGCTTGTTTAGAAAAAGATCCGGCAAAACGCTACCAAACCGGTGAAGAATTGGCCCAAGACATGAAAGCCTTTCTTGAAGGTTCGCCCATTTCTCGAAGACCCCCGTCGCTCCTAGAAAAAACACTCCGACAAATCAAAAGGCACCAACGTGAGTTTTTAATTACGAGTATTCTATTTTTCTTTGCGTTTGTTTATCTAGGCTATACTTATTTTCTTCGCCTTCAAAAATATCATTATCATCAACAACTCGGAGATACGGCCCTGACTGAAAATCGATTTCTAGACGCTCGTGTCGCTTACGAACAAAGTCTAGTTTATTTTAGTTCTCATGAAATCAAAAAAAAATTGTCCACAGTGGAAGAAAAAAAAGACAGAAAAGAACGAGAAGAACGCAATCAAAAGGCAACTGTTTTAATCCAACAAGCGGAAGCCATTCTTCAAAAACATAAAACACTCTCCAAAGAAGAGGCACTTCCGCTACTATTAAAAGGATTTAATCTCATTTCCGAAGCGATCTTGCTCTTGCCGGAGGCTTCTGCTTTAATCACTCAACGAAATGAAATGGTGCAGATCTTGATCCCGATTGCTTGTAACCTTAAGAATTATCAATTAGCGATTTATGTCGCGGATCAACTTAAAGAGCAAAACGATTTTCATCAAGGACTCTTGTTTTATATCGAACAAGCACAGAATGAAGAATTAAACTTTCAGAAAAAACGTATTTCCTTTTGGCGCAAAAAATTTGACAGTGACGATATCCAACAAGGTGATATGAAAAATGCCCAATACGAATTGAGCCGAATGAATCATCCGGCAATTCGAGAAGAGATGATCGCCTTGTTAGAAAAAGCACCCGCTTATTTTCAGAGCCATACACGCGCAGAAGGAAAAACACAATTTCTAATGTTACTTACTGAACTCTTAGGCTATTCCAATCAAACCTCTTTTGCGCCCCAGATTTTGAAAATCTTAGA
Organism: uncultured Planctomycetota bacterium; assembly: GCA_964530615.1. GTDB lineage: Bacteria > Planctomycetota > JBBTDB01 > JBBTDB01 > JBBTDB01 > JBBTDB01. Next base: position 2,198 of record CAZHAR010000105.1, on the reverse strand, counting down.
ATCTTTAGTTGAATTCGAATGGAGCCTACCGCCGGAACGACGCGCTCTAGACACATTTGAACTTATGATATCGCTTAGCAATGCCCTTGGAATCCTAGCCGATCCCAGCACCGAAAAAAGATTTGCGACACTCCGTAAAAAAATGGGAGAAGAGAGTATTTTCTGGATTCGTACAAAATTTGCCTACGCTCAAATCCCCTTAGAGGTCGATCTCACTTCCACAGATATTCATTACCTTCTAGAAACGGGCTCTGATAAAATCCAAAAATCACACCCTAGTGAAGAGATCATTCCTATTTTTAAACGAGTTCTGGAACTGGAACCCGAAAACAGTAGAGCTTTCCTCGAATTGGGAAGAGTTTTAATGAGTATCAAAAAATTAGAAGGAAAAGAATATCTACAAAATGCCTTGTTACTCGAATCCGAAAACGCTTTTTATCAATTAGAAGTCGGACGAGTCTATTATCAATATGGAGAGGATGAAGAACAAAAAGCAATCGATTGCTTCTCTCGTGCCATTGAACTCAATCCTGAATTACAACATGCATATCAACGACGCGGGAGAACTTATAGCGATCTCAATCAAATCGAAGAAGCACTTACTGATTATAATAAAGCACTCGCACTCAATCCTCAAGATATTTACACTTATGTCTATCGCGGAATTGTTGCCAAAAAGGGTTTTAATCTTCAGGATGCGATTAGTGATTTCAACAAAGCCTTAGTGTATTTTCCAGAAGATGATTTTATTTATTATCAACGAGGAACCGCTTATGATCTTCTTGGAGACGAACGGAGCGCCATAAATGATTTCTCAGCCTGTATTAGACTTGATCCACAAGGAGATTACTATTCAGGAAGCGCCTATTCGTATCGAGGTGAATTACGACTCAAACAAGGAGATTATGGGGGAGCCATTGCCGATTTTACCCAAGCGATGGAAATGGAACCCGACGCGAACGAATATTACACCAAAAGAGGAGATGCCTATCAAGCGATGGGATATCCGGAAGAAGCTCAAAAAAGCTACGAAGTAGCACTTTCAATCATTCAAGGAAAAATAAAGCGAAATTATCCTTATCACGTCAAATTTTTTCCGCGTCAAGGCTATATTTACTTAAAGCTCAACAATACTGAAAAAGCAAAAGAGAGTTTTGATGCCTACGCGAAAGAAAATCCGGAAGAACCGATGACTTATTATCACTACACCTGTTTTTACGCCCTCATTCAAGACGAAACTCAATCCCTTCAAAATTTGAAAAAGGCTATCAAAATTGGATTAGAGCATACTTCGATGTTAAAGACAGATGCCGATTTAAATAATATTCGAAATACAAAAGAATTTCAAAAAATCCTACAAGATTTAGAGAAAAAATAAAAAATTCTGGGCGGGTTAGAAACCCTAAGCGATAGGGGTCGGTTCATCTTTCAGTGTTGACGCATATAATGAGAACCAGAGCCAATCAGAACCGGCGGCTACAAATAAACAAACCGTTCCTAAGGTGACTCCGGACCAGGAACATTGAAAGAGATGATACAGCTCTCCAGTTCCATAAACACTTAATACTCGAAAGGACGAGGTCACTACAAAGATTCGAAAGTTTCTGAGTTTAATCAATTTTCCTTCACTCAAACTTCGAAAAACCGTAAACCAAGGGTATAGAGGCAGGAGGCACAGCGAAAACGAAGACAGTTGAATCGTTAGCGTATCTAGATGAAAAACCGACTGCAAAACCCAATGCTGAAAAAAGGGAAACAAAAAACAAATCGAGGCCAAGGAAATACAAGTACAAAAAAGAATTCCAAAAGAACGAATCGCTTTTAAATCGTCTGTGTTTCGATAGAGAGAAAGAATCGCGTTCGTGAGCGCATAAACTGGCCCCCCAATAGTAAGCACCAGAGAACGTAAAACTCCAAAACCCGCAAGCTCCGCATCGAGCAGAGCGGGGTTGCCATTATTCGCGATAATCATCCGATTAATGAGGGGATAAGAAATCGTCCAAGATAACGAGGAGAGATAGAGCGGAAACCACGCTTTTAAAACCGTTGAAAACGAAAGTGGGGGTGCACTTAACTGAGAAGCTAGACGATGAATAAGATGCCGAGATTTCCACCAGAGCCAAGAAGACTCCGCAATAATTCCACCCACCAAAGTCGTTCCGCCAAGATAACCTTCTGACAACGACGTATACCGACCC
>CAZHAR010000104.1:0-11325 GCA_964530615.1 uncultured Planctomycetota bacterium | reverse complement strand
ATAAAACATTTATAATAAATATGTTGTAAAAAATTTCTCCATTCAATACACAATAGTTCTCCATTCCACTTACGGGACTATTGTATTTTTTAGAATTTATATCTCCTTTATTTTCAATGAAAAGCGTAATCTAAAATTTACAATAATTCTCTATTCAAAGTATAATTTTTTTTTATTTCTAGCCGAAAAAATTTTCTGTATCTCTTTATTTTATAAACTTTAATATAAATATCTCTATTCCATTTACGCTAATTACTCCCTCAGAACCCCGATAGTCAAAAAAAGCTAATTTTTACATAAAACATTTATAATAAATATGTTGTAAAAAATTTCTCCATTCAATACACAATAATTCTCCATTCCACTTACGGGACTATTGTATTTTTTGGAATTTATAATATTTTATGTATAAATAGGTTAAGTTTTCAAAAAAATACAATAGTAAAATTTTATGGAAGAATTTAAACAAGACATCAATTTCTTGGAAAAACCAATATGGTTTTTGACCCAAAAATCGGGTGAAGAAGGAAAAGTTTGGAAAGATATCGAGGGGTATGAATACCGAGCAGGTTACAAACTTCCTGATGAGATAGATATTCTCTTTTTGATGTATTTTTTTCTACGTTCACAGGAAAAAAACTTTAAACAACATATGATTTTTACACGATATGAAGTCGTAAAAGCCTGTGGGTTAACTCTTTGTAAACAAAACTACGAACGATTAGAAGACAGTTTAAAACGTTGGGTTAGCGTCACAATTGCATTCAAGGGAACTTTTTATGACGGAAAAGAATATAAATCAATACTTTTCCATATTTTGGAAACTGCAAAAATTCGAAAAGAAGATGGTCGCATCGAATTAACATTTAATGCAGATTTTCTTTTGAAAATAAAAGAGTCCAAATTTTTCAAATACATTAATTTTGATCATTATCGTTCCTTAAAACGCTCTGTATCGCGACGTCTTTTTGAAATTTTGTGTAAATCTTTTAAAGGAAGAATCTTTTGGAAAATTGATTTGGTGAAATTAGGAATAAAACTAACACTTTCAAAAAGAAAAGTACCATCACCTCAAGGAGAACTCAAAGAAGTGATGTTCCACAGCGATGTTTTGGTAGCCATCAAACCCGCAATCAACGAAATCAACAAATTAGCCAATAATAAAGATCTTTTGAAAGCTTTGGATGTCGACAAGCGAGACGCTTTTCAGATTGATTACAAAATGGACTCCAAGAAAAAAATCATCTGTTTCACAAAAAAAACACCAAAATGGATTCTTCAGGAACAAGAAGCTCAAAAAGCTTCTGAAATAAAAGAAGAATCGGTATCAATTGAAAATACCGCAACGCTTCAAGAGCTTTACGAAATGGCAAAAAGCCAAACGAAAGCAGTTCAGGAAATGATTGCGAAGGCTTTTCGGGAAAAAGGTTTTGACTATGTAAAATGGAACATCCTCTATTCCAACAAAGAAGCCAAAACGAATTATGCGGTTTTCCTGAAAAAAGCACTAGAAGAGAACTGGGGAATGGAAATTCAAGAAGTCGAAAATACCCGCGAAAAAACAGAACAAACCCATCGAGAAGAGAAGAATAAACAGTTGGAAGATTCGCAAAAAAAGAACGAAGAGATCCTTCGATTAAACAAAGAATTTTATGCGCTTCCGAGTCAACAACAAAAACAACTTCGAGAACAAGCCATTGATTCCTATTTGAAGGCTGGAGTGCCAGAGAATTTCAAAATACCGAACGAAATGATTCTCGCCAAAGTTCGGGATCTGTTGAAATCGAAGAGATAAAGTTGTTTCGATTTTTTGATGGATATTTTTATCCACAAAATCACTCAAAAGAATCAAAGTTATCCACAGGTATCGATAAAATTTGAATCGGCTCCATAGTTTAAGCTGTACCAATGAATTACATCAAATTTTAGGCTAAAAAACGTTCGTTTGAATCGAATCGACCTTCAATCTAAAAAACTAGATCAATTTTCACTAACTGTTGTTTAACAGCAGTTTATATTAAAATTTTTAGCAAAAATAGATCAATGCTTTCGATTCAAAAAGATGCAACATAAGAATGCCCTGTACTTATGTTGCATCTTTTAATGAGTTTTAACGAAAAAATGAGTTTTTTTTACGCTTAACTCCTTATTTACCAGTACCTTTTCAAAAGTTTCTTTTCGTGTTTTTTTGAACGAGTTTTGAAGGGTTTTCTTCGTTTTTAATCTTGAAAGAGGTTTTTGACTAGATTTTTCAATGCAATAGGATTTTTGGGTTCTTTTTTATTCGTCCTCTTCTTCCCACGGATCAAAATAACTTTCAGATCTCTTTGAATAGCACGCTTTGCAAAGCCCATAAGAATAAAGAGGAGGAAGTTCTTTTCGGCATTCTCTGCAAACCTTGATTGATCCACTAATCTTTTTTTGTAAAATCGCATCAATTTGGATAGAGGCCATTTGCTTCATTTCCAGAACATGCTGATGATCTTCTGCTAAAACACAATGGGAAAGCTCGTCTGTGCGGTTCCCTAACCATAGAAAAATTTCTGTGTTTTTCACATAATCTTCTAAGAGGCTGAGTTCATGAACGTTCCCTCTCATTTGAGTGTCACGTAGAGGAAACAGCGGCGGTTCTAGAAATTCTCCAGACTTTATATTTTTCACGCAGTTCAACCAGTAGGGTTGGCCCTGTTCTGCGACAGGGGCATTGATTAAAGTAAAACATCGTAGGAGTCCGAGTTTTTCTTCCCATTCATACGGAATCTGAGAAGCCAAATCTAGGCGAGTTTCCAAGTTGCATGCTTTTATCCATTGGCGATACTCTTCTGGAATAGCGTCCATTTTAAGCCACATTCTCAACCGCTTTGCTAAAGTACCGTCAAGAATCTCAAGCTCTATCGAGGTGGGCGCAATGCGTACTTTTTGCGGAAATTGATCTTCTGCCGTCATCAGTTTTTGGAGCTCTCCAAGTAATTCTTTGGAAATCGCACCCACTTCACCGCAATCTTGTAGTCCAAAACGTCCGGCACGACCTGCAATCTGGCGAACTTCCAGAGGTCTTAACGAACGATGACGATGGCCATCAAATTTTTCTAGAGCGGTAAAACATACTTTTTTTGCGGGTAAATTCATCCCCATTCCAATCGCATCAGTAGCGACACAGATTTTAGCCTCGCCTCGCAAAAATCGTTCTGCCTGGCTACGACGAACGTTAGGAGGGAGAGCGCCATAGATAATCGCCGTAGCAATTCCTTTGTTCTCAAAAAAATTTTTGAGAGCTAGCGCACCCAGACGACTAAAAACGACAAAGATAGTGCTTTCTGGTGGACGTTCAAGATTCCAGGGATCTTCCGCTACTTTAAGAGGTAAGAGACGTTCATAATGGCGGGTCTGAATTTCTTGGTAGCCTAGTCGATTCACAAAATTTTTGAGTAGTCGCTCTGCCTCGGGAGCACAACAGATATGAAGTTCTTTAGTATAAACAGAGTTGAAAACTCGAGTCCACGCCCATCCTCGTTCTTCGTCTGTAGCCATCTGAGACTCATCCAAGACTACAACATCCAAAAACTTCTGAGGCATCATTTCGACGGTGGCAGAGTAAAACTTCGCTTCGGGTTTCAAAATGACCTCTTCGCCTGTGACTAGGGAGCAGGGAATTCCCTCTTGATTGAGCTTTTCAAAAATTTCCCAGGCTAACAATCGCAAAGGAGCTAGATAAATTCCGGTTTCTGCTTTTTTCAAATATTGCAGAGCCGTATAGGTTTTCCCTGAATTGGTGGGTCCAATATGAAAAACGATCTGTGGGATATTGCCCTCCCGCACTTTGATTGGAAACATCGCTAACATCTGATCTTTGAACAGGAGGAGTCGCTGACGTTCTTCTTTGATCTCTTGTTGCTGTCGTTGCTTTTCTTTTTCTTCCTGTTGATACTTTTCTTCCGATCGCTTTTTTTTGTTAGTTTCAAAATAGGCAAAAACATCCCGCACATCAGGCACTGGTGTTGGGAAAAGGCACTTAACATCTTTCCAGAAATAGCAATAACTGGAACGATAAGCTCTAGAATGTGGAGTAATATCAAGTTTACGAATCCTGCGACGAATGGTTTCGGTGGTTACTTTTAGAAAGGCCGCAAGATGTGTAGTTGTCAGTAAGTAATAGTCTAATACTTGATCCAAATTCTTTTGAAAAAAAGCGATACTAAAGACTATAGTTCCCTCTGGAGTCTCAATAGTAGGTGGGCATAAGAAGAGAATAGCTCTTTCTAAATTACTCGCATTCATTTTCAATTCTTTGCTGATTTTAGTGAGACTCTGAGCATGAATTGCCATTGCCTTTTTGATAATACTAGAAGTTAAGCGAGGATGATTAAGGTCAAGAGTCAACTCAATTCCCAGTTTTTTTATAAATTGAGGTACAAGATCAATCCATTTTTGTAGTATTATTTTTTTTGCTTGGCGTTTAGCTTTAGATAAGGCCTGTTTGGAATCTCCTTGAAAAAGCCATATTTGTTCGTTTAAATTCAGCGCACGGGAACTAATACTAAGTGTAGAAGATTGTTTCAATAGGATCTTAACCTCGGAATCACTCAGCAATCGATGTACTTCTGCTAACGAGATTAATCCCTCATGATCGGCAAGAATGTGATCCCATTTCATGAGTATTTTTTCTTTATTCTCTCGCTGTTTTTCCTGTAAGAGAGTAGTATGCTCTAACGTACTTTGGATCTGCTGTTTATCTTCTTCCATTAAGATTAACAGCCCATTTTCCCGTTTTAGTTTTCCCTGTGAAAGCAAATGCTTAAGAGCAGATTTTTTATAGGGGATGCCCTTAGTGATCTCTGATCTCGCTTGTCCACCAGCACTGAGTATCCGTTTCAGGATAGCTTGCTGTGCCTCATAAATTTCGCCCATCAAAACACAAAAAACGCGGGTACTCTGACTATACGGCGATAACCGTTAGTTGGAGGGAAAGTGCGTCTTCCCAAAAATAAAACTCCTAGAAATGAATTCACACGGATCATAAATATTCACTTTGAGCATGACCTTTTTATCAGCAAAGAAACATATTTTTATTCTAGCAAATTCCAAAAAAAGAATTTATTCTTTCCCGAATAAAGTTTGAACGCTTCCTCGTTTGGATGATCTTCCAGAACCTATATCGCGTTAAGAAATCAAAAAATTGTCGGCTATTATACGCTTTCCTATGGGTCGGTTTCTCCAGAAAATATACCCAAAATAATTTCAAAAAGTTTAGGACGTTATCCTGTTCCAGTAATGATTTTGGGAAGGTTGGCGGTAGACAAAACCGAACAAGGCCAAGGGCTGGGGCAAGGATTGCTTAAAGACGCTTTATTGCGCACGCTTCAGGCATCGGAAATCGCAGGATTACGAGCTGTTTTAGTGCACGCTAAGCATGAAAAAACGAAACAATTTTACTTGAAGTTCGGTTTTGAAGTCTCTCCCGTTGAAGAATTTGAATTATTTTTATTGATGAAGGATTTGAAAAAAATAGTTGAATCCCAGGAAAAAGCCATCGATTGAGACACTTTAAAAACAATAATGGCCACTTTAAGTGGCCATCGTTTAAAGCAAGATTCAGATTTTTTTTATTGCGGAAGAGGTTCAATTTTCAAACACAGTTTCAAATCCGCTCACAATGGTTCCGTCGGTTTCAAACACAGGCCAGCATTCTCCGACTGAGCCCTCATATGCGACCTTCCAGGGCTCCCTGAAAGCTGAGAACCACATCAACTCGATGGAGGTTTCTCTAGCAAAGTTGATCACCGAAGAAAAATACAAGGCTCCGTTTTCGATGCTGGGAAGGGCCTCTCCGCGAGTGGGGCCACAAATTGGAAATCCGGTCTCCGAGATAATCACTTGTTTCTCACCACCAGAGACGGAAACCATCTGGTTGTTGCGATCAACGAGAAAAGCAAGACCATCCTCTGCGGAAACGCCTTCCCAGTACGGATATACGTTATACATAATAACGTCACAAACGGCGCGGATCTCGGGGGCGTTCATCATCTCGAACCAAGTGTCCGCTGTGCTCACAAGCACATTTGAAGGCACGCTTGCTTTAACTTGCTGAATATACGCGATTAACGAAGCGGGTGCGAGTTCCCCCCGATAAAGCGTTTCACTGCCGCATATGGCGATATCGACCAAGCCTTGGTTACAAGAATTGATGATGCTTTGAATTTCTACATCATCTGTTCCAGAACCGTTCAACCACGCGCCCTGCGCCACTTTCAGACCTAACTCGTTCTTCGCAATGGCGGCCGCCCTTCTTAAGCTATCTGAGCTTCCAAACAAGCGGATGCCTTCCGTAAAATTCGATATTTTTCTGAGTAAATCGCGTAGTTGCTCGTCAGAAATCACCGTTCCGTTATCCGGGCTTTGACCAATATATACGTACGGGGAAAAATTTATCCACTGGATCTTTCTTATTGTGCCTCCAGAACTGCCACCGCCACCGCCGCTTCCACCAGCACCACCGCCAGATCCGCCACCAGAACCACCTCCGCCTGATCCTCCACCGCTGGGAGTTGGTGTTGTAGCGGAAATTGGATGGACTCCACCACCCCCTCCGAATGTTCTATCTTGGCCACCTTTCGAGCAACTCATCAGAAGAAATAAGAGGATAAAAAATGGATAGAAGAATAGGACACACTCTTTTTGGTTATTTGTTTTCATAGTAAAATAGAAACTCCTTTTGTCGATTAGGCTTTAGGAAAACTGGGGATTTGACCGGGTTTAACGGCCAAGTCCCCCCACATTTAAGAACAGAAAAAATGAAGAGAAAATTCCTCAGAAACTTTTTTGAATAACTTTCTGAGGCTAAAACGAACGCATCGTTTAAGATATACGGATTCTGTTTTATCAAGCGAGATTGTTAAGAACGCCGAAATTACACGCTTTTGTTCGTTACTAGTAAGTGGTAATCGCTCAAGACTGGCCCCTATTACAGAACGGGTATGATCGCTGTATCCTTCCTCTTCGAGCCATTCAATCAGATAATCGATTTTGTTTTTGATGCACCTCCTTAAAATAAAACGACCGTAAAGGTATTAATGTCCTCCCCCTGAATTCCCCTCCGGAGGGGGACATTAATTGATATATTGTTATCCGAATGAAGAGGCGCGAAAGTTATATCTTTTTTTTAAAAATCTCTCTTTTGTCATTGAGAATAAAGCTCTTTTGTCATTGCGAGCCACTAACCGCCTTAGTGCGGACGATGTCAAAAGAAACAACGTTTCAAGTATTTTTAATGCAACAGTATTTTTTAATGGAGTCTTGGGAAGAACAGTCGTTATGACAATAACGCTCCAGAGCGTTTTTCTGCGCGCCCCTGTTTTCCGCTAACGCGGAGGGTCGCTTGGGAAAAACGCTCTTCCGCTTGGCTTTGTTCTATTTCAAAAGCTTCCCATAAAAAAAAGACGGCAAAAGCCGTCTGAAAAAAAGATCAAGGACAAAAGGGCAAAAAGGGATCAAGGGTACGACCTCACCACACGGAAACCGAGGTAGAAGTCGCGATCCGAAGGCCCGCCCCAGTCGCGATCCGCCGAAGTGCAGCTGGAAGCGCTGATGTCCCAGCTACCACCGCGACGCACACGGCCAGAGGCAGAGGCACTGTATAGATCTTTGCACCACTCCCGAACATTCCCAAGCATATCCTTGAGACCAAACGCATTCCCTAGTTTTTCTCCAACGGGATGCGTTTTTCCCGCTGAATTCTCAAGATACCACGCGTAGAGTTCTAAGTGTTTTGGATCCTCTCCAAAACTATAGGTCGTTGTAGTTCCGGCTCGACACGCGTATTCCCATTGGGCTTCTGATAATAGTTGTATTCCAGTTTTTTCACAAAACATCTGGCAGTCATCCCAACTCACGTTCTCTACAGGGCAACTGGTATCGCCTTTAAAGTGAGATGGATTTGTACCTATCACAGCTTCATATTGCTTTTGGGTGACTGGATATTTTCCACAGCAAAAAGGCTGACTTATTACTACTTCGTGTCTCGTTTTGTCGTCTAGAGAGCCCATCCAATACTTTCCAGGCGGGATTAGAACCATTTTCATTTCTAATGTTCCTAGCGGAAATCGTCTTTCGAGAGGTTCTTCTTTTTGCTCCGCGTACCATTGTTGATAAGCTGTTGCGTAACTAATTTGCTTCTCTACGCCCAAATCGCGCCATCTGTCTGTGGTCATATCCAACCATTCTTCGTTTCGCGCCTCCTCTAATTGATATTGAGCCACTTCCAATAAATCAAACGGTTTGTGCTTCGCATCCTTTTTGAATAAATCGAAACCTAGTAGTTCATCTACGATTTTGCTAAGCGTGTGTCCGGCGTTATTTAATATCTCAAAGACTTGATTCGCTTCCGTTTTCATCAACATTTGCGAAGCGAACACTCTTTTCAGAAGACTTCCCAATTCGACTTCCTTTCGAGTTTCTTCGTGTACTTCCTGAAGGTTCCGAAATCCCATTTTTCCAGCAGATACGGCTTCAATTAAAATATTTTCATGTTCTTCTTTGACTTGAGCGTTTGTTTTTATTGCTATGGTCTGATGATCGTTAAGTGTTGGCGCGACTCCTCGACCTTCATTCACCAACGAAGGTTCTTTCGCAATAGAGTTTCTGATTCTTTGCGAAAGATCCGCAGAATCAGCTTCTGTCCAGTGATAGTTTTCTTTCAGTCTGGTATCGATAATTTTGTTCGCGACACGAACAAACGGCGTTTGTCTATCTTGCTCGACTTCTTCAATCATTTCGGCAATGGTTTCATCACCATCATCATCAATAAAATGATTCACCACTTTTAACGCGGAGCGAAAACAAGAATCACAGATCAACAAGTGGGAGGCAAGTTCCTCCATATTCTTACTCTCTTTAAAAAAGAGAAGAAGTGATTCTCGATTGTTCAGAATCATTTTTTTGTTGCATTGTTGGGTATTCATGGATTCTACTCTTTTTCCACAGCATATTCTGAAAGCGTGTTTTCCATTAAATGAGTGGCTTGAGATCCGTATGATTTAACGGTTCCGACAGCCTTATTTAATAGGTCAGCTATTTTTTTGTATTTAAAACCATTTACATATCGCAATGTTGCGACAGCTTTAAAACGCTTTGGTAACAAATTTATGGCATTTATTATTTTTTCTGTTTGCTCTTCTTGCTTTAAAAACGTTTCAGTTGGATCAACACGCTTTGGATCTTGAATCTCTAAAATATTGTCACAATCATTATCCGATGTGTTCTGGTCACTATACCCGTCATCAATGGAGATCATTTTTCTAGCATTTCCCCGAAAAAAATCGACTGCGAAGTCGTGAGCAATTTTGAACAAAAGAGATTGAGCTGAACCCTTTTCTTTTCTATAGTTTTTTAAAAATTTAATATAAGTTTCTTGAATAATATCTTTTGCGTCTTCTATGGGTACTTTTTGACGTAAAAGACGATGCAAAAGATGTCTCTCGTTAGTAGTAATTATATCTCCAAACGCCTCTTCGGTTATCTCGGAAAGATTTGGCTCTGTCGAAGGATCCATTTTATCACCTGAACAAGAGATGAGATCTGAGTTTTACAGATATCATCCGTTCCTGCACGTAGAAAGGTTATATTTTTTTTTCAAAATAATTTAAAGTTTCATCACTAAGCGCAAACCGTCCTCAATTTGTCTTAAAATTTTTATGGGTACAGCGCCGACAAGTTCTGTCAAAAAATCTTTATCAATGGTAATTAACTGAGAAACATTGGCGACGGAATCTTTTGTCAAGCCGGTATCCTCTTGAGATATTTTCACGTTACCAGGAGCTTCTGCGAGGGCAAGATTAGACGAGAGGACTACCGCAAGAACCGTTCTAATCAGGCTCTTATTAAAATCGTTAGACGACACAATTAGAACAGGTCGGCGATAGCCGGGTTCTGAGCCTTTTGGTTCCGCTAATTCTGCCCACCAGATTTCTCCTCGATGGATCACCATTGCTCTTGACCAAGCGAGGCGGCTTGTATTTGAGCCAATACCGGCTCAAAACCGCTATCCACTTCAGCATACACCTCATTTAAAGTTTTTGTAATCGTTGTGTCCTGATAGGTTTCCAGAAAGCGAACCAAGGCTTTTGTATAAAGCTCGCTTCGGGAAATTCCAAGATTTTTGGCGACCTTCTCTGCGGATTCAAAAATGGGATCTGGGATTGATATGGCTGTTTTCATTATTAAAGTATAACTAAAGTTATACCTTCTCTCAAGAGAAAACCGAGCGTGTTTTTCAAAGTTATCCACAATTTTTGATAAAAATTGAATCGTCTCCATAGTTTAAGCTATACTAATGAGTTACATCAAATTTTAGGCTAAAAAATACTCGTTTGAATCGAATCGACCTTCAATTTAAAAAATTAGATCAATTTTCACTACGCATTATTTTAAAGCAGTTTATATTAAAATTTTTAGCAAAAATAGATCAATGCTTTCGATTCAAAAAGATGCAACATAAGAATGCCCTGTACTTATGTTGCATCTTTTAATGAGTTTTAACGAAAAAATGAGTTTTTTTTACGCTTAACTCCTTATTTACCAGTACCTTTTCAAAAGTTTCTTTTCGTGTTTTTTTGAACGAGTTTTGAAGGGTTTTCTTCGTTTGGAGGCAAATTTTGGATTTTTGGAGCGTATTGGATACTCCTTATTTTCAAAAGCCTCTTCAAGGGGGTTTGGGGGATCCCCCCCAACGGATCGTGTTCGAACAAAAAGAAGCGTTCATTTTCTGCTTTGTATTAGGTTAAAAGGTTAAGATAAGGATAACGGGGCATTTTTGAGCGCTAACTCTTTATTTTATAGATACTTAATTGTTTTATTGCGCGAATGATTACCACCTATTTGCGCGAATGATTACCACCTATTTTAAAAATAAGTTATCCTTCATATTTTTGAGGTAGTGATCAATTTCTCGTTTTCGCTCTTCTGGTTCAAAAAAATGACAAATCATTGGAACACTTTATCAAATTATCTCTTTGTTCCACGTTCATAAAAACACTGTTTTCGATACCCGTTTATGAGAACGGCCATTCTCATAAGTAAAAAATACTATTTTGTTTGTTTGAAAAAAACATGCTAACCGTGTTATCATGTGATTATGATTATTTCATTCAAGAATAAAGGAACCGCAGATATATTTGACGGAGAAAATACTGTAGAGGCAAGAAAAACTTGCCCAAATTATCTTTGGGGAATCGCTTCTCGTAAATTGGATCAATTAGATTCTGTCATCACTTTAAGTAAGCTACTCACAGCTAAAGCAAGTGAGCTTTGAAAAAAGCAAACTACTTTAGC
>CAZHAR010000103.1:11272-11513 GCA_964530615.1 uncultured Planctomycetota bacterium | reverse complement strand
CCAAAGGTCATGGACGCAAAGGTCCTCAAGGATTTGGCCCCAAAGGTCATGGACGCAAAGGTCCTCAAGGATTTGGCCCCAAAGGTCATGGACGTAAAGGTGGCAAAGGATGCCCATTCCTGAAAGCTCATAGCCCCATTGCAAAACGACTTGCACAACGAGGCGGTTTTAATAAAGGTGGCAAAGGATGCCCATTCCTGAGAGCTCGTGGCCCCATTGCAAAACGACTTGCTGGTTGTAA
>CAZHAR010000103.1:0-11172 GCA_964530615.1 uncultured Planctomycetota bacterium | reverse complement strand
AGCGGGTGCTTGCAAAAAAGGCGGAAAAGCCGGTTGTAAAGACGGTGCTTGCAAAAAGGCTGGAAAAGCTGGTTGTAAGGCGGATGCTTGCAAAAAAGGCGGAAAAGCTGGTTGTAAAGCGGGTGCTTGCAAAAAAGGCGGAAAAGCCGGTTGTAAAGACGGTGCTTGCAAAGTTTCTTCCATAAAAAAAATTGTTCAATCAAAAATTGCTAAGGCTGAAAAAAGACCACGACCTTTACGTCTCTTCTTACAAAAAGTAGGAAAACGTGTTCAAGATGGTCGCCATCAATGGCGTCAAAATCATGGTCCTAAACATCGCCAACAAGCGCGTAACCATGGTCCTAAACATCGCCAACAAGCGCGTAACCATCCTGACCGTAGATCAAGTTGCTGTCCTATTCATCGTGTTAAAAATCTCTTGAAAGCTTGCAAAGAAAAACATGAGAGAACTCTTGAAAAATGGTCTCATAGTCGATGTCCTATTCAACGTCTAAAAGCTAAAGTTTGTAAGAAAATTTGTAGTAAAGTAAAAGCGAAAGTACACAAATTTCTCAATTGCAAAAAAAGTTGTTGTACCGCAGGAAAACATCAAGGTTCAAAACATAAAGCGCATCAAGGGCCCAAAAATCATCCTAAACATAAAGCGCATCAAGGACCCAAAAATCATCCTAAACATAAAGCGCACCAAGGATTCAAGGGACCCAAATTTCAAGGACCCAAAGGACCTAAACATAAAGGACCCAAATTTCAAGGACCCAAAGGACCTAAACATAAAGGACCCAAATTTCAAGGGAAAAAGGGCGATTGGTATGGTGGAAATCACTATAAATGGCAAGACAAAAACAAATCTCAAGAAAAAGTTGCCAAACCCGCTCCTAAAGAAAATAATGCTTTCAAAAATCCTCGTTTAGGGCGAGTTCGTCATCAAATTATGGAATTAGAACCCGAGGCGCTTATGAAATTAAAAAACATGAGCCGTGAAGAACGACGTGAATATGTAAAGAAATTGATGCAAAGTCGTCGTCCTGGACCAGAAGGTCATTCTTCTGAAGAATAAATAAATTAAAAAATTTTCATTTATTTCGGGTAGCCTAAAGCTACCCTTTTTTTTTATTAAAAATAATAGTAAAACAAATTTATGAAGGAAGAATGGGTTTACTGGATTCCGTGGATTTTTTACGCGTTTCGAGTTTCATGTGTTTTTGCATTGTTGGCGGTTCCACTAAAACATCCGGCCCGAGATCTCTTGGTTGTTCTTATTTTATTACTAGCGCTTGCAAGTGATTTAGTGGATGGTTGTATTTGTCGCGCTTTGAAAATAACTCATCTCGTTTCGATTTATTGGGGCGATCACGGAGCGGATTTGATTTGTGCGTTTGGAAGCCTTATTGTGCTTGGAAACAATATTTCGTTCGCGAAAGATCCTCCACGAAAAAAACGACTGACTCCAGAAGAACGATATGCAAAACGTTGGCAACTTAGAGCCAAATTCCTTTTTTGGCTTGTTCTGGGAACAGGTCTTGTTGTAGAGATTTATTTTTTGATGCTTGCCCGCGCACTGAGAATGATCTAGTCTTTCAGAGAGGGTGTTTTTTTGGAAAAGGATCAGTTGCGTTTAGAACCCAAGCGCTAGGATGTTTTGTAAAACCGATTTTAGGATAGTAATCAACAGCCTTTGGTGCGGATAATAGAACCAGCTTTGAGCGCGAACCCATTTTTTCTCTTGTTTTTTGAATGAGAATAATTCCGATCCCCTTTTTTTGGTGAGTGATTCTGACCGCTAGATCGGCAAGATATCCGACATAAGAAAAGTCGGTGAGGGTACGAGCAATCCCGACGAGTAGATTTTGATCCCATGCGGTTACAACAAGATTGGCATGTTGTAGCATTTCCTTGAAAATTTGCCGATCATCGATGGGTCTTCGCTCAGCAAGTGTAGAAGCTTTATAAAGATCAAGCACTTGGTCCAAATCGAGATCGTTTCCGTATTGAAAAATAATCTCGTTCATCAATTAAGGCTCCAAATCAATTTGCAGTTCTATTTCAGAAGCGACTTCCCGACTTCCACCTTGATGCTCAATTTCTGGAATGAAACGGACCAAATGGAGTTGAATTAATAATTCTCCTTCAGCAAGAAAACTCTGTCCGAGAGCCCATTTTGGACCGTTCAGAATTTTTATTTTTTGTTGAGAAGCGGAACCCGCTAACGGAATCCTTAGAAAAATTCCGGGCAAAATCGAAGGCGGAAGATTTAGCTGAGACAAAATCCGAGGAAAATTAGAAAGAAATAGTCCTGGAGCGCCCCAAACCTCGACTTCATTTTCTTTTCCATCTTCAGGAAAAAGTACTCGATCGGTCCAGATTAAGCTCTCATCAAAGGTTACTTTGAGTTTTAACTGAGATCCTTTTTGTTCATAAGTCACCCGATAAGCAGGGGAAATCTCTTTGGGACGGCTTAACGTCATCGCTGGATCACCAAAGAGATTCAAAATATAAAACTCTTCCCAATAAGAATAGCGGAAACTCATGAGGTTGGAACGGTTTCCTAAATTGGGATTCTGGATATAAAGCATGAGATTATTCTTGGCTTCCTTGAGAGCCTCTCCCACGGTTGCTTTTTTATAAAAAACCTGATTCAGGAATTCTTTCATAATATGATCCCCGCTGTCTCCAACGCCAAAGCGGGTATTTCCAATAAATCCGATGGCTCCTTTATCTAGCATCGCAAGCGGAAACATTTTCTCTCGTGGAAATCCTAAATCTAGTCCCGCGGAGAGGCATCCTCCACTGTAAACAAACGGAGTTGATCTCAATGCTGGTAATACTTGAGTTCCTGGGGCTGGGCTTTTAAAGAGCGTTGAACGGAAATTGGTAATCATTTTTTTGGGGCCAAATGTCCAGCTTTCCTGATTCGCGTGATTTGTATAAAAAATCAAATCTTTATCTGACATTTGGGGAACAACATTATCGAGCGTACAGTCTCGACGCAACAAGGATTTGATATTGTAACCTTGACTTTTTAATTCTTTTTCCATTTCTTGATAAGCGAATTCAGTTCCAGGGAAAACGGTGGTGAATTGGGTTCGAGAATCTTCATCTGGAAATCCTGGACAAAGCATGAGTGCCGTAGGTTTGGGATTGGGCTCATAGGCCATAATATTGGTAAGCAAAAAAGAATCTTCAGCGGGTGCCTCTGTAAAAATTCGTCCCACGGCAACCTCTTGAAAGGCGTCCCAATTCAAGTTTCCGTAGGGCAAATCTGTCGGAAGTTCGGACTGAGTCATTCCGTTCTCTCGATAAAGTGCCGATGCTTGGTAATAAAACGGAAATCGTTGAGGGCTTCCGACAATTGCTAAATGTTTTGGAATCTGTGTTTGTTGAATATGGTCTAAAATTTTTGAGCGAATAGCTTCAGAAGAGGGGGAAGAAAAGAGAATGCGGTCCTCGGCTTCTTGTCCATAAACCAACCCACCAACAATGGTTTTCATACGCGTAGTGACCCAATATTCTTTGGCTCCTACGTTGAAGGCGCCACAAATAGGGACGATATGCTCTTCTTTAAACATACCTTCTTCGCTACGGCAAATATGAGGTTCTCCATAAACTTTTGAGCTAATGGTGGAAGAGGCCATATTCATTTGCTCTTCGTCAATAGCGGGTATCATAAATTTGAGCGAATGGTTCTCTCCTTTTTCATCGGGTAGATCTCCTTCGCCAAGCATCACCACTTCGATTTTTTTATTTTTCTTCAAATATTCTGGAATCCAATCACTGGAATTCAATTTAAAACTATATTGTTCCAATTTGAGATCGAGGGGTAAAACACTTCCTTGTCGAAAAGCCGCGAGTTGTGTGGCAAAAAAGAAATCTTCTTTTCCATAGTGTTCATTTTGATTTACTACAACCAGATAAGGACTTGAAAGTGATTTTAAAGTTTCTGAAGCGGTTTGCTGTTGTGCAATTTTTTCTGCGGGCCAAAAAAATTTGCCTTCTTTTTCGGATTCAAAATTTCCAACAAGATAAAGTTTTCCTTGATATCCGACTTGCTGAATTCCTTCTGGAGATTGAGGGTCCCAAATCACTAACGGGAGTTGCTTTCGAGTGGCTAAGAGAGTTCCGGCAATCAAAGCGTCTCGATCGGAGGTGGCGACAACCACCTCTGAATCGGTTTTATAAAACTGGGAAAAAGCAGGGAGGCGCTCACTGCGATTTGTAACGTTTTCGGGAACACGTCCGAGTGTATACAAGGTTGCTGGGCGATAACGATTGATTAAGCGGATTTGTTCTGAAGAAAGTTTTCCATTATGGAAAAGAATCATAGGCTTCCCTTGATTGATCTGGCAGGCTAACGGGATGAGCGGAAAATGTTCTGTCTGAATTTGAGAAGCGTCTACAAGTAAGAGTGCGCGTCCATAAACTCCCAATCGATAGAGAAGCGGAACAGGTGTGCCTAGCTGTTCATAAATTTTGGGGGGAGAATAGAGTTCGATATTTTCTACGAATTCGCGGAATCCTGTGGTGACTTCTTCGATATCCTTTCCTTTAGCGTCTGCCCAGAAATGGAGAAATGCTTGGCCTCGTTGAGAGAAAACATGAAGAGAGCGTGAATGACCCGACAAAATATATTCATCCACAATACGCAATTCGCAATTTTGGTCGCCCAAACGAATCGGTTGAGATTGGATATGAGTTTCAAAATAATGGTTTTGATTAAATTCTTCTTCTGAAACTTGAAATAAAGTTTGGTTACTATTGGCCTCCCAGGCTACAAAATACAAGTAAATATTGGGAAGGCGCGCATTGGAAGCAAAAACTTGAATACTTCGGCCTTCACGAAACATATCATACAGTTTCCAATTTTGAGGGGCGCGAAAATTCATTCCTAGCGCATCGAGTTTGAGGGCATCGTCTTGAAAAAAATAAGGTTGGTCTGCTTTCGTTTGAACTAAGGGATGGCGGAAATTATCGTTTAAATGGACCTCTTTCGGGAGAAAATTATATTTCCCTCGCCATTCTGCAAAGGCTGAATCCACGAAAAATCCGGGAACAAAGCGAGGTTCTGCGCCTCCGCTTAAGGTAATATCAATAGGGAATTGGAGTTCTTTTCCAGATTTTTGGGTAATCACAACTCTGGCCATTTTGTGGGTATAATCTAGAATTTCCAAATCATATTGAAGATCACACAATTCTTGTTTTTTCCACCAATCTTCTAGCCACCAAGTATAATCTTGAGCGGTTTCCTGAGCCAGAATTTTCAAGTAATCCTGAATGCGAATACGTCCTTTAAATTTAAACATTTTGTTGATCGTATAGAGCATCCAGCCTTTAGAGATTTTATGTTCTAATAATTTTAAGGACAAAATTCGATGAAGGAAGACAATATCTGGGTTTTGGGGGTCGTCGGCCATCATCTCTTGTAAGCGAGTCGAGAGTTCTCGTTGTACTTTAATTTCATTTTGTTTTCCATCGACCAGTTCAATCACCATCATTGCTAAGTATCCAGCGATGGCGTTACGAAATTCCATTTCGCAGGGACATTGTTGATCGAGTAGGAACCAGATCGATTGGCACAAAAAGAGGAAAATATTATCTTTTCCGTTCAAAATTTTCTCTGGAAGGTAGAGAATATTCTCAGGAACCAGATTCGTTGTTCCTTTTCGGGGAGCGATTTTTAGGGTCCCTTTCAAAGGAAACTCTTGTTGTTCAAGAAGTTCTACGAGTTGGCGAATATAACGAGCCTTGATTTTAAGGGCCTCTGCATCGGGTCCTTTCAAAATGATCTGATTTCCTTTTTCAGTCGTAACGGCGCGTTCCTCGCTCCAGATTGGAGAAGAGAGCCAAGTAAAAACCAAGACCAAAAAACTGTGTAAAAATAGTATTCGCATAGAAACGCGCTCCTCAGAGAAAAATAGCCTCTTCAGTCAATTTTGAGAAGCCTCTATTGTATTGCCTCAAAGAAGCAGAGTAAAGACGCAAGGTATCGTGTCACAGGATACAAGATAGAAGCATTTATCTCTGACATACTCCCACAGCTAAAGCATGTGGGGTTCTAGTGAAAAAGCCAAAGCTGTCGAGGACTCTCGCCATCTATCTGGGAGACAGACAAGGCAAACGTGAATTTTTCCTACAGTTGCAGAAAAATTCGACAGTTTTTTTGATTCGTTTTTTTTGATAACTATTTTATGCCGCGTACCACAGTACCGCACAATAATGGCAGGAACTTCCGGTCATGACGAATAAGTGCCAAATGAAGTGGCCGTATCTTAAGCGCCCATCCGTTACATAGAAAATTACTCCCGCAGTATAAGCAAGTCCTCCTGCGGCCAACCATAACAATCCAAACATCGGCACTCTTGTATAGAGTGGATGGATAGCGATCAACACAAGCCAGCCCATCAGTAAATACATTCCTGTAGAGAGGATGGGGTGAGACATTTTATCACAGATTTTTAGTGCCACGCCAATCAAGGCAAGACCCCAGATTAGTCCAAAAAGCGTCCACCCCCAAGCTCCGTGAAGAACTCCAAGAGTAAAGGGAGTATACGAACCCGCGATAAAAAGAAAGATAGCGGAATGATCCATAACCTGAAACACACGTTTGGCTTTGCCAATATGAAGTGCGTGATAAATGGTCGAAGTCAGGTAAACGAGTGACATCGTCGCGCCAAAGAGACAGACACTCACAATGAATTGTGCATTTTGATATCGAACCGCGTAAACGATCAGAAATGGGGTAGCGATGAGTGCAAGCATTAGTCCGATACCGTGACTGATACTGTTTGCGATTTCTTCTCCTCGCGACTGATCACGATTGCTTTTCGAACCTGATTTGTTCATACTGGCCTATTCTAAGCGTTAAAGCGTTAGTTTGTCTTTTCCCTCACTAAATTAAAGTCATTATAACATATCTGGAGAGAACGGTGAAACTAAAGAAAAGTATTATTTTGGAAAAGCTTCGAACGAAAGTCCTTTTGAGGAAGGCTCCAAACAAAAAAAATAAATACGGATTTTCTTTAAAAATTTTTATCTTAGCCGTAACCTTACTGAATGTGGGATATTTTATTTATCAAGGCATTCAACAACAGCAACAACTTACGGATTTACAAAAAATGTTGAGACGCTGTGGTAAGGATTATGCTCTTTCCATGCTAGTTCAAGTTTCGGATCTTGATCTTTCAGAGCTTGAAATAAGCCCGCTACTTCTCGCCTCATTAAAAAATTTAAAGAGCCTCAAAAAACTGAATATTTCGTACAGTTCGGTTGAAGATGCGGATCTGATTCATTTAGCAAAAATTTCGAAGTTGTCTTCACTCAATTTGGCGCATACCAAAATTACCGATGCGGGATTGTTTCATTTAAAAGATCTCGCGAATCTCACGGTCTTAAATTTGTCAAATAAGTCGATCACGGATATAGGATTGGCTCATTTGGAGGAACTCACTCAACTCAAGGAGTTAAATCTCTGGCGAACGAGCATCACGGATCAAGGGCTAAAATATTTAAGGAATCTCGATCAACTTGAGGTGCTTTATCTTTCTTTTACGAAAATAAAAGGGGAGGGTTTTTCTTTTCTAACGAAACTCACGGCCCTTTCTAAACTTTATCTGTTGAAAACACAAATCACGGATAGCGAACTTATTTATCTTAAAAATTTCACGGCCCTTTCAGAATTAGATTTGTCCCAAAACTACATCAAAGGAGACGGACTTCTGTGCTTAAAAGAGCTAAAATATTTATCTAAACTGTATCTGGAACAGACGCAAATGAACGATGACGGACTTGCCGCGATCAAAGATTTTGAAAACTTAACTACACTTAACCTTGGTTATACAAAAGTGACGGATTCAGGGTTAATTCACCTGAGTCAACTCCAACAACTTTCGCAAATCAAAGCGCACAATACCAAAATTTCGCACAAAGCGGCAATTGAGTTAAGCAATAAACTCAGCAAGTGCAAAATTATAATTGGAAAAAGTGCCTGTACGCCAACGGACTAACACCCGCTCTCAATCGTAAAATTTCCGGAGAGATCCGCAAAAAATCGCAAAACAATCTTGACAGAATGAGCGGGATTTGTTACGGTTCAACCCCTACAAAGCCTATGGCGAATTCTATTTTTTTATTTTTATTTAAGCCCTATTGAAAAATGATAGATAGAGATCTTCAATCCATTCAAGATGTCCGAACCCTTGTCACCGCCGCAAGACGTGCGGCCGATGAGTTAAGACTGTTTACTCAGGAACAAATCGACCGAATTGTTGAAGCCATGGCTCAAGCTGGAACGCGCCACGCGGAGGCGCTCGCAAAACTCGCCGTTGAAGAAACCGGAATGGGGCGAGTTGAGAGTAAAATAGAAAAAAATCTCTTCGCGACGGTTCACATCTATGAAGCCATGAAAAACATGAAAACCTGTGGGCTTGTTCGCAAAGATCCTGAAAAAGGAATCATTGAATTCGCGGAGCCTTTTGGGGTGGTCGCTGGCATTATTCCCACAACCAATCCGACCTCCACCGCCCTCTTCAAAATTTTAATTGCGATTAAAACACGAAACGCAATTGTGTTATCTCCTCATCCTCGTGCGATACGCTGTATTGCGGAATCCGCGCAAATTCTTTATGAAGCGGGCCTTCGTATGGGATTACCCAAAGGTGCAATAGGCTGTATGACCCTCTGCACGCTGGAAGCAACAAACACGCTAATGACCCATCGTTATACTTCACTGATTCTAGCAACCGGCGGATCGGCCCTTGTCAAAGCGGCTTATTCTAGCGGAAAACCCGCCATTGGTGTAGGTCCCGGGAATGCTCCTGTTTACGTCGATCGTTCGGCGATTGTTTCAAACGCGGCCACCGGTATTTTTACTTCAGAAACGTTTGATTGGGGAACCATTTGTGCCACGGAGCAATCCATTGTCATTCATCAAGACGTCAAAGCCGCGCTCATTGACGAATTCAAGAAAAAGAAAGCTTATTTCTTAACTCCCGACCAAATTCGCGCCGTAGAAAAATATGCCATCAAAGATAATTTGATGAATCCGGATCTAGTCGGACAAAGTCCTCAACGAATCGCGGAACTCTGCCATATCCAAGTTCCCGCCGACGCAACCGTGCTGATGGCTGAATATGAAGGAATTGGGAAACAGTATCCGCTCTCCTTAGAAATTTTAGCTCCGCTGTTGACTCTTTATACCGCAAAAGACTGGCAAGAAGGGTTAAAAATGAGCGAAGCGATTCTCGATCTAGGAGGACGGGGGCATACCTTTGGAATTTATGCCGAAGATGAAAATATCATTATGGAGTTCGCGCGAATCCTCCCGGCTTATCGTATTCTGGTGAACAGTCCTACGGCTCAAGGGGCTATTGGACTCGCGACAAACCTCTTTCCGTCGATGACGTTGGGTTGTGGAACCTATGGAAACAACATTACTTCCGATAATGTCGGCCCGTTGAACCTCTTAAATTGGAAAAAAGTGGCCTGGATTACCGAAGCCTGGAAACAAAAACTTCATTATGTTTCTGGCTCCAAAACTTCTTCTGGTGTGGCCGATCGGGTGGCCCTTAGTGCTACCGGATCAACACCAAGCGTTAGCATTTCTAAACAGGAAGTGCAACGGATGATTCAATCGACGATGCAAGAGCCGTCTGCCCCAAAAGAAGGGGGAAGTGATTTTGGACTCAAAATGAACAAACAAGATATTTCTCAGTTAATTCAAAAGAAGTTAGGAGGAAGCCAAACCTCTTCGTGTCCGATGGCTTTTCGTTGTATGGAAACAACTTGTCCTAATAACAAGTAATGTAATGTGAATGGGGAAGAGTAAGAGTAAGGGATATTTTTTTTCTGTGGTCAAATCAAAAATTTAAAGGTGCCTCTTCTCTATAGCGAAAGCGAAAGCAAAAACTAGGGATTTTGGCGCAAGGAGACTTGAATGAGTAAAATTGCTCTTGGTTTAATAGAAACAATCGGATTAGTCGGCTCCATTGAAGCCGCAGATGCGATGGTTAAAGCCGCTAAAGTGACTCTAATCGGCAAAGAAGCGATTGGAGGAGGATATGTGACGGTGATGGTTCGCGGAGAAGTGGGGGCCGTGAAAGCCGCTGTTGACGCCGGAGCCGCCGCCGCAAAGCGTGTGGGGCAACTCGTTTCAACCCATGTGATTCCTCGTCCTCATAGTGAAGTGGAAAAAATTCTTCCACAATGTACCACCCTTGAATCAGAAAGTGAAAAGACTGACGCATGATTGATCTCAGGACGCTGGCCTATCTGGAAGTCCTTCAACCTCAATTTGCGGCTTATATGGCCTCGACTGCCAAAGGGTTCATTCCTATCAAGGGGATGGCTTCTCTTTGGATTGAAATTGCTCCCGGTATCGCTATTTCTGAAATTACGAATATTGTGGTCAAAGCGACTCAGGTCCGACCCGGTTTAGAAGTAGTGGAACGAGCGTTTGGACTCTTAGAGGTTCATTCTATGGATCATGGAGAACTCCTCCAGGCCGGACAAGAAATTCTTCAGTATTTGTCTTTGGAAGAAGAGAGTCGATTAAAGCCACGAATTGTGAGCGAAGATATTATTACTCAGGTCAATCCGTATCATTGTATGCTCATTAATCGGATGAGAAAAGGGCAAATGCTCGTCGAAGGCGATACCTTATATTGTCTGGAAGTTCATCCGGCTGGCTATGCGGCACTGCTCGCCAATGAAGCGGAAAAAAATGCCAAAATAAATCTTGTCGATGTCACTTATTTTGGAGCTTTTGGACGACTCTATCTCTCTGGAACCGATTCCGATATCGCTCGGGGTGTTGAAGCCTGTCGAAGCGCGCTGGCAAAAATTTCGGGACGGGAAAATCTAGCGTAATGGGGTGGGGATTGTAGGAGAGAAAAATTAGGACATTTTTTAGGAGTTTATGGATACGCCTTTTATTCAATCCTCAATCCATCTCGATCCAGACGCTCCTTGTATAGGGCTCGTGGAATATTTTTCGATTGCGGATGGGATCGAAGCGACTGATGCTATTCTTAAACAAGCGGATGTCCGAATTTTGGTTTCTCGACCGGTCCATCCCGGAAAATATACGACTTTATTGACAGGCACGGTCGAAGACGTTTCCGAATCGTTAAAAGCGGCAGTTCGTCTAGAAAAGACCTCACTTGTGGATCTTCTTTTCTTACC
>CAZHAR010000102.1:0-11581 GCA_964530615.1 uncultured Planctomycetota bacterium | reverse complement strand
TTGTCACCTCGTCGGAGGCAGGCTTCTTCTCGCTCCAGGTTCTTTCCAAATTCATTCCACTGATCTTTTTCGGTCTCCAAATCCATTTCTTTTTGTTCTAAATATTTTTCATAGGAAGCGTCCCAACTTCGTAGTTCGCCTCGATCCAGTTCGAGCAATCGGGTGGCTAATTTCTTTAAAAAACTGCGATCATGGGTCACAAATAAAATGGTTCCTGAATACCGGGATAAGGAATCTTCTAGCCATTCAATCGTTTGAAGATCGAGATGATTTGTAGGTTCGTCAAGCAAAAGCAAATCGGGTTCATAAACAAGTGCTTTCGCTAAGAGAACGCGTCGTTTTAAGCCTCCAGAGAGTTCTTCTATTTTGGAATCTGGATTCAACTCTAGGAGAGAAAAAGTTTCACTGACTTTCTGAAAGCGTTCCCATCCTCCCAAAGCATCTAGTTCTTGTTGAACTTTTTGTAATTTTTTGAGTAAAGAAGGTTGATTCTCTTGGGCCAAGCGAGTACTTAACTCATGATACTCTGTAATTTTTTGGCTCCAGAGTCCTTGGCCTTCAGTGACAATTTGAAATACGGTTCCTGTTAAATTTTGAGGAACTTCTTGAGGCAAAAGTGCGGTCCGAAAATTAGAAGAAGTGGCTATTTGTCCCGAATCCGGAGTGATTTCTTTATGAAGCAATCGGAGTAAAGTGGATTTACCCGAACCATTGCGACCAATAAGAGAAATTCGTTCTCCAGATTCGATTTGGAGGGAAACCTGCTTCAAAAGAAATTTTTCTCCCACCGATAAGGAAACTTCGCGTAAATTTAAAAGGGCCATAACTATTGTGATCCCGTCAGTTTGAATAAAAAAAATAGATTAAAATGTTCTCATTTACCAGAGTCGCCAGGTTGTTACAGGCAATACTTTTAAAAACGGTATCGCAAAGAATGGAATAGTGAGTAGTAACCACAGGATGTGGAGAGAAACGGCCAATCCTTTGGGCATCAGTTCTTTTTTACCCATTTTTTTTGCAACAACGGTTTGAAGAACGGTCGCAATCCATTGGAGCATAAAAAAAATGAGCATCCCTCCGAATACAGAAAACCCGACACTTGAAAAAATAATGTATTCGTGGACGATTCCGCTCATCAAAAAGACGAGAAATGTGGCTAGAAGAGGGCGTTTATGTCCGTGTAGAGGAAGGAAAATATTGCGATAAGAGATATCTCTAAAACAGAGGTTCCATCGCCGACTCCAGAAATCTCGTGGGGAACGAGCCATGAACGGACGGTTGAAGATGGGGCTGACGTTTACCCCTAATTGCATCACCATTCCAGTCGCTATATCTCCAAAACCCGAAGCGGCAAAATAACAGCACCATAAAAACCAAAACATACTAAGCCAGAAATAAGAGTGAAGTTCTGGTTTAGACGTAGAGAGTACCAGAAAGCCTAAAAACAACAAAGTTTTCAGCAAGCCTCGTCCGATTCGAATTCTTCCGTCGGATCGCGCTTTTCGTTTTTCATCAAAGGTTTCAGCCCAGAAGGTGTCGGCAATATTAAAGGACCAAATGAGATATCTTGCAAAAGACTCCAGCATTTTGGGATCGCAGAGTCTTCCGTAAGCAATTTCAATAGTTTTGATTATTTTGCCAAAGCTCATAATCGCAAAGATAAAGCGAATAGGCAGAAGAGAATCAGGTACGAAAAGGGGCCAAGTCAGAGTTGAGGTGCTAGAAATGAGGAGTAAAAAAAAACGCGTCGTTCCTTTTTTCCCTCTTAAAATAAAATAATCGTAGAAAAGTGTCGAGAGATAAAGTACGAACCAATAAATGAACCACATAATTTTTCTGCTAAAAAAACATTTAAATAAAACCTGTTGAAGATTAGCTTACTCCGCATAATATTTGTAGTCTGGCTTCCGATAAAAATCTTGAATTTTTTTTAAGATTTCTTCTTTATTTGGAACGGGCAAATCATAAATTTCGTTTTTCTGAATTTCCAAATAGAGAGGAAAGATATCCAGAGTATCCTGAGAGATTTCTTTCGCGGTTTCTTGGGCAAGAGGAAGGAGCTTTTGAGCCACTTCGATCATTTTTTCATACTGATGCATCATCCCGCAAACAAAAAGAGTAGAATGGAGAACACAGGTATCTTTTTCTTCGTCATAAGTCTTTAGTGCGGGAACAAAATTTTCGGGTAAAGGGATCGACGATTTTCCGAAAATTTCTTGGGTTTGGAGTCGTTCTAAAATGTTTCGGACAATGATTAAATTTCCTGTTGCGGTGGGATGGACATAATCTAAAAACAAATCATACCCGGGACATCCGTGAGTGGCATCCGAAAACGATTGCTCTAAATCGACCAAGGTTACCGAAGTTTCTACTGCCAAGCGTCGAAGCGTGTCATTCATAATAGAAAGGGCACGGAAAGGATTATAATCTAGATAGACCGCTTGAAGAAAAGCTTTCCTAGCCTCAGGATATTCTTTTAACTGAAAGTAGCAAGTTCCTAACCAGAAATGAGATTCCGCGTACTGAGGATCGAGTTCTATCGCTTTTTTCCAAATCGGTAAGGCTTCGATATAACGGGATTCGAAGAGCAATCGGCGGCCCTCTTTATAGAGTGAGTTCCAACTTTCCAAAGAAGAAAGACCCTCTTGATGCGAAGAAACGTTTGGTTTCCAGTCTTTGATATTTGAAGGATCGGTTAATAGAAGGACAGGCACTTTCTTTTCCTTCGCTAATCGGATCATTTCTTTGATATTAAATTCATAATGTTCCAGTACTTTAGCAAATTGTTCTGGATTTTTTCGGAGATCGAGCTCTCGTTGAAACACTCTGGATTGAATATTTTTTCTATTTTTTGATCGACGATCCGCTGGCAATGCACTTTTGGGATCAATTTTTTTAAGGATTTTGCCTTCAGTCCAAGAATACACTCGACTCAAACGAAAGAAGTTTGCAATTTTGCTGACCGTTTCCGAAAGACGGGTGGGGGTTTGATAAAACCGCTCTTCAAGAAATTCGTTGCATCCACTATAAATAATCATTAAATCTGGTTCTAACTCAATCAGTTCCTCGAAAACAAGACGAACCCGATTACTTCCATAGGCGTGACCACTCACATTATAGATTTCAAAAGATTTATTAGGGAACGTTACTTTCAGAGCCTCATTGAGATAACTAGTATAGGCGTGTTCTTGAGGATGTGGCCATCCTGCGCTTGCGGAGCCTCCTACACAAAAAACCCTAATTTTACCGGCCGGCTTTTTTTCAGGAATTTCGATGTTTCGATTGGAATACAATTGGGTCCATCGAACACGGAGACAGGCTTCTCCGTTCACGCTCACTCGTTTGAAAATACTGGAAGGGGAATAGAGTAAAATATAGGGATCTTGAAAAGGGGGACGTCCAATACCCACCAAACGAAAAATAATTTCTGCTAAAAAAAAGACAATAAAAGGAAGTGATATTGCTGTCAACTTAAAATAAAAACGCCTTCGAGGTGTCATCATAAATCATTCCTAAAAAACGATTCTGGGGTATTTATGTAAAAGGATTTTAAACGATCCCAAATTCTAAGCTGTTCTAAATTCCAACTCAACAAGCCAAAATTATAGAAAACGGAAAAGCCTGAATACCGCAAATATTTAGGCTTTTGTTGTTTTTCAGTCATTTTTAGTGAAAAGGCAATTTTATGAAAAAATCTGAAAATTTCAATTCAATTATGCCCGAAGCACAACAAGATTTAGAATTGTTGATCATTTATTTTCGAGAAAAATTTTTAGAAAGCATCTGCTTTTGGATGGACTTTTCAATAGATTGAATTTCTTTTGAAGTTAATGGTGGAGAAAAATTTCCTTTTTTCGTTTTTGATAATGTTCCTTGATTATCGAGAATTAATCTGATAATTAAATCGATGCGTTGATCCGGCATATCCACAATTTCTTGGATTTCTTTTTTCGTTTGATCGTAACTGATCAGATATTCTAACTGATTTCGAAAATCATTCTGAATTGTTTTTTCCACACACCGAAACAAATAACGCCCAATTTCAGTAAAGTCGATGTAAGAGTAGTACTCGCTTTTGTTATCTTGAATCGTTAATTTCCCTTCGGGAGACAGATCATAATCTTCCAATAAATCCATCAAAGGAACAGAATAACTTTCCAGGCATTGATCATACTCCCTTAAATGATTCAACATCGTTGCTGAAATAGGGAAAATGAGTCCTTCTGGTGTCATTTTCAATCGGGATAAAATATGATGAATTAAAAAACGATGAAGACGTCCATTCCCATCTTCAAAAGGATGAATAAACACGAAACCAAAAGAAATTACAGTGGCAATCAGTACAGGATTTATTTGAGAGTCTACCATTCGAAAATAGCATTGAAAAAGTCCTTCCATCAACCACGCTACATCTTCTGGTTTCGGCGGAATATAGTGTAATTTTTCTTGGGTGTAAGCAATCGATTCTCCAACATAATTTTGGGAGTTTCTAAAATCTTTGTCTGCAAAACGGGGATCAACTGTATAATTTTGGAGTTCAATCAGTTTTTCTTTAGTAAGGTATTCAGAGCGACTGGCCTCTTTTAGTAATGCGATAAAACGAGCCATTCGCTTTTTTGGGATTTCTGTTTCTCTTTCAATTTCATAAGAGGAGCGTGTTTCTTTCAAGTAAAGATAATTTGTAGCCCGAAAAATTATTTCAGGATCATATTTTTTAAGAATATCCTTAGCGATTTCTTTGAAATCTATCTTTTCATCACTGGCTAAAACTGAAGTACGTCTGATGAAGGGGCAAAAATGGATGTTTCCTAACAAATTATCATCCACATAATGTCTTCGACTTCGGATATTTTTACCGGTGTAATAATCTTGTGGATCTAATAAAAGAACGTAAGAGCCGCCTTGAATATCCTTTACATCTAATTTTTTTCCTAATAAAAATTCGTAAAGATACCACAAACGTCTTCCAGTTTTACTTGAGGGGTGTTCTTTAACAAATGAAGTCATTTGTTCTGGGGGAATTTGTTCAAAAACAGACTCTAAAATTCCTAAATGGATTCCATCATATTTCAGAGCAAATTCTAACTGAGAAAAAATATTTTCAGGATCTTTTGGTTGATATTTTTTGGGATAAAAATGTATTTCTTGTCCTTGTTCAACGATGGTTTTCTGTCCACCCTTTTGCAAAACATAGGAGAGCCGAAAGTGAGGAAGGGCTTTTAATTTAAATTTTTCCTTCAGTGCGGAATAACCTGTAGGAATGGCATTTTCGGGAATTTCTAACATTAACTGCTCAATAAAATAATTTTAATGACTTCTAAATTTTGGAGAGCATTCATTTTAACTCTTTAAATGAATTTTTGTCAAAATGAATGGAAATCAACTTAAAAAAGAAAAAATAATTGGAATTCTGGAAAAACAATTGGAAAAAGATATTTTTTTGGAAAAACAATTGGAAAAGTTTGGAAAGCGCAAAGAATGGAACGAGCAATTAAATAAGAATTTAAACGGGATACTCATTTTCAAAGAATTCGCTACAATACAGTATTCCGCTTTTTTTAGGAGTTATTTAAGATGAAAACTTGCTGTGCTTGCAAAAAACCGATCCTTGAAGGGTATATAACGAAACAGAGAAAATACTGGCACGGAAGATGCTATACCGATCCCGTTGATACTAATAATTTTATGGATACGATTACGATTTGTAAACTTCAACGGGAGATTAATGACGTGATCGGATATTATAAACCTTGCCCAAAATGCAAGAGAGAAAACTTCCAAGATCCTAGCTTGCAATTCATTTTTTGTAGTTTCTGTGATTATTGTGGCGAAAATTAAAAAGATGCGATTTCTTGCTGGTAAATAGGGGGCATAAAGTGGTCGAAAGCATAAAGGGTATGATCAGAAAAGGCTGTTCTGATCTTGAGATCTCGAAAGCAGTAGCAGGATCGGAAAAACTTAGGGAAGAATATAAACTCTTGTACCCGAACGCTGATTGGGGCCATATCAGCCAGATTTTTTATCAGAGAACACAGATACCAACGCGGGAATATCTTGAAGGAATATTAAAGCTGATCGAAGGGCCACACTTGTTCTGGCGTGTTGTTGAAGACGACAACTCTTTTCTTGTGGAAGTGACCGAACCTCTTAAAAAACAGAGAAACCTTATCCGGTTTAACAAGCTGAAAAGCGTGTCAAAATTCTATTTTGAGACTTGCTATTTTGGTAAAAATTGATCATGGATTTATCACAAGCACGACGAATTTTAAACGATAAAAAAAGTTTTGATCCAGAGCGCCTGATTGAAGAAAATGAATGAACGGAAAGCTATTCAAAACGAAGCTTCTTTTTAAAAATCGACTCGTCCTTGATTCTCTCCCCCCAGGTTTTTGAAAATCTTCATCTGGTTTCTCTTCTTCACTCTCCTCTAAATGAATAAATTTTAGACGGCAGAAGTCTTTAATATCGTTCGGAGTGTGTGGAGACTGAATCAGGCCAAGTTGAATCCTTTTTAAAATAGAAGGATCAAAAGAGGCGTGAGATTTATAAAGTTTGGTTTTTCTCATTGCCTCTAGCTTTTCTATTTTGACTAGCCTAGCATCTAGCTGATGACGGAAGGATGGTGAATAAAAGGATGATCTCCTTC
Source organism: uncultured Planctomycetota bacterium (assembly GCA_964530615.1). Lineage (GTDB taxonomy): Bacteria > Planctomycetota > JBBTDB01 > JBBTDB01 > JBBTDB01 > JBBTDB01. The sequence continues at coordinate 4,935 of CAZHAR010000102.1, read as the reverse complement.
GTTTAAGATCACTGTTTTATCCGAATAACTGCGAAGCGAAGTCACGTTGACAATGATGACTTCGTTTTTGATGGGGGAGGGTTCTGTTAAAACAATCCAAAGATGTTCTATTGCGCTGATATTATGAGGCAATAAGAAAGCAGTTCCGTGATGAAATTTAAATTCCATATTTAGGACAACAACTCGTCAACGATGGCTAAAGATTCCAACTCGTGTTCAATGGAGGCAATTTCAATCGGAGTTTTACCAGAGGGTTGTAAAATGTCCTTATATTCAATAGGCAAAGCGGAGACCTTTATTATACCCTACATATTGAAAACAAAAAGGGAAACCAGATACATATTGTACCAGAAGATGAAAGTTTCAAATGGTTATCTCGCGTCTCCGAATTGTCGAACCTTAGAAGGGAAGATATTTTGGAGGGTATATTAGACAACTTTGTGCAAGAATTAACCCCTGAAAGACTGGATTCATTGATAAAAAGTACTCATCTCCATAAAAATTTGTCGGAGGCGTTGATACTACTCAAGAACCATATTGAACCGTTTTTTTATTATAAGTCTGCTGTTGAACCTAGCAACGAACTTGTTTTGAAGGAACTTAAAAATCTAAAAGAAATTATTGAGAAAAATAGAAAGGAACTTATGGAAAGATTACCACCAATTCCATCCGTTACGCTGAAATTTTAAAATTAAATCAACCCAAAATAGTAAAGGGCCAAAAGTACTATCAATACTTTAAGCCCCAGATAAAAAAATTTGCGCCTGTGTAAGCGAAAAGAATCGACTAAATGGTTTAGCCGAAAAAAGAATGTTCGGTCAACGAAAGCAATTACTCGAAATATTTGGCGTTTGGAATGTCGATGCTTTCAAACCTTGATGTTTACTACGAAAAAGCTTCTGTAGAGGTAAAGCGAAAAATTATTGGTTTGATAACACCCGGAAAAATGGTTTTTTCAGAAAATGGAGTTCAAACCATAGGTGATACTAAGGCAGTGGCTCTCTTAAGTAGGTTTTGTCGGGATGTGGAGATGGCGAAAAGAAAACAGACAGCGGAAAATCGCTGTCTGTCTTGTTTGGTGACCTCAGAGGAGCATTGCTCAAACCAAAACCTCTCGTTTTTCAAGCAATTATTTGATCTCCATTCCTGTATTCGAGTCATACCTCTTTCTCCATCTTTCCTTAAAGATTTTACCGAAATCTACCCCGATTTAAAATTAAATCCACCAAAGTCTTTTCCGCTACAGGATTTTGAACTAAGCATTTCTGCTTCAGATTCACAAAGCTCAGAAAATCGCCTTGAAGTATTTTTCAATGGCAAACCACCCAATTCTGAGCCTAAGGCTGTTTCTTTCTCCGAAACAACTCTTCCTATTGATTTAAACAAAGATTCCAAAAATTAAAAGCTCAAACCACCTCACACGTGGGACGAGCCTTTTATTTAACATAACAATCGAAAGGATATTGTATGAATTTTTTTATTCAGTACAAGATTATTATACCTTGTCTTAGAGACATTGAATGCAGTTTTTTCCAGGAAGGAGGGCTTTCACGATGACTGCCCCTATACTGGAAACTATGATTGAGGTTAAAGAAGAAACTCAAAAAAATTCTCGAATTCCTGTAGAAGTTTCTAAATCCGCTACTCCTTATTTTGGGAATGAGGATTTTTTAAAGCTAATTGCAGACGACATTCGAAAGCGAATTATGGATGAGAATCCTAATGCACATACTGAGAAAAAATACATCCAAAAAATTCGATGCCCTGTTTGTGAAGAACATGAATCTTGGACCTATTACGAAAAACCATTGGCGATTATTTGCCAAAGAGCAAACAAATGTGGAAGTATTACTCCCGTTAAAACTCTTTATCCAGAATGTTTCTTATCTTTAGCAGAGCGATTCCCCTCTACACCAATAGATCCTAACGCAACAGCGAGAGCCTATTTACATTCCAGAGGACTGGACACTTCTAAAATCCAATATACACAAGGAGAGGTTGAAGATAAAGAAAGCAGAAAAAAGTACCAAACTTTGAAAATCAAGGTCGATTCCGGAACTACTTTTCATCGACTCATTGATTACAAGGGAAAAGATAAAGTACGGATTTTTGGAAGCTACAGCGGAAAAGTTTGGAAACCAGAAACACTTGATTTTACTAAGGAAATTTGGGTCGTCGAGGGAATTTTAGATGCTTTAAGCCTCATTCAAGAGGGAATTCAATCGGTTGCAACCCTCTCTAGTGCTCATTTACCGGATGAATTTTACGAAGCTTCTAAAATTCGTCAACCTAAATTCGTCCTTGCTTTTGATGACGACGAAGCAGGGCGGAAAGCTGTTGAGAAGCATATTCTCTATTTTGATGAGAAGAACAAAAAGGATAATGAAAAAGTTTTTATCTATAGGATTGCGATTCCTCCCAAAGGAAAAGATTGGAACGATTTGTTAGTGGAGAATTCTCTAAACGAGACAAATATCAAAGATTGTTATTGGCGCGGGTGTCTTTTCCAAGCAGATAACTCCGATGAATATTTTCGGATCTATTGTGAGAAACACGGAACCCTGCCCACAATATTTGAATTTAAAAATCAACTCTATAAAGGATTCTTTACTGAAAAGAAAGACGAAACAATTCCACAAACCTTTCGTTTGGCAGATTGCACGATAAATATCCTGTATTCGATTGAGGATGATTCAATCCTTTATCAGAGTAAAACCAAACATCGTCTGGAACTTCATTCGTATCGAGAAGGAAAAAACATTGTTGAGTTTAGTAGCGAAGAACTTTCTCAGCTTACCCATTTTAAAACTGTTCTGGCGCACTATCGACAAGTTTTTAAAGGTTCAAGTTATGACTTGACAAATATTATGGAGTATTTGTTCAGTCAAACATCACCCAAAATAAGACAATGTAAGGCGCTTGGTTACGATCGAAAATCAAAATGTTTTGTATTTCCTAAATTTCTTTACGACAAGGACGGGAAACGATTTGAAACGAATGCTGAGGGATATTTTGAAAAACAAAAGATTGCACCATTCTCTGAAAAGATCATTGGCGAAATCAAAGAAATAAATATTCCTGAGTTTTTAGAAACGCTCTCTCATGCTTATTCTAATCGTGGTTTAATGGCTTTAGGATTTTGGGTTTCAAGTCTTTTCTCACATACAATTTTCGATAGATTTGGATTTTTCCCTTTCCTTTCAATGTATGGAGATTCACGTTGCGGAAAATCCGATTTGACTAAAATGTTGAATCGGTGTTTTTTCGTCGATTGGGAAGGAATAAGTATGACCCGCGCCAATACTCAAAAAGGAGAAATCCGAAAGATTTCTCAAAAATCTTCTCTGGTGACTCCGATGTTAGAAGGAAGAAAAGACAAAACACGATTTGATTACGATTCCGTTTTACCCGCATATAATCGGAATTCAACTCAAATTCGCGCTAAAACTACCAATGATAATGAAACGTATGAAATTCCTTTTGAGGGAACCTTAGCATTTATTCAAAATCAGGAACAATTTACAAGCAAAGCTGCGAAGGAGCGGGTGATCAGCTTACAGTTTTTAGGCAAAGATTTAACAGACGAAAGTTATCAAGCGTGGCAAAAGTTAGGAGAATATTCTCCAGAGCAACTGGCTTTTGTTGGACATTCCGTATTGAAAGAACGAAAGTGGTTTGAGGAACGGGTGATTGCATTGGTTGAGGAAACTAGCAGAATTTTGAATGATAAAGGCGTAAAAGTAGATCGAATTGCTAAAAATCATGCCATTGCACTTGCTGGAAGTTTACTTATTTGCCAGAAATTCGGATACGAAAAGCAATCTGAAGAACTGAAAACTTATGCTGTTATAATCGCTAAACAAAAAATCGAGTCTGCGCGAACCGAGAATTCTTTAGCCGATCTCTTTTTTGATTCTATGTTCAGCCTTCCGTTTGATGAAGATATGGGAACAGAAAGCTTGGGTTATTTGCGAAAGGACGACCAAATTGTTCTCCATCTTCCAACAGTTCTTATAAAACTTAATGAGAATAGTTCAGGAAGCTGGAACAGGAAAGAATTAACTGAGGCTTTAAACGAACTTTCACCAGAGAAAAAAGAAACAAGAGAGTTTGGTGGAAAAGTAAGATCTTGCTGGATTTTTAAGAATATCAAAAAAGTAGAAAACTGACCTTACAATCTTACAAATTCTCTAACTTGTTCTAAAATATAGCGTTAAAGTGTAAGATTAGCGATCTTACACTGACCTTACACTGACCTTACAGAGAAACCAAAAGAAAAAATAGGAATCTTACAAATCTTACAAGACCTTACAAGTAATCTTACACTCTAAGTTATTGATATATTTAGAAATAAAGAAATTTGTAAGGTTGTAAGATTGAAAATGGTGGTTCTCGCAAAAAGGGATTCATAAAATTCCTACGCCCGAATTTATTTTTTGGAGAGAATTTTTTTCAGGGAGGTTTCAAATTCTTTTAAAGTTTTTAAAGTAGCGGCTTCTTCGATAACTTGGTCTAGGGAATCGTTCGAAATATCGTTTAGTTTTTCTTTTAGGTCTTTCGGAATCTTCTGAAACCTAGCCTTTAAAACCTTAAAAATACTATCCCTTTGACCACTTTCAACGGCTTCCCGATAAGTTACGGATTCCATTAAATCTTTCATGAGTTGTTCTCCCATCAATTGTTTTAGGGCTTTTGGATAACGATATCCGCAGATCAAATAAAGGATAGCCGCTATTTCTCCTCTTTGTGGAGATTCCTTAATCTTTTTAATTTTTGCTATGGTTGCTTCTACTGCTTTTCCTTCTTCTCCTTTCTCAATTTTCGTTAGGGGAATAAGGGGAAGAAGCACCGAAAGATTTAGATCAAGAATATCCTTCCAATGTAGTTCCGGCAAGATGATTTTACTATATCTAAACTCATTCAGCACTATCCCGC
>CAZHAR010000101.1:0-11711 GCA_964530615.1 uncultured Planctomycetota bacterium | reverse complement strand
AAAACCCGCGAAGTGATGAAAGTGATCGATGCAAACAAATACGTTTTTGAAATGTATCACTCTTATCCAGAAAGCCCAGAATGTAAAGTGATGGAAATTGTTTACACCCGCGCTGCGGCTAAATCACCCGTAATGAAATGAAAATAATCTTCATTTGAACCACGTGGTGGCTCATCAATAAAAAAAAGCGCGTTACACGCGCCTTTTTTTGTTGGAATTATTTTTCGTCCCGTTCTTGATAAAGCTTTAATGCTTTTAACGGAAAATAGTGTCGATACATATGATATCGCAAATACAAGATACGCGGGAAACCCGTTCCAGTCATTTCGGGTTCGTTCCAATCTCCATTCTCAAGTTGAGTTTGTAAGAGATAGTCAACACCCCTCCTGAGAACAGTCTCCTCTGTTTCACCTGCACTCATAAGCGCAATAAGTGCCCACGCGGTTTGAGAGGCGGTACTTTTTCCAACCCCTTTTGTTTTAATATCTTCGTAAGTATAACAAGATTCGCCCCATCCCCCGTCTGTATTTTGGTGTGATTTCAACCAGGAAACACAGCGTTGGATAGGCTCTGATTTCATATCAAAACCCACTGCTTTAAGGCCACAAAGAACGGACCAGGTTCCATAGATATAATTTACTCCCCACCGTCCATACCAACATCCTTCCGCTTCCTGTTCTTTCAAGATAAAGCGAATAGCTTTCTGGATGACTTGAGGATCTACTGGAATTTTAGCATTTCCTAACATTTCCAAAACTCGTCCGGCCACATCAGCCGTTGAAGGGTCGAGTAAAGCACCGTAGTCCGCAAAGGGTAAATAATTTAATAGCGATTTGTTATTTTCGTATTCAAAAGCACCCCAACCTCCATCTTTATTTTGCATCTGAATGAGCCATTGTGTCGCTTTTCGAATAGTTTCATCGAGTTTAGGCTGGTTTTCTTCCAAATCGATCCCTTGGAGGCCCATTACCACCACCGCAGAATCATCGTTATCGGGGTAGAAATCATTGGCGAATTGGAACGGCCATCCACCCGGTTCGACGTTCGGTTTTTTGATCTGCCAATCACCTTTAATTTGAATTTGATGTTCCATCAACCAACTAGCGGCTTTTTGTTTAGCCGGATGTTTCGGATCCAATTGGCAAGAATTCAAGGCGTTAAGGGCAAGTCCTGTATCCCAAACAGGAGAAACACAAGGTTGTAATCTCAAGGTATCGCCTTCTTCCACCATTAACTCTTTATAAAACTTCCATTGTTCCTGATAAACGGGGTGATCTTTAGGATAATTCAACATTTTTAGGGCAATAAGGGAGTTCAGCATTGCCGGATAAATAGCACCCAATCCTTCAGAATATTTGAAATGTTCCAGCATCCATTTTTCGACAAAAGCAATCGCTTTTTTACGTAAAAACTGGATCGGGAACTTCATATAAAGCTTTAAAAAGATATCGATGAAGGAAAAAAGGAAAGGAATAAAACCGCGTCGTCCTTCGTAATTATCGGATTTTGAACCCACGACAATGAGTTCCGAAATATGTTCTTCTGAAGGAATGGAAATCTCTTGTTTCAGCGTGTAAATTAGGCTAAGCGGAACCGTAATGGTACGGGACCAGTAAGACATTTCGTAAATATTGAAGTAAAACCAACGTGGAACGAGAACCATTTCCACGGGCATTGCTGGAATATCTTTCCAAGAATATTGTCCGAAGAGAGCAAAAGCCACTTTGCTAAAGACATTTACTTTATGGAGTCCACCCATTTTTAACGCTTCATTTTTAGCGCGAATCATGAGAGGATCGTTCGCTGAAAATCCAGCAAGTTTCAACGCGAAATAACATTTAGTAGTGACACTGACATCGGAACGGAATCCCGGATAAATGGACCAACCGCCTTCTGGATTTTGTGTATTGAGAATATATTGAATGGCTTTTTTCTTAAGAAGTGGCTCTTCTTCGCCTAAATAACGTGCCAACATAATGTATTCGGCGGTAAGTGAGGTATCCGTATCGAGGATACCCATCCAATAGCCCAAGGGATTTTGTCGTTCCAACAAAAGTTGTTTGGCCCTTGTAATTGTTTGTAAAAGTTGTTGACGAAATTCTACTTTTTCTTCAACAAAAGAAACCGTTTGCATGCAGAAATCCTTTATTCAGTTTTTTTTCAGGAAGCTCTTCCCATTTCTAGTTTTTTAGTTAACTGTTCTCGATAATTGGATGGGAGTTGTTGTTTTAGTTTTGCGGGGATCGCTTCATAAATTTTAATAACTTCGGTGGAATAGGCAGACAAGAAATTTTTATAGGTATTCAATTCTTCTTCATATTTGGGCGATTGAAACAATTCTTGTGGATTTCCAACAATCAAATCGGTTTGAACAATACTGCTCGAAATATAAGTTTGAAAATTTAATATTTTTTGATAAAGAGAGATCAAAGGCTCATAAACAACTTGGGTTTCAAGCAAATTCAGTATTCCTTGAGTCTGGTTCAAAATCTCGCCGGAAACTTTATGAATATTTTGTAAAACGCGAGTCAAAATCTCCGAATGATCGACTTTTTTTTCTAGAAGAAAGACATAGGGCCCCACAAAGTTTTGAAGTGTGACCCGCCGACTCGCAAGAAATAATAAATAAGAGAGAAAGCAATTTTGGGCCACCCGACGTTGCTTCTTATTTTTCACATAAAAATAACCAAAAATAAAGCCAGCCCAAACTAGATTGCTTAATAGAGAGAATAGTAACTCTTTTAAAAATTCCATTTTTTTGAGACTCCACCTTAAAAAAGAAGAGGTTTATGATAATGGAGATTGAGGGATGTCTCAAGCAAAATGATCTCTTTTGGGGTTAATCCAGATAAATTTTTTGGACAAGGACTTCCTCAGCTCGTTTGAGGGTCAGCGTTTTTTCTTCGCCATGATATCCAGCCAACAGGCTTAGAACTTCACTTAGCGTTTTATTTTCTAAGGAGATTTCATCAATATTTAACAGCAAATCTCCTTTTTGAAGTCCGGTCATTTCCGCAAAATAACCCGTAAGGACCATTCCGATTTTAAAGGTATTCTGTTCTTCTTGAAGAAAGATTCCAGCATTTCCTGCGACTTCTTCCCAGATTTCTTGCGCATTACGTTGAAGATAATTCACCGGAATCGTTTGAGATTTCCAAAGATCGGTAAGAAATTCATCATAATTCGGATAGGAATCAAGCGGAGTTTCCATCAATCTTTTGAAAATAATGGCGGCGAGCGGAGATCCGGTATCGAAAGGATCTTCCGAATGGGGATACGCCATTTTTAATTGGAACATCGCCTCCCGAACAGAGAGTATTTTTGACTGAAGGGCCAAATATAAACTTGCGGCTAAACGATATTCTTCGCTTAGCGGTTGAGCGATGTGAATCCGTTGAGAAATTTTGCGGTAATATTTTTTTTGGCTCAATAATTTTACCTGCTCTAAATTTTCTGAACCGATCGGTATTTTTTGGAACAGAAGATGAGCCCACGCAGAGGGAAGTTCAGAAAATAAATTTGCTGAAAAGAGGGTGTCCCCTTCTGTCAGTATTAATTTTTCGTTGTTGGAGAGCGCAATCACATAGAGGTTCAACTCCGAACGAGTCGGCAATTCTGTTCCAGAAAACCATCGAAAGCCTTTTGAAAAAGCGTCTCGATCGAATTCGGAAAAATGGGTTCGTATTTTTTGTAAAGTTTCTTGTAATGAAGTTCCATACTGTCCCAGCCAGAAATCTCTAAATTGTGCATTTTGAAGAGTTTCCAGATAAGTAAGCAAAGAGGAGTGATATTTTTGGAAATACAAAAATTCTGGAGTCTCTGGGGAATGAACCGCCATTAAACGAGCCTGAATTGCTGTTGGATTTTTGAGTTCTTCTACAAACGTGGCCAGTGTTTTTTCTCTCATCGGATAAAGAAGAGTCGCTAAATCTTTCCCGCGTCCTTCCCATAGGAACACGGCTTTTCGAGCGTCTTCCGAGCGATGTTTTTTCCAAAATTGGACCTCAGGATTCGGGTCGGAATCATTTCCTATATGGTTCAGGAGAAAAAAAGCTTCAAACAATTCGGAGGTTTTAATCTGAATGGTCTGTGCATAAAGTCCAGAATGATAAGCAAATAAAACGAGGAGTAGCCAGTACACAGAAAATTTTCGTTTCATAAAAAAACCTCAAGGAAACTATTGACTTCAGAAGAGACCTTTTTCGTTTATCGGTTTGAAAACAAAAAATCTTGAATACGGTGCTTTTCGGTTCAAGACAATTCTCTTTTTCATTTTATGGATTCAAAAAAAAATGTACAATTAAAATATGAATTTGAACACTTGCCAATTTTTGCGAAGGCTTTATGAAAATTTTTCTGAAACAGGGTTTTACCTTAATAGAATTGTTAGTGGTTGTGGTTATTTTTGCCGTGATCTCAGGGCTTCTGTTACCGAGTCTTATTAAAGCTCGTGACGAATCTCGTAAAGAAGCACAAGACGTTCGAGAAAAAACGGCTCAAACTAAAAGTGGAGGGGAAAGCGACAATCAACCTTTTAAACTTCCTCTGGGAATTTTACCTATTATTGAGTCTCTGAACCTTACGATGAAACTGTCTTCGAGCAATCATCGTTTAGGAATGGAAGTCTACACTCGCTATGAAGTTTCTTGCGAAGGAACTCTTACGTTTCGACATCCCGGTGATGAAGATAAGCCCGTTTTATTAGCGATTCCGTTTCCTCATGGAGTAACCGAAGCTCGCGATGTTAAGTTGATGCTTACTTTAGGGACGAATGCAAAACCAATTGAACCCGATAATGTCCTTTATAATCAAAGTGGAATTTTTTGGAGCGGAACTATTCCTAAAGACACTTCAATCAACGCTTCTATTAATTTTTTAGCGACAGGCCGAGAACACTTTATTTATGTACTTCCGCTATCCCGTCAAATGCGTGAAATTAAGCTTAACTTGTATTTGAGCGGAGTTGAAAAACCTATCATTCCAGATAATGCTCTTCAACCAACCAAACGAATCGATCACCAACTTTCTTGGGAATTTAAAAATCTGGTCACCAATCGATCGATTGTGATAGAAATTCCGGGTGCAAGTACTCCTTTAGGCAAAGTCATGTTGCTTTTTAGGCTTATGGCGGTGGCGCTACTTTTATTTGGTGCGGGACTCTGGTACCTCAGCGAACAGCAAAAACCGGGTTTATTGGAAAATTTTCGCTTAGGACATTTCTTTCTTTTGGCCCTTACCTATTCGCTTTTTTTTATTATTTTTTCTGTTTTAGGATTTCATGGAAAGCTTAGCGCTACAGAAATTATGGCCATTTCCGCTCTTTTTTCGATCCCACTTCTCATTCTTCATGTCTCTCGTATTGTGGGATTTAAATTTGCTATTCTTCGAATGTTCCCGCTCACTCTCTTTACTCTAGCAATGGTAATTAATGGAGTCTATGGCGAAGAAATGAGAGATTATATTTTTATCGCAGGAACCATTTTAGTGATTAGCTATGTCACTTTAACCTATGATCAATGGGCGATTCACAGAGAGTCCTATCATAAACAAAAAAAATCAGTGATCGAAGAGGAAAAAAAAGCACTCTGGACAAAACTTAATTCGGAAATTGGTGAATTAGTAGTTAAAGCAGAACGATTAGTAGAAGAGTCCAAATTATTATTGCAATCTTCAGATTTGGAAAAAATGGAATCCCTCAAACATCAAATCAATAAAGAACAAAAATATGTTTTGGAAAGTTTGAAGGGATATGAAGATCTCAGTACTCGGTTATCCTATTTACTTAAAAATAATTACGATTATCCTTCTCAGAGTAAATATTTTCAAACAGATATGAAACGATTTCAAGAAAACTTACAATCCGCTTTTAATTCTTTGCAAACGGTAATTCTTAATAGTAAAGAAAATAAAAAGACCACTGCTCTCCAAACTAAAGAGAAGGTTTTTTGTACCTTTTGTGGAAAATCCGGCGCGCAAACGCCTTTCTGTCAAGAATGTGGAACCCCGCGCTCTCAACTATTAAATTGCAAAGATTGTCATTCTCAACTCTTGGTTCCTGTTCATCTTCTGGATCAAAAGAAACGCTCAGGGAGCCTTTACTGTAATCATTGTGGCTCGAATCAAAATTTTGCTTTTGTTTTAGAAGAATGGAGCGAGAAAAATAAAAAAGAATAATTTTTTTTCATTTTTATGGAACCTCAAAATCATTTTCAGAGCGAATCCGTAAGCTTTCGCTCTGAATTCAAACGCTCTTTTCAGTGGTATAATCTGGGTGTTGCTTTTTTAGCTTCTGCAACACTCACACTGCTCGCTTTCTTTTTTTTCCGTCAAATAGAATGGCTCCCGATGAATGCTTCATGGGGAGCTCTATTCTTATTTTTGGGTTTGTTTTCTGGGATCACCTTTTTACATGCGATGATGCATTGTTATTGGGGATGGCGCTTTGAAAAAGGGATCACCGCAAGTAATCAAGGAGATACTATCAGAGCCTTATCTTTATTAACTCCGATAGAATGGCCCAGAATGAACCACTACGATCCAGGAAATAAAGCGCTTATCGCGCTCCAGCAGAGTCGTAGCAGTCCCGACAAATTAATCGTTAGGATTCCACATTAAGCCATTACGAGTACTTTCTAAGAGTCCGGACATAATCGAACCATCCAGATCTCCGGTTCCATCTTGAGCAAAAATATCGCCAACGTCTGGAACACGCTCCAACCCGGAATAATAGAGCGTAGAACTTCCCATAGAAATATTAGAAGTCGCAAAAACTTCTCCAGCTTGGTTGATAAAAAAGGCTTTGTTTCCAGATTCTCCCGCAGAAACGGGCCATGCGTAAGCGCACCAGCGAGTTTCCTGTGCGTTTATTTCACGCGCCTCTGTCTCACTCATCTCTTGAAATTGGACATAAGAGGCTGGCGGAACCACTTGTCCATTTTCACGAATCGGCCCATTTTCGGAACCCGAGGGGAGATACATGAGAAAATAATATCCTGACTTTTGAGCAATTCCCCCATTTTGCATAGAGGTGGTTCCCAAAACAGAATTGATAAAGGCAGGTCTGGCTGGACTTCCCTCCTGATTTCCAACAGGAACCGGAAGCGTACCCGCTAACTCGGTAAAGAAGCCATATTCACCGGTTCCATCGACATCTCGATCTTTCATACAGGCGTTCTGGAATTGATTTTGAGAGGTGGAGATCGTTCTCAAGATGCCTATCGCAGAAGTTTCATTTGAAGAAGTTCGCGCGCGAAGAAGTCCTGGAATAGCGATCGCCGCGACTATTCCAACACCCGCTACCGAAGTGATTGCAAAATTCGTTTTATCTAAAGTAAGTGGAAATCCAATTTTTAGATCCATCGTTAGCAGATTTTCTTTCCAATATACTTCAAACGAATTGGGCCGAATCAACGGTAATATCTCAGTGGCTCTTGGAAAATCTCCAAACGAAAGAGGGATCCCAAAGGTACGAATAATCGTTTCAAACCTTTTGAGAAAATGCAAAATGTTTCGATAAGACGAGGCCGAAAGTATTGGATCATACGAAAGGATAGAAAGAATTTTCCCCTTGATGTTCTGATCCAAATGAACAAATGGGCCTTTTCCAGAAAACGAGGGTGCCATATCCAAGTAGGCTTGTAACGCGTGGGGCAGCGAAGCGAGAATAAGATGTTTCTGATGAATAATAAAGTGGGTGGGTACGCCTAAAAAACTGAGTCCTTGAAGCATCTGGGCTTCATTCCGAAGATACGGATCAAGGATTGGCGACACTTGATAGATGGTCACTCCACGATATTCTTTGGTGCGTATCTGAAGAGAAAAAAAACGGGCCATTCTGGGTAAAAAAAGTTTTTCAAAGATTTCAGGCGCCTCTAGTTCTACTGCCATTAATGACCACGAAGTTCCATTGTTGTTGAAGTCCCAAGCCGAAAGAGTATTTCCAAAAATAGAGACAAGTTCTTCGATCGTAAAACCAAACTCCTGCCATAGTTCGTGATTAAAATTTTCTTCTAGCGGAGATTCATTTGAATAGAGCACTTTAAAAATATTCTGTACCGATTGAAACCAATTTTTCGCGCTAAAGGCAACAACGGCTACCGAAGAAATTTGGCCACGTAAATGTCGAATAGAGGTTTCCTTTAGTTCCTGATCGGGGGTACAGGCAAAAATTCCAGAAGGTGTTGCGTTAAAAGAGAGCTTTCCTCGCCATTGAAGATATTCTCCTTCATAACCATAATTTAAAGAGAGCGCTTCAATCTTGTTGATCCCGAGTGCTTCAAGTTCTATTGAAATCGCTTCTGGATTTGTGAAACGAATAACCTGAGAGACGTTAACCCATACAGAGCAATATTCGTTTCCAGAATAATGTTTCTGATAGCAAGCACTCTGAGAAAAGGCCTTACATGGATTAGAGAGTTGATTCAAAATCTTTTCTAATTCGCTTGAAGAGTCGCTTACAATAAGACGGTCCGCTCCAAAATAAGCATAAATGAATCCATTCTGATAGACTGAAACGGAAAAAGCTCCCAAATTTTGAATCGTAGCCTTTCCCAAGAATCTGGAAAATACATTTAGGAGTAATTCTTTTTGGGTTCCATAAAAACAAGAACCAATCCAATGAGGTTTTGTATCTTGAATAAGCGCGAAAGAAACTTCTCCTTGTAAAAGCTTCAATAGTTCACTCAGAGATATCCCTACATTCTTTTTAGCAAGCCCATCTAAAAAATTAAAAAGCGGAAGCGATTCTGCCTTCCAATTCTGAACGGTTTCTTGCATTTGAGGCAACTGGCAAAATTGTCCCCAAATTGTTTTTAACGCTTGGGGCTCAATATTTTTCGCATCCGCAAGAGAGCAAAATAAGATTGTTTCTTCTGGAAGAAGATGAACCAGCGATTGCGCCTGAATAGTAGCAAAAAAGCTCATTCCAAGACAGAAAAAGATCCCAAAATAAGAAGATTTTTTCATAAATGTTCCTTTCTTTTTTTAGCTGGTGGGGTGCCAAATTAAACCATTACTTATGGGGGTTCCGACCAAGATCGAGGCATCTATATCTCCGCTTCCATCTTGATCAAAAATATCACTATGTTCTGGAATGCGCTCTAAACCGGAATAATAGAGCGTAGAAGTTCCCATAGGAATATTAGAGGTCGCACACACTTCTCCAGCTTGGTTGATAAAAAAGGCTTTATTCCCAGAATTCCCTGCAGAAACGGGCCATGCGTAAGCGCACCAGCGAGTTTCCTGTGCGTTTATTTCAGCACTTTCTGTCTCACTCATTGGATCTGAAAATACTGGAGGAACGGGTTGCCCATTTTCACGAATCGGCCCATTTTCGGAACCAGAAGGGAGAAAGAGAAGAAAATAGTAGCCTGATTTTTCTGCAATCCCGCCATTTTTCAAGGAAGTTGCTCCTAGAACAGAATTGATAAAGGTAGGTCTGGCTGGACTTCCCTCCTGATTTCCAACAGGAACCGGAAGCGTACCCGCTAACTCGGTAAAGAAGCCATATTCACCGACTCCATCTATATCTCGGTCCTTCATATTCGCATTCTGGAATTGATTTTGAGAGGTTGAAAGAGTTCTTAAGGTTCCGATCGCGGAAGTTTCATTTGAAGAAATTCTTGCGCGCAGAAGTCCCGGAATAGCAATCGCCGCAGTAATTGCGACTCCAGTCACAAGACTTGTCGAGGATAATTGAGGAAACGAAGTCGGAATAAGATTCAATTGAGAGATCCACAACATATTTTTTCCCGTTTTAGAATAAGAAAACCCGGGCCTTCGGTATTTAAAAACGGTTTCAGCCGAGGGAAAATCGAAAGAAGAAATCGATGTTTCGAGTCCAGCAAAGCCAGAAATTGCGGGTAAAAATATAGAAACCCCATCACAAATTGAATAATAGCCCGTTGCATTCTCCGCACGAATATCTTCCCAAGAAAGAGAAGCAACTCCAGAATTCAAAGAAGTCATTACCTGAGCAGGAAATTGAGCAGAGGGTTCGAGTCCATCAATAAAATCCATCAAGATTTGAGGCATATGAGCGCCAACCACTCGATCTCCATCCACAAAATAACAAGTCGGAAGCGCTAAAACTTCTTTGACACTTTGAAAAATCTGGATCGGTTTAAAATTTGAGAGTCCGTTTTCCAGTTTACCCGGTTTTATTCGATAACTATAAATCACTTTTCCGCGATAATTTTTTTCTGCAATGGTCATCGTGCGTTCAAACATTTTCTTTAATCGGGAGTTCCAGATTGTCATATCTTGTGGATACAATATCCAGACACTTTGATCCCCAATACTATCATTAAAACTGACCTGAATGTAGGTATTACCCGAAAGGCTTAAAAGACTCTCTAGAGGGCTTCCCAAATCCGTTTCAACCATTTTAATATACGGTGCCACTGTATTCCAAGCAGAAGGCTCTATCTCAAGAATTAACGATTTTGCTTGTTGGTAAAACTCGGCAAAATCAAACTGAAACGCAGAAAAAGTATAGATTGATTTCGGAAGACGATTCAATATTTTGGTCGAGAGAGCGGGTGTATTGAGAAGCTTTGTTATTCCTTGAGGAGCGCTTCCATCCGTTCCAATCTGAAACGCCGTTTTTAAATCCAGATCATGGAACCAGAAGGCGAAAATTAAAGAGGTCCACTGAGTAAGACCCAACCGTGACAAGAGTGCTCCATTTTTTCCTAAGGACGCAGAAATAGCCGGATGCTGAAGAATCGCTTTTGTATTAATCCAAAAACGAAAAGCTTTTTGAGAACCAATCTGTTTTGAAACCTCCTGAAATTCTGGAACCTCTTTCAGAGAAGGCGTTGGGAACTTATTTTGGGAGATCGCCTGTAATACGTTCAAATGAAAACTAAACAACAGTTTAGATCCGGCCCAAATACAATAAAGTTCCTGGGGACCAAGCGGAATGACTTGGTAATGAAATTCATTATTCTGACGTTCTTCGATTTGAAGATTCAGGTTTCGTAAAATAGTTTGCAAAAGGTTGATTCCAGAATTCGCGTCCACAAACCCCAGACTTCCAAGAATTTCAGGAACTTCGCTTTCTACGCGAATCAAAGCAAGTGCAAGTTCTCCATCAAATGAAGAATAGAGGGTAGAGAGACTGGTTCCCGTTAGCTGTTGAACTCCTTCGTGAACAGGTCTTAAAAAAGGGTTCAGAAGTTCAAAGACTTTCGAGAAAAAATGTTGCATTTCTGGTTCTTGAAGCAGTTGACCGACCGCAGATTTTTGAGATTGTTGAAGAAATTCGCTCCCAGCCGGAAACGAAACATAGGCGATCGTGTCTTGAGGAAGAAGCTCTTCAATGGATTGAGAACATAGAGGAATTCCCAACCCTCCTTCCAGAATAAAGAAGAAAAGAATAGAATAAAACGTTTTCACAAATATCCCCCGTTTCAACAGAGTTTAAAATGATTAGAGAGGCTAGATCTATTTTTTTTAAGGATATCGATTTTTTTTTTTTTTGCAAAGTTTTTATTCTAAAGGGGTAACATTCCTCGAAGAGAAGCTACTAGACTAGTTCTTTTTAATGGAACCGATTTCGGATACAATAGAAATGAATCGTTTATGGGAAGAAAATCCTTTCATTTTGATAAAATTTTCGAAAAATATTTTCAGAAAAAATACGTATACGCTCTATTGAAGGAAAAGCAATGAGAGATAAGTACTCCGCTTTAATTCAAAACTTATTGCAA
>CAZHAR010000100.1:3377-12495 GCA_964530615.1 uncultured Planctomycetota bacterium | reverse complement strand
CACGGAAGCCATTCGCCTCAATCCTCAATTTTCTGAGGCCTACTATAACCGAGGGATTGCGAAGGATGCGAAAGGAGACCTAGAAGGTGCTCTTTCAGATTATAATGAAGCCATTCGCCTCAACCCTCAATTTTCTGAGGCCTACTATAACCGAGGACTTGCTAAGTATGCAAAAGGAGACACAGAAGGTGCTCTTTTAGATTACACCGAAGCCATTCGCCTCAATCCTCAAGATGCTAATGCCTACAATAATCGAGGAATTGCTAAAAAAGCGAAAGGAGACACAGAAGGTGCTATTTTAGATTGCACGGAAGCCATTCGCCTCAATCCTCAATATGCTAATGCCTACAATAGTCGAGGAATTGCTAAGTATGCGAAAAAAGACACAGAAGGTGCTATTTCCGATTACACGGAAGCCATTCGCCTCAATCCTCAAGATGCTAATGCCTACAATAATCGAGGGATTGCTAAGGATGCGAAAGGAGACTCAGTAGGCGCTCTTATAGATTACATGGAAGCTATTTGCATCAATTCTCAAGATGCTAATGCCTATAACGATAAGGATGCGAAAGGAGTGGACAGCGCTATTGTAGATGCCATTCGCCTCAATCCTCAAGATGCTAATGCCTACTATAATCGAGGAAGTATTCACTATAGGAAGGGGAATACAAAAAAAGCAAAAGCAGATTATAAAAATTTTCTTCAATTAACAAAAAATAATCCAAAATATAAAAAACTACAGGAATGGATTTTAGAGACATTCCCGGATTTAAAAGAATACGAAACACAGACGCCAAAGTAGGTGTCTAATCTCCACCCAGTTGAGACTCCTTTGGATATAAGCAAGGAATGCCTTCAAATCGAAATCAAAGTTTTTCCTCATTTTTGCTACAAAAGGAGAATAATTATGAAAGATTCACGATACTTTTTCGTTTTCGTTTGGATCGCTTGCGTGATTGTTTTTTTAGGTTCTCAACAGACTTTTAAATCTAAAGGAAATGAACTAGAGAAGTTCATTTCTTATATTATTTCACTGAACTTTTTTTTTGGGGTTTTTTTTCCTATAGTGTTTATGCTTTCGATGGGTACGTTAATCAGTTTACTAGAAAATATCAACGAAACCTTACAGCTAATTGTTAAAGAAAAAAAGTTAATTGTTAAAGAAAAAAGTTAATTTTATTAGGAGATAGCGGATATCTTTCTCGCTATCTTCTAATGTAAGAGTAATTTTTGATTTTTCCGTTCTTTTTAGTGGAAAATAGGAAAGGAATCTTCTATGAAAACTTTAATCGTTCGGTTCTTATTACTCTCTATTCTATTTTCGGCACTTTATGCCGATTTAAAAATTTTTAATCCCAGTAATCATCCAGTAGTTTTAGCTTTTGCTTATCTTACTGACCAAGAGACTTCGCTAGATGTTATCATTTCAAAAGGATGGTATCGGATTGAGGCCAAACAATCTATTTCTTTAGGGCGTGTAGAATATCATACCTATTATATTGCCGCTTGGGAAGATTTTTTTGGGAACTCTCAAGGAATGTCTTGTGTTGGACACGATATTTTTTTATGGGTAAATCCTAATCAAAAATTTGAAGTTAAAAATCAAGTACTTGATCCTTCTCCTGGAAGTAACGGATTTATCAAGCAAGGATTTCAGGTTTATACGGCAAAAGATTATGAGATTGAGCATTCTTTAGACTTAAAACAAAAAGTTTCACCCCCTGAAAATATCGTAGGACAATGGCAGTTAATTCAAGGCAAAGAGAATATTGCAAAAGAGTTACTTGAATTTAGTTCTGATGGAAGTTTAAAATACTCCTTGAAATTGCAGCGAGCCTCTTATATTTTTTGGCTTCCTAACGGTGAATATGTTGGTCTTTATGAAATCCTTGGAGAAAATTTAAATTATGAAATCCGTTTTGGCTCCGGAAATTTACTAGAGAGTAAGAGTACTATTGTCTTTTTGAATGATTCCAAGATGATTTTACTAGACCAGCAGACAAAAAAATATCTTCTCTACTTCCGAGTTTTGAACGGAAATCTTTATACTATGAAACCGGCTACAAAAAGTAATAAATTTCTTATTTTTGGAGAGTGGGAATTTAAAAATGAAAAATCTTTTGAAAAACTTTCTTTTAAACTTAATGGTCAATTTTTATATAGTTCTAAAGAATATCCAAATCTTATTGGTCTGTATAAAGTTCAGAATGATACACTAGAGCTTAACCTAGCCAAAGAGGGAAGACTAGAAAAAAAGAAATTTTCTTTTATGATTTATGAAATGGAAATGATATTATTTTTTGATAATGAGGTGAAAATTTATCACCTCGTGAAATAAATAATGGGCAGGTGTTACTCCTGCCCACTTACTCAAGTCAAATTTATCTGAAATATAGTCTCTATTTTAGGAGCAGATATGAAATCCTCTCGATTGAAATATTCTTGTTTTCTCTGTTTTCTCTGTTTTTTTAACCTCCTCTCAGCTCAACCTGGAGTTCCACCCGAAAAACCGGCCCAAGAAAAAGCGCTATGTACTCAAATTTTAAAAGTAAAACTGGATGAACTTGGAAACGCACAAATTCTTCTTAAAGTCGAATTTCATCCTCTATTATACAAAAATGTTATTGATTCTAAAATGACTGGATTGGAATTATTACGTCGGTTGAATCTTCTATTAGATTGGTATGAACCTGAAAATTTTCAACAGACTCAAGAAGATACTACGTGTACTATTCTTATCACATTTACTATTCCCGGATTTGCGCATCCCCTCAAAAACAACGCTTGGCAGATTCTCTTTCGAACAGATGAAACACCTATAAAAGTAGAAATTAATAAAGAAGATGCTCTTATTAGTTTAGCCGTTAATACTGATTTTGGTTTGTCTCTTCGTCTCTTTATTCTGATTTTCCCTTCAGGAAGCAACAATATTCAAATGTTACGTAATCCTAATCAATTTATCTTTGAGATGCCACGACCTTCTTCTGTTAAGAATAGTCCTGCTCAAGGCGAAATGCAATGGGAAGCGAAACCGTACATTATCACCTGCATCGCAAAATCTTACGGTTATGAAAAATTTGATATACTTTGGTTGGCCCGAAGTCGTTTTAAAAATACCGGAGGAGAACCGATTCAAGAGTATCAAGTCCGTTTTCGTGTTGCGGATTTTAGTACGACATGGAATCCTTGGAATATCTACCCTCAAGTGTTACCCGGACAACTTATTGTGACACCCTTTTTTCCTTTACTGGATATTGAAAAAATCAACAAATTAGAAGGACGAAGACAAACTTTAATTGAAATGGAATATGAGTATAAATTAGCGGATGGACAAATTCTTAGAAAAAATGATTCTGCTAAAATAGAACTCCTTGGAAAAAATGAAGTGGTTTTTTCCACTCTTCCTTCTGCTCAACTTCTTAAACAAAACTTTTATAATCATACTAATATAGCTTGGTTAGTTTTATCGTCTTTTACTACAAAAGATGATCCGGTCATTCAACAACTCGCAGGAATGGTTAGCAGTATGGCCCAAGAAAACCGTTCTGCTTCTATGTATGAAAAAGATGCTTTGGAGTTTATGAAAAATTTATTTATATTTATGAATTACAATAAAATCGCCTATCAAACCCCTCCCGGAGAGATATTCGATAGTCGATCGCTTCAGCATGTGAAATATGGACGAGATGTCCTTCAAAATCGGGCAGGAACTTGCGTTGATTTAGCGATCCTTTATGCAAGTGTTTGCGAGGCAGTTGGACTTGACGCTGTTCTTGTTCTTATAGACGGGCATTGTTTCCCTGCAGTTCAAGCGCCTCCACCTCTTCTTCCTGATGGAACGAGAGGAACGGAGCGAACTCTTTTTGGGATCGAAGCGACCTTAATTGCGTCTACTGATAATTTTGAGCTGGGAAAAAAAGCAGGGATGGAGAATTTAAAAATATTAGATGAAACCCATGCTCCTCAGCGTCGCATTCAAATCCAAACACAACGAGCCAATGGTGTTCATAGTATGGAGCTTAAAGCAGTATCGGAAGATTGGATCTATAAATTAGGTTATGTTATTCCTCTTATTTCAAACCCAATTCCAAGTCCAATTCCTGTACCGATACAGTCTTTGGTGGGAGTTTGGACAGCTTCGTTTAACAATAATACCTTGGAAGCAGAGTATACATCAAACGGGATGATGAATGGTTCTGTCAAAAATTCGTATAATCAAATTGTACTTCAGGGAAGTGTGAGCTACATTTATCAAAACGGGATTTGTAAGTTGACTGGGAATGGATTTTATGAGGAAGCACAAATTACTTGGATTGATGCAAATCATTTTAATTATAAAATATTGAAAAACCCAAATAATTTGAATGTACTAGGATTAGAGTTTTCCTATAGCCGAAAATAAGAATTACTCCACTTTCTTCCAGAGATTTTTATAGAAGCATTTCTGGAAGATGATTTTCGTTTTTAAAATACCCCTTTAGGATTTTTTCAGGAGAAAAACTTTGAGATCTTATTTGGATTATTCTAGGATTTGTTCTGTTATTCTTTTTCCGACTTTGGTTTTCTTGACATCGCTTCTTTATTCGCAACAACCCGATATGAAACAGATGGTCTGGGTCGATTTAAATTTTGCAGGAGAAGCACGAATTACTTTAAGTATTGATTTCTTCAATAAAAATATGTATAAAGTCGTACGTGAGGATAATACCGAAGGAATCCCGCTTCTTCGTCGACTCCAGTTTTTAGAAAGTTGGTATAAACCTGAAGAGGTTCAACGAACTTTTAATGATCTGAATACTTCAATCCAGATTATTTATACTTTAAAAGGTATTGCCCGTCCCGGAGCAAATCAACTTTGGGAAATTCTACTTGGTAATTTTCTCCCTAAGGAGATTAAAATTCAAAAAAATTCTGCTAGTTTTTCGACTTGGATTCAGTATGCGGTAGGTATCACTAGTCGTTTTTATACTCTTTCTTTCCCTTCTTCTGTTTCGCAAATTCAGATTCTTCCCAATCCGACGCGAATCGCTTTTCAAATGACACTTCCAACAAATGGGAATCAAGTCAATAATCAACTAGAATGGGAGACACAACCTTTTATTATGAGTTGTATTGCGAAATCGTATGGATATAAAAAATTTGAAAACCTCTGGATTGCTTGTGTTCGTTTTCGCAATACCGGAAATCAAATCTTAAAAGAATACCGTATTCGCTTTCGTGTTGCTAAATATAGCCCAAATTGGAGTCCGTGGGAATCTTGCTCAATCGTTGTTCCTGGTCAAACCGTAGTAGATCCCTATTTTCCACTTTTAGATATTGAAGAAATTGGGAAAGTGGAAGGACGGCGACAATCCGTTATTGAAGTTGAATATGAATATAAACAGGCTGATGGAACACTTAAAACTAAGACAGAGGCTCGAAATATCGAAATCTTGGGGAAAAATGAAGTCACTTATTCGAGTATCTTGAGAGAGGATCAGAAAGACTTTTATGATCGATTTAATTTATGTTCCTATATTTTAGCTTCTTTTGTGACGAAAGATGATCCTGTTATTCAGCAAGTTGCGGGTCGTGTTAGTGGGAAAATAGCTATCTCTGCAAGTAGTACTGATGAAGAAGCTATTCTCTTTATGGGAAATTTATATGAATTCATGCAAACCTGTAATATTGCGTATCAAACTCCCCCTGAAGGAGATGTAGAAGGGCGTTTTTTTCAACATGTCAAATATGGACGAGATGTCCTCCAAAATCGAGCAGGAACTTGTATCGATTTAGCGATCTTTTTCGCTAGTGTTTGTGAAGCTGTCGGCCTAGATCCTGTTCTTTATCTCATCCCAGGACATTGTTTCCCGGCGGTTATTTTACCCAAAAGTGGAAATGTTTTGGCCGTAGAAGCTACGGTGATTGTCAACTGCGATTTTCTCAAGGCGGCCCAAATAGGAAAAGCAAATTTAGATAAAATTAATAATGGACTTTCTGCCTATTATGTCCAAATTTCCAAAGCGAGAGAATCCGGAATTCATAGTATGGAACTCAAACCTCTCCCAGAAAATGTATTAGAACTCTGGGGCTATAGTCTCAAAAAAGCACAGAGTCTGCTGGGATTTTGGATTGCACAAGTGACTGTAAATAACGTCCTGTATAGGATTGATTCAGAATTCAAAGGAAATGGAACAATGACCGCCGTTTGGAAAGATCCTCAGGGACAAATTGTTTTCCAAGGCGGAGGTAATTATACTTATAATAACGGCTATTATACGATTGATGCTTCTGGAGGATTTCACGAAGAAGCTGAAATTCGCTGGTTGGATCAAAATCACTTTGTTTATAAAGTCCTAAAAAGTACAAATGCTCCTGCGATTGGAAGCGAAACCCTTAACACTCGACGCTAATGGCTAAAATTCCTTTCAATATTTTGTCTTGACTTTGAGGCTCACTTTATCCCTGAATGAATTAGGATGATGTCTTAATATGCCTACGCGTTTTAAAACAACAAATTTTTTAGATAAACACTTCTTAAGCGAAGGTTTTATTTATGCGACTTCGCTCAAAGGAAGAAATAAAGATAGTGTTGAACCGGAACGATTATTTATCTGTATCTGGCCTGCTAAAAAGCATCTTTCCCGGATTTCTCTTAAAGTTAAACCGAATCTAAAGAAGCAGACTTCTTTAGAAAAATTACCTCTTAATCTTCAAGTTTGGGCTACTGCCTTAGAATATGAGTTGATTTTATATTCTTCGTACCCTTTGTTTCAATCGAAGAAGCAGAGAACTGTTTTACGGTTCATTAAAACGGGAAAATTACCTGCAAAACAAGCAACTCCATTATCCTATTGGGGGTCCTCTTTAAAAAAAGGAGGCCATGGTTTCCAAATTGAGGATTTCGATATTGGAATTTTCCGAGCTAATTCAAAAAATAAAAATGAAGCATTTCTTCAGATCTTGACGGAGATTGGAATTCAGAGCCAAAAACAGGAACTAGATTTAGAAGACTACTTAAGTCAATGTTTCCATTTGAAGGACAGTTACGCCGTCAGTATTTATATGGAAGTTTCTTTTGAAAAAAAGTACATGAAAAACGGGGAAATCATTTATGATTTTTCTCAATCTCCTCTCCCTCTCCCACAATTTCCAATTAGCAGTATTTTATATCAATTTTATGTTTCTACACAAGAAATTGCTCAAGTGAGAAAAGAGGCTCCGATTCGACCTGTATATCAAGCGGATACTGGAAATATAAATAGGATCGATTTTTGTGATGAAATCGAAGCCGCTCTTAAAAAGAGTGTGGAACAATATTATAATAAATCTAAAAATCAGATAGTCACCCAAAAAAGTTGTCAAGAATTATTACAATCTTTAATAAATTCTTTAGACACTGTTAAAAAAGCTTGGAGGGAGGATGAATAATTTGGAAACCCTCCTGAATCCGGGTTGCGACTATTTTTCTCAAAAATTAGCGTTATTTTCGATAACGGAAGAATGGATCTCGTCTAAAAGTGGAGTCGAAGCGGACGAGTGGTTGGCTCAAAATTTTACACTTTTTAAACAGCAGTATCATACAAATTATTATAACACTTTATTTCATTTATTAACTTGTCCGTTTTGTTTAGATCGAGGCTATGAAATTTTAGACAAACGTAGTCATCCCTATTTATGGAAAATTGGATTAAAAGAACCACAAGAATGTCTTGATATCGTGAAAAAAGCTCAAGAAGAAACACCCGAAGATGAGCGAGTAAAATACCTTCAACTTTTCTATCAAGAATTTCATGATACTTCTTTAAATAATACAAAATCTTTTCAGAGCAATGCAAACCTATCCACAGATTTAAAGCAACAATCTTCACAAAAACGTCGCCGTTATTCTGGGCCAAAATTTTTTCTTTTAGCCTCTTCTGCGGCTCTATTTTTTCTTGCATTCGGATTTTTATCCGGGTTTTCCCTTAATCGACCTATCTCTCAATCGCATACCATCGCAACCTTATTGACGCAGTATCAAGATCTTCCTAAAACCCAACAAAATGCAACACGATTTTATCAACGAGGTACGCTTTTTTATTTACAAAAAGATCCCATTCAAGCACTTTCAGATTATCGTATTTTTTTAGAATTAACGAATGGTTTATCAGGATCAACGTCTTTTCCAGAAGGGACAATTCAAGAAATACAAACACATATTTTTAAACTGTTTCCTGATCTTCAACCGCATTCTTCTCCATTAGAAAAGGATCTTCAAGATCTTAAGCAAGAAATTTTAAAGGAAGAAAAAAAAGAGGTGGAAAGAACGATTGCAGACTTTACAGAAATTCTTCGTCTCAATCCTAAAAATGCAATAGCTTATTATCATCGAGGATTAGCCAAACAAGCTCAGGGAGATTTTGATGGAGCCATCCAAGATTATACGCAGATCGTTTCTCTCGATCCTCAAGTGGCCGTAGATGCTTATTATCATCGAGGTCGATCTAGAGAAGCCAAAGGGGATATTGATGGGGCAATTCAAGATTATAATAGTGCGGTTCAGATGAATCCTCAAAATCCACAAGTTTATTTTAATTTAGGAATTCTTAAACGATCAAAAGGACAGAAAGAAGAAGCTTCTAAATTATGGGAAAAAGGGCTTTTATTGATGAAAAAAGAACCAAAATCCGTTTCTGCTTTAATTCTCCTTTTGCAAGATTCCAATACCGATATTATTATTTATGCCATAAATACCCTAGGACGCTTGGGACCAGTGGCGAAAGAGGCGATTCCATACTTACAAGCATTGCTCCGAAAATCGAATTTTAAAGACCCTTCAGAAGAAGCACGTTTTATGACCATAATTTTAGAGGCTTTAGAGAAAATTGAAGATTAGAAAGCTAGAATACTATAAATTTACAAAACTTTTAGAAATACGAAAATTATTCTTCACTTGTTATTTGAAGCGATAGACAATAAAATTAATATTAAATTTTGGAGGTATGTTTTAAAATGGCTACAATTACAACAACTTATTATTATTGTCCTCAATGTCATTACAAATTAGGATTTACTGTGAATGGAGATATAGAAATAGGTAGCCCACTTAAAATTTGTCCTCAATGTAATTTTATAGTGAACGTACCTTGTTATAAAG
>CAZHAR010000100.1:0-3367 GCA_964530615.1 uncultured Planctomycetota bacterium | reverse complement strand
ATGGGAATTTTGGTCATTCAATGAGAAGGCAGGTCTTTTTGCAACCAGTTTATTCAACTGGAGTATACTAGGTTGTTTTGTTGCGTTCTTGTGTATGCCACTACTTACTGAGAATAGAATTGTTAAGGAGTATCTGAAAAATTTGATGAGTCTTAATTTTGATTTGAAACCGGAATATCAAACAGATTTAAATAACAAAAATTTCCCCAAGTTTTCATCTGAAGATTCAAAAACACTTGAAAAAAGAATAGGAAACCTTCCAGAGAATGTAAAAGTTACTTTAATAGGCGATAAAGAATGGGAGTATAACTTTAGAGGAAGAAGTCTTTTTTTTAAACAAGAAGGAAATAGACTAAATATCTTTTGGGATTTATCAAAACAATTTAAGTATAATCTCTTCTTAGTACTATTCTTAATCTTTACTCTTTTTTTCTTTTTTTCTTTTTCTTTTAGACGTGAAATGAAGAAGATATCCGCGTCTAAAAATAGACTAAAAGATACAAAATATCGTGAACAATTGAAAATTATTGAACAAGTCATCAAGCAAAAATCATAATTCAATTAGTATTAAAGAAGAAACTCTGATCCGAATTTTCATTATTGTCATTATTGGATATCCTTTTCAATATGCCACTTCTATGGTTTTTTAGAATGCGAGAAAATCGATGGATTTACAAAATTTTTTGGCTGAACTCGAACGCAAAGGATACTCTCTAGAAGAAAAATGGAAAACGATTTCGACTTCTCCAGAATGTCTTAAGGAACTTGCTGGAAACCCTTTAAATCTTACTCAATGGGATCCTCGTTGGGAAAAGCGATTCAAAATTTTGCAATTACTGAAAAGTTTAAGGGAGTCTAAAGATTATGATCAGGTTTCTCAATTAGTTAATTCGCTTGCCAGTCTGGGAATAGAAGCCCAAGAAGCGGTTCCGAGCTTGGTACTCTCTCTAAAAGAATCTAATAGTGATAGTGCTAATAATGCCGCGCAAAGTTTAGGTGCCCTCGGAGCCAGAGCTAAAGAGGCAGTCCCTGCGTTATTACAAGCGTTAGGTTCTTACCTTTATAGAGTGGAGGAAGCCTTAAAAAAAATTGCACTAGAGGCCCCTGAAATCCTTCCCGATCTGATCCAATTTCTTGAGCAAGAGGAAGATTCTCGAAATCGGGAAAAAGTTGTGTCTATCCTACAAAATGTTGGATCTCAGATCGAAGCACTTCAACCCCAGCTTATCCAAGCTCTCGATCATCAAAATGAGCAAATATCTGATGGAGCTATTCAAGTTTTGGGACACTTAAAAGTAAGTCAAGTGGCACCAAAATTACTCTTGATGTTCCAAATTCCCCATTATCAATATTCCTCCTCTTTGCATAAAGCTCTAGCAAACCTAGCAAAATCGGATTCAGTAGTGAGAAATTTACTGTTAGACGCAATGCAACATCCTGATTTTAAAATCCGCAACGGAGCCGCAGAATCTCTTGGCCATATAGGAATGGAGGATTCTTTATTATCGACCATGTTGCCTCTTCTGCAGGATCCCCTCGCTGAAAAGAGAGCAGGTGCCGCCAAAGTGTTACGAGAAATGCATGTCGCGATCAAATCAAAGATTCCAATGTGTGAACTTCCTTTCGGGACCAGAGAAAGTCCTAGCACACAATTTTATAATCAATTACGACAGTTATGTGAAAAAGCTGTCCCTGAATTGCTTCCCTTAATTCAAGACAGTAATCTTCATGTGGCCATAGAAGCAATCTATACTTTAGGGTTTATGAGTTATTATGCTGACAAAGCGGTTTCTTTTTTGATACAAGTTCTTCAAGAACCTAGAATGGAAGAAGAGAACTCACCTGAAAAAATTTATTCTTTTGAGTGGAACCATATTCAAGATCCCCAGATTCTTCAAAATATAAAGCGTAGGAAAGCCTCTTGGGCCTTAAGTAACATTCCTATTAAGGATATTCATCTCCTCACTTCGCTCCTTCCTTGGATTCAAGATTCGGATACAGAAGTCGCAGAAAATCTCGTTATTCTTTTTAGACGTTGCCCAAAAAAAGTGGCTCAACTGGCGGTGCCTTCTCTCTTAGAAAAACTTAGTCTTCAAAAAGAGAATACAAAATTACAAAAAGAAATCGCTTTTACCTTGAAAGAAATTGGGGTCCAAACGGAAGAATCTCTTCCTATTCTTATCCAGAAGCTTCAAAATTTGGATTATGTAGCACAAACTTTTATCCTAGAAATCCTACAACAGATGGGATCTAAAGCTTCTCCAGCAACACCTACATTGGTTCAACTTCTCCTTAATTCAAAGGATCTCTATACTTCGAGCAAAATTATCTCTACTTTGGAAAAAATAGGAAATGGCGCTAAAGAAGCGATTCCAGCCCTCCTAAAACTTTTGCAGGAGTCCTCGGACGAAAAAATAAAAGACGCTTTAGTAAAAACTCTTAGCAAAATAGGAAACGGAATTCCCGGGTTTAGTTTAATTTTAATGAAAGCGTTCAAAGAATCCGATAAAATCTTTATTCGAACTGTTTCTGAAATTTTGGCGAAAATGCCTCATAGCGCGGAAGAATTTGTACCTGAGATCCTCTCTTTGCTTTCTCATTCAGAAACTCCTGTACGAAATTCTGCGCTCTTTATCTTAGGAGAATTAGGATCAACAAAGGTTGTTAAAGAAAACCTTTCTGCTATTTTTTCAAGTTTAGCCGACCCCGACCCTTTTCTTCGTGTTCATGCTAATAGTGTTTTGCGACAAATTGGGGGACAAGAATTATTTCCGTATCTTCTTAAAGCGATTCAGGGAAATCATCCTCTCTTACGTCAAGAAGCGATTGTGGCTTTAGGATGGATGGGAAATAAAGCCAAAGAATTCGTCGATTTGATCTTGATTGCTTTAAAAGATCCTTCTCCGCAAATAAGAAAAGCGGCCGCTTGGGCTTTGGGATATATGGATGAAGAAAGTGCTAAAATTTTTCCTTTGTTAAACAATAGCCGTCAAGATCCCGATCCATCCGTACGTGAAGCTATAGAAGAATCTCTAAAAATTTTGGGGGAGAGATCCCCTTAGATTCTAAAAATAAACGTTTGGCTTCTTATTTTCCCTATTTTTCTCAAGCTATTTCTGGATTATAATCTCAATTTACTTGATACGAATTTTAAATCTGGCTTTGTTCAAATAGTTACAAAAAAAACTTTTAGGAGCCTCCCATGAAATTTTATTTAGTTGGAACCCTCTTTTTATTCCTTTTGTTAGCCTCTTGTAGCGGAGGCGGAACCGGAGGCTTTATTCCTCCGGGAGGAAGTATACCAACAATTCCTAATCGAGAAAGAGACCTCGACTTGATCATCTAGTGCATTGGAATGAGAAATTTT
>CAZHAR010000099.1:0-12945 GCA_964530615.1 uncultured Planctomycetota bacterium | reverse complement strand
CTATACGGGGAAACTCCCGTTTCCCTGACCCCTTTTCCGCATAAAGAGGGCAAAATTACTTACCGCTAATTTTGCCTTCCTTGTGCTTCGTTTTCTTCCGGCACCATGAACAATATTTCTGGAGTTCGATCTTGCGTTCCACTTTCTTCTTGTTCTTGTGGGGAACTTTAGGCTGGACCTCCTATTTCGCACAAACGAGTCAACCCGTAAAACAGGATTTTGTTTGTTCTCTCCCCCAAAATAAGACAGAACTCCAAAACCGTCGTTTAAAACTCATTGAAAATCTTCCTCCTAAATCGATTTTCTTTTTGGTTCGCAGACCCAACGATTCAGAATATTTTTTACCCGATAAACATTTTTTTTACTTGAGTGGTACCACCGATGCCGATCTCGTGATGATTTTACTCTCGGCTCCTAATTCCTCAGAACATCTTTTTTTACCTAAACAGGATTCCTATCAAGAAATTTGGAATGGAAAAAAACTCTATCCCGGAGAAGAAGCGTCTCAACTCACAGGATTTGCTTCCACGATGCCTTTTGGTGATATCCAGGAATCTTTTGTACTCTTTTTAGCCTCACTCCTCACCCTTCCTCTAACAAATGTTTATTACTCTCCACCCGAAGAAAAACGGGAAGAACTTCCTGTGGATCGCCTTATTCAAGATTTTATTCGCGTTCGTCACTTAAAACAACAGGATACCCATACGCTTGTTTCTCAAGCGCGTCTTGTCAAATCCGATTCGGAAATTGAATTGCTCCGCCAAGCCATTAACATTACCGGCGAAGGATTAAAAGAAACCATGCGTTTTGCTCAATCCGGACACCATGAATATGAACTTCGGGCCATGATTGAATATCATTTTATGAAGGGAGGCGCAAGACGTCCGGGATTCGATTCTATTGTCGGTTCTGGTCCCAATAGCTGTATTTTGCATTACGTTTTTGGGCAAAGAAAAACTCAAGAAGGCGATTTGGTCGTTCTGGATGTGGGCGCGGAATTTCAAGAATATACCGCAGATGTGACCCGCACTATTCCTATCAACGGCAAATTTTCTCCTCGACAAAAAGAAATTTATCAATTGGTTTTAGAGGCCCAAAAACAAGCCATTGCTATCATCAAACCTGGAATTCCTTTCCGACAAGTCGATCAAACCGCCAGAGACTTCATCAATAAAGCCGGATATGGCGACTACTTTATTCACGGCACCTCTCACTGGCTAGGATTAAATGTTCATGATGTCGGCGATTATCACTCGATACTGGCTCCGGGAATGGTTCTCACCGTTGAACCCGGAATCTATCTTCCCGAAGAAAATTTGGGCGTTCGTATTGAAGACGATGTGTTGGTGACCGCCGAGGGTTGTATTGTTCTGTCCGGGCATATCCCACGAGAAATCGACACCATTGAATCCCTCATGGCCGAATAAAGAAGTTTGTGTCGTGTTAGTGGCGCAAATTCTTGCGTCTCTAACCGGATTATCACGAGGGCATAGCGGTTAAAACGTCGGCCATCGTTTGATATCGGTTTTCTGGATTTTTGGCCATCATTTTCATCACCCACTGGCTGATTGCTTCTGAAACAGGAATAATCTCTTTGAGCGGTTTAGGTTCTTGTAAAATTTGGTTCATTAAAACTTCTTTAATACTGTTCCCGTCAATGGGCTTTTTTCCAGATAACAAAAAATACGTCATTACCCCTAGCGAATAGATATCCGATCTCGGAAGAAAAGCGCTTCCGCTACATATTTCTGGAGCCATAAAAGCAGGGGTTCCAACCGTGTGACCTTTTTCTGTGAGGTCCATGGAAGAAGGCTGATCTAAACTTTTTGAAATTCCAAAATCGGTTAGTTTGGGTTCATAAGCTCGATCTAGCATCACATTGGAGGGCTTAATATCTCGATGAATAATTTGCTGAGAATGCGCGTAATCCAGTGCAAGCACAATTTTTTTTAAAATGGGAGCGAGTTTTTCCCAAGGAATGAGATAATGCATCGAAGCATGATATTCTTCCAGACTCATTCCATCCACATATTCTTGAACAAGAAAGAATTTCTGATTTTTTTCAATAATTCCAAATCCGCATACAATATTCGGATGGAGGAGACGATCCAGTACATCGGATTCAAAAAAGAACCGCTTTACCCATTGCTCGGTGGTACTAAAAACAGGGTTTAGGCTCTTAATAGCGACTTTTTTTTGAGAAATTCGTGAGATCCCTAAATAAACATTTCCCGCTTTCCCATGCCCTAGCTTTTTTTGAATCGTGTATTCTCCGATTTCGTCTCCAATAAATGGATCCAAAATATCAAAGCTTTTCCCACAATTTTTACAAACAGCGGAGGTTAGGTAAGGAATAATCCTATTCGGTATTTTACAATGAGAGCACGAAATAATTTTTGTTGTTAACATGAATAACCGCACAAGATCTCATCTTCAAAACTAAACAGCATTTTAAGAAAAATACAAGAATTTTCAAGACTGAATTTGAGGAATCGCACTCATTACTTTATTCCAGAGTTCCCAAAAAGTTGGAAAACTCTTTTTGACGCAGTCGGGTTGATCGATTTGTAGTTTTGGACAACGCAAGCGAGCCATCGTAAAACTCATGGCAATACGATGATCTTGATAGCAATGAATCCATGCGGGCGTCATCTGGCCCCCTTCAATTTCGATCCAATCTGGGCCTGCCGTAGCGCGAATTCCAGATTTTTGAAGTTCTTGAGTGATGGCACTCAATCGGTCGGATTCTTTATAACGAAGATGCGCCACGCCAGAAAATCGACTTGTCCCTTGAGCAAATGAGGCAAGGATAGCTAAAATGGGTACCAAATCGGGGGTGTGTCTCATTTCGCAACGAATTGCTTTCAATTGAGGTGGCCCAGAAACGCGGACCTGATGGAGATCTTCCTGAATAAAACATCCCATCTCTTTTAATAAATCCAAAAACTGCCGATCTCCTTGAAGTGTCTTCGCATTCCAGTTCGTAATCTGAATTTCTCCTTTTCCAAGAACTGCCGCGGCTAAAAAATAGGAACTACTACTACAATCGGCTTCAATAGAAAAGGTTTGAGCGTGATACGTTCCTTGAGGAATAATAAATTGTCCGAATTTGGGTTGTTTTACTTGAATTCCAAATTGTTCCATCATTTGCAAAGTTAATTCGATATAGGGCCAACTTACGGGTTCTTCGTCTAGTAAAAGTTGGACCTCCGTTTGAGCATAAGGAGAAACCATTAATAGCGCGCTTAAATATTGGCTAGACTCGCTACTTTTGATCGTGGCCACTCCCCCGCGAAGGGGGCCTCTAACGACGACAGGCGAAGAAGAACATTGAGCCCCTAGTTGTTTCAACGCGTTCAATAACTCAAGAATCGGACGTTCTTGAAGCCTTAGGCTTCCGGTTAATGTGATCGGATCTGAAGCCAGTGCGCAGAATGCGGTCAAAAAGCGAAGTCCGGTTCCAGAATCTCCTAAATTCAGAGGATGTTGAGGAGCCAAAAATGGACTTCGCCCTTGAATGGTGTCGCCTTCACTCGTAGACCTGATCGAAACCCCTAACTGTTTTAAGGCCTCTTTGAGATAGAAAATATCTTCGGACTCCAGAATATTTTTCAGAAGTGAAGTTCCTTGAGCGAGAGAGGCCAAAAGAAGGGCCCGATTGGTGACACTTTTTGATCCTGGAATTTCCAGGGCTAGTTTCCATTGAGGAGTCATCGTGTATGGTCTTGTAGGGGAATTGAATACCCCTTTTTATTGATTTATGAGAGGAAATTACTTATCATTCAAGCCGTTAGGAACTAAATTAAAAGATTTTTTCTCTATTGTGAAGAGGTAATCTAGAAAATGTTTACTCGACTATTTTTTTTGCTTTTGGGAGGGGTTTTCTTATTAAACTCTCTTTCTGCAGATGAATTGATGTTTGTCAAAACCAAGTCTGCCAATCTTAAAGACAAACCGCGAGGAACCGCTAAAGATGTGGCAAAACTTCCTTTTAAGGCAAAAGTCAATATCACTAAGAAAGATAATCTTTGGCGAGAAGTCAATTTTGAAGGAAAATCGGGCTGGATCTTGAAAACATGTCTCTCTGCCGAAGAACCTCCAGAAGATCCGAGTCTCACGGCTAAAGATGGCTCACGATATTCTTCCGAAGATGTGGATGCTCAAAGCGCTGTTCGTGGAGTGTCGCCTACCGCCTCAAAATTCGCGGATGCCAACGGAATCTCCCAAATTCATCGGGATTACCTGGATTATCATCAATCCTTTGTAATTTCCGACCGTGTTTTAGACCGTCCCGGCACTAAAAATCCGATTACTGAAGAAGATTTAAATCACTTCTTGGAAGAAGGAAAAATCGGAGAATACGCAGAATAAACGAATTCAAAATATTATCTTCTTGAAGCGATGGTTATAAAAAAGGATTTTATGAATAAATTATTTTTAGTTTTACTTGGTTTTAACCTCTTATTTTGTTCATGCGAGTTTTTAACGCAACAGGCCCAAAATCAGGGTGTTATTAATGAAAATCAGGCAAATGCAGCTCGTACCACAGGGGAAGGTATCAGTGAACTTACGAAAGAAACCAGTTTGAAAGATGAACGAGATCTGGGCGAAACCGTAGCCTTACAAGCGTATGCGACTCCAGAGTTCGGAAAACCCCTAAAAAACGAAAATGTGATGCGCTATTTGGCGCTAGTCACAACGCATATCGGTCGCCATTCTGACCGTCCGCTTATTCCCTATTTTACGGCCGTAGTGAATAGCGACGAAGTCAATGCGTTTGCGACTCCGGGAGGCTATATTTTTATTACTCGTGGAGCCATTGAGATTATGCAATCCGAAGCGGAATTGGCCGCAGTGATTGGTCACGAAATTGCCCATATCAACAAAAAACACGCTTTGAACGCGATTCAACGAATCAAGGGGACTACTAAAATATTATCGGGTGCGGCAAAAGGCGCAAATATGGGAGATTCTCCTGAATTTGATGGTTTTGTGAAAGACTTAGCCAAAATGATTATGGGATCAGCCTTCGGTAAAGGGGACGAACTAGATGCCGACATCACCGGAATAAAATATGCAATGGCTTCGGGGTATGATGCGCGAGCGATGATCGATTTCTTGAATACTTTGAAATCAAGAGCCGTTCATGCCGGCGCTGTGACCTCTTCTCACCCTTCTCCAGACGATCGTATTGCGGAATTAAACAAATATTTCAGCAGTCTTCCCAAAGACGAATGGCAAGGATTAGTCAAGCAAACCAATAGATTTGACAAAATCAAAGAAATGATGAAGCAATCGGAATCTTGGTAATCAGATTTTCTATCTCCTTTCCCTAGCCCTTTCTTACAAGAGGTGAGGAGATAGATAGATCTTTTTTTGTAACTATTTATGTACAACCTGTAGATTTCAATTTAGGTCAAACCACAAAATCTAGTGGTCCTTGTCCCCCGCTGGCGGGGGTTTGGGGGTGGAAGAGCAATTCTGAAAGACTCCACCCCCTTGATCCCCCGCCAGCGGGGGACATTAGGAGACCTGAACAGTTACCTTTTTTTAATTAAACTTACGTTTTATTAGGTTTTGAAGTATGTCTCATTCTCCAGAAGAATCTATTTATAAGTCTTGTCCCCGTTGTACGGCCGGAAAAATTACCAGCTATCCTTCCAACAAGAAGAAACAAATTTTTGTTTTAGCGCTATTCTTTTTGATCGGATTAGCCTTTTTTTTCGTTGGCGGAACTCAACTGCTTCGCTATAAATTGGAATCCGAAGGAAACCCCCGTTTAAATATACAGTCTCCCGGAGTCCTCTTGATCGGGATCGGCGGAATTCTGCTTGCTCTTTTTGCGGGAGCCGCTTATTTCTTTTTCGGAATCTTTAAACAACTGCGAGGATGGTTCTTTCTGGAGTGTCCTTATTGCGAAAATGGCTACATTAATGCTCATGCGGTTGGATATACAAAGACATTGATTTACTTTCTGGATCGATTTATTTTCCATGAAATCCTCATTCCTATGTATCATGCCTTAACTCTGCGAAAATTCTGGAAATCGAAGAATCGGAAAAAAAAGCTTCTCGTTTTGACTCAAATCCTCTTTTACTTATTTATCTTTTTTGGCTCCGTTCCTTTTCTGGTTTTCTTGTTGGGAACTAAACAATCCGTGGGGTTGTTGTTTTCTTTTGGAATTATGTTCTACCTCCTTACCCTCATTTTATCGATGAAAGAAGAAGATACCCATCAACGCGGAGTCATCTTTTTGCTGGTTCCTCTTTATTATGTGAGTATGGTGGAAATTTTTCGTTGGGCCTGGATTGTTTCGGCTCAGTCCTTTGTTCCCGATATGTCCGATTTTCTCTATCTGGGACTCCAAAACCTGATTCGCACTCAGCTTTTTGTAGATTTCTTTGAAGTGTATGAACTTCCTCTGGTTGATATTGGCGAGTCGAGTTTTCTGGCGCATACCGCCATTTTCTTTACCCGTTTTTTGCTGGATGCGGCGATTATCACAATGCTCATCAAGGCTTTTCTCTACTCTTTCCGAAAAGCTTGGATTTATAAGCATACTGGAGAGCTGGACTCTCGGCTCTCGGACCCAGATGCTCTCGTGAACCTTGAAAATCTTGCGATTGTGAGACACCCCAAGAAAGTCGAAGAAGTGCTCGCGAACCTTCAAGAAGTCACCACGGTTCTCAAAAATACCAAAAGATATCTTTATACATTGGCTCAAATTGTTGGAAATGAAGAGTCCCCAGAATATCACTATAAATTGAACGAATGCGCTAAAGCACTTGATAAACTCCCGACGTCCGCGGAAACAAAAATCTTGAGACGAGAATCGACTAAAATGTCTGATCGGATCTTGGCCACCCTTTTAATCACCGGTTGGTGTGTGTCGTTTTTATATGGCTTGCAGTTTTTCATTCAAGATCTCACCAAGCGGGAAATTGCTTTCCTGCTCGATCAAGCGGCTCTGGAAAAATACGCAACCGATCCGTTTAAACGATTATATCTCTATGATCGCGTTCTGAAAAAAGATTCAGAGCATCCTGTTGGATTGTTGAAATCATCGGAAACAATGCTTGATATCGCGGATCGTCGTGTAGACTTGTTTTCTCTAGATCAAGGAGAGCGGGATATTGATAATTTTTTCAACCGCGTTTTAACCCTTGAGCGTATTTCTGGACTCGATAGCCCCCTTCAAAAAAATATCCGGACGATGGCCGCCCAAGCGTATGTGGCTCGTGGAAAAATATTTTTCCTTCGAAATAATTTGAATCGGGCGATGGCGGAATTGAATAAAGAAAACAGTGATGATTTGCGTTCGATGCGCTATAGCGTTAGTTTTTATGAAGCGTGCCAACAAATAATCAACCAAAACGCGAACGAGGAGGATTTCAGGAGAGCGACTCTACTCCTCGGAGAAATCACGGCTTATCCGCCACGATATTTAGCGGACCTTGGAATCGCGCTAACGCTTGCGGCACAAGGAAATTTGAAAGAATCATTAACGCAACTGGAAGGGTTTTTAAATAATGAACAAGCTCAATGCTCTTCGGAATTACGTCAAGAATTAGAAGAGTTATTGGCAGAAGGATCTGTTCGACAAAACGCTTTTTCCGTCGCAAAAGAACGCTTTACTAAACTCATTCAGAACAATCCAACACGAATATACTCTGCTCTAGGACAAGCAAATCTCTTGCGATTAGAGGGAAAACTGAAGGAAGCACAATCAGGACTCTCGCAGGTCATTCTTTCTTCTCAGGGTTCTGCTTCAAACGAAATGAGAAGCCAGCTTTTTTTAGCGAATGGAACTTATTTCTTTTTAATGCAACAAGATGAAAAAGCACTTGAAGTCTTTCAAAAAATCTGGGAGCAAGAAGGTTTGCCAGAAAGCGTCCAACTCAATCTCTTGTTTTTACTCCAAAAAAAAATAACCTCAGAAGAATTTATCAATCGTTTATCGCTCTGGAAAAAAGAAAAAACGGAACTTTCGCCTGAAATTGGATATTTCTATTTAGCCTTAAATGCGCTCAGAGAGAATCAATTAGGACTCGCAAGTCAATACTTTCGAACGACTTTACAAGCGACCGAGTGTGCCGAAGTCGCAGAGGCACGTCAAGAATTGGCGAATCTGCAAATTCAGATCGAAAAACAATCTCAAGAGGCCTCGCTTTTGTTTCCGCCCGCGTTCATTCATAAGCTCGCCCGACAACTTCAACAAGAAATTTTAAGCGCGATTTTACCTTCGCAAAAAGTGATGACTTCGTTGAAATGGGCCCTTTCCAGTTCGGATGAAAGAATGCGTTCTGAGGCAATTATTTCCGTGGCTAAAGCACATCTTCTTACCCCTAATGAGTTACTTCCTTATTTACTTCAAGGGCTTCAAGACGAAGCGTTTGAAGTTAAACAATCCGCGCTTGATGGACTTTTGGAGTTCGGAGAAGCGGCCGTTTTAGCTCAAGAAGAAGTTTTCAATATCTTGAATATTCAACCCTTACCGAATGCCAGTTCAAAAACGATGGATCAGATACAGAGTTTGAAAAGAACCTCTGTAAAATTAATGGAAAATTTTGGAACGGCTTCCGTAACAGCCTTAATAAAGGCTTTAAAAGATCAAGATAAATTTGTTCGACGGGATGCCGGATATGCCTTATCGAAATTAAAAGAAAAAGCGCTCCCTGCCTTAGAGGTGTTGAGCCAAAAATTAGAGGACTCCGAAATTATTGTTCGAGATGCCGCTTTTGAAGCAATTGCATCCCTCGGAAAAGAATCGGTTCCAGTTCTTCTGAACCTCATTGAAAAAAGCGCGCATTCTTCTCTGATTAGACAAGCGATTCAAAACTTGCAGAAATATTCGCCTGAGGTTTATCAACAAGCACGCAACAAAGTGCTTTCCTTTTTCCAGAAAGCCTTAATCGAGGACAAAGACCCAGAAACGCGACGTTATGTGGCACAACAATTGATCAAACTCGAAGTCGGACCCGATATCATTTCCGATCCAAACACGCAACAACAACTTCGAGATCGTCTTCAAGAACTTTTGAAAACGAGCGACCCCTTAAAACAAGTCGCTGGTGCTTTGACGCTAATGGCGTTTGGTTCTAGTTTTGATCAAGAAGTTCCAGAAGCGATCACGTTTTTTCAACACTATTTAGAAAAAAGTTCTCCCGATCAACAAAAAGAAATTCTGTCGGTTCTGACGGATAAACCCTATCGAAAAAAGAGTTTTCCGATTTTGGTCTCTGCGTTTAAAAACAAAAATCCTCATTTAAAAAGAACTGTAGGCCGCATTTTCGAAGCTTTTCGAGAAGAAGGAGAAGCCTTTACTCCCTACTTGTCTTTGTTCTTGAAAGCTTTATGTAAACTGCTTACGGAAGAAGATGAAGAAGGAACCGGACTTGAGCTCGCGCTTGAAGAATTCCGTAATTTTTTTGAAACGATGGCACCCGCGATCATTCCAGAGATGTTTGCTCTCTTGCATCATGAAAATGAAATGGTTCATGATGTCGTTCTCAATACTTGGAACAGCAAATTTGAATTGACTCCGGAACTTAAAGAGAGCGTGTTAAAAGGACTCCGATCCGAAAATACGTCTATCAAAACAGCGCATTTCAAACTTTTACTGGATTTAGATCTTCAAGAAGAATCGGTTTTTCCGATCATGAAAGAATCCTTAAATTCGGAAGATCCTAAAATAATGGCGGCGGCTCTCAAAGTACTCACTTCTTCTACGGAAGCTTCTGAGGAAGGAGTTTTAAAACGGGCCGAAGAGATTATCGCGCTAGAAAGTGAAGATATTGACGAGGCTAAAGAAAATGCCATGATTTTAATCGGAAAAGTCAAAGGCATCGAAGCGTTAACGCAACAAGCCCAAAAAACGGAGTTGGTTAAAAAACTCTTGCCAACCGTCTTGGGCGCACTTTCAAAAATACTTGAAGACGAGGCCCAACAAGAACAGATTATACTGGCCCTTGGACAGCTTCTTCAGGAAGATTCTCCAGACTTGAAAATTTCGGTTCTAGAGACGATGACTTTGAACCATTTATCGGTGGAAGGAGCCGATGAAATCTTACAAGAATTGGCGAAAAATGAGCATGAAGCGCTCGCCGCAAAAGCCCAAGAATGCCTTATTCGACGAGATCCGTCCGCCAATATCAATATCTTGGCCGAGTGGCTGAAATCGGAAGACGAATCCAAGATTTTTCAGACCTTGTCTGTTCTCGCGGAACTCGATGAATATCCGAAAGAGCTTTTAGAAGCCTTAATTCCGCTCACGGCTTATTCTTATGATAAAATTGCTAACCAAGTCACCAATCTGATTCAGGATATTAAAACTTCAGTTCTTGTGGAACTCCTTGATTCAAATCAGTCTCCAGTAGTTTTGTTTGCACTAGAGCAACTCCGAAAAAAGGCAAAGAAATCAACGGAACTTTTACAAAAACTTCAAAAGATGTTTTTAACTCCTTACGCGCTTCCGGCATTACGATTCTGGCTCCAATTAAGCGGAACGCCGTTAAGACCAGAAGATCTGGAGACGATCCAAAAGCTCGCGCAAATTCCTTCACTCTCAGCAGAAATGAAAATGGAATGTGAGATTGTTTTGGCTCAATCCGGCAACACAGACGCGAAAACGAAACTGTTTTTGAGACTTCAAGATCCGGCACTCTCTTCAGACAATACTCAAATGCTTTTAGAGAAACTTGCACTGGTTGATTCCAACGCCATTCTTCCCCTATTGACCCAAGCTCTCACTTGGAGATTAGGAAAAATTAATCCTGTGTTTGCGGCTCGTCTTCTAGGAAATATGAGCGCGAGTGCGGAAACGGCGATCCCTATTTTACTGGATTTACGAAATGATTCGTTCCTTCCTCTTCAACTCGAAGTTCAGAAAGCGATTTTAAAAATTCGAAAATGAATGCACAAAAATTACTTGGGAAACCTGTTGCGGATCTCTTAATCCAAGAAGCAGAGCAAAATATTTCTTTGCTTAAGGAAAAAACAGGAGAGACCCCCAGACTTGCGAATATTATCGTTGGCCAAACAAACGCCTCTTTAACCTATTCACAACGTTTAGTCAAACGTTGTCAAGAAATCCAAATTCAAGCGGAAACGCTGTCGTTTCCAGAGCAGATTTCAACCCAAAATCTGGTACAAGCGATTCATGTTTTGAATCATCGAAAAGAAATTCATGCCATTTTATTACAACATCCGTTCCCCAATCATATTCGGGAACAAGATGTTTTTGAAGCGATTGATCCGCTCAAAGATGTGGATGGAGTGTCGCCGACCAATTTTGGAAAGATGGCCCTTGGGAGCTTTTGTCATTATGCGTCAACCCCTAAGGGAATTTTGCATCTTTTAAAATATTATCAAATCCCTTTAGAGGGCAAAGAAGCCGTCGTTTTGGGGCGAAGCGTCATTTTAGGAAAACCGATGGCTCTTCTGCTCTTGGAAGAAAATGCCACGGTTACCATCTGCCATTCCAAAACTCAAAATCTTCCGAAAGTGATCGCGCGAGCCGATATCTTAGTGTCCGCGATTGGAAAAGCACATTTTGTTCAAGGAAATTGGTTAAAAGACGGAGCTGTTGTCGTAGACGCAGGGTATACTGAAGGAAAAGGAGATGTGGTTTTTGAGGCGGCTGAATTAAAAGCCTCGGCGATTACTCCTATTCCTGGGGGCGTAGGCCCTGTAACAATTGCCACCCTAATCTCACAAATGGTATTTGCCTTAGCGTGGCAGAGAGAGATTACGCTTCTTTCAAAGGTTTAAGATTTATGACTGAAGAAAATAATTCGGAAACAAGTCCTCAATTACTAGCGAAAGATGAAGCCGACACCTCGCTTAGACCCTCTCGG
Organism: uncultured Planctomycetota bacterium; assembly: GCA_964530615.1. Classification (GTDB taxonomy): domain Bacteria; phylum Planctomycetota; class JBBTDB01; order JBBTDB01; family JBBTDB01; genus JBBTDB01. The sequence goes on along the minus strand of CAZHAR010000099.1, from coordinate 1,090 downwards.
TTGAGTGAATTTAAGGGGCAACCCAAATTAGTCGAGAAATTGATTATTTTTATTCAGGCCGCGAAGAGTCGTGGAGAAGTTTTAGAGCATATTTTATTTTCTGGGCCTCCCGGCTTAGGAAAGACGACACTGGCTTATATGATTGCAAATGAAGTGGGCAGTCGTCTAAAAGTAACTTCAGGTCCTGTCTTGGAAAAACCCTACGATTTAGCGGGAATATTAGTCGATCTCAAAGCGGGTGATATTTTATTTATTGATGAAATTCATCGATTAAATCATGTGATTACCGAATATCTTTATTCGGCGATGGAAGAATTTGTATTGGATTTGATTTATGATCAAGGCACTATGTCAAAATCGGTACGCCTTGACTTACAACCCTTTACTCTTGTCGGAGCGACAACACGAGAAGGATTGCTCCTAGCCCCGTTCCGAGATCGTTTTGGTTTTTCGGAAAAACTCGAACTTTATACCACCGACTCTTTAGTTGAGATTTTGCGGAGAAGTGCTCGAGTCCTAAAAATAGGAATTGACGAAAAGAGCTTGTTGTTAATTGCACAGCGTTCGCGTGGAACTCCACGAATCGCAAATAAATTACTTCGGCGAGTACGAGATGTAGCCCAATATCAAGGAAGCAACACGATCACAGAAGTAATTGCACAAAAAGGCTTAGAAATGATGGATGTGGATCAGAATGGGTTAGGCTCTATGGATCGGAAGATTCTACAAAATTTGTTTGAGTTAGGCGGCGGACCCGTTGGATTAAAGTCTATTTCGATTCAAGTTCAGGAAGAAGAAGAGACCATTGAAGAAGTCTATGAACCTTATCTTGTTCAACAAGGGTATCTGATCCGAACCGCAAAAGGCAGAAAAGTAACCGCCAAAGCTTGGGCAGATTACGGCTCAGATCCGAACGCGAAAAAACAAAAAAAACTCTTCCTCCCCCCCTAAAAGACAGACCCCTCTCGAAACGACTTATTGAAAAAAACTCCAGATTCCGCTTAAATAGACCTTCTAACTTAAAGCGTATCGATTTTTTGTAACTGTTCAGGTCTCCTAATGTCCCCCGCTGGCGGGGGATCAAGGGGGT
>CAZHAR010000098.1:7838-13026 GCA_964530615.1 uncultured Planctomycetota bacterium | reverse complement strand
TTAAATGGTTTTCTCTCGCATGTGATGAAATTAGGCGATTTTAAGGGAGAGAGCTTTGAAATGTCGATGATTTATACCGGCAAAGAATCTCCCGCAAAACGTATCATTTTGATTGGACTCGGAGAAAAAGAAAAATTCTCTGTCGAAAATTTCCGACAAATTACCGGAGAAATTGGCCGAAAAATTCAGGACTTAGGGATTGAAGTCTTCACGATGCCGGTTTTTGATTTGCCAGAGCGAGGATTCAACATTTCTCTCCTCGTACGTCAGATGGTGGAGGGCTATGCGTTAGGACTTTATCATTTCGATACTTATTTTTCAAAAAAGAAAGAACGAAAAATTAAGAAGATTTGCTTTCTTGTCAATTCTCAAGAACAATGCGACGAAGTAAAAATGGCCATTAAGCGCGGTCTTAACGTTGCAGAAGCCACTTGTTACGCGCGGGATTTGGTGAACCATCCTGCAAATGTGGTTCATCCCTTACGAATTGTTGAAGAAGCAAAGAAACTCGCATCTCATCCTGACATTAAAGTAGAAACCTGGATCGGCGAGGAAGTTACTCGTCTCGGATTTGGAGGTCTTGAAGCCGTGGCTCGTGGCTCAAGTTATCCAGCGACCTTTTCCGTAATTGATTATCACCCCAAAGGGAACATTGTCGGAACCATTGCTATCGTTGGAAAAACAGTGACGTTTGACTCGGGCGGACTTTCCTTAAAATCAACCGATGATATGCAATGGATGAAAGGAGATATGGGCGGTGGTGCCGCGGTCTTAGCGACTATGTGGGCCATTTCTCGTCTTAATTTTCCCTTACGTGTGATTGGTTTGCTCCCTTGCGTAGAAAATATGCTTAGCGGCAATTCTTATCGTATTGGCGATATCATTCATTCTTATTCTGGGCAGACCATCGAAGTCAATAATACCGATGCGGAAGGTCGTATTATTCTCGCTGATGCCTTAACTTATTCAAAACGATATTCGCCAGATGCGGTCATTGATATCGCGACGCTAACCGGAGCTTGTACCGTCGCGTTAGGCCGTCACGCTATTGGAGCTATGAGTAATAACAAAGATTTAATTGAACGGGTTCGGAAAGCGGGCGAAATCTGCCACGAAAAAATCATTGAACTTCCACTGTGGGAAGAATATGAAGAAATGCTGAAGAGCCAAATCGCGGATATGAAAAACTTAGGAGGACGAGAAGCCGGAGCCATTACTGCAGGAGCCTTCCTCCATAAATTTATTCGAGACTATCCTTGGATCCATCTCGATATCGCCGGAGTTGCTTTCATTGACAAGAGTTCTGGCTATCGTCCTGCGGGCGCCACAGGGGCGGGTGTTCGACTCTTGTTACGATTTTTACGCGATTATATTGATGATAAGAAAGGACCCGGAGCCGAAAAAATTAGCTATGCCTCTACGTTACCCTATAACATTGATGTCGAAAATTTTTATACAGTCTAATCGTCCTCGATCTAAACAGAGGCGGGTGTTTTCCGAACTTAGGGAAGGAGGGAAAGATGACGAATAAAAAATTGAAAATCGCTATTAACACCGGGGGTGGCGACGCCCCCGGATTAAACGCTGTCATTCAAGCGGTAACACTATCGGCTTTGAACCGAGGGTGGGAAGTTCTGGGAATACGAAACGGATATGCCGGATTATTGGATACGTCCAAAATTATTCCGCTAACACGAGAAAAAGTCTGGCACATCGCAAGTATGGGTGGAACTATTTTAGGAACTACGAATAAAGGAAATCCCTTTTCCTTCCCGATCCAAAACGAAAAGGGCGAAACGGAACTCAAAGATATCTCCGCTAAAGTCGTTGAAAATTTTAAAAAACTGAATTTGGATTGTCTGGTTGCAATTGGTGGGGATGGTAGTCTCGAAATTGCTCATAGGTTCTATCAACTAGGAATTCCTGTAATTGGTGTTCCTAAAACGATTGATAATGATCTTCGCGCCACGGTCGTTACTTTCGGATTTGATACCGCAGTCAGTATCGCCACTGAAGCCATTGACCGCTTGCATTCAACGGCTCAATCCCACGATCGAGTGATGGTTGTTGAAGTGATGGGCAGGCACGCAGGGTGGATTGCTTTAAATAGTGGAATTTCCGGAGCCGCAGATGTTATTTTAATTCCAGAAATTCCGTTTGATCTCGATAAAATCTGTCGCCATATTCAAAACCTAGAAAAAGTCGGACAAAATTATGCGATTGTGGTTGTCGCAGAAGGCGCAAAATTGGCGGGGGGTTCTCAGATGAATAAGGGAACCGGAGAAGCTGGCCGTCAAGACGTGCTTCTTGGCGGAATCGCAGAATGGCTCTCAAAACAAATTTCCGACAAAATTAAAAAGGATAGCCGTTCTATTGTTTTAGGACATCTCCAGCGGGGTGGATCTCCGACAACATTCGATCGCCTCATTTCGTTACGTTTTGGAGCCGCCGCAGTTCGCTTCATTTGTGAAGGCAATTTTGGAACGATGGTAGCGCTTGTTCCTCCACTGGTAAAAGCCATTCCGATTGAACAAGTGATCGGCGATATTAAACGTGTTCCGATTGATTGCGATTCGGTTTTAACCGCGAAAGATATTGGAATTTGTTTTGGTGACTAAATTTCTTTTTGAGAGAAAAGGATTACTTTATGTCCATCACTTCACATATGGAGGGGGATATCTGTATCATTCAAATTCAGAGTGGACTCTCTTCGGAACTACACATATTCCTTAAAGAAAAGCTACGGGAACTGGTACGAAATGGAAGCGTTAAAATTATTCTAGATTTATCTCGTGCCGGCTTTGTCTCTAGCTCTCTAATTGGCGCAATGGTCTATGGGCTGAAAGAAGTTCGTAAGAAAAAAGGGGATCTCATTTTAGCCGAGGTGGATGAAGCGTTTATGGATGTGCTTCGAGTCACTCGCCTTGATCAAGCTTTTATCAGCTTTGAAACCGTCGAAGAAGCCACCAAAAATGGCTTCAAATCCGCCTCATAAAAGTTTTTATAAAAACTTTTTATAAAAACTTTAATTTTTGAGTTTCGTTGGTATATCCAAAACTGGTAACAATTCCTGCGCGATCAAATAAAATCACTAATGAATCGCTTTTGGAGTCGTTTTTGGTATAAGTAAAAAAAGTGACCGAGCCTCCGACGGCCACTAGAGGAGAAGATATCTCTAGTTCTGTAGAATTTTCTCGCTTATATTCGTAAATAAAGATATCTCCGTCGGTTTGGCTCAAAATTTGGCTTGGAGCTCCAAAAAGCGTTAAAATATCGCCCTTCATCGTTTTTCCTTTTTGAATGGAAGCCACCAAATCCATAGCAACCGGTGTTCCTTTATAAATACGTCCAATCGAACAAGAGGAACAACAGTACAATAAACAAAAAAAGAATACGATTGTCTTGGCGTTCATTACAGATCCTTCTTAAAAATTATTCTTTCAGTAACTTGAGAATTTCTTCTTGGGCCTCTTCGTTTGTCTTAAAGTCGCTTTTTATTATTCTGACGTAGGGTTTTGTGGGGCGTTTTTTCTTTTTCTTTTCGTAGTAACGTTGCCATTCTTTCACATAAAATTTCATCTCTCGGAGATATTCGGTGACCGATTCGTTTTCTGTCATCACTTCATACATAGAGCCGTTTTCATTTATAATTTTGATCACCGCATAGGTTTCTTGAGCCATTTTCGTGAGTTCTAGCACTTTTTTTTCCGCGTCCATCAGCGATAATTTTGATTCAATCACTTTGATTTTCACTTTTTCGGGATCAGGATAAGGATACTCTTCTTTATATTTTGTCTTCCATTCAAGAGCCTGTTTTTGCCATTCCGCCATCAACTGAGGATCGACGACTTTCGCTTTCTCTTTTTCCGCATCCAGCATATTTTTAGAACAAGCGACATATTCTTTTATTCCATAAGCGCCTGTTTTCTCAATCGCCGAACAGTTCTCTTCCGATTGCTGGGCGTTGCCTACTGTCAAAAAAAAGTTAAGCGTAGCAAGAAGGCAAAAATAGTTTAAAGGTAGACGCATCAAAGTTCTTCTCAGAATCAGGTTTGGTGTAGTCATTTGCTTGCGAGAATGTTAAAATCAGAAATTGAACTCATCATAAAATCAATATAAGGATTTTTTATATGGATGTTGTTGGTGCTCCATTAACCTATTGGCAAAAATGGCAAAAATGGCAAAAATGGCAAAAATTGAGTTTACTGCTTCTTTTTAGGAAAATCAACCGAAATGCACAACAATACTTACTGACGATTTTGTTTTTTATGATTGTGGGGACGACCCCCTCTGTCGCTCAAGATTCAAAGAAAAAAGAAAAAGGTTCTATCGATATACGTGGTTTTGAATATGTCGAGAAAAACAATTTCGGATATGAAGTTTATATTCATAGGGGATACAAAAAAAATAATATCGTGGTGGAAATCGGGACCGGGATACGATTTGTTTTGTTGAACAAACTTGAGCCCTTTCAGATGGGCACGGATATTCGCAAAAAAACGGAGTTTTCTCCAGAAGAAAAAAAATGGTCCCTGATCGAAAAAACGCATCTAGTCACATTAACCAAGCCATTTTTGATTTCTGAAATAGAAGTGACTCAGGAAATTTATGAAAAAATCATGCGAGAAAGTCCTTGGAGCGAGGTAAATATTTTGGAAGTCCCAGATTTTCCAGCGACTTGTCTGCTCTGGAAAGATATTCTTAAATTTTGTAGAAGGACTGGAACAGAACTTCCGACAGAAGCGCAATGGGAATATTCGGCTAGAGCAGGAACAAAAACCCATTATTACTGGGGTGATGAGCAGAATCCTGCTTATTTCTGGTCCAAGGAAACCTCTCCGAATAGCGATCTTCACAGTGTGGCAACTAAAATGGCCAACGCTTTTGGATTATACGATATGAGTGGAAATAGCTGGGAAGTGTGCCTAGATTGGTTTGGCAATTATGGTAAAGAAGAAGATATTGATCCTGCTGGTCCTGAAACAGGACAGGGGCGGGTTATTCGTGGTGGAAGTGGTAAAACACCCGCGAGTGATTGCCGATCCGCTAGTCGTCAATCGAATCCGTTAGAATATCACTGGAACAACGAAGATATTGGCTTTCGGTTGGTTAAAAATTTACCCTAAAATAGTGTGAATAATGAATAATGAATAATGAATAATGAATAATGAATAATGAATAATGAATA
>CAZHAR010000098.1:0-7738 GCA_964530615.1 uncultured Planctomycetota bacterium | reverse complement strand
TGAATAATGAATAATGAATAATGAATAATGAATAATGAATAATGAATAATGAATACTAGATAGGAGATTTTTATGAGAGGTTTTATTTTATTTTTGATCTCTGCTTCCTTTTTGGGAAACGTTTTGTCGGGACAAAGCGAAGAGCGAATCAAAGAGCTTGTCAAGCTGTATATCGAACAATTAAAATCAACGGAAAAAGATACTCGTGGAATCGCGGCAGAAAAACTGAGTCAAATCGGACCTCCCGCAAAAATGGCAATCCCCCCCCTTTCTGCTCTCTATGGCGAAGAAAAAAACCCTTGGGTCCGAAAAATGGTCCTCACCGCACTCTGGAAAGTCGGTGGTGAATATAAATCGGCTCAAGCCATCATTTTGAAAGCTTTGAAAAAAGATCCAAGTAATGAGGTGAAAGCCGTTGCTATTAGTATTTGCGGATCGATTGGACAACGAATGGGAGAGGAAGTGGTTCCCTACCTTCTTAGTCTCACCAAAGAACCAGAAGAACTGATTCGAAAGGAGAGTCTCCTTGCCTTAAAAAAAATGGGAAAACTGACTCAAGAAAACGTGGCAGAAACGATTTTGGACGTGATGTCTTCTGAACGCGATTCGGTTATCCTCGCTATCTGTGCCGAGATTCTTGGAAATATTGGAGAAACTGGAAAAGGAGTGGCTCCGAGTCTTATTGAGTCTCTGAAAAAAAGTAATCCCCGATTACAGGTGGCCGCGGCTAGAGCCTTGGGAAAAATAGGGACCTCTGGAGAGGATGCGGTTCCAACGATCTTGCAATACTTAAAATCTCCCGAAGAAAATATTCGCCTAGAGATGATTTTAGCACTCAAAGATTATGGTCCTAATGGATCCAAAAAAGCCGGAACCTATTTGAAAGAGGCGGCCAAAGATAAAATGAACAGTTGGCCCACGCAAAAGGCCGCAATTGAAGCTCTAGGTCGAATGGGACCGCTTGCCGATAAATCCATTGAAATTTATTTAAATACACTCGCAAAAGAAAAAGATAAAAAAAAGGCAGAGATTGCCGGAGTCGCCCAAAAAGCACTCGAAACCCTTCAATATCTCAAAAATCAGGGAGCCATCGATAATGTCAATCGTCTTCTAGGGACATTTGCGGGATCTGATAAAAAAGAAATTGACAAAGCGAAAGAAGAGATAGAGAAACTTGGAATCGTTATATTTCCTCGCTTAGCAGAAGCACTACGCGAAGCCGAACGACAAGGAAAACAATATGTCTGTGACAGTCTTCGATCCAACAAATGGACCGAAGAATCTAAAGATCTACTTTTGGCCATCGCGGAAACTGCTATTTACGGAACGCCCGAAGCGAAAGTATCTGCATTGAAAGTACTCGGTAACTCGGGCGCTTTGGGAAAAGACTTGCTTCCCTATATCGTCGATGGATTGAGCTCAGAAGTAGAAGAGGTCCAACTCGCGGCCACGAATGCTTTGGGAGATCTAGGCGGAGAGTTTGGAAAAGACGGGATTCTTTCGCTCACTTATGCCTTGAAAGATGCAAAGGCTTCCGTTAGAATGGCCTCCATTACGGCTTTGGAAAAAATGAAAGCCAGTTCTGCTAAGCAAGCTGTTGAGCAAGCGTTAGCAGAAGAAAGCGATGAAAACGTAAAACAAAAAATGCAAGCCGTCTTAGGAAAACTTTGATCTAATCTAGAAACGGAATAAGTTTATGCGTACTGCTTTGCTCCTTTTTCTTAGTGTTATGTCTATTCTTTTAGCCGAGCAAAAACGCTCTATTGCGGTACTCCCTTTCGTGGAAATAGGAGATATCGAAGAAAAAACGGGAGTGACCCTCGCTCAAAAAGTGAGAACATGGATATCCCAAGACTCTTACGAGATTCTAGGAAACCGCACTCTACAAAAGCTTTTCCAAAAAGCTAAAATTAAAAATCCTTTATATATCGCCGAAGATTCTCTCTCTTCCGCAGAGATCGACAGACTCAAGGACGCAGGAATAGATGTTTTAATCGTAGGAGTGATCTCTAAACATTATCAAACCTTTACTGTTTCCTATCAAATTTTCTATTTGACCCCAAAACTTTCTCGTCAAAGTGGCTCTATTAACGCTTCAAACTGGAACGCTCTTCTGAAAAAATTTGAAAATTCTTTTCGCAAAACTCGCTTGATGACTTCCTCAGAGGAAATAAGAGTTCTATTTGATAAAGCCATGCATTTATTCGCACAAGAACAATATGAGCAAGCCGTTCCGCTTCTTGAAAAAATAGGAAAGGCGGGTTCTTCTTCTGCCTTATATAACCTTGGCTGGTATTACGAAAACATCAAAAAGTCCGATCAAGAAGCCCTGAAATGGTACTTGGCCGCCGGAGAAAACGGACATCGAAAAGCAAAATCAGTCGCCTCTCGCATCCGCACCATTCGCGATCAACGTATTCGCCAACAATCTATAGCTCAAAACGAGAATGAAGCCGAAAAACTCTTTGAAAAAATTCTCTGGAAAGATGTCTTCAACGATATCGAATGGAAGGATGCTGTTGAAGATATTCAATGGAAAACCGACCCCACCGTTGATCCCGAGACCGATCCGCTAGAAGGGGTCGAATGGAAAGATATTTATAACGATATTCGTTGGAAAGAAGCGATTTCTAACGATAACGATATCCTCTGGAAAGAAGAGTTAGAAGAATCCATTCTCTGGAAAAAAGCTAAAAAAGAAAAAATCGATGACCAAGAAATCGATTGGCAAGATAAACGCAAAAAAAAGACCAATGCTTCCGAAGAAAAAGAGAAAGAAGAGAACTACGTGATCGAAAAAAATGAAGAAAAACCCGTAGACCCCAAAAAAACTCCGGAGGCTTCTGAAAATTCGGAAAAAAGTCCAAAAAATGATTAAGAAAGGAATTTATTATGGATAAACCTTCGGTGGTTCAAATCCGACGATCGAATGGATCGCTTGCCTGGGTCAACTACGAAACCATTATTTGTATGGAAAAAAGAACAGCCACCCGGACGGATGAACTCATTATTTATTTGTCGGATGGCTCAGAATTAGCCTGTGAAGATTCTGCAGAAAATTTAACAAAAATTTTAGCCTCGTTTGAGGTGGTTTAATTCTAAATCCTATTTCTTTTTGAAATAGGATTTTATTAAACCTGCGCCAATTGAGCTTTTAATTCAGGCGGGAGAAATTGTTCAAATTCTCGTTTGCTAAAACATTTCATATAGGCTTCTTCTCCGTCGATTTTTCCCGCTTTGAGGTGGATACGAATCGCATCATCCATCAACTGCATTCCGTCCCCTTTTCCACCTTGAATATAGGATGTAATTTTACTAGTCCCGCCTTCACGAATCAGGTTCGCTAAAGCAGACGACGAAAAAAGAACTTCATGCGCCGCGACACGTCCTTTACGATCAGCGGTTTTCAAGAGCAGTTGAGAGATCACTCCTTTAAGAGCTTCTGAAAGCTGGGTACGCACCTGAGCTTGTTGTTCGTCTGGGAAAGTATCAATAATCCGATCCACTGTTTTGGCCGCCGAGTTGGTATGGAGGGTTCCAAACACTACCACTCCCATTTCCGCCGCTGAAATCGCACTTCCAATCGTTTCGATATCACGCATTTCTCCAATCAGCAATACATCTGGATCTTGGCGCGAAGTGGAACGTAATCCTTGTCCAAAGGAAAGACAATCATGACCCACTTCCCGATGGACAATAAAACTTTTTTTGTTTTGATGCACAAATTCAACGGGTTCTTCAATGGTCACAATATGTTTGGGTTGAGTTTCATTGATTTGATTAATAATCGAGGCCAAAGTAGTGGATTTTCCAGAACCTGTAGGTCCAGTCACTAATAACAAACCACTACGAAAGGCGGTGAATCTCGCAATATTTTCTCCGAGACTTAAATCCGCCATAGTCAAAATTTTTGTAGGAATGATACGAAAAACAGCGCCGATTCCAAAATGTTGCCACATATAATTGGCTCGGAAACGGGCGACAAATGGGCAATCATAGGCAAAGTCCAAATCAAGATGACTATCAATTCGTTCTCGTTGCCTCTCGTCTAAAATTTCATAAAGATACTCTTTCACTTGTTTTTCGCTCAAATTGTCCGTAAGCGGATGAAGCTCCCCATGAACCCGAATTTTAGCGGGGTATCCAGAAAGCAGATGAAGATCGGAGCCTTTTTGATTTTTTAACTGATCAAATAATTTATCGATTTTATTTGCCATCGCAAATTCTCTTTCTTTATCAAAACAGCCCTAGTTTAAGTTGTTGTTGTTGTATTAAAACGTGCTGGTTTTTCCGCGCGGAATATTGCTTCTTCTTTGGTAATTATTCCTTTTTGGAACAATTCAAAAAGGACATCATCCATCAATTTCATTCCGAATTTTTTTCCTGTTTGCATCACGGAAGGAATTTGGAAGGTTTTTTGTTCCCGAATTAAATTTCCAACGGCCGGCGTCACGAGCAAAATTTCGTAGGCCAACACACGGCCTTTCTTATCTTTGCGAGGAACCAATTGTTGTGAAACCACTCCGCGAAGCCCTTCTGACACCATGGAACGAATTTGCGCCTGTGCTTTCGGAGGAAAAACGTCAAGAATGCGATCAATGGTACGTGGAGCACTCGTTGTATGAAGCGTTCCAAAAACAAGGTGACCCGTTTCCGCGGCTGTAATGGCTAACGAAACGGTTTCGAGGTCGCGTAATTCTCCGATCATCATCACATCAGGGTCCTCGCGAAGACTCGCGCGTAAGGCATTCGCAAAGCTTTTGGTATGCGTATGTACTTCTCGTTGGATAATATTACAACCCTTACTCTGAAAAATATATTCAATAGGATCTTCCATCGTAATAATATTATCTTTTCGAGTTTTATTCACTTCGTCGACCATCGCGGCCATCGTACAGGATTTTCCACAACCCGCAGGCCCCGTAAATAAGGCAAGTCCTTGATTAAAGTGACTCAATTTAAGAACCGTATCCGGGAGTCCCAGGTCTGTGATAGGACGGAGTTTAGCAGGAATAATCCGGAAAGATCCGTCATACCCTTTTTGATGCTTAAAAATATTCGCACGATAGCGGGCTGTTCCGGGAATTTCATAACAGAAATCGACTTGTTTTTCTTTCATCAAGATTTCTTTTTGTTCGTCGTTTAATAGCGAAAAAAGAAATTTTTCGGTCATGGAGGCTTTATTTTCTGGGAGATCCATCGTACGCAAAAGCCCATGTTGACGAATAATCGGTGGCGAGCCCACTTTAATATGTAAATCAGCCGCTTCGGCTTCTTTCGCCATTTTCATAATGCGTTCAATTTCTGAGGCATTTTTCGAGCCCCCAGAAGATTTCGGAGAAGCGGATAATCCGCTAGAGCTTTCATTCATTGATTTTTGCGGAGTATGAAACTTAATTTCGTCCTCTGGTTCTGGCGCTTTCGGCTTCGGCGCGGGCGCAGATTTTTGCGGAGTATGAAAAACAACTTCTTCATCTGAGGATTCAATCGGTCTAGGAGCAGGGGACATCGTTGGTCTTGGAGCGAGAGCGGGTGCTGGTGCTGGTGCAGACGGCGAAACCACCGGCGCAGAACTTCCGTCCCGGATCACTCCTTGTTTTTCTAAGGCTTTCACAATCGCTTGAGATTGGTTGGCTTTGAGGTATCCTCGCTTTTGAAGAATCAATTCAATCCCCACAGTCGGAGTTTGTTCTTGAATCGCGAGGGCTTCGCCCCATTGCTCCATATTGATCATGCTGTTTTTAACCGCGACCTTTCCGAACTTTTCAGTAAATGCGTCTGCACCCATGAATGCTCCCTTCTTTCTCTAGTCTCAACGGAAGGACATATGCGATATGCCACTACAGAATGATTCCATCTTACAATTTTCTTTCAAATTACCAAGAGAAGATTTGTCTTCTTATTATTTTAAAAACTCTTCAAAGAACGTGAAGCCAAAAAAATTCTTAAAAAATGATTTTTTTTCTCGATTTTCCAGAGGAATGGTAGAAAAAATAAAAAATAGATTAGGCTCTTAAGAACGATTTGTTGAAATAAAAAAAATACGCCTCCCAATTGAAAAGACAAAATGTGTCCTAAAAACAAGCTAATCCCGGCAGTGTACCCAAATAAAAAAAGACCTAAAAACAAAAATTTCCCGTATCCTCGAAAATTTCCTTCACATTCATAAAAACCAGAAGTCATGAGAGCTAGACAATAACCCCCTGTGGTTAAAACGGTGGTCAGCGCGACTCCAACGATCCCATACCCTTGAACTAAAACATAATAATTCGAGAGAATAGCGAAAAGGAGGGTTGGAATCTGGTGAAAAATCACGATTTTAAATTTTCCACGTCCTGAAAATAAGGGAATTCCTAGCTGGATCGGTCCATAAAAACAGGTCATCCAGATCATCGCCTGAGCGGCGGGAATTCCTGGAATCCAGTTTGGCAGGAATCCATGAATCAATTCCGGTAAAATCAGATAGGCCCAACCAACGCTAAACGTGGTCAATCCGAGTAATCCGAGGACGGGTCGCAAAAAATATTTTTTCAACTCGTTTTGATCTAGAGGCGAGCTGGTTTTCTGATAAATCACTGGGAAAAAAACTTGGCTAATCGCATGAGGCACAATAAAAAGATAATTTACAAAAGCCAATCCCAAGACATAATAGCCCACTTCTTTCATATCTGCTTTAAACAGCAGGAGCATCACGCGATCAATCACCAAAAGGATCTGCGAAAAAAAAGTCAAAAAGAGCGCCGGGAGTCCTTCAACCATCAAAGCTTTTGTGGTAGAGAACGAAAAAGAGCGCCAAAAAGTCCAAGGGAAAGCGTTCAAGCGGGTCATATAGAAAAAAACAACAAAGGTACTACAAAGGAGGCCACACCAGATCGCATAGATCCCTAAAAAATAAACAAGGCCTAAAATAAACGCGGTATTGACCAAATTTTTGATCAAAATCAAATTTCCTAGAACCCGAAACTGAGATTCTGCGAGCGAAACGGATTGGAAATAAAATTCTAAAGCCTGAAGAGGAAGGAGCAAACTATAAAGAATTCCGCCATATAAAAAAAGTTGGCGAACCTCCCATTTCGGAAGTTCTTGAGACACTTCTACAAAATAGTTGATCCAACGCTCTGGAAGAAAGGTTACGAAACAGGCTAAAAACAAACTTGCGATCACGACTAAACTAAAATACCATCCAAAAGCTGAAGCGCACCATTGTTCACGAAGAAGCGGATCTGGCGAGGAAGAAGACATCGCCAATTTCTTTTGGAGTCCAGAAATGGTTCCGGATTCGAATAGCGGAAAAAAAAAACCTAAAAGGGAAAACAAATGAACAAACGCATAATACGTGGAGCCTAGAATTCGAGGGACAATGAGGGCTCTCAGTAATCCCAGAACTCCTTCTAAACTACGAATGAAGGTAAAGGAAAAATAGGCGAACCGAGAACTCAATGTTTTTTCCTTAAAAAAGCAAATGTACGCATTCAATTTTTTCGATAGAAAAGGCAGAGAAGCTCCACAAAGATCTATTTTAAGACATAACTCATTTATTTACAACAGATTATGTAAATATTTTGAATCAATTTTTTAACTCATTTTACAGCAATTGATTATAAAAAATTTTTTTACGAAAAATCGCGTTTTTTGATCGATGGGGCGATTTACGTTCAATCAGTACTTGGAAAATCGATAACGTAAAGAAGAATAGCAAGTTAGAAAAAAAAGGAAGTATCTATACTTTCAAGAAATA
>CAZHAR010000097.1:0-13373 GCA_964530615.1 uncultured Planctomycetota bacterium | reverse complement strand
ACTTCTTTTTTCCTTCCTGTTATCTTACCAAATTACCCTACCAAATCAACCTATATTGATCCATTACCAGAAACTAGTCCTTGAGATTATTTTTTATTGGAGAGAGGATTCGGTTTGAAACCGTCTGAACTCCAGATAATGCCCCCTTGTTGCTGAATAATGGAACCTAATCCTGGAATCGTTTGAGAGAGTTTCGCCAAGTTTTCTTCCGAAGGCATAAAACTAAAGCTATAGGAACCCTCAAGACTATACCAACCCGTAATTTTAATCAGATTTTGATTGCTTGGTGCAAAGGTAATTTCGATATAATTCACACGACTAAACGCCAAGTTTTTAAGGTCGTTACTACTCGAAGTACTTGTCCAGGGTTTCTCATTCGTGACATCCATCGCCATTGAAATACCTTCAAAGTTAAACGCAAAGGGATTTTCGATTTTCATATTTTTCATAAAATCGTCCTGTGCTTTTTTAATTTTTGCTTCTGTTTCCTCAATACGTTTTTGAATTGAAGCCAGTTGATCTTGAAGTTTTTTCATCGACCCAGTCATCTCGTTTTGCTGAGTTTTATATTTATTTAAATCCGTGTCATAAGACTTAACCTTTTTCTCCGCCTCTTGGAGTTTACTTTTTGAGGTTGGGTTAAAGGCGGCCAAAGGTTTTAAGGTCTCAATCGTTTTAAGGAGATCCTGTCGAGCTTTTTCGACTTCTTCTATTTTCTTTTTAAGTTCAGCTTCTGCGGTTTCAATTTGTTTTATTTTATTGGCTCCGTCTGTCTGTTCTCCTTGTATCAATTTTAAGGTGTTCTTTAATGGAGCTACTTGAGCGTCTATTTCTTTTTGTAATTTTTGAATATCCATAAAAGAAAGGAGGTCGTACCCTAAATCAAAAGTTCCTCCAGAAATTTTACAAGCCGTTGTCGTGGACGATAGACTCTTTTTAATGAGGCGTGGATCAATGCCGATCCATCGATCTTCTCCTTTCAGCGTAAAGCTGACTTTAGCCGGGTCTGCAAAGCGTATTTTTTCAGCAAGTGGAAATTGTATCACGTCTCCGAAAGTATCAGAAAGTGGAGAAAAAATTTCAATAATATAAGGAAATTGATCAATATCATACGTAAATTGACAAGGAGGATGTTCTTGGCTCAAATCGAAAAGCCCTTGAATATCGACGGAAGAAGAGGTGGCTTTTCCTTGAACCAAACAATGAAACTGATTATCGATTTTGTCTTTATTTAAAGCGACTGCTAATTTTAAATCCTTAAATTGATTCAGGTCATTTACATCCATCTTTTGGATAAGGATTTCGACATCGATCCCGATCCCTTCTAATAGATGTCGTGTTGACTCCGATAAACCCTTGAATGGAGAATCATCGACTTCTGGAGAGGGATCTGTTTTTTCAGAAGTAGTCGCGGAGTCAATTGTCGTTTCAGGTGTTTTGTTTGTCGGAGTAGCGTCTTTTTGGGATAATTTCTGAATCTTGGGCAAATCGATAAAAGGAATAGTTAACTTGCAGAGGAGTTTTCCGCGAATATTGTTTTTTGAAAGATCCGCAAAAACTTCATCTAGTTTAAATTGTAACTGACTTTCTTCTAGTTCCATCTTTTTAAGAATCGGCAACATTTCAGAAATTTCAGCTAATTTAAAATTCTGAATATCGAGGAGTGTCACTGTCGTTTTTCCATCTAGACCGCTCAATCGATTTGCTTCTTTGTTGTATAACAAAGATCCCATGATTGCTTGTACAGAACCTATTTGTATGGAAGACGAATCTACAAGGACAGAAATTTTCGTTTCCTTTTGAGTATAATCTACTTTAGTTTTATACGATAAATTGTAATTCGGTTTTTTCTGAAATAACACTTCTTTTTGAGGATCTTTAAATTCAATTCCTAACGGAGTCGCATCGGCCATAAACTCGATAGAAAGGTGAGAAGGAGATCCCTGAATTCCGACCTTAAATTCTACAAACCCGTTTAAAGAGAGATCTTGAGTTATCTTCTGTTGAACTTCTTTATCTTGGCGGGCAACGAGTTGGCTCAATACGTCTTTTTGTAAGGCTTCCGCATGAATTTTAGTTTGAAGAATGAATGTATTGATATTGAATTCAGGCTTAGTGACGATATTTCCCTGAACGTGAATCTCTAAAGCCGGATGTGTTAGATACGTATCCTTAATTTGAACACTCTCTAAAAGGTTATCCTTTAAACCAAGAGAAATATTACTTCCCCATCGAGTTTCCTTAATCGCGTAATCGAGTTTATCCGGAAGTGAAACAAAAAACGAATTCAAGTGACCTTCCGCTTCGATTTTAATTCCTTCTTGGGATTTCGCAATCGTGGTTTGATGAATAATTTCTCCATCCAGTTTTATCTGGGGGAGAAACGGATTCAGATAAGGCTCTAATTCTTTAAAATGAACCGCAAGCTTCAAAAGAATTGATTGTGCTTGAGTTTCATTTAAATTTAAAACTCCGGCACTTGAAAGCGAAAGGGCCTTATTTTCTTGAGTATCCAAGTTAAATTGATCAATTTGAATTTGATTCATCTGATTTTTTTCATCAAATCCTATTTTCAGATTACGCAGACTTGTTATTTTTAAAAGCGGTAAATCTTTGCTTTCTGGAGACAGGACTTGTAATGTTAAATCTGTTTTACCTTTCATCAGAAGTCCATCTGAGGCTTTATAGGAGAGGGTATCTTGATTGTCTAATTGCCCTTTCATCGAAGTGGTTTTAGGAATAAAATCCGCCAAAACGTGATTCAAAACTTCAAAGTTCAGAGCGATTTTGTTTTCCAGTTTGTTGAGTTGCAATAGAGATTGATCTTCAAATAGTTTCTGGATATCGCTATTATTGACAATTTGAAGCAATTGAGCCTTTTGATCATCAGTAATGGTCCACTGAAAATCAGTCGTAAGTTGTCTTTTCTTTAAGTCCGACTCTATTTTAAAATGTTGTGCGATTTGGGAGAGATCAATTTTATAGGGTTTACTTTCCTGCGTGTCGGCGCTTTTAATCTCTCCGGCAAGATGAAGTTGATCGAGTAAAAATTTTTCAGAGATTTCAATCAAACCGTTAGATTTTCCTTGGAGTGAACCTGTTAGTTGTAATTTCCCTCCAAGTGTTGTTAGTTGTTTTTTACTGGTTTCGCTAATATAAGAGCCAAAAGTTTTTTGGATTTGATCCAAATCTAAAGAAACTTCAAGAGCGCCTTTCCAGTCTTCAAGATTAAGGTTTTCTAAAAGCTGGCGAATATTTGTATAATCTTTTTGGTTCTGTTTAGCGGCTTCTTCCTGAATTTTATCTAATTGAGATAAATTGATTTGGGATAAAAGAACAGAAAGATATTCTGAAGTCATTCCCATTTTTTGGATCTGACAGTTTCCTTTTTTCATATCTAGATTGAGATCATAAAATAATTCGACTTGCGCTTTATCAATATCTTGAGGGCCAAATCCTTTTAAAGAAATAGGAGATAACGAAAATTTACTGGAAGACGCAACGAGCCATTGACCGTCCTCAAGCGTTAATCCAATAGTTCCGTCCAGATCATAGGAAAGTTCCGCGAGTCGCTGAATCTCTTTTTTAGAAGTAAATTGTATTTTATTTAATTTGGAAGAATAATGAATTTTATTTAAGCCTTCGATAGTACAGGAAAAACCTAAATCTTGGACTTCCAGCGAGTTTTGGTTCTGGTCATCACTAAAGCTAAAGTCGATATCCGATATCTGTAAATTCAAAAAAACTTCAGGTAGTTTTTGCATCGGAGCCGTCTCTGCGGGTTTTTCTTCTGCAGGAACCGGAGAGGGGGTCTTTTTAGAGGAAGAAACTTGTTTTAAAATCGAATCAAAATTAAAAGCCCCAGAAGCGTTTTTATGAATTTTTGTCTTCATTCCGGATATTTCAATCTTGGGAACCTCAATTCGTCCCAAAAGAAACGGTAGAATGGAAAAATCAATCTCTGCCTTTTGAAGATGAACAAAATCTTCGGTTCCATTCTCTTCTTTGATGGCTAAATCTCCAATAGAAACGCGGGATCCGAATAGGTTAATAGATAAAGATTGTATCGAGTTTTGACGCCCCGTCATCGTGGTAATTGCTGAGGTTATTGAAGAAATAAATAAAAAAGAATACAGTGGTAACGTCGCAACTGCAAAGAGTCCAAGAAGGAAAAAAACAAAAAATAATTTTAACAGCTTGCGAAATAGTTTTCGTTTTTTTTTCGGAGCAGGGGTTTGTATCTCTTTAGAATTCGAGGGCGTTTTTGCGGTGTCGCTCATTGATGTACCATTTCTGTGAAGTTCGTTAAAAAAGTATAAACGAAAAAGTAGGGTGTTGAAATTTAATGAACTGATAACTATTACATAAATCTCCTAAATTGTCAATGGAGACAAGATCCTAACCTATTTTGAATTTACTTTTTGGAGAAGTACTATGTCTGAATCGGTTCGAATTCTTCATTTTGCGGATGCACATATCGATATCGCGAACTATGGGCGACATGATCCTCAAAGTGCGCTTCCGATTCGAGTGATGGATTTTTTTAAATCGCTAGAGACTATTGTTGATACCGCGATTCAGGAAAAAATTCATTTAGTACTTTTCGCGGGAGATACTTACAAAGATCGAAATCCGCATCCCACCTTCCAAAAAGAATGGCAAACTCAGATGATGCGATTGTCTCGCGCCGGGATTTCAACCCTATTACTTGTTGGGAATCACGATGTTTCGCCAGCGACAGGACGATCGCATACCCTTCAAGAGTTTAAAACATTATCGATTCCAAAAATAGGGGTCGCTGATGAAATAGCGCTCTGGACTCCGACTCAATTAGGGGTTCCGATTCAGGTGATTACGATTCCCTGGATGTCTCGTAGCGCCTTTATGACGAGAAAGGAAACGCTTGAAAAATCCTCAAGCGACATTCTTCAGTTTATAGAGCAATGCATTTCGGAACATTTACAAAAGCTTCTCACGTTGACTCAACCGGAGTTTCCGGTCATTCTTCTCGCACACGCGAGTATTCAAGGGGCGCAGTATAGCAGTGAGCGTATGGTGATGCTTGGACAAGAAATGATTTTGCGTTTGGATCAAGTAACGCGACCGCCTGTGGATTATGTGGCTTTAGGGCATATCCATAAACATCAATCCCTGAATTCACAAAGACATCCCCCTGTCGTTTATCCGGGATCGATTGAACGGATCAATTTTGGCGAGTCCAAAGAAGAAAAAGGTTTTGTGCTCGCTTCGATTTCTCGTGGAAATACCTCCTGGAGCTTTCATCCGCTTCAGACTCGAAAATTCCTTGAAATTCAATTGAAACCGAACACTCCAGAAACCTTCCTTGAAGATATTCAGCAACAACTTCCGCCACTCCAAGAAATAAAAGGAGCTGTTTGCCGTCTCCATCTCCATTATCCCAAAGATTGGGACGAACTCCTTGATGAAAATATTTTAACAAAATATTTTCAAGACGCGCTCAGTTTTCAAATTCAAAAATATCGGCAAGTCCCTGATCGAATTCGTCTCGAAAAACAAATTGAACTCTTAACACCCGAAGAGATTTTGGGCGTCTATTGGAAGCTTTTAGAGCTTCCTGAAGAGGAGCAAAAAATAATGCAGGAATTAACGAAAGAAATTTTTATTGAGATTCAGGAGGGATAAGAAAATGAGTTAATGCTTCTGGAGTGCAGGAGTGCACTTCGATGGTGATATGAACCAAATCAATTTCTTCTCGAAGACGCATTTTATAATACTCTGGAGATTGGGGCGTACAAGTGATAATAGAAATAGTTGCAATATAGAGTTGCGATCCAATTTCCCAGAGATGTAAATCAGAAATGCGTGTATGTTCCTGATTTTCGAGACTCTGATAAATACGTCTCTGGAGGGCTTCCGGTGCTTGATGATCCAGTAAAATACGGGTGGTTTCCTGAATCAATCCCAATGCCCAACGAGAGACCAAAATGGCCCCAAGAATTCCCATCGTGGGATCCATCCAGATCCAATGAAAATATTTACCGGCCAACAAGGCAACAATAGCAAATACAGAAGTCATAGCATCCGCGAGCACATGCAGATACGCCGCTTTAAGATTGTGATCGTGATGTTTATGATCGTGATCGTGATTATGATCGTGAGAAGCTTCGTCCTTTTCAGCGTGAGAGTGGTGGTGTTCAAAATCTGTCTCTGAAACGCCTAGAATCCAGACGCTTATGAGATTCACGACGAGTCCGATACCCGCAACACCAATCGCTTGATTAAAAACAATTTCCACCGGATAAAAAAAACGATTCATACTTTCAAAAATCATGAGTATCGCAAAAAGGGCCAACAGAATCGAACTCGAAAAACCGCTCAAAGCATTCACTTTAGCGGTCCCAAAGGTGAAGCGTCGATCTTTGGAGTGTTGGCGCGCATAAAAATAAGCAAAAACAGTAATTCCCAGTGCAACCGCGTGAGATCCCATATGCAAACCATCCGCAAGCAGGGCCATGGACCCATAGAGAAAACCCGCGGCAATCTCAATCACCATCATCACCGCAGTAATGAGGATCACTAAAAAGGTACGATGTTCGCCCTTCTTGACCTTGTCTTGTCCAAAAATATGATCATGTTGCCAAGGATAAGTAGGTTCCTGCATAACTGAATTTTCCTTGCCTAGAAATTTTGTCTTCACTCGGTAATACTTATAAAATATCCAAAAATTTTATCAAGACAACTACAAAGAAAAAAATTATGCCTTCAAAAAATAAAGCTCACGAGGCCGAATGGGCAGGTTGGATTGTCAAAGAACTACTGGCGTGGTATCAAGCAAATCGACGTATTCTTCCTTGGCGAGAAGATCCTACGCCGTATCATATATTAGTTTCAGAGTTTATGCTTCAGCAAACGCAAGTCACCACGGTAATTCCTTATTATATTCGATTCCTCCAGAAATTTCCGGATTTTATCACGTTAGCGAAGGCTCCGCTTGACGAAGTTTTAAGTTTATGGTCCGGTCTTGGCTATTACCAACGGGCGCGTAACCTTCAGAAAACGGCAAAAATCGTTTCAGAACGTTATCACGGAAAGTTTCCAGAAGAGTATTCTCAAGTCTTAGCGCTTCCCGGAATTGGACGCTATACCGCGGGGGCCATTCTTAGTATTGCTTTTCGTCAAAAGGTTCCGCTTCTGGACGGGAACGTCATTCGTTTATTAACCCGATTAAAACGTTTAGAAGCGCCTGTGCAGACCCTTCAAGAGGATCTATGGGAACTCTCTCGTCTGTTGGTAGAGCAGACAAAAGTTCCAGAGCAACTGAATCAAGCGCTCATGGAACTTCCCGCACTACTTTGTCTACCGCGTTCTCCTAAATGTTTATTTTGTCCACTTCAGGGCCAATGTTTAAGTCGAGGAAATGCGGATCATCTTCCTTATAAAGAAAAGAAAAAAAAGACTGAGCGCCTGATCCGAATGGTTCCGGTTATTTTTACCTCTCGAGAAATCATTTTAACGCAACATCAAAAAAAACATTTTCAAGGAATTTATGATTTTCCTTGGTTAATTCCGGACGAGCCCTACCCCCCGTTTTTGGAAAAATTATCCTGGAACGAGGGCAAACCGTTGCGTCACGCCATTATGAACACTCAATATCAATTACTTCCCTATCTCATTTCTCTGCCACGAAAGAAAACAAAACAGTTACCGGAACATTGGGAATGGTACGAGAGGGGCCGTCTCAATAAAGATATTCCCTTGACCGGAAGCGGAAAAAAGATTTTAAAAGTGCTCGATACCTTTTAAACGTTCTCTCTATTTTTTTCGTAAATGATGGTAATCTCCGCTCCAGCCTAGTTTTTCGCGGAAGACTTGAAAGTAATTTTTAGAGGCCGTTTGAACAAGAAGAAAGGGCTTCTGGGATTTTTGAATTCGCACTTCATCTTCTTTTTCAAGGGGAATTCCATATTGACCATCGAGCGTCAAAAGTACTTGATCGCGGTAACCCGAAAGGATTTTGAGGGATATCTGGCTTTGAGAGTCAATCACCAATGGACGGTTAGTGAGTGAGATGGAACAAATGGGAGTCATACAAATGGCTTCCATAAAAGGAAATAATAGGGGTCCACCCGCAGATAAACTGTAACCTGTCGATCCGGTAGGGGTCGCCAAAATTAATCCATCGGCGCGGACTGTGGTCACATATTGTTGGTCAATTTTACATTCCAGTTCGATGAGGCGAGAGATTCCAGAACCCGCTACCACAGCCTCATTTAAAGCACGAGAACAGATCACTTCTTGATTTTTTCGAAAAACACGACTTTCCAGAAGCATTCTAGAGGTGACTTCCAGTTCTCCGCCGAGGTAGCGTTCTAAGGACGATATTAGGTCATTACAAGTAAATTCCATGAGGTACCCTAATGTTCCCAAATGGATTCCAAGAATCGGAACCTCTCGATCCCCCAAGTCTCGAGTCACGGAAATCATGGTTCCATCTCCGCCGAGGACTACCAGTAAATCAATCTTTTGCATCATTTCCGTACGGGTAAGAATGGTCGCGCTTGAGGGTTTTTCAGATTGTTCTTCCGGATAAAAAAGCTGAATTTGCTTTTGTTTACAAAAGGATTCGATTTTTTGAATATACGGGAGAACGACTGAATAGTTTGGTTTTGTAACAATTCCTAAATTTTTGACTTCCGGGAGAGAGGTGTGTTTCATCCGATCTCTTTCTAGTCGATCTTGATTTTCTTCCAAAAGAGAATTTGATTCTCCGATAAAGTGCGATACTATAAGAGATCATAACGCCTCCAGAAAAAGACGCAATGTTTCGGATCCAAAGAAATAGTTCTTCAAAACAAAATCCCTTTTCCTGAGGAAAGGAGTTGAGCCGTGCCTGATAAAACCGAATTTTTAGATGGAGATGCTCCTGTTGACGATAAGCCTGCAATCCCGCGGTGGAACCCGACTCAAGAAGTTAAAGAGAGTTCTCACTCCGAGGCCGAAAAAAAGAAAAAGAAAACACGTTTAGTGGCTCCTTCTAAAAATAAAAAAGGGGGGTTTGGCGCAAAATTATTTCGTGGAATTAAGGTCCTATTTTCGTTGCTTATCCTTCTTGCTCTTGCGATTATAGGCTACTATTTTTACCCGGATACCAGTGCTCCGGATAAACTGCTCAAACAAATTTCATTTTGTCCCGTTTCTTCAACTCATACTCATTCCATTTCGGTTTATCCTTTAGTCGTCGGGTATTATCATCTACCCACCTCTTTTTTTAAGAAAAAGGGGACTGAAGAAAAAGAAAAACTTCCTATACTTGCTTTTTTAATTGAACATTCAGAATATGGATATTTGTTGTATAATGCAGGTTTTGGAGAGGGGATGGCCACACGATTACAAGCACATTCATGGCTATCTGAATTTTTGAAAGTAGAAATCGTTAGCTCCACTAAAGCGGAATTAGCAAAGAAAGGGATTACTCCCGATCAGATCCGTATGATTTTTTTGGGTTCGCTGGAATGGGAAAATGCGGATGGGATTCTGGATTTTCCTAAAGCGAAGGTTTATGTGAATAGCGCAGAACAAAATGCAGTGAAAAGTTATGGCGGAGTCCATTCTAAATTTTGGAAGGAATATTTGGAGGCTCCCTTAGAAACTTTTAATTTTCCGATGTTTGCACCCGAAGATGGATTTCTTTCCTTTGATTCTGTAGTCCGTGTAGGAAAAGAGGATCTGGAGGGAAAAAATGACTCCCTTGTTTTAGTACCGACTCCGGGCGCGACTGCCGGACATACCTCAATGGTGGTCACCTTTAAAAATAAGAAAAGATTGGTTTTGACAGGAAACGCGGCTTGGATCAAAGAACATATTACGGAACGTGAAGATCTTCCACGATTTGAGCGAAAGGTATTAAGAAATGATGCGGAAAAAGCACTTCAAAGTATCTGTCGGTTTTGGTTGTTGAGCAATCAATCGACCGATGTTGAATTTATTTGTGGACACGATCCAGACTTGGGAAAAATCCGTTTTCCTGAAAAAGTATATCAAGGCGAATAAAGAATCTGGTCATTGAGAGTTTCACCATGAACGAGAATTTTCCGAACCCAGAAAATGAAAAACCTTCCGAACCCAAAAAGAGGATCAATCCATTTAATTTAATGCCACGTCAACCGCCTTCGCCACCTTCAAATATTTCTCCGTATTCCGAGATAAAAAAACAGCCCGATCCGCTCAGTTTAACTCCAAATCCCTTTTATGCGAGTAAGCCACTTTCTTCAATGACTCCATTTCCGTTGCCGCACTCACCGCCACTGCCACCTTCGAGTATTTCTCCGTATTCTGAGATAAAAAAACAGCCCGATCCGCTTAGTTTAACTCCAAATCCCTTTTATGCGAGTAAGCCCTCTTCAACAGAAGATGATCTTCCCTTTAAAACCTTGAGGGCCAAGATTCAAAAACAATCACAACAGGCCCCTTTTTCATATAAAGCACCTGCCGATCCGCGTCAAACCGTAAAAATGTTTCAACCCGAACAGGATATTCGACTTACCGAAGATATTTCAACAGAAGAATTACAGCAATATCTGGAATCTCAAAAAAAAACGCCTACCGAGCCTTCGCCACAATCTCCCTTGTTAACCCCTGAATCCATTCTCGATGAACGAAAAACAGAATTTATACCGATAGCAGAATTACAACAACATTTGAAGGAGCAAAAACCCCCGCTCCCGTCCTCGATGATATTTGAAGAAGTTCCGCCAAATTTTCGGATTTATAACTATTTTTTAGGATTCACTCCATTGGGAACTGGCGCGGATGCTTTAATTTTTGAGGCATTTGCGGATGAGCAAAGAACTCAACCCTCTGGGGTCATTAAAATTGCTCGCAAGGGACATCAAGCTCAATTATTTAAAGAGATTGAATTTGCAAAACTATGTATTTCGCGTGAAATCGGTCATGAAAATCTTGTTTATTATTTACAAACGGGAGTGACCTCTTTTGGCCAACCGTTTCTAGTGACAGAACGGCTCTTTCCCTATCCGCACAAGCAAATCCTTTTTGTGGATGCGGTTTGTATTTTTAGTCGAATGGCGGATCTTTTTACCTACTTACATAAAATTCGTTTTTATCACCGCGATATAAAACCCGGAAATATTCTCTATCAACTTTCTGGATTTTCAATTCTCCCGAAACTTTTTGATTTTGGAACCGCCTCGAAGCAGATTCAAGAAAAAGAAACAGCCGCATGTTCCCCTTATTATGCGGCTCCAGAAGTCTTACGAAAAATTCGCGGATTAACGACTGAAGAAATACAATTTTCTAGAGCCGATATCTATAGTTTGGGAATGACCTTTTTAGGGCTTTTAGGCCTCAATCCATACTTAACAATCACTCCTGAATTAGAAGTAAAATATCGAGATCCGCGTGCATTAATTGACCAACTAAATATGATTCAAGAGACTCAATTTTCTGCCTTAAGCGCCCAAATTGAAAATTTTCTGCTCAAACAATATTGGGACACCTCGTTTGTTTTTACCTACGGGATTCGTTCCAACCACTACAAGAGTTTAGTCGAAGGAATGATTCCAATCTTGAAAAAAGTCCTCCATCCCAAACCAGAAGAACGTCCTATGGCCTCTACGCTACAAAAAAGTTTAGAAAGTTTGGTGGTCTCCACGCTGAATTGTTCCTCACAACAATTTCTGATTCAAGGTGGAAGTTTATTTAAAGAGGGCCCAAAATTTGAATAAAAATCTCTTGGATTCTTCCTCTTTTTTTTTGGGGCCAATGTGGGTTATAATAAAAAAAAACAAAATCGGCTAGACGACATACGAGAGGAGCTATGGAAAATAAACCTGACCCCTTAAAACCGAATCCACAAAATTTTGAAGGTCGTCTTTTTGAAGGAGTAAAGAAGCCTCCTCTTCCTTTTCAAGCTCCTTTTCCCTATAAACTTACAGACTCAAACCCCAATGCGCCCGTCCCTAAACAGATAGATATGCGCCCGACAGAAAATATTTCTGCAGAGGATTTAGCCCGAGAATTGGAAGCCTTGAAAAAAAAAGCAGGACAACCCGCTAAAGCGTTTGATCCAAGATCAACAGAACAGAAATTCCCTTCTACTTCAGGAAACCTTCCTCCAGTCGAACTTGCAACAATGGATATTTCAAAGGATCAACTTAAAAAGGCGCTAAACGAAGAAATCAATGATGGCCAAGTCAAACAAATTTTAGAAAAATTTCAAAAAGGAAAAGCGTTCCTCCCTTTTCTTCAAAAAGGCCCTGCTTCGCCTTCCTCTACTACGGAAATTCCTGATGAAAAGGCTTCGTCCCCTTCGAAGACTCCATTTGAAGAGGAAGGGTATCGCCCAACAGAAACAATTTCAAAGGCAGAGTTACAGCGTGTATTGCAAGAAAAAATAACCACGGAAGAGGTTCAAAAATTACTTGATTTAGGAAAAAAACAACTTGAATCCGCAGACATTCAAGGAAGTTTTTCTTCTGCACCACCTCCGCCACCGGCTTATGGTTCTTCCTTTGCGCCCCCGCCACCACCTCCCTCAGGAACGTTTAAAACGCCCTCTTTTATTCCGCCCCCGCCACCTCCCTCAGGAACGTTTAAAGTAACGCCAGTGTCCAATCTAGGATCTCCCGCGATGAATGCTTCATCGCCAAGTCCTAAAATGCCATCTACGGGCTTTAATTTTTCTTCGGCAGTCCCCGCTTCTTCTGCGATGTATTCAGCAAATCCCAATCCGATTTCTTCCACTTCTCCAAAACCGCCAACAACAAGTGTGAACACTTCTGGTCAGACATTTTTCTCACAAAATTTATCTTCGAACAAAACATTTTCTTCTCTCGCGGGTGCCGCTCCTATTACTTCCAAATATGATTATTCGTCAGACCAACAAATTGAAGAAATTCCTCCAAATTATCGGATTTATGAATATTTTTTGGCAAAAAAACCGCTAGGGAGCGGAGGAACGGCCTATGTTTTTGAAGCTTTTGTAGATGGGGGACGAAACCAACCGGCTGGAATTATTAAATTGGCGAGGAAAGGTCTTGGGAAATTGCTCCTCCACGAGATTGATTTTGCCAAGCAATGTATTTCAAAAGAATTGGTTCATGATCATCTCGTAAAATACCTTAAAACGGGGGTCACTCCGACTGGATTACCGTTTGTTTTGAGTGAAAAATTAATCTCATTTCCTCACAAAGAATTGAGTTTTGAAGATGCGCTTGCGGTGATCAGCAAAATTGCCGATGTCGTTTATTATCTTCACAAGCACCATCTTTATCATCGCGATCTCAAACCCGAAAATATCTTATATGCGGTTGAAGGAAAGAAAGCCGTTCCAAAAATTTTTGACTTCGGAACGGTTTCTAAACAAATTAATG
>CAZHAR010000096.1:0-13495 GCA_964530615.1 uncultured Planctomycetota bacterium | reverse complement strand
CCCCCCCCCCCCCCCCCCCCCCCCCCCCCCCCCCCCCCCCCCCCCCCCCCCGGTCGCAGAGGTTAATTATGCGCTCAATTATCCAGCTAAAAACGTTAGTAAAGACCTATACTCTTGGAGATACTCTTATTCGCGCGTTAGATGCGATTGACCTTGAGATTCCGGAAGGAGAAATGGTGGCCATTATGGGGCCAAGCGGAAGTGGAAAATCCACCCTGATGAATATTCTGGGATGTCTCGATCGTCCGGATTCTGGAAGTTATATTTTGGATGGAAACGATGTTTCAAGGATGTCCCGAAATCGTCTTGCCGAAATTCGCAATCGTAAAATTGGTTTTGTTTTTCAGAGTTTTAATTTGCTTCCACGAATCTCCGCACTCGAAAATGTGGAACTTCCGCTCTTGTACGCTGGAGAACGAAATACCAAGGCACGCGCAAAAAAAGCTCTAGAGCAAACGGGGTTAGGCGCACGTTTGTATCATGAACCCAATCAACTTTCCGGAGGCCAAAGACAGCGTGTTGCGATCGCCAGAGCCATTGTCACCAATCCGGCAATTATTCTGGCAGACGAACCTACTGGAAATTTGGATAGTAAAACGAGTGAAGAGATTTTGACTTTTTTTAAACAACTCAATCAAGAGGGTCGAACGATTATTATAGTCACTCACGAACCTGATGTTGCAAGTATTTGTCAACGCCGAATTTACTTAAAAGATGGACGTATTCTTCAAATAAAGTAAACACTTATGTTATTGTGGACCATTATTAAAGTTTCACTCAAAAGTCTTATTACGAATCGCCTCCGCTCTGTTTTGGCGATGCTTGGAATTATTATTGGAGTTGCCGCTGTGATCTCGATGCTCTCTATTGGTGCCGGAGCCAAAGCTCAAGTCATGGAGCGTGTGACTTCTATGGGAACCAATGTCCTTGTTCTCAGACCAGGACAGCGCGGCTCTCGCGGAGTGACGAGTGGAGTTTCTCAAAATCTTACCCTCGAAGACGCAACCGCAATTTTGCAATCCAGTTCCAAGATTTCTCAGCTATCTCCGGTGATTCGAGGAAATGCTCAACTCAAATATTTTAATAAAAATACAAGATCTTCCGTCATTGGATCGAGTATTACTTATTTTCCGATCCGAAACTTTGAATTAGATTTTGGGCGACTCTTTACCGAAGCCGAAGTGGAAAGCGGTGCCCGAGTCGCTCTGATTGGACCAGTTACCGCTCAAAATCTTTTTGCCAGTTTAAATCCTCTCCATGAAGTGATCAAAGTGAATAAAATGAACTTCGAAATTATTGGAGTTCTCAAAGCAAAAGGAGATCAAGGGTTTAACAACCCAGATGATCAAATTGTTATTCCTTATCCCACCGCGATGAAACAACTCTTTGGACTGACCACGGTTCATGAAATTCATATTCAGGGAAAAGAAGAAGAAGATTTGAACGAGCTTCAGGAACAAATTTCCAGCTTAATCCGAAAACGGCATCGTATCCAAACTGGAACCCCTGACGACTTTGAAATTCGAAATCAGGCGGAATTGATTGATATGGCTACTGAATTTAGTCAAACCTTTACGATTCTTTTGGGCAGTATTGCAAGTATCTCTTTGCTCGTCGGCGGTATCGGGATCATGAATATTATGTTAGTGACCGTCACCGAGCGAACCCGCGAAATCGGTATACGTAAAGCCATTGGCGCAAAAGAGCGCCACATTATGCAACAATTTTTATTAGAATCCATCATTATGACCGTTCTTGGCGGATTTTTGGGAGTCGGTCTCGGAGTCGGAGTTTCAGAAATTATAGGTCGTACTTCTCAATTTGCGGTCAAACTAGAATCGTTCAGTATTATTTTGGCACTCTCCTTCTCTTCTAGTATTGGAATTTTTTTTGGATTTTATCCCGCACGTCGGGCCGCAATGTTAGACCCTATCGAAGCTCTACGCTATGAATAAACAGTTTAGACTCGAAATTTTAGCTCAAAAAACCCTCTTTATGCATTCAAGGAAAATAAGCTAAGATGACTGACACAAAAAAAACGCTGAACGAGTTAACGCTTAAAGAACTTTCAGCACTTCTGGAATATAAGCGAAAACAACAGCACCAACTCTCTGGAAGTAAAAAAATTCTCTTTACACTCACTTTTTTTTTGATCCTTTTTGGGATTGTCGA
Organism: uncultured Planctomycetota bacterium; assembly: GCA_964530615.1. GTDB lineage: Bacteria > Planctomycetota > JBBTDB01 > JBBTDB01 > JBBTDB01 > JBBTDB01. Next base: position 11,323 of record CAZHAR010000096.1, on the reverse strand, counting down.
AGGAATCGGCTCTTATCGCAAATGGAAAAAAGAAAAGAAACGTCAACGAGACGGGGCCCATCGTGTGGACTCTCCGGATGAAACGCATTATTCCTTGAAACCAAATTCTTCCGGAGTTCTCTCTGGCGCGGAGTTTCACATCAATTCTCAGGGATTTCGGAATCCAGAATTTCAAATGAAAAAAGAAAAAACTCGTATCGTTTGTGTGGGAGATTCTCTCACGTTCGGCTGGGGAGCCACCGATGAACAAACCTATCCTTTTCTTTTGGGAAAACAACTTTCTGAAATCGAGGTCATTAACGGCGGAGTCGTCGGCTATAATTCAAAAAATTTGATTCGTCGCCTTCAGGAAGATATTCTTCCGCTTCAACCCGATCTCGTGGTTTGTTTGATTGGATGGAACAACTTAAGAGAATATGTCTATGGAAACTTACGTCCCGTTCCAAAACCCTCTCACCATTGGACTGACCATTTCGCCAGCAAATGGCTCTTGCAAGAAACGTTTAACCGTCTCGATCGCTCCCTAAAAATAAGTTCACGGAAAGGCGTTCAACAAACATTAAAAGCGTCCTCTTCCCATTGGGATTGGCCTTTTTTTCCTGAATACAAAAAGGATCTCCTTCAGATCAAAAAAATTTGTGAGAACGCAAACATTGATTTTCTCTTCCTCTCGGTTCCCCATTTTTTTGGAGGAACCCTGACTGAAAAAGATCAATTCAAATTATTAACAATTACTTTAGGAGTCGATCTTTCTTATCAAGGTTGGGAAAAAACGATCCAAGAGATGAATCAAATCGTTCAAGACGTTGTGGGCGTGGATCGATTTATTTCGATTCATTCTTTCGTTTGTCAGCCCTCGGATTTCTCTGATTTTTGCCATCCTACCCCGCAATCAAATCAAAAAATAGCCGACTTTTTAGCTCCTGAACTTTTAAAACGGATAAAAAAGTGATGAAATCTCTCCAAAAACTCCTAATTTTTTTTGCGCTTTTCTTTGCCCTTTTAGCGTTCATCATTGGAATGACAGGTGGAACCCGATTCTCTGTGGCTGGGATATCTATTTCCATGACAAGCTGGAATTCTCCCTTGTGGCTCTGTTTTGTTTGTCTAGGAATTAAACTCCTCTATCAATACAGAGAACCGCTAAAAGCTCGTCGGAAAAAATTTCTTTTCGCGTCGATTCTGATCTCCTTTTTCTTACTGATTTTGGGAATTCTCGGAGAATTTTTGGCGCGGTATTATTTACCCCCCGATCCCTATTCAACTATTTTTCAAATAAACCCTCATCCTTGGATACAGTTTTCTCTGGTGCCTTCTGTCAAAACTTCCGTGCGAATTGATAATGGAACGAAGGTTCCGTTTCAAGTCAATTCATTAGGCTATCGTGGGCCCGAAATCGGGGAAAAAAAACTCGCTCAACAACGAGTTATTTGTCTCGGCGATTCTTTTTTGATGGGAAAAGATGTTGCGGATCAAGAGACACTTCCTGCGAAACTCCAACATTTTTTAGGGAACAACGCTCAAGTGATTAACGCCGGTTGTGGCGGGTGGAACACCGTCCAAGAATATTATGATTTAAAAGAACGTGGGCTCGCGCTTCAACCGGATAGTGTCCTATTGTTTTACGTGATGAATGATACGCATTTTCGGAAAAAATTAAATCTGTGGAGGCGCTTAAAAGAAACCGTGACACTGAATTCCGCACTCTACCGCTTTCTCAGAACACGATGGATCCAATGGGAAGAGAGGCTACGATCCCAAGTCTCTGTGGCCCTAGAAACGAACCCGTCTTCAAACGAAGAGGCTTTGCTCGAAAATCCAACACAGGCCTCTATGAAAGATTGGAACGAAGATTTTCAAGAGGGAAAAAAAGGATGGGAAAGTTCTAAGGAAGCGTTACAAAACATTCAATCCCTTTGTCGTGAACGCAATATTCCTTTTTTAATAATCCTCTATCCGTGGCTTGTTCAATTGGATGAAAACTATCCGTTCAAACCGGTCCATGAAAAATTATCTCAATTTTGCCATCAACAAGAGATTCCTTTTTTAGATTTGTTTCCGTATTATAAAGGATATTCCGCAAAAGAATTATGGGTCGGAAGAACCGATTCCCATCCGAATGTACAGGGACAAGAGATCGCTGCAAAAGCTGTAGCACAAAAACTTCAACAGTTGGGCTGGTTGAAAAAATAAGGAGATTGGGTACAGTACAATAAAAGTAGGGCCTCTTATTTATTCGATTGGCTTTCAATTTGGATAAGCATTTGTGGAATTTGTTTATACCGCGGATGTTCAGGTGTTGCATACCGTTGAAAGCGTAACAAATCTTCTTTTGCTAACACATATTTTTTCTGGCGATAATTTTCGGCCATCCGTTGAATCGATAAATCGGCTAAAAAGCGAACGGCTTTCGGATCGGAAAAAATTTCGATGCCTTTTTCCATCACGGGAATCGCTTCATCGATTGCTTTCAGTTCAACATAACAAGTCGCCAAATTATAATAGCAGGAGGCCCTCTGCAAAAGTTCTTGATCGGTTTTCAAAGGAGATTTTTTGTCCTTCTCGTAGAATTGAATCGCTGTTTTAAAGTCTTCAATCGCCTCTGGGAGTAATTGTTTCTGGTGCGTTTTCAAAATAGCTCGATGATTATAGGCTTGGGCGAACTCTGGATTCAGACGAATCGCTTCCTGAAAATCCTTTGTCGCTAAATCCAGTTTTTGGAGTTCCATCCAGATCATTCCCCGATTATCATAAGCTAAAACATCATAAGGATTCAACCGGAGTAACTGGGTATAATCAGAAATAGCGCCTTCCAGATCTTTTAGATCCCATTTTAGGTTACCGCGGGTTCCATAATAATCCGGACTCTCTGGCGCAATTTGAATCGCTTTATTGAGGTCTTGCATCGCGTGCTCTGCATCTCTTAAGGCTATCCAAGCCATGGCGCGATCATGGTACGATTTAGGAATATCTGGAGCATTCACTATCGCTTCCGAATAATCTTGAATCGCTTTTCTCCATTCTTTAGAGTGGCTCCAGATGTTCCCACGCAAACCAAATCCATCTGGCTTTTTAGGAAGTAAAAAAATATAGCGATCGCAATCCTTGACTGCGGCGGGATAGTCTTTCATCTGATCGTAAAGACGGGCTCTGTTCCAATATCCTTCTGCATTTTTAGGATCAATTTTAATCAATTCATTGAAGTCTTCTAAGGCTCCCGCAAAGTCGTTTAGCTCTATTTTAGTTAACGCACGATTATTCAAGGCTTCAGTAGTATGAGAGGAAAGTCGTAGCGATTCGTCAAAATAAACGAGGGCCTCGTGATATTGTTTTTGATGAAACGCAACGGATCCCAAACCATAATAGACTCCATCGCACTGAGGATCTAGAAGACGAGCTTCTTCAAAATCATTAAAAGCTTTATCAATATCTTTTTCTTCCACATAAGTCATTCCTCGTTGGATATACGCATTTACAGATTTGGAATTGAGTTGAATGGACTTAGTAAAATCGCTAATAGCGCCACGTTTGTCCTTCATATGAGATTTGATCAGTCCACGAGTATAATAAGCTTCATCGGATTGCGGGTACAAACGAACGGCTTCGTTGATATCCGCCAATGCAAGTTCTACGACTTTTTCTTGAGAAAAACGAACCTTTCCTCTCAATAAATAAATATCCGATTCTCGGGGTTGGATCGAGAGCGCTTTTTCAAAGTCTTCATTAGAACCCTCAAAGTCCGTTAAATAGGATTTAATGGCACCACGTAATGTATAGGCCATATAATCGTTTGGATTAAGTTGAATGGTTCTGGAGACATCTTTTACCGCGGCAGGAAAATTTTGTATCTTAAAATAGCATTGACTCCGATAGAAATAGCCTAATTGATTCTCGGGATTTAAGCGAATATAGTGGGTATAAAAAAGAATTGCCGAGGGGTAATCATTCAAAAATTCTTTAATTTTAGCTTGATAAAAATAGTACTTTTCCTCTTGACTCTCTGGAGCATCCAGATATTCCCCCATAATAATTTGCTGAAAAAAAGATTCTGAACGTTGGGAAAATAGCCCATGATTTCCCATTTGATAGCGAATTTTATCTAGAGCAATAGCGACATTTTTTGCTTTGCATTGAGCTAAAGAATCGGTAATGGCTACCATATAAAGTTCTTCTTCCATCCTTCTTTTTGAGACGGGAAGAAGCACTAATTTTTCTTTTATCTGAGTCAGAACCCTCAGCAAAACGTCTCCTGCTTTTGGATTTTGCAAGGCGCCTATTAATTCTGGAACTAATAAATAATATTCATCTTGTTTTAGACTTCGCTTTTCCTCTCTCAAAAAATAATCCGTTCCTTCTTGTAGAACTACCAATAAACGATTTAGTATTTCGTCTTCAGTCATTTTACTGATTTCGACACGCGCCAAATCTTTTTCTCTAGGATGAGGGTTTTTTAATTTTTCTAGCCAATACTGAAGTCGATTTTGATAATTTTTTAATCGCTCGTGGTATTTGATCCAATTGACGCCACCGATCAGTATAAAAAAAATGGCGGCGGAGATCGTGATCAATTTTAAATTTTTTTGATAGCGTTTCCCCCATTTCTGAAGCACTTCCCACAAACTATATTCTTTGACAGAAACTCTAAAGTGATTCAAATAGCGTTCTAAATCAGCTTTCATCGCTTCGACAGAAGCATAACGTTCTTCTGCTTTTGGAGCAGTGGCTTTCTCTAAAATCGCTTGAATATCCGAAGGAATGGATTCTCTTAAATGATAGACTTCCGAATTTTCTTGCTGTTGATAGCCTTTCAAAATTTCTCTAAATTCTTCGAGGGGAGAACTTCCGAGATAACATTGACGCAAAATTTTTCCTAAAGCATAAATATCCGCTAAAGGAGTGACCGAAGAGGCATTTATTTTTTGCTCGGGTGCCATATAGCCGGGAGTTCCAAGTCCACCAATAGTATGTAAGGCTCCAGAATCAATAGGTACTTCTCCTGTTTGGGTCGGAGCTTCTAGGAATCGTTTGGCAATTCCCCAATCCATGACATACACTTCTCCGAATTTTCCGACCATAATATTATCGGGTTTCAGATCGCGATGAACAATTCCTCTGGAGTGGGCATACGCCACTGCATCACAAATCTTGAAAAAAATAGGAAATAACTGGGGTTCGCCCAAGATAGGCTTTCCTTTTTTCACACTGGCTTTATTCTTTTGTAAAAGGCTCGATAGGGTTTCGCCTTCTACTTTTCGCATGATAAAGTAGGTTTCTCCGGAGGGGAACGTCCTCATATCATATAACGGAACGATATTGGGATGTTCGAGAATGGCCGTAATTTTTGCTTCCTGGTTCAATCGCCAGAGTCTCAAACGCTCTCGTTTAGAAAGTAAGTTGGACTCTTTTTGTTTAATTTTTTTCCAGGCGACTTCTCGATCCAGTAAGGTATCTTGGACGCGTTCGACAACGCCCATTCCCCCTTCTCCGAGAGTTTCTATCACGCGATAGCGATTGCTTCTTTCAAAATCAAAAAAAAGCGGTTGCGTGGAAGCGCTTTCTGGTAAGAAAGAGGTTCCTTGGATATCTTTCCATGACGTTGCAGATTCTTTGGTCTTATCGTCCTCTTCTGTAGGGGTCGAAGAAGCGTTTTGAGCAACAGCGTCTTTTTCCCATTCCAAAAAATCTTTTTTATATTTTTCAAAAAGTTTTACAAAAAGGATAGGATTTGAATGTAAATAGTCAAAAAAAGAGTGAAAGCGGTTTTCTTCAGGCATATTAATCATAAAAAAAATAAATTTTTCAAGGGGCTCTATTTTATGATTTTTCCGTTCGTCTCGCAACTTTTTAAAGTTCGGATTGTTTATGATTTGAAGAGACACTTCCCTTTTAAAAACTGTTTTTTTTATAGAAATCAGTGGGTTCTATTGGTTTGGCCAATACTTTAAGGTTTTGACTAGGCAAAAGCGAAGATTATTTTAAAATGAATTCTCCTCCCACTGTTTTCTTTCTGAGAAATTTTTATGACCGACGAACGTTTTTTCGATTATTTAATTCATCAGGGCGTATTGACTCGAATAGAACTGGAGAAATATCGCCAGATTTTTATCGAACAACAAAAATCTTCTGCGCAAAAATTTATTTCCAAAGATCTTCAAAAAATTGTGACCGAAAAAACGCAACTTTTAGGAAGCTCTCTCCATAGCACTCTCCAAAAAACCAATACTGATGGCTTAAATCCCGTTTCTTTGGATTCTGAAACAAAACCCCCTGAATCCCTCTTATCTCCGTTAGCAGAGGTTTCCGAAAATTCAAGTTTTTTTGAAATACCACTGCCTTCGTTAGTTTCAACCGATCAAACCCAGTCGCCAGAATCTTTCTTGTTTTCGGCTCCAAACGCTTCTCCTAATCTTAGCGATTCGCTCCGATCTATGGTTGATCAAGCAGACGAATTTGAGCACTCTCTGAATTTAGGGTCGGACTCTTCTTTTCAACTCGCTTTACCTAAAGAGCGCTATGAAGTCTTGGAAACTTTAGGGGAGGGGGGAATGGGGGTCGTTCAACGCGTTCTGGATCATTTTTTAGAACGAGAGGTCGCTTTAAAAAAAATAAAGTCCTCTTCTGGCAAAACGAATAGACTTTCAGAAACACAACAATGGATGAAATGGCGACTGCGAACCGAAGTGTCCATTATGGCCTGCCTCGAACATCCGAACATTGTTCCTTTATATGATATGCAACAAACCGAAAAAGGGGAAGTTTTTTTTACGATGCGTAAAATTGGCGGAAAAACCCTGAGCCGTTTGTTGGAAGAAAAAAAAGATTTACTCTTGCGCGAAAAAGAAATTCGAAATCCAGAAGAAAAAGAAATTGTGACGATTTTGCTGAAAAATTATAGTGAACCGAAATTGTTAGCTATTTTTCTGAAAATTTGTGACGCAGTTCGATACGCACATTCAAAAGAAATTATCCATCGAGATTTGAAACCCGAAAATATCATGGTCGGAGAATTTGGAGAAGTGTATGTCATGGATTGGGGAATCGCTAAAAAACGGAATCGTACAGATATGACGGACAATTTACCGGAGCGAAAGACCGATCACGTTCGTTTAGAACCCACGCAACAAACCATTGGCGGGATGGGAACTCTTGGATATATGTCTCCAGAACAGGCAGAAAATGCCTCTCAGGTTAATGAACGTGCCGATATTTATTCCTTAGGAAAAATTTTAAAGCAATTTTATACTTTGATGTCTCCTATGGAAGAATCTCAATGGAAAATTACCCAATTGGCCCCAGAAAAAGAGCAGATATCAAGTCCTTATCTCGCAAAAATTCCGCTAGATATTTCGGCAATGGTCAGAAACTCGACTTATGAAAATCCGAGAAAACGCTATAAATCGGTTCAGTTTCTATTGGATGATTTAGATCGATATCTGAATCATACTCAAATTTCTGTGCGGGAATACTCGCTGTGGGAAGCCCTAGATAAATTACGAAAGCGCTATAAGCAAAAGATTAAAGGAATCCTTATTGTCGGAGTCTCCTGTCTTTTATTAATTGCTTATTTTCAATTTGATCGTCAGAGAGAAATTGATTCTCGGTTGCAAGATATTTTTGAAAAGGTTCAAGAGGAACAAACAAAAGCGTCTCAGATTTCAACGATGTCTTTAGATAAAAATAAAAAATTGAGTCACCTTTTAAATGCACTCAACACTTTAGATTCGGCGATGATTCTTTCAGAAAAAAATCCCGTGGTTGAAGAGAAAAAAGTTCGAGTGGGAAAAGAACTGATCCGTTGGTGTTGCGAAACGGAAGAGTATGAATTGGCAGATTATCTAGTCAAGGATTTACAAAAACTATTGTGGCTCCAACAGCATACGCAGATCCTGAAAGAAATTCAAGAACAGATTATTTCTAGCAAAAACAAAAATTTAATGCAACAGGAAGGAAAGATTCGTGTCTGGTTAACTACACTGAAACAAAGTCCGACAAAATCAGATATTCTTGAAAAAGCGACTTTAGAAATCAGTACTTTTTCAGAAGAAGAAGTTCTCAAAAAATTACTTCCTGTACTTAAGGAGGGCGCGGATTATTTTTTGAATCAGGAAAAGCGGATTCCAGATCAAGATCATTTTTATTTCGCGATTGTGACGCTTTTAGGAGAAGCCAAATTTGCTAAATCGGCCCCATTAATGAGAAAAACATTAGAGCGTCTTTTCTCTAAAAGGCAACTCGTCCAAAAACCTTTAGAAAAAAACGCGCAAAGCGAATTGAAATGGATGATCTTGCTGACTCGCAATTTAGCGTCTCTGAATGAAATAGAGTCTATTCCTCTTTTGAGGAAAATTTATGCGGAGTTTGGACCCTTTAGCTATTTTTATCAAGAAACATTTCCGTCTTATAAAATATTACTTTCTCACGCACTTGCTCTGCAAGAAACTTCTCCTTCCGAACGAGAGCACCCGACTTCTGAAGAAGAAGCCAAACTCCAACGTGGAATCATCTTGTATGAACTTCGTCAATATGAGCAATCCATTTCTTGTTTAACACAAGTGCTGCAACACGCTCCAAAACAGATTAAAGCCTATCAGTATCTTGGCTTGTCGTATCTGGAGCAAAACCAATTAGAGCTTGCACTTCAATCCATCAATGAAGCGATTCGTCTGGTTCCTGAACACGCGTTTTCTTATTTGATTCGCGGACAAATTCGAGAAAAACAGGAAAAATTTTTGGACGCAATTGTAGATTATTCTCGGTCCATTCAATTGGATTCTGGATATACTCCCGCCTATGTTCGACGTGGAAATCAATATGAATCCATGAAAAAATGGCCAGAAGCCTTGGCCGATTATACCTCGGCGCTAAGCATCAACACGGAACTTCCGGGTGTCTATTACTCTCGTGGAAAAATTCAATCCGCTTCTGGAAATTTTATAGACGCTTTAAAAGATTTTTCTGCTACCATTGAATTGAATCCTTCTTATGAACTTGCTTTCTTAGAACGCGGACAAATTTATTATTGGATGGGCGATCTGACTCAAGCCATTAAAAATTTTTCTCAACTCATTGCCTTGAATCCATCCCATCGCGAAGCCTATTTTCATCGGGGAAATATTTACTATTATCAAGGAAATTTTGAAGAAGCGCTTGCGGATTATCAGACCCTCTTCTCTTTTGATGTCTCGCAATCGGTTCCCTATCTCTTGCGAATTCAGGTTTATCTAGCACAAAGAAATTTTGAAGAAGCCAAAAAAGATTGTGAATCTCTCTTAAAGCTCGATCTTCATAATTCGCAGGCCCATTTTTATTTAGGAGTGCTCCATCTTCAAGAAAACCAAATCCCTGCCGCTATTCAGGATTTTGAAACCGCTTTGAAATACGATTCCTATTCTCTTGACGCGTATTTTGAGTTAGGAAAAGCATTAAAGAAACAAGAGTCTTGGGATCAAGCACTTCTTGCCTTCAATCAACTTTTAACTCTTGATCCTAATCACCAAGAAGGCACTCTACAACGAGCCGATCTCTATCTTCATCAAAAACAATGGGCTTCTGCGTTACAGGATTATCAGAAAATAGTGCAAGCTTCCCCTGAAAGTACAGAGGTCTACTATGAGTGTGCTTTCATTTATTTGCAACAAAATCAAATGGAAGCGGCAATGATAAACATTCAAAATGCGATTCGTTTAGATTTCAGGCAGGCCCGTTTTTACGCCTTACGGGGTCAAATTTTGGGCCATCAGAAGCAATGGGAACTGGCCCTCTCCGATTATCAAAAAGCCATTCAAATCGATGGAAAACAGTCCGAGTTTTATTTTGAACGCGCCCAGATTTATATTCAAAAACGCCTATGGACCCTCGCCATAGAAGATCTGAATAATTCAATAGAACTCTTTCCAGATTTTATTCAAGCTTATTATTCCAGAGCCAACGTATATCAACAATTGGGCGAAGCCTCTAAATCCGTAAAAGATTATCAAAGAACCATTGCTTTGAATCCTGATTTTTTGGAAGCGTATTACCAACGTGGGGAATTATTACTGCAAAATAAGTACTTTGCAGAAGCGATTGAAGATTTTACAAAACTCATTCAACGAGATCCGGCGCATCTTCTTGCGTATAAAAAAAGAATGCTCGCTTATATAAAAATCAATACTCCAGAACAAGCGCTAAAGGATTGTAAACTAGCTTTTTTTCTTGCGCCTGAAGATGCAGAACTTTACTTCTTACAAGGAGAAAGTTTTTTCTTGCTCAGTGAATTTCCGAAAGCCATTCACTCCTATTCTCTCGCCATTGAGAGAGAATCGCAAAACAGTTCGTATTATCTTAGCCGTGGAAACGCTTATTTTAAAAATGGCAGTTTTTCCGAAGCGCTTCAAGATTATGGATTCTCCCTCCAACTCAATTCAGAAAACGAAGAAGCCCACATTAATCGTGGACTTCTTTATAGCGCACAAGGGAAAATTTCTGAAGCGATTCAGGACTTTAATCAAGTGATTCAGAACAATCCCGATTATCCCTATGTCTTTTATTTTCGTGGATTAGCCTGGAGTGAAATCGAAGATTGGCCCAAGGCTCTAGGCGATTTTTCCGAGGCCATTTTGCATAACCCTGAATTTGCTCCCAGCTACACCTATCGAGGTTATGTTTACTATCAACAAGGAAATATCACGAATGCCTTAAAGGATTATGAAAAAGCTTTAAAAATCAAAGAAAATTTTTCGACGACCTTTCTTTTCTTGGGCATTTACTATTGCGACCATCAAGAATATGAAAAGGCTTTGGACTCTTTTAATAAAGCTATTTCGAAAAATAAATCGTATACGGAAGCGTACTATCATCGAGGATTATTCTTTGATCAACAAAAACAAATACAAAAAGCATTTGTGGAATGGGATCAAGCCATCGGATTCTTCATTTTTCAACCTTTTTTTACCCCTACAACCGAAAAAATCGTTCTCCAACTCGCTCAAAAATATCAGGAACAAAACAGGATAGATACGCTTCTCCAAAAGTTTGAAACAAAAGCTCTTTTACCCCTAGGAGCTCCTTATCCAAAACAATATTTTGAAATCTTTGCGACTTTCCTCTGCGTCCGAGCCTCCCACTACGCACAACAAAAAAAGTGGGAAGAGGCTTGGAAGGATACCTTACGATATATCCAAGTGGCTTCGGAAAAACATTTTCAACAATCTCAAATCATTGAACTGCAAAAAACAATAAAAGAGTCCCTTCCTCCAAAATGAAATCTTATTCAGAGAAAACAGGCTATTGAACCTCCCCCACCTAAAAACCCTACGGATTTATTGAGGAGGGGGATTCTTAA
>CAZHAR010000095.1:0-14521 GCA_964530615.1 uncultured Planctomycetota bacterium | reverse complement strand
CATCCAGTTGGTAATTATTTGCAAGCTTAGGATATTGATTAATTCCAATTAAGAGAGCAAAACAAGGCGGTTGTTTTTCCTCGGCTGGAGATTGTGCAGTTAACGTTATAAAGCCTAAAAAATACGCCATGAAAATGAAACAAATGTAGCGTTTCATAACCCCCCCCTTGTAGCCCACAATACATTTTAAAATTTATTTTTTTGCTTACATTCTGAAAAATTCCAAAAGAGCTCAACGATTTTGAGAATAGTTTTTTCACTCAACAAAGCTCTTCTTGTTCCAAAAATTTCTTGGTTATCGAAAAAATTTCAAAAAGAGAAGACGCCCTAAAACTGAAGTGAGCACTTTTCTCCTTTGGGATTTGATCGATGCCATCGAACAAACGTATTATTTTTAAGCAATCTCGCTACAATTTAGTCTTCAAATTTTAAGGAGTCGAAATTGCCAGAATACGACAATGTAATGAAGCGATTAGGAAGGCTGAGGCCCGCTGATTTTGTTCAATGGATATTCCCCCAGTTAAAGTCGACTTCGGTTTCCTTTGAAGATCGTGAATTTGAATCCGCTTCTCATCGTGTAGATACTCTATATCTCATCCGTTCAGAAAAAGAAGAATTCTACCTTCATCTTGAATTTCAGCAGATCTATGAAGACTACCTTCCAGCGCGAATGAATGAATATGCGGCCCGAATTTATAATGAGTTTCATTTGCCGGTTAAAACGGTAATGATCTTTTTGAACACGTCGCCATCTATTCGAAATTTAGAAGAGCTTTGCCGTTATGAAGTAGGCGGGATAGTGCTGAATGAGTTTAGATATAGTAAAATCATCTTGCCGGAACTACACTGGAAGGATATTCTTGATCTAAATCTTTCGGTGCTTCTTCCACTTATCCCGCTAGCTAAGATTGAGAAAGGGGAAGAAGAGAAAGCACTGGAGGCGACGGTAGCGAAAATTAAAAAGATTAAGGAATCTCCACATCGGGGAGAATTGGCAGCAATTCTTTATTTAATTTGCGGGTATCGCTATCCAAAAGCCCTAAAACAATTGATAGGAGAAAAACTCATGAAAGATTTAATGGAATCCGTTACTTATCGGGAAGCTGTTGAAAAAGGTGAAGAAAAAGGCAAAAAAGAGAGTCTTTACAATGTCCTAAAAGCTAGATTTCAAAAGATTCCGAAAGACCTAAAAGAAAAACTAAACGATATTCCGAACGATTCCCTAGACGAAGTTATTGAAGAAGCCGCCACGTTAAAAACTTTAAAAGAATTTGAAATTTCCCTGAAAAAAATTCTCTCCAAAAAATAAATTCGGACGCAGGAATGTCAGCAAAAGTATTTTTCCTTTGGGATTTGGGATAGGTGCTGGCAGAATCCAAAAGTTTTTTTTGACTTTTAGAGAGAATAAGCGATAATAAAGGAAGAAGTCAGGAACTGCGTAGCGGGCCCTGATTTTCTTTATTTTTAGGCAAAATAATAAGGCCACTCCCCATATAACCGCCTTGCGCATTCTTCCTTAATTTAGCTTCTATAATCTGAAAATCTTCTTTTTGAGATTTCCCTAGAACGTAACGGCCTATGGGTGTTAAAGCTAAATCTGCAATTTGTAACCCTGCGATATTCTCCTGTTTTGATTTTAAAACAAGGCCAACAATTGATTGGCGTATTGTTCTGGCTTTAATATAGAAAGTTCCCCTGTTTCTCAGATTTGACCATGCAAGATCAAGTTGGGCATCCAATAACTGGCTACGTTTCTCTACAATAATATTTCCTTCTTTCGGGCGACTGGAAATCTCAAAACAAAACCTTTCGGCAATAATTTCCAAACTTATAAGATACGGATCAAGAGCTTCTGTCCCATACTGAGCAAGGTGTTGTTCTTTCTTGATAACACACGCAACCACTTTATACTCTAGCGTTTGCATCAAATCATTCAGTTTGGAATAAAAGCGCGTTCTAAATTCTTTATCCTTCATTCGCTCGAAGCCATTTTTATTTCGTGTAATGTCTGCGCTGTGGAGAACAAGATCCGTTCTTCCAAAAGATCCAGCTTGAATTCATTGACTCGCTTTTCCATTTCTCCATAAGCGTAGTCTTGTTCTACGATTATTCCGCCAAGAATGAAAATTGGGTAAGAAGGATCGATAATTTTAAGGTTATGATCGCCTGATTCGTCAATAAAGAAAACCTTCAATCGGATAATACTCCTAAAAATTTGAAGGCTGAATTGTAGCGAAATTCCTTAAAAATAGTACATTTAATCCCTTCTTGCGAGAAGCACTATTTTCAATTTTACAACCTTACAAATTTCTTTATTTCTAAATATATCAATAACTTAGAGTGTAAGATTACTTGTAAGGTCTTGTAAGATTTGTAAGATTCCTATTTTTTCTTTTGGTTTTTCTGTAAGGTCAGTGTAAGGTCACTAACCTTACACTTTAAAACTATATTTTTGAACTAGTTAACTCATTTGTAAGATTGTAAGGTCAGTTTTCTTCTTTTCCTTCACATTTGAAAATCCAACAATCTTTTTTGGTGCCATCAAGCTCTCTGGTCGCTTTCTTTTCTAAAACTCGCTCGCCCAGAGCTTCCATAAGTTCTCGTTTGCTCCAGTTTCCAAATTTCTGTTCCTCCATTGCTTTGAGTACTGTGGGTAAATGAAGAATCAATCGCTGATCCTCTGTTATTGTATATCCAATACTGATTGTCGATTCGTTCGATGGATACGAAAGCGAGACTAGAGCCTCAAAGAAAAGATCCGCCAATAAATTTTCGTTTCGAGCTGTTTCAATCTTGGTCTTAGCGATTTTGATGCTGTAATCCAGCAATTCTTTTTGATGCGATTGATATTTGAAAAACTCACAAAGCAAATTTATCCCACTTAAAGGAATCGCATGGTTCTTAGCCACTCGATCCACTTTAACTCCGTCATTCTTTAATAACTCCGAATTATTCTGAATCTGGGAAACGATTCGTTCTTCAAAGAATTTTCTCTCGGTCAAAATAGCGTCGTAACGCAAAGAGGTCTTTTAATTCTTGGAGAATTTGGTTCGCGTTTTGTCTTGCGAAGTGCACTACACAAGACTTTTCATCTTTTTCAGATGAAAAGTCTTTTTTCATTTCTTGGAAACCCGCATTATTCCTAGAGAAGAACTGGAAGAGTTGACTCACCGAAGTGGTTCGCAAAGTGGGTAGTGCTGTAAAGATGTACTTTAATAAGTAAAGAAGATAGAATGGAGGATAGAAAAAACAGAAGGCTGAATCAAGAGAGGAGAAGAAAATTATGGCGACCATCGAAGTGAGTTGTCCACAATGTCATGGATTTCGAGTACGCAAACAAGGAACTACGGCTCAAGGTAAGCAACGCTTCCTCTGTCAAAATGACTGTTGCTCTCGTTCCTTCATTCTCGATTACTCGAATCAAGCTTACCGTCCAGGAGTCAAAGAACAAAAATCTGTTTTGATACATGACATTGTTATCGGTCTTTTTATCAACTGTTTTGAATTTGGCCTTACCCTATAAAGTACATTTTTACAACATTACCCAAAAGATCAGTTAAACTAGTACTCTAAAGACTAAAGTTTCATTCGTTTGAAAATAAATTCTGGAATCGTTTTAATGATCTTCATAATAAAATACCAGAACCATGGAAGATAAACTTCGTTCTTCTTTTTTTGAATCGATCTCAAAATTCCTTTTGCAATTGTTTCTGGAGAAACAAACAATAACCCTTTTTTTAAATGAGCGGTCATCGGCGTATCCACAAATCCTGGCTTAAGGGTCAAGACCTGAACATTTGATCGGGCCAATCGATTACGTAAACCTTGCAAGAAAAGAGTGAGCGCTCCTTTCGCTGTACCATAAATATAATTACTTTGTCGTCCCCGATCTCCGGCAACGGAACTGATAACAGCAATACATCCATATTTACGTTCTTCCATCCGGTTTGCGAGTAAGGTTAAGAGCGACACAATATTTAAAAAATTTGTGCGAATCGCTTGTTCGGCCACTGCAAAGCTTTGTTCGCCTGCTTTTTGGTCTGTCAATGTTCCATGAGCAATCAACACCACATCGATTTGATTCAAGGTTTTCCAAACTTCGTCTAACAGCGCTGAATGTTGTGAAACTTCGTTTAAATCTAGTACTGTGGTATGGACTTGAATTTGATAACGAGTTTGTAAATCTTGTTGAATTGTACCCAATTTTTCTGTGCTTCGTGCCACCAGAAAGATTTCCGCTTTCTCTTGGGCCCAAAGTTGCGCCGTAGCGCAGGCGATTGCAGAAGTGGCTCCTAAAATAAGAACTTTCTTCATAAAATTCCTTCCAAAAACAACAGATCAATTCTGAGAGAGTTTTTTTAACAGGTCCAAAATTTGATCTTTTTCGTAATAAAACTGGGTTTCTTGAAAATTTTTTCGCATTTCGTCTTGATATTTTTTGTCCGCAAAATAGCCTATGACTCGATCAGAAAGGGGCCATATCATCTCTTCACTTTTCCAAGTATAAGGCTCTTTTGTCAGACCCGAAAAAATAAATCCATATTTTAGTGCCCAACTCGCCGTAGCTAAACCAAGAGGTTTGAGATCTCTTTGAAGCGCCATTAGTTCGCCTTCACGACGAGGAGAAAAAAAACGAAAACGAGCGTTATATAAAAAAGCATTATGATAATAAAGCGGAAATCCCAAGACTCCTTCTAGTTTCAATCGCTCGGCCATAATTCGCAACAAAATCATAATTTCTCGCCCTAAATTTAATCCGGGATACTCTTGGCCCGGTAATTTCGGACGTTCCTGCGTAAACGATTTTTTAGGGTGTTGCATCATTAACCATTCGACTCCTAATAATTCAAATAAATCTCCCTCGCGAACAAAACCTACAGGGCGAATGGCGCGAATGACGGCAAGACGCGATTGCATTTCCATCAACACAGGCCCCTTGTCGGTATCTGTTATTCTCAATAAATGCACCCGCTCATCAAGAGGGCGAATCGTTAAATGAGGAGCAAATCCAAGTTGAAGGAGGCGATCCCAAATTCCATATTCTTTGAGAGCGTTTTCAATTCCTTTTCGGGTATAAAAATTTAAAAAGAGATCGGGCTCAGTATGAGTGATTAGCTGATTTTTGATGGTTTCTTCAGTTAATTCAAGATCTCCGGGTTCGGGTTCTTGAAGCTCAAAATAAGAGAGTCGTTTGGCGATACGACGTAATTTCCATTCTCGAAAATCAAACATGACCTTGATTTACTTGATTAAAAGATTTCTTGATAAGAGGATAAGAGGATAAATTTGATTAGAATATAAATCAAGCAAATTAAGTGGAATCAAGGTCGGTTATTCTTCTGTGCTATGAAACTTGAAATAACGATGTAAATCGCTCATCGGAGCCTCTCCCTTTCGAACCTCTTGCGGACGATAGGTATTTAACGAACCTCGCATTTTAGGAATAGTGGGATGAATACTTAACTCTTCAAGCAATTGTTGGCTCGTTTTTTCACTATCTTCTACAGTACTTAATACATAGGGTCGGATCATAATAATGAGTTCTTGTCTTAATTTAGTGCGTTTTTCACGTCGAAATAACATTCCCAAAAGGGGGATTTCACCTAAGAGAGGAGTTTGTTCGATTTGTTCTCCGACCGACTCTTCAATGAGTCCTCCAACAGCAATGGCTAGACCGTCTTTAGCCATAATAGTTCCAGCAAGAGTTCGTCTTTTAATCGTATCAATTTTTTGATCCGTAAGTGCGCCATTAGCGCTTGCAACCGGAATGACTGCGCCATTTTTGTTGACTTCGGAGGTTTCTTGCAAGATTTGTAAAGTGACGGTTCGATCTGCGTTAATACTCGGGGTAATTAACAAAGAAGTTCCAATATCCTGACGCTCTGTAATAGGAGTTCCGGGAACAATAATCACATTTCCGCTATTTTCAGTAGTAATAGTTTGGGATTCTGTAAATCCGGTTACAATGGGTAATGTATCCCCCGCGAAAATTCGGCTCACTTCTCGATTTGCGGTTAACAAAAGCGGAGTCGCCAAGGTTGTGACACGATTTTTCGATTCTAGTAACTGCATACGAGCGGCAAATGAACCACTGACATATTGAAACAGAAAATCTTCTGAACGAATTCCAGTACCTCCGGGTAAAAAGCTTCCCTCGGAAGGAAGTCCAAAGTCTCCTTCGGTAAACCCGCCGGAATAAAATCCGTCCTTGAAAGAAAAATCAAACACCGAATCAAACCCATCCCCTAAAGTGACCTGCATAATTTTTACTTCCATGAGAACCATTGCCGTTGGGATATCAAGTTTTTTTGCCATTTCCCGAATTTGCTCAAGCGCTTTTTCATCCCCTGTTCTTACGATAGCGCGATTTTGCCTACGGATGATAGTGACATAAATAATAGCTCGCCGTCGAGCGAGCAGGCTATTTAAAATCGATTGATTCACTTTTTTTCCAGCCGTCGCATCTTCAATAATTTGAGCTTCTTCCGTGGTGAGTCCTTCATATTTTTCTCGTTGATAGGTTGTTTGTTGTTTTTGGGTTTGAGTATTGCGTCCTGAAGAAGTACGATTTTGAGAGGAGTTTCGATTATTATTATTAGAACGGGTATTCAGATTCTGATCGGTGCGTTGACGGTTCCGATCACTAGAACGAGTACTTGAGGTGCCACTTGTATTTGAAGCGCTAGTGGAACTCGCCGAGGCTGTTGAAGAATTTGTTGATCCCAAGCCTTCACTTCGTTCTTCCAACAAACCAAATCGTTCATATCGTCCTTCTAATTCCTTTAGCATATCTTCGTCGTCATTTCCATAACTCAGTTCAACACGATCTCCGTAGAAAGTAAGGGCTTTATTTTAAATTGTTTAATGAGAACTTCCAAATCTTTGAGCGCTTCATCTAGGTTTTGATAGCGTTTCCGAATATTTTTTTCCATCATTTTTTTTCTAATAAAGAGTTTCCCAAAACCATGCCTAAATAAGGATCGTTTGGGGTTTTTTCAGGTTCAATTTTTCTTGTTTTAGCGTCTGAAGAAGCTGAGTCCATAAAACTTCCTGAACATCCAAAGAATAAGAATTTTCTGTTTAAAATCGGATATTTTGTTCCTTATTGTATCAACTCTCATCGGAGGGGCAACCCTCATTTTTTTTCTCAAAAAATCCCTTTTATTGAGCCGTTCAAACATAGATAATGCACGGATCGGCAATTTGATAGAGCGCTTTATTTGAACTGAAGCTATAATGAAGGCTCGTTTTTTTATCCTCATTTTATTTTTCTGGGAGAGATCGATGAAAATAATCTTTTTTTCAGTTCTGCTGGTAGGAATTGGTTTTGCTTGGATTGGAACCCGCTCTTTATGGGCACAAGAAGATCTTCAATATTCTCAAGAGAGCGAAATGTGGCACCACAAGCAGGCATCACAAATGATTTTTTTTGCTGTTTTAGAAGGACTTTATCAAGACGGAGTTTCCAATGAAATTGTGGATCTGATTATTCCGCCTCAAGCCAATTCAGAATATCCTAAACTTGAGGAATCGTTTATTTATACGTGCGAGCTTTGCCATCCGGCTTATGAAGCGTTTCGACTTTATCGTTCCCGCCCCAATTTTTATCCGCTTTATAAAGGAGCCACTGCGACAAATACCTTTGGCGCTGGGTTATCAACTGAGATTTTGAAACAGTTCCAAAGTAATGTGCCTGAAATACGCAGGAAAGCGTTACAAGATCTGATTCAGAAATGGATACATCAATCTCTTGAAAAAATGCGATTCTCGGAAGAAGAAAAATATAAATGGAGTCAGCAATTTGAACGAATGAAAAAGGATGCCGCAGGGAAAGGACTTCAACTTCCGAATTATTCCAAATGGCAATCTTGTCCGACTTGCGAGGGAACCACCAAAGCGGCTGAATAATGGGTACTACACGATTACACAATTAATGAGTCATTAGATACGTAAACACAGAGCGATAAATCTGAAAGGCTGTTTCCGGTTGATATCCTCGGCACTGAGGACAAGGGTGCCCTTGGATTCCGCATCCGAGGTTAAGCGGACTAAAAAAAACCATCAAGCGTTTTTGATCTTCCAAAATCCAAGGGAGTTCCAACAAAATTTCCGGACGAGTTTTAAGCGAAATTCCTTGCAAGAGGGGATGCGTTTTATCGAGTTGAATAAGAGCTTTTGTAGGGAAGACTTGTTTCATTAAGTTAAAAAATTGTTGCGTAAACGGAACCGATCCGCAACAAGACTCAGCCACAAGAACCCCTCCTCGTTCTAGGTAGCTACGTAAATCAATAATTTCGCCTTCCGTAAAAGCGCCTAATTGGTGTCCTGTGAGATATAAAAAGGGATACTGAAAAAGTGTTTTTTGCTGAAGGCGAACTAAAGCGGGGTGAGAATAAATTTGAATCCCTAACTCTTTATAAAAATGCTGAATGAGCTTTTCGAGCATCGTAGGATCAGGATTAAAATCTCCGGAATGGATCAGTTGCGCGAAGTGAAGCGCTCCTTCGGGCTCAATTTCAGGAGGCTCTATCGAAGCAGAATCGGTTTGAATCGTGCGGACTTGATTCTGGAGCAAATTTATTCCAATAAGAAGGGCCCACTCCTGAAGTCCATTTTTGTTCCACGCACAACGAGGGTCCCAATGACAAGACAGATCTTTTGGGCTAAAAAAAACAAGTTCTTGGCACCCTAAGCGCATCGAATAGAGCGGAGGGGGATTTTCGGGGGAGGCTCCGCCTTCTGAGGCTTTGGCATAAAGAAAATGATTGTGTGGAACTAATTGAAGCGGAACTTGTGGAAAGAGTTCTCTCATAAGCGATTGAAAGCTTTCTGCAAACTCTATTTTATCGCAACAAGCTTCTCCGAAGAGAATTCCACCGGATTCTATAAATTGTTTTAATTCTTCTTTTCGACGACTGGAAAATCCAATACTTTGATGTCCATTCAGGTAAAGAATAGGAACTGGAGGGAGCGGTTCGTTTTTTTGAAGGATCGCAAAACGTCCGGATTGATTGGTCGTTTCACGAAATGCTTGTAAAAGGCCACGAAGATCATCCGCATCGTTGTTCCAATCTCCATCATAAGCCAATTTTGCGATTAAGAGGGTACCACTTTGAGAATCGGCTGTGAGTTCGGTTGATTCTGGAGTTGGTGCTAGAAGGCGATCATAAACGCGTCCTTCTGAGAGCGCAAAGCGAACTATATTTACTGCGAGCTGAAATTCAACAGAATCCGTCTGAGTATTTTGTAAGGCACAGCTAAAATCTTTCGCACAAAACAAAATCGAAGTTTTGCAACGAAAACCTGCGGCAAAAACGGTTTGATAGTTTGAAGGAAGGGTCTGTCCATGAATTTGGTAAATAGCGTGATCTGAGGAAAGGGGCTCTAGTGCGCCTTTTCCTTGAAGAAGATCCACGACAAGATTTTTGAATGAACTTGCAAATTCTTTGCGATTGCAACAGGCTTCTCCAATCAACAATCCGCCTTGTTCCAGATAACGTTGTAAGGTTTCCTTTTCGGTAGCGCTTAACTGAAAAGACTGATGACCACTTAAAAAAAGCATGGGGATATCGGAAAGGTTTCCCTTTAATGTAACACGTTGATAGGTAAAGGATTGATGAAGGTTTTTTGAGATTTCAAAAACCAGATTTTCAATATCGTGAGGATCGGTTTCAGGAAGGTTGGGAAGCACTATTTTTCCCATCAGAATCGGCGTTCGTCCTTTGGATAAAAATAATAAGGCGAATGCTTGATCGACTAGCGATTCGAGTTTTTTTTCTCGATCCCGCTGTAGAATGATTTGGATTCCTTGATAAAACCAATCCCATCCTTCAATTTCACGAACGCCCATGAGATGAGCCATCCGTTCCAAAGCATAAAGGAAATAAAGTTCATAATAGTCGATTTGGGCCTTTGAATTTTTCGGGATTTCGGCTTGTCCTTGAAAATACTGTGCTAACCAACGTAACCCGGATTCTTCCAGAGGTTGCCCTGTCCATTCACCACAATGATTTTCTTTATAGGTCATGGCCTGCGCCATATGTAAAGCGGACATACAAGCCGCCGTCATTGACGGAAGTGGGAGTGCGGATTTATAACCAAAACCTCCTGTTTCTGAAGATCGAACGGACAGAAGAAACGAAATCATTTTTTGCCAGATCGCGGGGGGGATTTTAACTCCTGAACGGGCGGCAGAATAAAGTCCAAGAGCGGCAAATTGTGTATTGGAACTATCAGACACTCCAGCAGAATAATAGCTAAAACCGCCATCCCCTGATTGATTACGAATGAGGATTTTGGTGAGTTGCTGGATTTCCTCAAAATAATTTTTTGCGTCAAGTTGAGCCAAGAGCGTGATTTTTAAGCCAAGGCAATAGGTATACTCATTTTTGGAATTCAGGATAGACCGAATCGCTTTTTGAATTTGAGGAGAGTCTGAGGGAATTCCAGAATGAACGAGGGCGAGAGTGGCTAAAGAAGTCATTCCTTCAAAGTAGAACACTTGATCCTTGAATATCCACTGACCGTCAATTTGTTGCGCGTTCAACAGGTTTTGTTGAAGCGTATGAATCAGGCTCTCTACCTCGTTAATGGGAATTTGAGCGTGAAGAAAAAATCCGATCAGCCCAAATCCAAAGACAAGTTTTTCAATCATATTTGAGAGAAAGTTTATCACTATTTTCCCGTGAGTTGCTCCAGTCTCGTAATAAGTTATTATAGAAGGCTTTGGAATCTTTTTTTGCAGGGGGTGTGACGCGCTGGGTCGCTCCACATTTTTTGCATTCCTGAAATCCGGTTCCTTTACAGAGAGAACATTCATCGTCAACGGTTTTTCGGCCTTGGCACTTGGTACAGGGTTTCGAATTTTGGGTTCCGGTCCCTTTACAGGTTTTACACTTTTCAGAAACGCGTCCACGGCTGTTGCATTTTGTGCATTTCACGCCTTCGCCCTTACATTCTTTACAATCAAGCTGGATTAGTTTTTCCGCGGAATCAATGGCTTCTTTGGCAAGTTCTGCGAAGGGAGTTCCTTTAAAGAGTTTCTGAAGTTTTTTCAAGGCACTACTGGCTTTTCTGTAATCTTTATCATCAAAAAATACAATAGCTTTCAGAAAGTTTGATTCGAAGTGGTTCGGATTCGATTTTAAGATATTATCAAGCAGAGGAATGGAACCCTTTAGATCATTTTTTTTCAGTTTTTCGATCACGTCCTGAAAGTCTTTAGCGGTTGATGGAATGTAGCCATCGACTACTTTTAAATAATTCAATTTACTCAAGGCGGCGGTCGCTCCGGGATGATCGGGTTGATTTCCTAGTAATAGAATGGAGGCAGAAACCGCATATTTTTGGAATTCTGGTTCTGGTTGAGCCAAACAAAAATCTAATACTTTTTCAAGGTTTCCGGATTTTCTCAGTTCAAGATATTGAACTAATTTTTGATCCAGACTTGGGAGGACCTCTTTTTCTAC
Organism: uncultured Planctomycetota bacterium; assembly: GCA_964530615.1. Lineage (GTDB taxonomy): Bacteria > Planctomycetota > JBBTDB01 > JBBTDB01 > JBBTDB01 > JBBTDB01. The sequence continues at coordinate 3,053 of CAZHAR010000095.1, read as the reverse complement.
TTTATTTAAATCTTTAGAATACAATAACGATTGTTTTCCGTCCTCATCTTTAAACGTAATATATTGGGCCTGTTCGTTGACAATGTGTCCTTCGATCATCGTGCCGTCTTTCAAAGTGACGCGATCGATTTTAGTTCCGCCTAAAGTACCATTGATTGATTCTCTCAGGAGTCGGTAGTAGGAAAGATCATAATAAGAAGCATCTTTTTGAATCAGATTTGGAAGTTGTTCCAAAAAAACTTCATTCATTTTGTTTTCTTCAGCGAGGCGGAGGATTTTCGCTTGATATATTTTTCCATCCTGTCGATCTGAGGAGAGTTCTTTATAAGCAGTCACCAGTTCATTCAATTTTTTAGTTTCGAGCAGGCATTGTAAAACTTGAGCGCCTCGTTGCTTATCTTGTATGGTTATTTTGGCATTTTGATAACTAGCATACGCTTCTTCATAATTTTTGAGATCAAAAAGTGTATCTGCGAGAAGTAGTTCCTGACGAGAATCCAACGGAAATTGTTGCTTTAATGTTTTTAAACGCAAGACGAGTTCCCGAGAATTCTTTTGAATAGAAGCGATTTGAATTAAAAGTTCATAAGCGCGTTTCGTCTGGGGATCGTGTTTGAGAGTCGCTTCCATCTGCTGGCGAGCCTCCTCCAATTTTCCTTCACGAAAGGCCTTTTCTCCTTCACGAAAAACCTGTTGAGCGAGTTCCGCTGGGGTGGGTTGATTTTTAATGGCTTGTTGTTTCGCTAACGCTTGATCTTTCAATTCTTTAATATTATTTTCATATTCTTGTTGCGCTTCTTCTGTGAGTTGATCCCGAGATTGGCTAAACATTTCTTCTAGTTCTTTTAGTTCTTGATCCACTTTGGCGTTTCCAGCCGCTACAGTCGCTTTCATTGCTTTTAATCGCTCATCGAGAGCGGGAATTTGTTGAATGAGTTTTTCGTCCCCTGTGACAGGATCTTTAACATTGGTATTTTTGGGATCTGTATTTTTGGGATCTGTATTTTTTTGGGAGATATTGTTCTTTTTAGGAGGGCCGTCATTAAAAAATTGAGAATACCCTATCCAGAGAACGATTAGAAAAACAACGGCTCCTAAAATCATTACCACTTTTCCAGAATCTAAAACCACCCCGCCGTCTTTCCCCGCAGACTCTTTCGTCTCCCCTTTTTCCTTACCAGAGGGTTTCCCAGACTTATCTCCCCCAGACTTTTTTTTATCTCCCCCAGACTTTGATTTGCCGGCGCCACCTTCGGCCGCAGAAGTTGCAGGTGGAAGAGAGTTTATGAGTGCGAGTTTAGCACCACAACTTTGACAAGAATCTTCTCCGGGCATTACGGCATCTGAGCATCCGGGACATACGAGTACACCACAATGGGGACAACCATTTTCGGAGGTGTTCATCACTCCGTTACACAAGGGACAATTCATTTCATCTTCAAAAAGTTTTAACCCGACTGATTGCATAGGTAAGAGATCGTGAAAACAGTTAATGCATTCCTGAGTTTGAGCCGAATTCAGCGTAGAGCAATTCGGACACATCGTCTGTTTATTATTTTTAGCATTATCCTCCATCTCTTTGATATTCACGACAGTTCGAATATCACGCAATAACGCGACTGGGTCCAGATATCGCTCTTCTCGTGTTTTCGCCATCATTTTACAAATAATATCGGAGATCGGTTTCGGAACTTTCGGGTTTCGAACATGGGGCGGAACAAGCGGTTCTTCGCAATGTTTTGTCATTACTTCTTGAGGCGTGGCCCCTGTAAATGGACTCGCGTTAACTAGCGTATAATAAATACTGGCTCCCAGCGAATAAATATCGGTTTGAATGTCAATTTTATCTTCCGCGCGGGCCAACTCTGGACTCATATAATTCGGAGTTCCTACGGTACAACCTTCTTTAGACAAAAGGTCGTCATATTCATCGGTACGGGCAAAACTGAGATCACAGACTTTTACACAGTGATCGTAACCAATCATAATATTGGCCGGTTTGAGATCGCGATGGACCACTTTATTGAAATTGAGGTATTGTAAGGCCGCCGCCGCTTGATAGCAGTAATACATAGCCCATTTAGGCTCTAGAGGGCCTCGGATTTCATCACATTTTTCCTTGAGATCTTTTCCTAGCACCACTTCCATCGCGTAGTAATGAAGACCGTTTTTTTCATTGGAGTCGGAGGCACTAATAATATTCTTGTGTTTCAGTTTTACAAGAATATCTCCTTCTTTTTTGAAACGAACCAATTTTTTCACATCGGAATTCAGTTCTTCTTTGAGGACTTTCAGCGCAACAATCTGCCGATTTTGTTTATTGGTCGCTTTATAGACTAATCCCATACGGCCTTCGCCTAAAAAATCAAGAACGTCATATCCCTCAATAGTAGGAAGCGTAGGTGCCATATTTCCGCCTTTTAAAGAAGAGTAAACCACTCAAATCAATTTCTCTATCAAATTGTCGGTCAGTACTCCAGCTATAGCCGTAAGGCTTCGCTGGTGGTGCCCTTCGACAAGCTCAGGGACCCAGGGGCGACTACCGTGAATCCGAGCAAAATTGCGAGGAGACACAGGCCGTCTTTCAAGTTCAAAAATTTTAAAAATCGAGAATAAACATACAAAATGTCTCATGGAAATGATATAATAATTACAGTCAAAAAAAAATAGCTCTTTTTTTGGATTGTTTGAGCGAATGGATTCCGTTCACCGCAAAATCAATTATCGCCTCTACCCCTCAAAAGCACAAACTAAAAAGCTTTACGAAATGCTCAAACTTCATCGTAATTTGTATAATGGTGCTCTCGAAGAACGTATTTACGCTTACAAATCTCGCAAACTTTCGCTTTCTTACAAACAACAAGCGAAAGAACTTACTGAATTACGAGCCGACTTGCCTGAATACCAAGACCTCAATGCCCAATCCGAACAACTCACCTTGAAACGTCTTGACCTCGCTTTCAAATCCTTCTTTAGACGCATTAAAGAATCTGCTCAGAAAGCGGGTTTCCCACGATTTAAATCCTCAGACCGCTTTAAAAGTTTTGGCTACC
>CAZHAR010000094.1:0-14874 GCA_964530615.1 uncultured Planctomycetota bacterium | reverse complement strand
CTCATGGCGATGGTTGGAAATTTGAAGCGAGAAAAAATTTCATAAACGGAAAGCTCAAACTTTCTGGAGTGGGACAAATTAAAGCGAGAGGACGAGGACGCACTCAAGATAAAGAGAAAAGCACTAGAAATCCAGGAACTCCAAAAACGCTTCAAGTGATCAAAGAAAACGACCAATGGTTTGCTTCCATCACTTATGCAAGAACAAAACCTTATCGAGAACACGGAGAAGAAATTGTTGCATTTGATTGGGGTGTGAGTACCTTTCTAACGTTCGTCAATGAACAGAAAACGGTTCAAAAAATAGCGAATCCGAGAACCTTAAAGAAAAGCCAAACGAAATTAAAGAAGAGACAACAAGTGCTTTCTAGAAAAAATAAAGGCTCTAAAAATCGGCTGAAAGCCAAACGAAAAGTAAGAAAAATTCATCTGAAAGTTGCAAATCAACGCGTTGATTTTTTACATCAAGTCAGTTCAAATTTAGTAAAACAATCAATAGCGTTAGGAAGTGAAGAATTATCCGTAAAATCAATGACGGTTCAAGGAGGAGCTTATAAAAGTGGCTTGAATAAAGCCATTCTCGACACAGCACCGGGAAAATTTCTAAGTCTGTTGGAATGCAAAGCGGAAGAAGCTGGCATCCCTTTCATCTTAGTCAACACCCGTAAGCTGAAGCCTACTCAAACTTGTTCAAACTGTTTTAATCAAGAGAAAAAGACGCTAAGCGAACGCATTCATCAGTGTAAAAAGTGTGGCTTAACTTTAGACCGTGATGTGAATGCCACAAGAGTCCTTCTCCATTATCTCTTAATCTCTCTCAAAACGGGTCAGGAACCGACCTTAGGTGTGGAGAAGGGGATGACCCTTTCAGTGAAGCACGAAACTCCGGCTTTACTTTCTTAACTTGGCTGGTGTAGTTCATCATAAATCGAATTATTTTTTGTATCAATCCTGTAGTTTCTGAATTTTTAAATTAAATATTCCTCTCTTTTTGAAAGAAATGGACTTGTAGGTTCGTCTTTTTTAAAATATTTTGAATCCAATAAAAAATAATCATTCAACAACCTCTTTTCAAAACGGGTGAGACCCAACATTCTTTACCCGATTGTATTCAAGGATTTTGTTCCTATGAAGCAGGTCAAATCTTGCGGATTTTTGATTTTTCGGGAGCACCCAGAAAAATCTTTTTTACTGCTGAAAAATAGTAATCGATGGGATTTACCCAAAGGGCATTTGGACGAAGGTGAAACAGAGCTAGATTGCGCTTTTCGTGAACTCTCTGAAGAAACCGGAATTCCACGGGAACTGATCGAAATCGATAAAGATTTCTATTTTTCGGAAACCTATTACCCTCGATATCGCCGTTTCGGAGGAGAAATCGTAGAAAAAACCGTTATTCTTTTTCTGGCGCGTCTACGAGCGGAAACTTCTATTCAGGTCACTGAACATCTCGGATACGCATGGCTCCCGTGGAAGCCACCCTATTCGTTTCAAGAAAAAACGATCCAAGCCCTGCTCCAAAAAGTGCATACCCACTGGAAAAATTAATTTTCCTTGATTTTTTTTCTGTTTCATCTTACAGATGTAGTTATGAAACATAAACCCGGTGAAGAATGGCAAGAGGTTCAAGCGCTCCGACGAAAAGGAGCTTCGGCTAGAGAGTTTTGGGAATTTCTTTTTCGATCTCCGGCCCATCTCTGTAGATATCAACAAGCACCTAGCATCGGATCTGTTACCGTGGGAATGTGGCAGTTATTCCTAAAACCACCTTGGGAGACATTTTTTGCGCGTTGGGAAGCAAATGCAACGGAGACTTCCGCTGAGACCTCGTGTTGGGAAATTCTGAAAACCTTTCCGGAACAGCTTTATCGTGAGGCTTTGATTCATCTCCATGAACTCTTTGACACTGTTTCCGAGGAACAAGAAATTCAGTGTTGTATTCCAGCCTTATTAGAGGCAGTCCAAAACTCTACTCTACTCGTTCAGATCGTTGCAGTTCAAGCACTTCGAGAGAGCCAAAATCATTCTCCTGAAATTTATCCCCAATTATTACCTCTGCTCAAGTCTCCCGATGGAACTTTGCGTCATCTGGCTCTTCGCGCGCTAGAAGCATTCGCTCCGCAGTATCCGTCTTTGATAACGGAAATTCTTCCATTGGTTCGAGATCCCAATACTCAAGTACGGGAAGAAGCAATCCAAGCTTTAAGCTTATTTCCAAAGGCTTCGGAACAAGTTCTTCCGATTCTTCAGAAAAATCTTGAACAGGGAATTGATTATCCTTACCTTCAAAGCATCGCGGTACTCGCTTTGGGAAATTTAAAAATCGCCACTCCGGCTATTATTTCGCATTTAAAATTAATTGTTCAAGGAACGTTCAATCAGGCACTTCGACGAGATGCTGTTTATGCTTTGGAAAAACTAGATCAAAAATCAAACGCTCTTTTGCTTTTTTTTCGTGATCTTCTGAACGATTCGGACCTTGAAGTTCGGCGCTATGCGGCCATGGCTTTACGGAAAAAAGGAACCTCCTCGACTCCAGCGATTCCGGCATTATTGAACGCTTTTCAAGATCCAGAAGACGAAATTCGCCGAGAAATCGCTCCCACTTTAGGAAAAATTAAGGATAAACGAGCGGTCCCGCTTCTAATCAAAGCTTTGGACGACACCAATGCTATTGTCCGCAGAAATGCCGCGAAAGCGTTAGGATATATTGGAAAAGAATCGATCGATGCAGTCCCCGAGCTCCTTCGAAAAATTGCGGATACCGACGAATATTTTTTGATGAATATTGTCGAGTCGTTACAGCGTATTGGTGCCGATCCCTCTCAAATTAAATCCGCGATCAACACTCGTCAGCATATTCCTGAAACACGAGATCAGTTGACGGTTTTGCTTAAAAATTCAAATCCGGAGCTTCGTATTTACGCTTCTTGGGCCTTGGGGTATGGGAATGCTTTGACAGAAAAAGAGATATCTCTTTTAATCACGGCATTGATCGACGAACATCGCTATGTTCGTCGAAACGCGACCTGGACGCTAGGAAATTTTGGTTCTCAAGCAAAAAGCGCGATTCCCGCTTTAATTGCGCAGTTAAATGACGAGAATATAGATGTGCTCCGTAATGCTGCAAGGGCGTTAGGAAATATTGGAGATCCCCGAGAAGAAGTCACGTCTGCCCTCTGGAACATTCATTATCAAGTGGATAAACATTTTCGCTTCTGGATAGCGATCGCTCTATGCAAATTAAAAAATCGCCTCTTTCGAATGATTCCTACGGTACAGGATGCTTTAGAAGATGAAGATTATTATTATGTTCGAAAAAATGCCGCTGAAGTCTTGGGATCTTTAGGAAAATTGGCGAGGAAAGCAGTTCCTCAGTTACAAAAAGCGTTACAGGATAGTTCTCCAGAGGTCCGAAGACAAGCCAGCCTCGCTTTGGCTCAAATCACTGGAGAAGCACCAAAGCGTTCCGAATTTTTATAGTTTTTTAGAAAGGAAAAGAGATGAAACTACTTTCATTAAGTATTATTATTTTAGGGGCCTTTATTGGGATGGCCGGAGGCGCGATTGCGAGGGCTCAAGGGTATTATGGAGGGCAAGAGGTTCAGCAAATGGGGACTATTGTCGGTTTAGTTTGTTTTATTTGGTACATCGTTGCTTATGTAAACCTGAAAAACAGCGACCGTCCTCAGGACTGACCCTCTGTTTTTCATTCGAAAAGATTCATCTGTTTAAGATCTTCGCCTTTTTTCGAGTCTTTTGAACGAACTGGTTTTTCGTAGTGTTTGAGTGCTTCCGCAATATCTGCTAAAAAAGGAAAGGGATTGTTTTTGTGGAGTTTCCCGAAAATCCGTCGCTGTTTGGAGAAGGTTAAATACAGCCGCGATTTCGCGCGTGTCATTCCGACATAAAACAAACGGCGCTCTTCGGAGTGATCGGCGGTATATCCTTCTAATTTCAAGGGAAGTAAGGTGTTTTCACAGCCTAGAATAAAAACGACAGGAAACTCAAGTCCTTTGGAGGCGTGAATCGTCATCAAGGATACTTTTTCGGCGGGAATTAAGCGTTCTTTCAATTCATTCATCCATCCATCCCGGATGAACAAAATCTCCGGTTCCTACGACTTGAATTCCTTTGCGTTGGGACCACAAGAAGAGATGCTCCAAATCAAGGTCTTTGCTGGTGGCGCGAGAATAGTGAGAATGAATATGGAGATCCGCGTAAAATCTCATGAAAAACCCTTTATGAATCCTTTGAGTGCGTGTCTTTTTCTTTGAAGATTTTCTGGCACAATAACAGGTGCGAGGAATAAAAGTAACATAACCCGTTCAAAACACCAAATCTATGAAAAAAAAAGGAATTTTGCCAGAAACGCAACACTGTTTTCAAGAATGTCAACGATTTATTGAACGACTCGTAGCCTTTTTTGGAACGAAAATTTCCAAAGCGCCTACAGAGACATTTTCTTTAGCAAAGCGGTTGTTGAATCGATTTCTATTTCTTTTTTTGGTTCATCAAAAAAATCCGCTTTGGCTTTCTCTTGAAAATATTTCTACGGCAGAAGTGTATCGTGTTTGGAAAGAGATCTTTTCTAAAAAAATAGGAGCATGGGATCCGTTCCCAGAGTCTCCTTTATTAGAAGAGGGATTTCTTTCGATTCCAAATGAAATGTTCTGGAGTCCTTCTTCCTTGGAACCTGGAATCTTCAATATTCTTGGAAAATACTCGTTTAGTTTAACGGAAGATAAAAATGTTTGTGTCACTCCGTTACTGCTCGAAAAAGTACATGAAGAGCTTCAAGATATTCAAAAACGAAAAGCAAGTGGAACTTTTTATACTCCTCCGGAACTGGTCCACTCGATGTGTCGTTTGAGTTTAATGCAACATTTTGAAGTTAAATTAGAGCAATGGAGTGAGCGTCCGAAGTCCTTGCCTCCACTTTCCAATCAGGAATGGAGCCACATTTTTTATCCCGATCTGTTTTCTTTTCCTTCAACCCTTTTTCAGCAATGGCCTGAGCTTGCGAAGGTAATGGATCAATGGCTCGAAGAAATTTGTGTTCTCGATCTTTCTATGGGCTCCGGAGCCTTTTTGGTCGGAATTTCTGAAGAGATTGTTGCTTTAAGATCCTTTTTAACGTTATGGCTCCCTCAAACGCAACCGTTTGGGAGAGCGCTTTTCTCTTTAAAAAAAGCGACTTTGGAAAAAAACCTTTATGGAATCGATATTGATTCTGGAGGAATTGAGGTGTGTCAATTCCGGTTATGGCTCTCGTTTCTTTCTGAGGCAGGAGCTACCCTCGATTCTATTCCTGAAAGAAGCGATCGTCGATTCGTTTGTGGAAATGCGCTCCAGTTACTAGAAAACGAGATTTCCAATAAAGAAGGGACTCCGTTTGGAGATGTTTTTTATGGGAAGGGTGGCTTTGATCTGGTTTTAGGAAATCCGCCGTATTTGAAAGAGCGAGAGCATTCCGATATTTTTCATACGGCGAACATCTCTTCTTTGGGACAGAAATATCATGAAGGGAAGATGGACTTTTGGTTTTATTTTTTGCATCAGGCTATGGATATGATTTGTAATACAGGAAGCATTTGTTATGTGACTCCGCGTTATTGGCTTAATAGTCGAGGCGCGAAAAAGCTCATTCAACGAATCCAGAAAGAACTCCGTATTGTTCATATGTTGGATCTGGGGAACCACAAAACTTTTCCCGGAGTTTCAGGACATCATCTTGTCGCGCTCTACACTTTAGGGAAAAAAAAAGACGATTTTCAGTATCAGAAATTAGTACGGCCACTTGAATCTTTGAACTATGCGAATTTGATGAAAATCCCAACAGTGATTTTAAAGAACAGTGAAGTTTTTACAGCCACTCACGAAATTATTTTTAATACGGAGCGTTTTTCAACGAGTGGAGATACGCTGGAACTAGGAGAAATTTGCCATATATCCCAAGGCGTGGTGGAAGCTCCTGATAAAATTCATCAAAAGGATTTGAAGCACAACAAGAAAAAAGAGCAAGGCGTTTTTGTTTTAACGCAAGAAGAAATGGATGGACTTTCTTTAACTCAAGCAGAACGAGCGATTTGTTATCCTTATCTGGAACCGAAAGAGATCGAGAGATATTCGATTGAACCCCAACGAAAACAGTTTTTGATTTACGCGGATCAAGAAAACAAAAAAAAGATTGAACAACACCCGGAATTTTTTCATTTAAAGCAACATTTGGATTGCTGGAAATCCTCCATTACTTCTTCTAACAAGCCTTATGGACTTCATCGACCAAGAACTTTGTCCCATTTTCTCCAAGCGAAACTGATTTTTAAAAATATGTTTATTCAAAATAAGTGCGCCTATGACGAGCAAGGATATATGGTAGGGCTTTCGGCTTGTATACTAGTTAAGAACGATCCTGAAACGGATCTAAAATACATTCTAGCGATTTTGAATTCTTCGTTGGCAGGAAGGTGGTTTTATCAATATGGAAAATATCGTGGATCGGGAGTTGATATTGGGGTCAACAAATTACGACAGTTTCCCATTAAAATTTTATCTCGAGCTCAACAAAAACCGGTGATTCAAAAAGTCGACGAAATTTTTTCCTGGAAACGATCCCGACAAAAAACTGAAGTGCTTGAACAACAACTAGATCAGATAGTAGAAGGGATTTATTCAGGGGTTTTTAAAACAGTAGTTCGGACAGTTTAAAAAAGGGGTTGAAAAATTGCCATCTCCTGTTATAGAGAAATTATACAAAAACAAAATTTCTCAGGAGATAGCGATGAATGAGTTAATATTAGCCCAATCCACAACAGCTACAGCATCCTTCACATCCGATGCAACCCGCTTCATCTGGGCAACAATAACAACAATTAGGATCACAACAAGAACAACATTCACAAGGACCTTTTTTGTTGTGTTGATTTTTAGAAGAGTCGGATTCCTTCAAAGGAGCCTTATCTTTCAAGTCTTTGGCTTTGCTCAAAAGTTTTTCCGACGCGGAATCTAACACTCCATATCGTTGCGCTGTTTCAAAAAGATTAATGGCAGTCGCATATTCTCCCATTTCAAATTTTGCTTTTCCCGCCACCAGATATCCTTCTTGTGAGTTTGGATTCATCCCAATGGCCCTTTGAGTTTCCTGATACGCTTGCTCCGGATCGCCCCCAATCAGAAAGGATCTTGCTTTTTTTAGGGATGCTTTGAATTCGTCCATAAATTTTGCTCCACATTCTTAAGACGAGAGATAAAGCCAAAACAAAAGGAATCATGAAGTAGTTTTCTGTTTTCTTCAGGACAGACTTCTAGCGCGAGATTCAGAAAACGTTTTGAGACCAGATGAACCTGCTCAAAAGCGTCTTTGCGATTTGATTTTTTTTCCAGACACAAAAACAAATTAAAGCGGTTCTGTTGTTGGTCCTCCTGATAATCCTGAATGCCGTCATAAAGCGCAATCATCTGAATATAAAGGCGTCCGAGTAATCGGATCAAACTTTCATTTTCAGGTACGGCAAAAAATTGGCCAAAGAGTCTGGCACTCAAATTGGCAACCGGTTTTGTATAGGCTTCGATTGATAAATCCGTAAGCGATTCTACCTGAATTTGTTGGGCGATAATTTCTTGTAGTTCTGACTCTGAGAGTCCCGCTTGTTCTAAAAGAGAAGTTCCTTCCCGAAACAATTTTCGAAAGAAGAAATATTTCCACGAATGCGGATCGCCGTCTTGTTGATGATCATAGTATTTGCAAAAGCTGAAAATTGTATTGATCAATAAGCAGGACTGAATAATCGGATTTTCTTCGGGAAGCGCTAACACTTTTCTCCAAGGGTACAGGGTACAAGGAACACTTGTGGAAGGGCATTGAGGCTGTTGCGGAAAGAGCAAACCCAAAAAAGCAACATCATGGGAAAGGGTGAGTGTGGATATCCGGCCAAACCGATTTTTCAGGGACTTACAAACACCACAATAGAGATTGCGATAATACACACGATCTGCAGGACTGAGTTGACAGAGATGAGGGGAAAGGGGGCCAATCATAAAAATTCAATAACTCTTAGCAATAGTTGGGAGAGTTTAAAAAAGGGGTTGAAAAATCGCTATCTCCTGTTATAGAGAAATATATACAAAAACAAAATTTCTCAGGAGATAGCAATGAATGAGTTAATTTACGCCATTTTAGGTCAAATGTCTATGCCAATTGCTCAACGAAATTTTCTTCAGTTGTTCTTTCCTACCCTGCTTTTCTTGCGAAGCAAGTTCAATTTCCGCACTCTCTCTCGGTATGTTGATTTCTCCCTCTTAAACGAAGAAAAAAGCTTCTTCTCCAGACGAAAAGACTCGTGAATATCACGGGAACTCTTCTTTTTCAGCCCTCAATACAGCCAAATTAGAAATAAGAAAAGAGCCCAAAACTAATGATCCTATCAGTTATTCAATCGCTTCATTCAAGCAGAAAGCCTGGAATGAACATCTCCTTCAAAAGATTCTTTTTAACTTAGGTTTTTCCCTTACCAAATTGTACTAGCCGAAAGCCCCTAAATTTATTTATGGGGATGAAGGCGTAGCTAAAATTAAAAAAAATAGTAAATTTCTAAAAAAATGTCTCACAGGAGAGTTATACTTTTAGAAAAATTGGAACTCTTCAAGGTTTTTCTCGTAAAAACAATGTCTAAAAAAGCAAAAACCCCTTCCTTTATTTGCAAAGTCCCTCTCCAAGTTTCTCCTTCCCAAGAGAAGAAACTCCATTCCAAATTTGAGGTCGCTCGTCACTTCTATAATCAATGCCTTTCTGAAGCCAAAAAACGTCTCGCCTTCATGCAACAATCGAAGCAATATCAAACGATTCATCAATTTCCCTATTTTAATAAAGAAGAAAAAAGCAAGCAATTTCAACAACTTCTAAAGACGTTCTCCTTTCAAGAATTTGACCTTCATTCCTTTTCTAAACACTTAAGAAAAAGCTATTTGGGAACACATATTGATTCTCAGATGGGGCAAAAACTCGCTTCAAGGGCTTTTTCGGCTGTTGAAAAAATCTGGTATAGAAAAGCTAAACGAGTTCGTTTTAAAGGGAAGTTTCAACTCTCCTCAATTGAAGGAAAAAGTAACCAATCCGGCTTGAAATGGCGAAATAATCAAGTCCTCTGGCAAGGATTAAAATTAAAATCAAAAATAGACCCAGACGACAAATTGCTGAAGTATTCCCTTCAAAAGCGTGTTAAATATGTTCGGCTGCTCAGAAGCCAAATTAGAGGAAAATGGCGCTTCTATGCTCAATTGGTCTTAGCAGGAAGCCCTTATGAGAAACCGAAAAAACAAGGAGAAGTTCAACTAAAAGGAAGTGTGGGCTTGGATTTGGGGCCTTCGAGTATTGCTATTGTCTCTGAATTCAGCGCCGAGTTAAAAATCTTTTGTCCTGAATTGAAATTGAAAGCCTTAGAAAAACGAACGCTTCAGAGAAAGTTAGATCGGCAACGACGAGCCAATAATCCAACAAACTACGAAGCCAATGGTACGATTAAAAAAGGAAAAAAGACGTGGAAGAACTCGAAGCACTATCTGAAAACAAGAACTCAGATCTCCGAAATTGAAAGGAAATTAGCGAGCCAGCGAAAAACCTCACATGGAACGTTGGTCAATCGAATCCTGAAAATGGGAAGAGGCTTTCATTTTGAATCGTTGAGTTATAAAGGATGGCAAAAGGGATTATTTGGAAAATCGGTGTCGAGAAATGCACCGGGGTACTTCATAAACCACTTGAAACGCAAGGCTGAGAGTGCTAGCGCGAGGGTGGTGGAAATGAACACGAGAACAACAAAATTATCGCAAACGTGTCATTGCGGACGAATCCATAAAAAGAAGCTCTCTCAGAGAATACACGCCTGCAACTGTGGAGTCTCGGCGCAGAGAGATTTGTATTCGGCCTATTTGGCACGATTCGTTGATGAAGAAAATGTCTTCCATACAGACCAAGCGACTTCAAGTTGGTTAAGTGCGGACTCGCTCTTGCGGACGGTATGGGAGAAGACTTATCAAACAGCAAGTGTTTCTCAAGTGAGAAACAGCTTTGGGAATCCTTTTTCCTGGAGACAGAGCCGTTCGTCTGCAGAAGAGAGGATAGAGCAAAGTCCGGTTGGGGATGTTGTACGTCTTTCGGAGAACCCCAAACCGCTTTTCTTGTTTCCTTCTTAGAACCCCCTGAATTTATTCATGGGGAGAGTCAGTTCTATCGTTCCTTGAGTAACTATGGGGTCATTGCTGCCTAATTGTTGTCCGAACTATTGTTAAAAAAAAAATTTTGAAGCTTCGAAAAAAAATAAACACTTTTTCAAAAAAGTGTCTCACCTTTTTTTATACTTATAACAATTCTTAGTCTCTTTTCTCTGCTTTAAAATTTATACGATCGGGAGGGACAGCCATGAAAGTTAAAGTGATGGTACAGACCGATATTTTAAGTTCCTATTCTAAACCCTTTGAATCCATTTTTTTAGAATTAGGGGAACAGAAAATGGCTGTATCCACACTCATTCGTTCTATGGTAGAAAAAAAAGTTGAGCAAGCCACCGATTGGCGGCGTCTAGAGTGGGAAAAAGTTCGAAAAATATTGGAAAAACGTTGTACTCCAGAAGAAGATTTAGAGAGCCAAAAAGAAAATGGGGTCATTCAAGTAAGTGAATCTCCAAAAATCGATGTGGAAGAAGAAACTCATCGGATGTTCAATGGATTTAAACAGGGCGACTATATTATCTTTAGTGACGGGAAACAACTCAAAAATTTGGAAGAAACTCTTATTCTTACCCCTCAATCCAAAATAATTTTTCTAAAATTATTTCCTTTGATGGGGGGCTAATAAAAAAACCTTCCGAGGTTGGAAGGTTTTTTTAGATTTTTTTAGAGAAGTTTGATTTATGTCCGAAATATTTTTTTCAGCTTAAGCTCTTTATTTAAAGGCTTTTTCATAACGATAGTAGATTTCTAGAGAGAGAATATTGATTGCGGTTCCATAAACCCGTCCTCCTTCAGAACTCCAGGCACAGAGAGGGTCCCAAGAACCATTTTCACAACCTTTTGTTTTCTGGGAATCCACAATCGCTTTCTTCATTTTAACGTTCCAGGATTTCCAGTATTCTCCACCCACTTGAAACATCGCCATTGTCCCATAATACCAGTAGTAAAAATCAATTTTACTTTGACTTTGTTTATCCCCTTCCTCCCATTCCGGCAAGTTTTGGCTCAACAGTTGGGCACCCCCCTTAATATAGGCGCTTTTATTAGGTTCTTCCCCCATAAAAACACGCGCCGTCATCGCTACAGCCGTCATCGCTTCGGAAGGAGCAAATTTAGTTTCCAGACCGGATAAACGAGAGCCAGAGTCTCCGCGTTTCATATAACCAGAGCGATAGTAGCTGTCATCAGTCACAGAATCGTACCAATTTTTTACCCCGTCAAACGATTCCGGAGGAACATGTAATCCAGCTAACTTTGCAGATTTTAGAGCCATTATGGCCCAACCAGAGACCGAAGAATCATTATCACCCGATTGTGCTTCATAGCGCCAAGCAAGACCTGGATTTTGAGCATTTACAAGATAATCAATTCCCGCTTGAGCAGAGGCTTTGAGGAGAGGGCTTTTTCCGCTAACTTCATAGGCTTCTGCCATCGCAAGTGAAGTAATTGCATGATTATACATATAATGAGAATCTTTTGCTTGAGGGCCGAAACAACCGTCTGGAGTTTGATTTTCTTTGATATATTGTAAAGCATTCCGAACCTGCTCCTTAAAGTTTCCACTCCGATGAGTATGTCCAGCACCCAAGAAAGCCAAGACAGCGAGTCCGGTTTGGCCCATATCAGTCCATTCTTTTCCGAGACCGCTACAAGTAGACCCTTTACATTGAGCAGTAAAATTGTCCGCATCCCAATGTCCATTCGGATCTTGATGCTCTTTTAACCAGCGTAATCCTGCCGTTACAGCACTTTCCGTTTTACCATCTCCGCCACCCGCCTTTAAAGCCTTCTTTTTCCCGCCAAACCGGCCGCCAAAAGTTCCAGCCATCCCAGTTTGTCCGACACCAATCTTGTCATTGAGACTGTTACTATCAGACGGTTTATCTGACATCGAGGTTTCAAAACCTTTTGCTTCTTCGGTGAGCGCATTATCGTCGGTTTGATTTTTGTCCAGAACTTGCGCGTCCGAAACGACTGGATCTTTAATCGGATTTTCTTCTTCTTTAATGGGTTTAGTTACTTCAAAGAAATCACGGACAAGGGTTTCGATTAGTGGTTTCTCTTCTTCCTGATGTAAACTGATCTTGATTTCCATTTTTTCTTCAACCACTTGGCTTCCCCATATGGCGAAGGAACCAATGACAAAAAGCATCGCATGCGCAAAAAGCGACATCAACCAATACGGGGTATTTCCAATCAGTTTTTGAAGATCTCGACTTTCATTGTCGCTCGCTTCATAGCCTGCCTCTTGAACTTCTACTTCTTGAACTTCTTCAACTTCGTATTTTTCTTGTTTTCGGGACATAACGCTCTCCTCATATTTATTTTTATTGACTTCTTCAAACTTCTCAAGGGTAAGCGTAAGTCCATTCAAAAGGTTCAGAAAAAAAATTTCTTCCTTCAGAAAATTAAAAAATAGAGTTAAGACGGAGGAGATTTTTCAGCAAGGATGTCCGATGAGTCCAAGTGGGCTGGATTGCCGTAATAAGAGATTCGAGTTGCGCGATTCGATTTCATATTCTCAACCCAAGTCGGATCAAAAAATTGTAAAATTGAATTGGCGTAGTATTGCAAAATGTATTTTTTTTCTGGATTTACGCGAAAAACTCCGTTCTTCCGTTGAATAATTTTTCGGCGAATTAAGATAGTACAGGCGCGCTTTAGAGTTTCTACAGCTTCATCGCTCAGGACCATCCCCATTTCATAATCATGAAGGTCGCCAGTTCTTACCGCCCGTTCGTCTTCTAGTTGTTGGCGTGCTTCCTGATGTTTTTGAAACTCTTTCCCCATTACAACTTTAGCTTGCAAAGAGAGTAATTGTTTTCGAATCTCGCTGACTTTTCGCACTAAATCACCTTCCTGAATTTCGTCCTGATTGAGAGAAATAATGGCATAACTGACAATCGGAACCGGAGGTATAGGAAGAATTTCTTTGATGCGATCTAACACCTGAGAAGCAAACTGAGTCAGCAAATCTTTTTGGGCCTCACGAGAGACCTGAAAATATTCTGGATGTTGTTTCATAAATTCGTTGACAGAAAGAGGTTCTCCAAAACTGACCGAAGCATATCCATTGCGACTAAATTTTTTCAAAGCAATTCTAGCGATTTGTACCGGAAGATGAATCAATAATTTAGCGAGTAATCGACCCAAACTTCCCAATTTCCAAATCAAGGAACGTTTCGGTTTTTCTTTTGTTTTTTCTTTGCTTTCAGAAAGCAAATGAGTATCTTCTAGAACCCGATCAAAGTTGATTCCAGTGGGGATGATGAGAATTTCTTTTTGCTGATTAGGGTCTTTTAAAATGTTCACAATATTGCTCAGTAAACCCACTTTCGGAGGACGAAATAAACCATCTCGACTCAATCCGCCTTCAATAAAAATACCTTGAGTCATATGATTTAAAGTAATCACCTGTAAATAGCGCTCTAAAACTTTATGATACAGCGGCTCTGGATAGCCACGTCGAACAAAATAGGATCCGAAGCTTTTAAAAAGATGCTCTAAGGGCCAGACTCTTGCCCACTCTCCAACGGCAAAACTAATACAGATATTTCGAGCAAGCATATAAGCGGAGAGAACAAAATCCACATTACTGCGATGGTTCATAATGTAGATATGCACCGCCTCTTTCTTGATAGTGCGAAGGCGCTTCATTTCTTCTTGATCAATGACCACATCATACATAAAATTTAAGGATGCCCCCGCGATTCGATATCCGATCTTATAAAAAGAGAGAATATTGAAAAAAGGAACGATTTCGTCGATATATCCGGCCACTTTTTCGCGGACTAATTCCAATCTCAAATCATGTTCCTTGGCATGTTTCAAGATTTCTTGATTAATTTCGCTATCATTGAGTAAATCATCTTTGATCAAATATTTATGAGTAAATTTATACCGATCAATATTAATTTGATGGTGACTCACAAAACGAGAAATATCTTGAGCATCTTTTAATTTTTTAAAAAAAAGATACCGAAGAATTTCGTAGAGGAACGTATATATGCATAATCCTGCGGCTATTTTGGAAAAGAAAATCAGTGTATCCATAAGAAAATTTTCCCCTTTTTCTGTAAGATAAGAGGTGGAAAAAAATAGAATTGCTGTTCAAAATGTTTTGAATCCTTGAATGAACATCTTAAAATATTTTTTTGAAACTTTTATTGAAATTCAGGTATTTTAAAGAATATTTGAAGTTGGAGCTAGGACTGCTATGGCTGAAGCCACTAAAATTATTTTTCCGGACATTAATTTATCTCCCCGCGAACGATTTTCTATTGCATGGATCTCACAAAAAAAGTGGCTCACGGGAATTGATTTACATCTGAAAGATTATGCGGTTCGCCAAAAAATGTCCCTCTTATTTCTAGAATGGTCGCTCGATAAACAGCTATTATCTGCGGAACAGTTTCAGGAAGCGGTTCGTGAGTATTATTTGGCTCAAGAATGCAAATGTCCCGGTTGCCAAAAAGTGTTTTTTAGAAAACCAAACGCTAATTCTCCGATGAACTGTCAAAAATGTTCTGCGCCCTTGCCTCTCCCCAAATTTGAAATAATCTTAGATGAGCGTATTGGTAATCGCATTGGCGGCTGTATTATAGCACGAAAACTGGGGCAGGGAGGAATGGGTTCCGTCTATTTA
>CAZHAR010000093.1:0-15583 GCA_964530615.1 uncultured Planctomycetota bacterium | reverse complement strand
AGAGTTGAGTGCCGACGAGTTCGAGAAGACCCGGGTCACGACGACGAGAAACGATGGATTGGTAAATTTGAGTCGCTTGGGCACTTTCAAGGATTTCGGCATGCACTTCGATGCCGTTCATCCACATCGAAAATTGGTTGACGTTGGCATCTGCAGGAAGCGGGAAGAGGTAGTGCCCTTCCATTTGGGTGGGAAAAGGATTGTAAAAGATTTGATCGATTTCGGTGACTGCGACTTGATCGGTGACCGTGATATTCACCAGATGTGATTTAATTTTCAAACTCAGTTGTTGAGTGGGGGGTGGAACATCAATTATCTCTGAGGGAAGAATGCGTCGATCAAAAATGCGTCGATCGGTTTCATCTTGGATAAGAATAATGGATTGTGCGCTTAAGAGATTAAGGCACAATAAAAAAAATAAAAACAACTTTTTCATAAAATCCCCTCATAAAAGGAAGAACAAAACTATTTTTCGAAGTGGGTATGGACGTAAACCACGAAAAATAGTTCAAAGTTTTTCAATTTTGGGGGCTTTTGTCATTGCGATGAGGCGCAAGCCGAAGAAACGGTTGTTACGCATCTCCAAAAAATTCAAGCATATGTCATTGCGATGAGGCGCAAGCCGAAGAAGCAATCTCCGCAAAGTTCAAGTTTACCGGAGATTGCTTCGCTGCGTTCGCAATGACAAGAGTGAAGCCTTAAACGGTCAAAGGAAGTTATTCTGGCATTCCGCTAAATCCTCCATCAAATTGTAAGCACCATCCTTGGAGAGTGCCGCTTGTACCTACACCTACAACAGTATCGGTAACAGTGAGAGTCCAATCTCCTGTGGCATCTTCTCCGTTAAAAGCACTTAAAGCGTTTTCCGGGAAAAAGGCTCGGCCTGAATCTAGGGCCGTAATACCCGTAATTGGATTGGAAGCGTGGTCATCCAGAGTAATAAGTTCATAGACATCAGCGATTCCTGTTCCGTTTCCGGAAGATAAGGTTACAACTGTTCCTTCGGGAGACCGTAGAGTAATCGTCAACTGCTCCGAAAGAGGATGGTTAATATTTAAGCTTATTAGATTCACATCCCGAATGAAAGTTGGTCCTGAGAACGTAAGGATAGAAGGCAGAGAGCCGCCATCTGGAATAGGTGATCCTCCCTGAATAATATTACAGTTAGTGGTGGGATCTAGCGGAATCGGTGTTGGGGTCGGCGCTTCATCAAATATAAGGCACCAGCGATTTAAGATGGTTGGTGTAGAAGTGCTAGCGCCATCTCCACTTAAGGTCCAGGTTCCATTTGAGTTTATACCATCAAAAAAACTAAGGGGTTCACGTGGAGCAAAAGTACCTAATCCACCGGTTCTAAAACTTTCTGAAATCGAAATAAAGGTTTCATCATCAAATAAAACCGTATCCACATCATCAAAATCGGATAACAAAACCGAAGTATTCGAGTGAGTCAAAATGAGTTCTACATTTCCGTTAAAGCCCGTCGTCAGATCGATCAAGACATTGACATCACCAAGAATGGTGGGGCCGCCAACCACGGTGATCGTCGCGTCATAATCGGTTAGATTTTCTATGGGGAAAAGCGTCAGATCGCAGACCGAAAATTCAGTAGGTCCGGCAATCGTGACGGTAAAGGTAACTGAATTTTCTAAAATCCTGATTCCGTATTCGGTATAAGTAAGCGTCACGTTTACGGTTCCTTGTCCAACGAACGGACCTGTCACCGTTCCGCGAACTGAAACGCTATTGAAGTCGGTTTGTGTAAAACTATCAAATACAATTGCTAATCCGGCAATATCTACGGTTCCGGTCGGGCTGTTCAGCACCGCGGTAAATTCGCCAAATCCAATGGTTCCATTCACTTGATCTACAGTAATATTGAACGAGTAAGCGGTTGTATTGTCCGCCAGTAAAGCCGTTCCTGAGGGTACCGTAAAAATAGCAGTGGTCACGGGCTGACCATTGTTGGGAAAACCATTACCGCCATTTTCGCAAGAAACTAGCGTGAGTAAAAGTAAACTGAGGGTGAGGAATAATTTTTTTGGATTCATATAAAAAGTAATCTTTCCTTAAAAAAATACAAAAATAGAAATAGCTCCACTTTATCTAGCTTGTCTGATACCATCAAATTGTAAACACCACTGATTTAAAGTTCCGATCATCCCATCCGCAGGTGCAGTATCGGTAATAGTGAGAAGCCAATCGCCTGTGGCATCTTCTCCGTTAAACGCACTTAAAGCTTCTTCCGGGAAAAAGGCTTGCAACGAAGCAGGATTCGTAATCCCTGTAATTGGATTAGAAGCGCGGTCATCCAGAATAATAAAATTATAAACATCTGTAGTTCCCCCGTTTCCAGAAGAAAGGGTAACAACCGTCCCTTCAGGAGATTCCAGAGTAATCGTTAATTGCCCTGAACGAGGATGGGTAATATCCAAGCCTGTTATGTTGACATCTTGAATGAAAGTCGGTCCTGATAAATTAATGACAGAAGGTATAGAAGAGCCACCATCTGGAATTGGCGCAGAGACTATACTACAGTTAGAGGTGGGATCTAGTGGAATCGGTGTTGGAGTGGGTGCTTCATCAAAAATAAGACACCATTGATTTAAAATAATTGAAGAGGTGCTGAAGCTATCTCCGCTTAAAGTCCAATCTCCATTCGAGTTTATCCCATTAAATAAACTAAGGGGTTCTCGTGGCGCGAAAGTCCCGAATCCACTGGCGTTAAAACTTTCTGAAATGGAAATAAAGGTTTCGTCATCAAATAAAACCGTATCCACATTGTCTAAATCGGATAACAAAACCGAAGTATTCGAGTGAGTCAAAATGAGTTCTACGTTATTACCAAAAAAGATAGCCGTTATATCGATCAAGACATTGACATCAGCAAGACTGGTGGGGCCACCCGTTACAGTGATCGTTGCGTCATAATCCGCTAGATTTTCTATGGGGAAAAGGGCGAGATCGCAGACTGAAAATTCAGTAGGGCCGGTAATAGTGACGGTGAAAGTGGTGGAATTACTCAAAATGACAATCCCGTATTCAGTATAAGTGACTGTTACATTTACGGTTCCTTGACCGACAAACGGGCCTGTCACAGTTCCGCGAGTCGAAAAGCTTTGGGGACCCGTTTGCGTAAAACTGTCAAATACAATTGCTAATCCAGCAATATCGACGGTTCCGGTTGGACTGTTCAATACTGCAGTAAATTCGCCAAATCCAATAGGGCCATTCACGCGATCGATGTTCACTGTGAAGAAATAAGGAGTTGTATTGTCAGCGGTTGCCGCTGTTCCTGTGGGTACGATAAACACCGCACTGGTGACGGGTGGGTTGTTTGGAAAAAAATCGTCTTCATCCTCGTTATCCAGTGGATTACAAGAAATTAAAGCGAATACCAGAAGGCCAATACTCAAAAGTAAATTTTTTTGGGGCATAAGAAAAGGTTCCTTATTGTCTTAGCACAAGAAAACAAAAATCACGCAAAGAACTAACACTATATACTTTTAGGCTTTTTTATCAACTTTATCCGCAAAAGAGTTTATTTTTTTTCAGGAAAATCAGAGCTTTCGAGAATAGAGACCGATTTCAAGATATCTCCTTGAAAGTCCGCTTTATAGTATTCTAAGTCTTCCGCAAGAATTGAGCCGACGGTAAGAGATTGTAAAATATCTAAACCCGATAATACTTTCCCAAAAACTGTAAATTCTCCGTTTAAGGAAGGAATCGCTCCGAGACAAATAAAAAAGCTTCCTTTCGCGCTATCTATGTTTTTTCCATGAGCCATTGAAACCATTCCCTGAAGATGGTCGTGATGGTTGATTTCCGCTTTGATAGGGAGGATATGAGTTTCGCCTTTCGTAGGGCCCGTTTGTGTGACAAAACTTTTTACGACTCGATAAAAACGGGCGTTCTCGTACTCTTTTTTTCTGACAAGCGACACAAAAAGAGCGACATGATTTGGAGCGTCCTCGACAAATAGTTCCAAAGTTACGTCTCCTTTTTCGGTGTGAAGAACCGCTTGATAGTGGGTATCGGGTTTTAATATTTTTTTAAGAGGCTCTTCAAAGGGTTTATAAAATTCTTTAATTTTTTGAGATTTGGCGGAATTGAAAAACATAAATAATCCTTATTTTTGAATGGATGAGATCAAAATCCAAGGCGTATGAAGCGGAGGCGATGACGAATGAGGTGAAATAACTTGAATCGTATTTTTTGAGGGAAGTATTTTTTGAATTTCGTGAATTTGATGATATTGACGAGAAACCGTATGAGGAGGAAGCATTTTTCCTTCCAGCGAACAACTGACAAAGAGATCCATCACCCGTCTTTGTTGCGGATCGACTTGACAACAATGATAAATCCAGCATGGTTTTTCATGCCAGAGGGGTCGGTCATCGAGAAAAAAATACGCTTCTTCCTTCGGGAGTTGTTCCGGTAAATCAATCAAGATCGCCCCTTCGGGTTTAAGTAGATTTAACGAAAAGTGGATCCACGCTTGAAACTGTTCCGTAGAAAGGTTCAGGGCCAAAGCGCAAAGAATCAAAATTAAATCAAATCGCTGTTGGGTCTGAAACTCTAACACAGGAGAACAAAAAAAATCCGCGGGCCTAGAATAGTTCCGTTTTTTAGCACGTGTGATGGCTTCAAAGCATTGATCGACTCCTACTACGGAATGACCAGCCTCACTCAAAAAATAGGCATGACGCCCGGTTCCACAAGCTAAATCCAGAATCTGGAGATGAGGTTGTGGAAAGATCTGGATGATTTTCTGAACTTCCGCTTTGCCATTTCCCCAAATTTCCTTTTCATCGACATAACAGGTATAGCGTTTTGAAAAATCCGGATCGATCCACGGATTCTCTGAAAACGGAATCCTATTTAAAGAAAGGGCCTCTTTTTTTAGTTTTTCCTGAATCTCTAAAGGGATGTCTAAAAAATTGGGGGAACCGAATTGATTTTTTAGGCGAGATTTTTTAGAACAATAGAAGGCTAAAATAAAGAATACAAGCGCAAAAAATAGAAAAAAAAAAGGATCGCTCATGCTTCTGAACGACTTTCTTTTTTTTGACTCGGGAGACTCGCTAATTTTTCTCGAACGAGTTGTTCTGTTTTTTCTCGTAATTGAATGGCTTGTTGATCAATCTCTGCACAAAGTTTTTGCATTTGTTGAATATATTCGGCTTGAGTACTTTCTCGGACATTAATCAAAACATTGTAAATTCCTCCCTTAACGCCCGCGTAAGCGACCTGAGAAGCGACTCCGGCGTCACTCACGGAGTTTGATTTCCCGAAATTTACCGCGGTGTGAGCCAATCCCATCGCAATCAAGCTCCATTTAGCTGTATTTAAAGGAACCTGAATAGCCAATTCTAATCCTGCCTGAATTTGTTGCTTTCGACGAATTTTTTCTGCCTCTGTCTTTTGAGGAAGTTTTAAAGCTTCCAAATAGGAGTTGAAAGCGTTTGTATCCTGATCTACTGCCATGAGAAGCGAATCTTTTATTTCTTGGGAGCGAAGCGCCATTTGTTTGAGTTGATCTTCTCCATTTTCTTCTCGACCAATCGTTAAGTTTGCGACCATAGAAGCGAGTGCCGCTCCTAGTGCTCCTGATAATGCGGCTACCGATCCGCCGCCGGGTGCTGGAGTTTCACGAGACACTTCATCTACAAACTGGGAGGTCTTGAGTTGAATCAGTGAACCCTGATAAGTTTTAGGAAGTCCCAAGACTTTTTCTTCAATCACAAAAGGGGCCACATCTTTTAATCCGAGGGATTGAACGGCGGTTTTCAGGACATCGGGATAAGGAATACCCGTCGATTTCCCTTGTTTTTCTAAATAATATTTTCCAGAGTCGTACAAAGGCTGAAAGGGTACTAACCCGACGATTTCTGAACCGGTCACGATTAAAGAGCGGTCATATGCTAATTTTCGAGTTTCTTCCAGAACCTCATGAATGGAGGTTATTTTGTAGTTCGTGAGATTAATTGAAATTTGGGCACAGTCGTATTGCGCCGCAAACCAACCAATCGCTTTACAATAATCAAATTTTCCTGTTTTTCGCACACTATAATTTACAGGGTTGAACGGATTCGGAACGCTATGTTCGGCAAGAAGAGCGACTAAATCATAATCATATTTAGATTTACAATACTCTACCGTTTCTTCAAAAGTTTTGCCTACAAATGAATCTTCTCCGCAAGGAAAAAATCCTTCGCGGTATTTCGTGAGGGTTCCTTTAAAATAAAAAGGATGAATATTTCCGGTACGAACCGAGCGTCCTTTTTTGCGTAATTCAAAGGCAATATCGTTCGCATATTCTTTGTCGCGTGTGTTGAGATTGATATTAAAGGCAATCAGGAACTCGCGTGCGCCGATAACGGTGGCTCCAGATTTTAGGTTAAATTCCATGGGGCCAAAATCGGGAACCCAATCGGGATGGTTTATTTTTTCTGCAAAGCCTTCATATTCTCCCTTCCGAATAGTGGCCAAATTTTTACGTTCAGGGCTAGAAGCGGCTTCTTCATAAAGATAAATCGGAATTTTTAATTCTTCCCCGACACGGAGTCCTAATCTTTTTGCAATTTTTACACAGTCGGCCATCGTTGTGTCTGAAATTGGAATAAACGGGCAAACATCGGTGGCTCCCATTCGGGGATGATTTCCTTGATGAGTGCGCATATCAATCAGTTGAGAGGCTTTTCGGATCAATCGGAAAGCGGCCTCTTCAACGGCGTCTGGGGTTCCAATAAAAGTGATTACGGTTCGATTCGTAGATTCCCCGGGATCAATATTTAAAAGTTGCGCTCCTTGGGTTTGCCGAATCTCGTCACAAATTTGTTCAATCAGCCGGCGATCTCGTCCTTCGGAAATATTGGGAACACATTCGATCAGAGGGTGACTCATAAAATTTCTCCTAATCCGTGAAGAGAGAATGATTTGCTAACAAAATAGTACAAATTTCAAAAAAAACAAACACTTATTTGTTTCTTCCGTAACATTGTTTTTACAGATTTGGCTGTTTTTTGTTTTGAGCAAAACAGCTATTTATTTCTTAAAAGGAGTCAAGCGATATGAGACAAGGTCGAGGTACTTTTATCTTAGCCACCCTATTCAGTTTGAGTCTATACGGAACGGTATGGGCTCAGGAACAACCCGTTGCGACTCCGGCTGTGCCGGCTCCAGCGGAAAAACCTAAAGAATATCCTGATTTTGCGGAAGTCGTCACGGCGGAATTCACCAAAATCGAAGGATTTTACAATATCTATAAACATAATGAAAAAGAAATCGCTTATATCGAAATCCCGGCGGGGACTTTAGAACAAGATTTTCTGGTTGCCACTACCGTTTCCGCAGGTTCTTATTTTACGGGTTGGCAATGGTCTGACGCGATGTTGTATTGGAAAATTTTTGGTAAAAAATTAGTCCTGATGCAAAAACAACTCCAATATCGTACTGCAGACACCTCTTCTCCTCTCGGACAATCCGTGGCACGAACCTATAAAGATACCTTGATTTCAACCTATTCTATTGAAACGATGAATGGCGGAAATCCTGTCTTAAACTTGAGTTCCATTACGTTAGGCGATATCGGAACTTTTTTTGGTTCCATGTTTTCTCCGGGCAATACCTCTATGGCCAAATTTGTACAACTCAAGGCGTTTTCTGAAAACGTTGAAATCGCTATCGAGTTTCCCGATTCGGAAGGGGCATTTATCACCTTACATTATAGTTTTCGAAACCTCCCTGCTTCCGATTATCAACCCCGAGAAGCCGATGATCGCATTGGTTATTTTCTTTCGGTTCATAAAGATTTAACTGCCGGAAAAGCGGCAGAAAACCTCTTTGTTCGCTATATCAACCGTTGGAATTTGAAAAAACAGGATGCGGAACTGAAGAAATCTCCTGTAATCAATCCCATCATTTTCTACATTGAAAAAACAGTTCCAATCAAGTATCGTTACTCGGTTCGAGAAGGAATTGCGGAATGGAACAAAGCCTTTGAAAAAATGGGCTATTTAGATGCCATTGAAGTTCGACAACAAACCGATACCAACGAATTTAAAGATCTTGATCCGGCCGATTCTCGCTACAATTTCTTCCGCTGGATTACCTCGGGCGAAGGATTTGCGATGGGCCCCTCTCGCGTTGATCCTCGAACCGGCGAAATTCTTGATGCGGATATTATTTTTGATGACGATATGCTCCGTTGGAGCCTTTTTGAGTATGATACTTGGTTCCGCGACGAAGCCTCGAAACATCGGGATTCTCGTTTTAGTCCTCAAAAGTATAAAATGGCCAAATCTCGTGATGGAATGGATTCCGATCAAGAATCGTATTCGTATTCGATGATGAACAAACGCGATCAACGAATTATGAAAGCCATTGAATCGGGTCAATGGCAACCCAAACGTCCGCTCTGCTTCATGGGAAAAGGAAAAGCGTTACAAATGCGTTTTGCGGGTGCGTATTTCTCACTCCTGCCTTTTGGAAACCGAAAAGAAGGGGAAGAAGCTCCGGCGGAAGGGCCCAAAGAAAAAACGTGGCCCGAAGACTTCCTTCATCAAGTCATCAAAGAAACTGTGATGCATGAAGTCGGACATACCCTCGGACTTCGACATAATTTTAAAGGTTCTTGTTGGCACAACCTAGACGAATTGAACTCAAAAGCCATTGGGTCCAATCCTCCAGAAATTAGCGCGTCCGTGATGGATTACAACCCCATTAACATTAAACCCGCGAAGGGAACCGTTCAAGGGAATTACGCGATGACCACCCTTGGGCCTTATGATTATTGGGCTATTGAATACGGTTATTCCACCGAAGCGAACGCGGAAGAATTTGCTAAAATTGCGACCAAATGCGCAGAATCTGGTTTGGATTATGGTACAGATGAAGATCTCTGGTCCCCGGACCCCCTCATTAAGGTTTGGGAACTGGGAAATGATCCGATTGCCTACGCCAAATACCGACTCGATTTAGCAAAACTCTTGTTGGAAAATTTGCAAAAACGCTCCCTTAAAACCGGAGATACTTATGTACGTTTGACGCGAGCATTTAATATGGTTCTCGGGGAACATTCTTCGGCAGGTTCTTTGGCGCTTCTGACTTTAGGTGGCGCGAATGTTCATCGCGATCACTTCGGTGATCCCAACGGACGCGACCCTGTAAAGTTGATCCCGTCTCAAAAACAACGCGAGGCCCTGAAATTTGTTTGCGATATTATTTTTGCTCCGGACGCTTTCAAATTTGCCCCAGAAATCCTAACCAAATTGGGAACCAATAACTGGATGCATTGGGGAAGTGGTGGATATTGGAAGGAACATTCCTTCGATATTTATGGCTCTATTGCTTCTGTTCAGGAGTGGGTACTGTATGATTTATTCACGAGCGATATGCTGGATCGACTCTTAAACAACGAGTTGAAATCGACTGAAAAAGACACACTCACCTTACCAGAAGTCTTTGGAACGCTCCGCGAAGCGGTTTGGGCAGAACTCAAACAAAACGGAAAAGAATCCACGAATCAAAGTCCTTTGATCAATGGGTATCGACGGAACCTTCAACGAAGTTATCTCCAGAATATGTTTAATTTGGCGATGGCCGACGAATATAGCTCTACGCCTCATTCCGCTCGCACTTTGGCTTGGTTTGAACTAAAGACCTTGAAAAATGATATCGAAAAAGCCAAAGCCACGAACAATTTGAGCAAAGATGCTTATACTACGTCGCACTTAGATGAAACCGCTAAACGTATTCAGAAAGCCATCGATGCGGCCTATAGCCTCAGTAAATAATATAGGCGTTGTTGCAAACAAGATATACCTGAAGAGGCGCGAGGATGCGTCTCTTCATCAAAAGGAGTTACGGAATATGAAACAAGGCCGCGGTACTTTTATCTTCGCCGCTCTATTAAGTCTGAGTCTATATGGGACAGTATGGTCTCAACCCGCTGCTCCGGCTGTGCCGGTTCCAGTGGAAAAACCCAAAGAATATCCTGATTTTGCGGAAGTCGTCACGGCGGAATTCACCAAAATCGAAGGATTTTACAATATCTATAAACATAACGAAAAAGAAATCGCTTATTTGGAAATTCCTGCCGGAGCTTTAGAGCAAGATTTTCTGATGGCGATGACCATTGCTGGCGGTTCTTCTTTTACAGGTTGGCAATGGGGCGATGCCTTTCTCTATTGGAAAATTTTTGGAAAAGAAGTGGCTCTGTTAGAGCGCCAACTTCAATATCGTGCTACAGATACCTCTTCGCCGTTGGGTCAAGCATTCGCTCGTACCTACAAAGACTCCTTGGTGACCTCCTACGGAATTGAAACCATGAATGGTGGAAATCCGGTCATTAATCTGGCGGCCCTGACCTTAAATGATATGGGAACATTCTTTGGTTCTTGGTTCAATGTGGCCGATAGTTCATTAGCCAAATATTCACAATTGAAATCGTTTCCAGAAAACTTGGAAGTGTCGGTAGAATTTCCTGATCCTTCGGGAAATTTTATTACCTTACATTATAGTATTCGTCATTTACCCACCTCTGATTATCAAGCCAGAGAAGCCGATGATCGGATAGGTTATTTTTTGACGGCCTATAAAGATTTGGTGGGCGGGAAATCAGAAGAAGGAAACTTCGTTCGCTATATTCATCGCTGGAACCTAAAAAAACAGGATGCGGAACTCAAAAATTCTCCTGTGGTGAATCCCATCATTTTTTACATTGAAAAAACCGTCCCCTTCAAACACCGCTACGCGGTTCGAGAAGGAATTGCGGAATGGAACAAGGCTTTTGAAAAATTAGGCTATTTAAATGCGATTGTGGTTCGACAACAAACCGAAACCAACGAATTTAAAGATCTCGATCCAGCCGATTCTCGTTATAACTTCTTCCGCTGGATTGCGTCGGAACAACCCTTTGCCGCAGGTCCTTCACGTGTCGATCCGCGCACCGGAGAAATTTTGGATGCGGATATTATTTTCGATGCATCCTATTTGCGTTACACCGAAATGCAATATGATCGCTTGATTTCAGAGGGCTCAGAAAAATCGAGAAATCCTCGACAGCGTGCGTATTGGAAAAAATATCCGAAAAAACATCCGATGGCGAAATTTGCGAAAATTCTCGAAGAAAAAAGTCCTTTACACGAAACCGATCAACAGATCCTCAAATCGTTGGAAGATGAAAATCAAACTCATTTATCGAAAAACGTTTGTATGATTGCCCAAGGAAAGGCCCATGAATTCAACCGCACCTTAGCGCTCATGGATATGTTGAATTATTTTGAAGAAGGAAAACCTGAAGCCGGAGCGACTCCTTCGAAAGAAGATCCTCGTCGAGATGAATTTATTTTCCAATTTATCAAAGATACCGTGATGCATGAAGTGGGTCATACCCTTGGCTTGCGTCATAACTTCAAGGCGTCTTCTTGGAGATCTTTAAAGGAAATCAATAGCAATCCTCCTCCTGCAGATATTTCGGCTTCGGTCATGGATTATAACGCTACAAACCTGAAGTCTGTGGAAAAAGAGGCCGTTCAAGGAAATTATCAAATGGCGACTCTTGGCCCCTATGACTATTGGGCGATTGAATATGGTTATACGGCCGATGCGGCGGCCGATGCGTTATCCAAAATTGCTTCTCTGTCTGCTAAGCCAGAGCATGCCTTTGCTACCGATGAAGACACTGGATCTCCGGATCCTCTGATTCGTCGATGGGACCTTGGAAATGATCCGATTGCATATGCCGAACATCGTCTAGCACTCATCAAAGCCTTCCAAAAAGACTTGCTGAAACGCTCGGTAAAAACAGGAGAAAGTTATCGAAACTTGACCGCGATGTTTAATATGGTGCTCGTTGAACACTATATGGCAGGGAATACAGCATTGGCTTATTTGGCAGGTGAAGAGGTTCATCGAGATCACTTTGGCGATCCCGATGGACACGATCCGATTTGTTTGGTCTCCACTGAAAAACAGCGAAAAGCACTTGAGTTTGTTTGTAAAAACCTGCTCTCTCCTGATTCTTTTCAGTTCAGTGCAAGCGAATTAACCAAACTAGCTCCAAGTCAGTGGGGTATGGGTTGGTCAAAAGAGCATTCGTATGATGTGTATTTCCGCCTTCTGAAGATTCAGACTTGGCTCTTGGACGATATGCTAAACGGCGAAATCTTTACTCGTCTATACAACCAAGAACTGAAAACAAAAGAAAGCAGTTTTTTAACTTTGCCTGAACTCTTTAGCACTGTCCGTAACGCGGTTTGGGCAGAGCTGAATCTGAAACGGGAAACCGAAGCGACCAACAACGATCCGATGATCAAAGGATTTCGTCGCGATCTTCAACGAGCTCATCTGCAAATGATGATTGACCTCTCGATGGAAGGCGTGGGTTCCGGGTGGAATCCGGCGGTAGCTCGAACTTTGGCTTCAATGGAATTAAAAACCTTAAAAGAAGAAGTCGATCAAGCCCTGAAAAATCCTCTATTGGGTAAAGATGCGTATTCCCGATCTCATCTGGAAGAAACTTCGACCCGTATTCAGAAAGCGCTTGATGCCGCTTATTCTCTTAGCGAAAAAGAAGATTTCTGGGGTAGTTTTTTTATTATCATTGGAAAACAACCTCCCGCTGAAAATAATCGCTAAGAATTTTTTACAATCCCTAGAGAATTGGAATAATATAAGGGCGGGTTAAAAACCCGCCCCTTTTTATTTTAAGGTCCTTTTTTTATAGGTTTTTATGAAAGACTTTGAAAATTTGCAACGCTTTGAGGCTACCTTTCTAGATGATGAAACGAATCCTCCTGCTTCGGAGGCACTCATTCATTTTCTTGGAGTCGCTTGTGATTTAACGGCTAGTTATCATAAAGGGGCACACCGCGGCCCAAAAGCTATTTTAGAAGCGAGTTGGCAAGTCGAATACGAAGTTCCCGTTTTAGGATCTTCTTTGAGCGCTATTTTACCGATTCATCATCTAGGAATTCTCGATTATTCGCGCCTTCCTCCGAAGACTAGTATTAAGAAAGCGATGGAGCGAATGGTTCGACAAGTTAAAGAATTATCGCTTCCCGCATTAAAACAAAAACGATTTTTTATGTTGACGGGTGGAGATCATTCAGTCCCGAATGGTGTTTTTCAAGCACTTCAAGAATGTTATTCTCCTAAAGAAATTACAGTGATTCATTTTGATGCGCACCTCGATCTTCGGAAAGCCTTGGGTGGATTTCGATATAGTCATGGTTCCATTATGCGTCGAGTACGAGAAGCCGGGTTCCCAGTGATTCATATTGGAATTCGAGATCATTTGGGTGAAGAAGAATGGAAATTTCTCCAGAAAGAAAATCTATGGGAACATATTTTCTTTTGTGCCACACAACCTAAAGCGTTTTATCAAGCCGTATCCTCTCGATTTCCGATGGAGCGGATTTTTCAGGGAGAAATTACAGAGCCTCATTTACAGAAAATCCTCCATCAATGCAACACTCCTTACGTCTGGATCAGTTGCGATATCGATGGTCTTGATCCGAAAGATATGCCCGGAACAGGAACTCCGCTTCCTCATGGATTGAGCTTGAGTTCTGTTGAAAATTTTTTGTTTCATTTGATTCAATCTCTGAAACGTAACAATCAAAAATTATTGGGGATTGATCTCAATGAAGTATCGCCACAAATGTTTTGTTCTCCGGAAGAACCGTATCAGATTGAAAAAGTGATTTCGACTCAAACCGAACAAAACGCGGCACTCTTACTCTACAAGGTCCTTTTCTGGAACTTTCTGGAAAAATTTACACTATAATTTCATAGGAAACGATGTGTTTTACTGCGAATGAGAGCGAGTTCTCCAAGATCCGTTTTTTTAAAATTAAAATTTTGCTAAAATAAACGAAATCAATCGAATTGCGTGAATTTTTTTAAGGAAATATTTATGAACGAAACTCCTGATAAATCCTCAGGATCGCTTCGCGATATCTCCAGACGCTCCTTTTTGAAAGGAGCGGGTGTGACTTCTCTGGGGCTTGCGATAACGGCCGGAAGTACTTTGGCCGACCCCGTTTCCGCGGACCCTTCCTCGAAAATTCTTGGGCCCAATGCGGTCCCGCTCACGTTAACGGTGAACGGAAAAGAATTTCAAACCACCGTGTCGACACAGACCACTTTAGCGGAAGTGCTTCGGGATCAACTGAATTTGACCGGAACTAAAATCGGATGTGATCGTGCCGCTTGCGGAGCCTGTACCGTGATTCTCGCGGGTAAAACAGTTCCAGCCTGTATAACACTAGCTCTGGACGCGATGAAACTTCCGATTCAGACCATTGAAGGGTTAGCGAGCGCCGAGAAACTGCACCCGTTACAAGAAGCGTTTATCCAATGCGACGCTCTGCAATGCGGATTTTGTACGCCCGGAATGTTGATGAGTTGTAAAAGTCTTCTGGATCAAAACGCCCATCCCACTCGTGAAGAAATTCGCCATGCTGTGAGTGGAAATTTGTGCCGTTGTGGAAGCTACTCTCATGTCGTCGATGCGGTTCAAAAAATAAGTAAAGGAGAATAAAGATGCCGAAAGAACATCAACTTCACGTCGGAGTGCAAAACAATCTCCAGCCGATTACCGTAAAAATTCCGGACAACGACCCTAAACCGTGGGATGGACAGGATTCATTGAAATATATTGGCAAAGAAATACCCCGTATCGATGGAAAAGCGAAAGTCACTGGAACGGCGAAATATACGTTTGATATCCAACTTCCCAAAATGCTTTACGCCAAATTTCTTCGATCCAGCAAGCCTGCCGCAAAAATTCATAAAATAGATACTTCTCAAGCAGAAAAGATGCCCGGAGTTAAAGCTATTTTAAGGGTGAATGAAAAATTGCCGTTTACCGTTCGTTATCAGGGACAAGAAATTTTGGCCGTCGCCGCAGAAACCCTTCAACAGGCCAAAGACGCCCTGAAGATCATCGAAATCGAATATGAAGAACTTCCCTTTGTAGTCGATTTGGAAGAAGCAATGAAATCGACCGCACCCTCGGTTTTTTTTGAAAGTGAGCAACAAAAAGAAAAGCTCACGGAGGGAGATGTTGGAACCGGAAGCGAAAAGAATTTGGGAAGAAGCGGAAATATGCGAAATCCTTCGTTGATGTCTTCGGAAGGGGGTTTAAGCGAAGTTGAACAACAACTTTCTCAATCCGCAGAGGTCGTTTCAGCTACGTTTCGAACTCAGGTACAAACCCATTCGTCGATGGAACCTCATGGCGCTGTCGCCCAATGGGAAGATGAAGAACATTTAACTGTGTGGGCGTCCACGCAATCCACCTTTAGTGTCCGTGGCGAACTCGCGATTGTTTTTAATCTTCCACAGACCAATATTCGCGTTTTAACGGAACATATGGGCGGTGGTTTTGGCTCCAAATTTGGAGCCGGAGCCTATGGCGTGATGGCCGCTCGTTTAGCGCGTCAAACGAAAGTGCCGGTTCATTTGGTTCTGGATCGAAAAGAAGAGCACCTTGCGGGTGGGAATCGCCCGGACTCCCTTCAACAAGTGAGAATTGGGGCCACAAAAGAGGGTCTTCTGACCGCGATCTACACCA
>CAZHAR010000092.1:0-16211 GCA_964530615.1 uncultured Planctomycetota bacterium | reverse complement strand
CCGGAAAAGTTGTTCGTCATTTTTTCGACTCCGTCCAGACTTGAGACTTCCTGGGCAGGACGGGCAAAATATTTATTCTCATCCCCATAAATAGACACCACCGTATTCCCAAGTATTCTTTCTAGGCTTCGAAACTGAAAATAGCGAAGCTTGAGAAACATTTGGAATCGAACATTTAAGCTAATCCAGATAATGGATAAAAAAATGCCTAACACCGATAACAAAATAAAGCTAATATAAAGAGAAAATTTGGGGTGAGTCGGGAGTGGAATCGGTTCATTGGAAATAACGCGAATCACAATAAACAAAAGAAGAATTAAATGCGCGAAAATAAAAATACCATCAATCAAAATATTAAAAAATCGTGTGGTTTGAATTAAAAAAGTCAGATGTTGCATTTGTTGCAATAATTCTTGACGATTCACATTTTGTTCCATATAAAAATTCTCCCAAGAAGGAACAATCGAAGAGTCTCTAAGCGGAGGCTATTATAAAAAATTAGTGGATGAAGTACAGAACAGAATATCGCTTCTTTCCAAATTCTCGCAAAATTTCATTAAAGAAAGGATCGCTTATGGCTCTTATTGCAGTTTGTTTCATTACTTTTATCGGAACTGCTTATTTTCTCTATGGAAGTTTTATTGCTCGTCAGTTTCAATTAAATAACGCAACAATCACTCCAGCCCGTCGGATCAACGATGGTGAAGATTTTGTTCCCACTAAACCGTTTTATCTGTTTGCACAACATTTTTCTGCAATTGCCGCGGCAGGACCCATTGCGGGGCCGATTTTGGCTTGTCAGTCTTGGGGTTGGATTCCTTGCTTGATTTGGATTGGATTAGGGGTCGTTTTTATTGGAGCCGTTCATGATTTCAGTAGCTTGACCGCCTCGGTTCGCCATGAAGCACAGTCGATTGCTGAAATTGCGAGAGAACGAATGGGCATAAAAGCCGGAATCGCCTTGATGGCTTTTATCTGGATTGCCTTGATTTACGTGATGGTGGCGTTTACGGACATTACCGCATCCACGTTTACCACGGTTATGCCTGAACTTTCAGGGATATCGGTCCAGTTCAATCAGGGAGGAGCCGTTGCCGCGTCTAGTATTCTCTATTTACTCCTAGCACTTTTGTTAGGGATTATTCAAAAATATTTTAATCCCCCGCTCTGGTTGGTCACCCTCCTTTTCGTTCCGGCCACCCTCGTCGTTGTCTGGTTGGGAACCTGCATTTCTACCTGGTTTCTTCTGGATGTAAAAACATGGGGACTTTTAATTTTAGCGTATTGCTTCGTCGCCTCACTGGTTCCAGTGTGGCTACTACTTCAGCCACGCGGTTATTTGGGTGGATTCGTTCTCTACCTCGCTCTGGCTCTAGGAGTCATCGGAATCTTTTTTGGGGGCTATTCGATCCAACAAGAAGCTTTTACCGGATGGTCCACGCCTGATGGAAGTATCACCACTTGTTTGTTTCCCTTTCTCTTTGTGACCATCGCTTGTGGGGCCTGTTCTGGGTTTCATGGCCTCGTTTGTTCCGGAACCACTTCCAAACAAATCGATAAAGAATCTCATATGCACCCAGTGGGCTATGGGGCTATGCTTGCCGAAGGCTTTGTTGCCTTTATTTCTCTGGTCACGATTATGATGATTTCTTCGAGCGCCGCCAAAACGATTAAGAACCCCGGAACGATTTATGGAAACGGAATTGGCGAATTTTTAACCTTGTTGATCGGTAAACAACATCTTGCCTTTGCGATTACCTTTGGCGCGATGGCTTTTTCTACCTTCGTTTTTGATACTCTAGATGTCTGTACTCGTTTAGGACGCTATATTGTTCAGGAACTTTTTCATTGGCACACTCGTTTCGGCGCTATTATGGGAACCTTGATTACCATTCTGCTTCCAGCCTTTTTTATTTCTACCGCTCCTCCGGGAAGTTGGAAGAATTTTTGGGTTCTTTTTGGCGCCTCTAATCAGCTACTAGCCGCATTAACGCTTCTTGTGATTACGGTTTGGCTTGCTCAAGAAAAAAAGAAATTTTGGTTTACCTTATTGCCAATGCTCTTTGTCCTAAGCATTACGCTATGCTCCTTAGGTGCGTTAACTTGGGAAAACTTCAAAACGGCTCAAGGATTTGATGTGAAGCGAATTAATGGAATAGTGAGCCTTACATTGATTGGATTAGCACTTTACTTGATTGGAGTTGCCGTAAAAACAGTCAGGAAACCAAAGCTTTCAGGCTAAAAAATCTTCTTTCTTCAGAAGATAAACAGAAGAAAAGGAGGTCTGTTCTTCTGCCAGTTGAAAATAATCTCCTCGGGGAATGTACCCACCCGGAATACAAGCATAATGGAGCGTCTCTGGGTCAGGAACATAAGCATCATGAAACCGAAAACTAGCGCGGAGGAAGTGCTCAGGGTTGCGAATTTCCTCTTCGCTGACCGATCTAAGTTGACTTTGAAACGAATAAACCCTTTCGAATTCTTCTTGGCGCAGTTGGTAACAAAAGGGAGTCGTTCCAGAAAGATAATTTAAAGTGTCCGCGTTCTGTTTGGGGCCATATTCATAGCGCTCGATTAAATCTCCGTTAGAAAACAAAGAATATCCGGCCCACCCAGAATAATCGGAATGGTACCAATAGAGCCCTTTGCTTTGAAGCTCTTGAGAAAGAACTTGAATCAGCCCTAAAGAAGGAGAATCGGTAAAAAAAAAGGACCACGGATGTCCTTGATATTGTTGCAAAAGATACCCATAAATTCTTTCTGCGATTTGTGGGTTCCGGAGCTTTTTAATCGATAAAAAATTTCCTTGATTTTTTAGGATTCGGCTTAAAGCAAGGCTTACCCTATAGACATCCGCGTGAATGAGTCCCACACTCAAATTAATTTGTAGCGGAAGTATGAGTTCAAACCCTCGACAATGTTCTAGACTACTAGGTTTTAGATGTTCTTTTGCCTTGTAGTGACCGTGTTCATTCCGATCCACTAACCCTTTTTCTACCAATTGCTTACAGATCGGGCTTGCCCAAGAACTATTTCTTCTTTTACCTCGGGTCGAGTACCCCCCAATTTCGTAGGCGATTTCTGTTGGGGAAACCCACGAGGAATTTTTTTGAAGATAGTTTAAAACATCTAGTTCTTTGAAACTAAAAAGTTGATTTAATTTCTCTTTCCAAGAAGAATCGAAGTAAATAATATTGCGTGGATCACCACCCAATTGTTGCAAAAGTTGTGGAGAATTGGAAATGGCACTCCATTGTTCTTGGAGACTATAACCAGCACGTTCAAGCTTTCGTAAATCTTCGATTTCTTTAAGCATATTTATAATCTTATGTTAGCTTAAATTTTGAAACAGATTTATATTATGGCACGAAGTCTGCTAGCAATGCAAGTCTTTCCTGCAAAAATTATGTTGCAAAAAAAAATTTAAAAGAACAAAAGCCAGAAAAAAATACTGTATTGAGTGAACACGATAAAAAAAACAGTTCCCCAAGATTTGATTACAGAAAATCCGCACCCTTTTTGTAATCCTCGATCCAGAAGATACCAACTATAAATCCCTAAAATGGGAATAAATGCTTGAAACGAAAATAAACTGAGATGGAAACAATTTCCCGCTTTCAGAAGTGGGCTGTTTTTGGAATGAACACCCGCCAGTAATTTGAATATCCCCAAAAAAACTCCCCACCAGAATAGGTTCCAGATTCCGAACACGATCGGAAGCACAATCATCAACGCCAAATAAATCAGAACGTATTGGAATGCGCGGATCAAAAAGGTGGTTCGTAAGTTGGGTTTGAAATTTTTTGGGGCATTGGGTGGAACCTCTGGAAGAAAAAAAGATTGAGAGAAAAGGCGCACTTTTTCTTCCCACCCCGTCACCGTTTTTACCCATTGCTTGGCAGAGGCAGAGGAAGAGGGATGGTCCGAAATAAAGGAAAATCCTAGATGGGTCCCAAACGTATAGAAGAAGAGCGCTAGAAACGTGATGATCCCAAGAGGGAAAAAAAATGCCTTCCTTGGAGTGATTGCGTCGCTAGAAGTCGCGAAAAAAGACGAAGGTTGTCGGAGAACCTCTTCTAAAATTTCTAGTCCTTCGCGAACCCATTTGTTACGCAAAGCATCAAGTGCCATCCAATAAAGAGCCACACTCGCCAGTGGAATTAAAATACAGAGCAAAAAACCAATTCTTTGGGCTGTATCTACATCCACTTGAATGAGCCTTAAATCAAGAGGTTTGGAGTCTATTTCTAAACGATATTCTTGTGCCAAACACCAGTTAATCGCATTTAAAACCAAATCGCTATTGGCTCCATCACGAAGTCCCAAGCGTTGACTAGTTCCGCTCAGTTGTTCTCCATTTTTAATGAAATCGGAATCTCCGAAAACAACAAGTCTCATTTGATCGTTACTCGAAACTGCCGCTAGCGGAAAAGGGCCCGTTCGCTCTAAAATTTCTTTGGGGCGATTTCTCAAAGAACTGAGAATAGAAAACGTTTCAGGATCGGATTGCGCAATCGATTGTACTTGATAACCCTTGATATCCGTTTCTAAAGAGAGGGAGCACGCTCCATCCATAAATACAGTGAGTCCAGAAAGTTGGGCCAGAGATTGATTGATAGGGTGAGAAGAAAACCAGCGACGAACCGAGAGTTGAGTCGGGTACAATTCACGAGGGTATTGGATTTGATCCTTGCGAGGCATAATTCCTCTAGAGCCAAGAATTGTGCTGAGATTGGAGTCTTCCCAAGCATCAAAGAAAACAATAAGTTTGCCTCCGCTCTCCAGATACAGTGAAAGGGCCTGAAGTTCTGGCTCAGAGTATGCTTTACTCGGCGCTGGGATTATCAAGAGTTCCGTATGTTGTATTAAAGGAATCACTTCTCCTAAGGGTTTCGAATTGACAGTCATATTTTCTTGAAGCAGTTTTTCTTTTAAGAGGGAAATCCCTTGAGAAAGATCGGATTTTGAATCAAGCTCTCCGTGACCTTCAAGAAAAAGAACCCGACGGGGTTGATCCGAGGATAATTCTTCAATGATGGCTCGTAAGAGGCCTTCTCCCTGAAACTCTGGACGTTCTTTATTTCGTTCAAAGTTAAAAAATTTGCCATAAGGTAAAATACGATATTTCCCTTGCATTCGAACCACCAGCGTATGATGAAATTCGGAGAGTTCTCCTGTAAAGCCCGCGGGTTTTAGTTCTTGGCTCAAGGCTTCCACTTTTTGATTATCGCCATAGTAATCCAAAACAGTCACTTTAATCACATCCGAATGAGAAGTGAATTCTTTTGTCAAATCCTGAATAAATTGAGTCATATAGAGAATCGTTGGATTCTGGCTCGACGTTTGAATGGACAGAATTTGAACCGGAATTGAAAGTTGTTTTAAAATTTGAATTGTTTTGGGAGAAAGAGTATGTTGTTGAATGGTCGTGATATCGAGACGAGTATAGTGACGAGAAGAAATATAATTAACCATCAGAACTAAAATAAACGCGAGTATCACCGATACGGATACGTTCGCGGTGTATTTAAAACGATTCGCTCTGGAAAAAGAATGTTTTTCTAGGTTTTCCATCTTTGTCTCTCAACCGCTTTCGTAGTCAAAAATAAGAAAAAAACAATGAGGCTGAGGAAATAAACAAGTTCTCTAGTATCAAAAATTCCCTGATAAAAAGTACGGATATGGTTTTGGATCGCGATGGATTCAATAATCGTGTTTACCAACATCAAACTGTAATTCAATATCAATTCAATCCAAAGGCTGGGAAAGAGTGATTTTAAAAAGAGGATCACATCTTCACACATTGAAAAACATCGTTGCTCAAACGCAGAGAAAAGATTTAGAGAAAAAATAGTGGTAATTCCAAAGAGCGCGGAAACGATTTGATTTTGTGTTAATGAAGAAAAGAATAACCCAATCGCAATATAAAAAGCCGCTAGCAGAAGATTTCCAAGATATCCTGAAAAGACCTCGCCACTATCCGGTGGCGCATAATAAGACAAAATCCAATAATACGAGATCGAAGGAAGAATTAATAATACATAAAAGAGCCATGCTCCCAGAAATTTTGCAATGACGAGTTCTGCGTCGAGAATGCGTGTCGTCATAAGCATCTCTAAGGTTCGCAATCGTCGCTCTTCCGCAAAGGAACGCATCGTGAGGATGGGTGCTAAAAAGATCAACAAAAAAGAGGCGAAATCAAAAAAATAACGCATCGTTGGTTTTTGATAATACATCAGACAAAACCAGGAAATGAGCCCCCCTAAAAAAAGAAAACCGAGCAAAATAAAATAACCCATAAAACTGGAGAAATAACTACTGAGTTCTCGGCGGGTTAAGGATAGCCACTGATTCAATGTACGGCCTCCTGTGTTTGTTGGACAAGATGAATAAAAATATCTTCCAAACTTTCATGGTTGAGCGCCAATTCAAGGAGGGTCCACTGATTTTTCACACAGGTTTGAAAAATGGATTCTCGAGGATCGGTTTCTGGTTGACAAAAAATTTGATAATGATATTTTTCTCCTGCGATCCAGGTGACTTTTTCAATGCCTTCGAGGGCTTCAAGTTTTGAAGTAATTTGAGATTCTTTTCCTTTAATGACTGCAGAATAACGCTTCCAGCCTTGATGAAGATGTTGAAGCAATCGCTCCGGAGTATCTAGCGCGAGCCTTTTTCCCTGATGTAAAATCAAGACTTTAGAGCAGATATGAGCCGCTTCTGGAAGAATATGGGTTGAAAAAAGGATCGTATGATCGTTTTTGAGTTGTAAAATGAGTTCCCCGAGTGCTTTTTTTTGTAA
Source organism: uncultured Planctomycetota bacterium (assembly GCA_964530615.1). Lineage (GTDB taxonomy): Bacteria > Planctomycetota > JBBTDB01 > JBBTDB01 > JBBTDB01 > JBBTDB01. Next base: position 9,409 of record CAZHAR010000092.1, on the reverse strand, counting down.
AGGATCTAATCCCTCAGTCGGTTCATCCAGAATTAGAATTGGAGGCTTTGCGAGAAGCGCGTCCGCAAGGCCGACACGTTGTCGATATCCTTTAGAGAGGGTTCCAATCCGTTTTTCAAGAACCTCTTTTAATTCACATTTTTCAAGGACATCCTGAATAAAAAACGCGCGATCTCGATAGGGAACTCCCTTGATTTTCGCCCGAAAATTCAAATATTCTTCAGGGGTTTGATCCGGATAAAGCGGAACAGATTCCGGAAGATATCCGATTTGCGCGCGCGCTTGCTGAGCAGAGCGCACAATATCATATCCACCAATTTCAACGAGTCCTGAATAAGCGGAGGCATAACCCGTCAGAATTTGGAGCGTGGTCGTTTTCCCTGCACCATTAGGTCCCAGAAATCCTAAAATTTCGTTCGGATGCACCTCAAAGCTAAGATTCTTCAAGACATGGTGCACCCCATAAAATTTATTCAGATTTTTTACTCGAAGCATAAAGGGAATTTTTCTTCAAAATAAACAAAAGAGGATTGAGTTGCTTTTAGTTTAAAAAAATTTGTAGAAAAAAAAACATTCAAGGCTAAAAAATTTCTGCCGAACTTAGAAACTTAGAGTTTTGAGAAGCTTCCTTCCTTGGAAAAATTTATGAATGATTTGATGAACCGTTGGCGAAGAAGTTTAAAAGCGCCTGCGGATCTTCCTCTCCTCCGTGTTTTGGGAATTGAAATGTTTCGCGCGGGCTATTATGCAGAAGCAGGACAATGTTTTAATTTTGTGCTAAGCCATGAACCGGAACTGAACGAAATTTCTCAATGGCTCAATCGAACCTTAACTCAAATTCCTAATGCGTTTGATCGCCCCAATAAAGTAGGCTCTTTTTTATGTTGTGATCGCTTGGGAAACTATATCGCAACAGGGGGAAGTGGAAAAGATCCCATTATTATCTGGGATTTTTGGACACAAACCCCCCTCAAAATTTTTCAAAATCCCGGCGGATTCGTTCGCACTATGAGTTTTAGTCCGTGTGGATTTTATATTCTGGTCGGAGGGAACGATCAAACCGTACGTTTGGGAGAAATTCATGGGAAATCAGAATTTGTCGATCTTGGCTCCCATGATGATTTTGTAATCGCGTTAGGTTATTATGGAAATCATTTGATATCAGCGGGACAAGACGGCAAGATTTTATTTTTTCAAAAAGAATCTGAGTGTTATGAAGCTCCCAAAGTTCTATTACAGCATCCTTTATTTTATTCAATGATCGTTCGTTCTGGAATTCTTTATCTCGCTGGATATGGAATTGAACGGTATCCTTTAAAAGAACCCAAAATGGAAGTAAAAACGCTTTCTGAAACGAAACAGGCCCTCTTTTTTTGCCTCGATGTTTCACGCGAAAATTATATCGCCGCAGGAGAAGGAGATGCCTCTCACGCGACGCATCTCCGCTATATTTGGTTATTTCAAGGAGAGCGCATTTATCGATTTCCGGCCCATCAAGCGATGATTAAGAGTATTCAGTTTCATGAAAAATATCCCTATCTTCTCTCTTCCAGCTTTGATGGAACCACCAAAATTTTTGAATGGCCCTCTGGAAAAGAACTCGCCGTTTATCCGGCGCTCATCACAGGGATGTCTCGCTTTCACCCCTATGCGGATTATTTTATTCATTTTGGGGTTCATGGAAACCTTGAGATCCATCCGCTTCCAGTGTATAAAAATTAAATTTTTGTTCTTACAGTTTGAGCGCTTGAAGCTGAGCGAGCGAGGTTCCTGCGGCTTTTAATTCTTTTTCATAATGAACATAACACACCGGATAATATTTTTCTTCTGCGCCTAAATCGACGACGGGGCCTCCAACAACGGCTTTCCCATTGACATGTTTCAGATTAAAAATGGCTTTTTTATTACAAAAGGCGCACGTTGTTTTAATTTCTTCGATGGTGTCACTGACTTCGATCAAACGCTGAGAGCCTTCAAAAAGATGAGAGCGAAAATCAGTACGGAGCCCATAGCAAATAATAGGAATATTTTGGGTTTGCGTGATTTCTCTCAGTTGATCGATCACACTTTTGCTGAGAAACTGAGCCTCATCCACTAAAATACAATCGACCCCTCGAAAGTCTTCAGGATTGAGTCGAGTAGCTGGTTCCAGAAGAACATCCGCTTTTTTAGAGAGTCCGGCACGAGAGTGGATAATTTCGCTTCCAAATCGTTCATCGAGTTTGGGTTTCATCAAAATAACTTTTTTATTTTGTTGAGAATAATTATGGGCCACGGCTAATAAATTGAGCGTTTTTGCGCTTCCCATCGTTCCATATCGAAAATACAGTTTCGCCATAGTAACCTTTCTTGAATCGGGGTTGCTTCGCCTCGCGCGGTTTCATTTTTATTTTCCAGAGTCCCGATAAAAGGCTAATCCTTCTTTCGAAATACGATCCTTTAACGATCGCGTTTCGGATTTTTTTACACCCGGTGGCGAGACTGGACTCATCATATTGGTTGAGCTTGGAACGGGAGCAATATTTTTAGGAGCATTAAAATTGGAGCTCATCGGAGGAGCCAAATTTGCTTGGGAAACTACTGGTGCAGGTACATTTATGGAGGCCGAACTCGATACAGGAGCCACTTTATCAAAGTTTCCGGAGGAGACACTTCCGGTCGTGATTCCGCGAAGTTCCAGTTTTAAATCATCGGGATTCGCTGTACATTTAAGCGCTTCTTCTTCCGTAATTTTTTTCTTGACCACTAGCGCCGCGAGTGCTTGATTAAACGTTTGCATTCGATAATAACTTTGGGATTTAGCGATCGCCTTCTCAATTTCATGAATAGAGTCTTTTAGAAGGAGTTGTCGAATATGGGGAGACATAATCATGATTTCACAAGCCGCGATTCGCCCATATCCATCAGAACGTTTGATGAGTCTCTGGCTGATAATGCCTTCCAGAACCAAAGAGAGGAGATTGAGAACTTGTTGCCGATCTTCTTTGGCACCTAGAAGATCGACCAGACGATCGACCGATTGTTTGGCATCATTTGTATGGAGCGTAGAGAAAACGAGATGTCCAGTTTCTGCCGCACTGACCGCAATTTCGGCAGTTTCTGCATCACGTAATTCTCCAAAGAGGATGACATCAGGGTTTTGTCGGAGGGCTCTTCTTAGCGCTTGTGTAATACTTAACGTATCTTGCCCAACATGACGCTGATTCACCGTGGCCAATTTATCGGTATAAATAAACTCTACAGGATCTTCTATAGTAATAATATGGACTGGACGGGTTAGATTGATATATTCGATCATCGCCGCAAGGGTTGTTGATTTTCCGCTTCCGGTTGCCCCTGTGACTAAAATCAATCCCTGTCGTTTTTGCGTAATATCCTTAAAAACGGCTGGGAGTTCCATTTGATCTAACCCCGGAATATCGAGGGGTATATTCCGAAAAACCATTCCAATTTGTCCCAACTGAAGAAATGCATTGACACGGAATCGGGCAAAATTTTGAATGGAATAGGAAAAATCAAGTTCCAGCTCGCTTTGAAACGCTTTCGCTTGATTTTGACTCATGAACTGACGCGCCAGATTGATCATATCATTTTGGGATACAATCGGAAATTTAGAGGGGTGAAGATCTCCATTCTTACGTAATAGGGGTGGACGTCCGACTTTCAAGATTAAATCGGACGAATTTTGTTCCACCATCTGAGTCAAAATAACATCAATATCCATCGAAACCCCTCCTTTAAGTGATTTTTAACGATAAATCAATGAGATTACCGATGAGGCGTGCCATCTTTTCTAAAACCTGAATTTCTGAAGCCACAAAAGCGCTCGAATTTTTCTTGTTTAAAAGTTCCATGACCCCTAAACAAATCCCATCCGAAACAAGTGGAACGGCCACCAACGAATGCGCTTCAAATCCTACCGCCGCACCGACTTCCTTGTAATATCGTGGATCTGCCGTGACATCACTGACAATAATCGTTTGTTTTTCCTTAAAACAAGCCCCGGCAATTCCTTTCTCTAATGGAATAAAGAAATTTTCGAGTTTTTCTGAATTTTTTCCAAAGGCAACACTAAAGAAAAATTGCTTCTGTTCCTTATCGACTAATAAAATAGAACCCGCTTCACAAGGAACAAGTTCAGAAACAAGATTTAAGGCTGTTGTGAGGTTTTCTTCCAAATTTTCGAGATGGGTAAATAAATGGACTGCGCGTTCCATTACCGCAAGTCTTTTTGAGATCCAGGCGAGGTGTTTAGTGAGTTGCTCCATTTCTTTTTCGTATTGTACGCGTAAAATTTCTAAGGACATCGAGTTTGCAACTTCTTTGGGAACATCTTCGCCTGCAAGAATTTCATAAAAACAACGAAGTAAATCCGTGTCTGTCAAGACTCCCGCTAGCTTTTGTCCGTCTAAAATAGGAACCCCACTGATTTTCTTTTCAACCATAAATTGGCAGGCTTTTTCCAGAGAATCTTTGGGTTGTAAGATAAGCAAATTCGTTGTCATAATCGAAGCGATTGAGGTCTTAAGGTTTGAGGCTCTTAAGATTCGGTTTTTGGTCACTAATCCAACGAGTTTCCCTGATTTATCAAGCACCAAAATACGTCGAATATCCCGTTCTGCCATTTTTTCCAGAGCTTCATGAATTAATTGCTCTTCGGAAAAGCTGATCGGAGAATAGGACATCCAGCTATTGACAATCCAAGGCTCATTTTTGGTTCGATGGAGTGTCATATATTGTTGAAAGAGCTTCAAGATATCTCGTCGAGTAATAATTCCGACCAGTTTTTTATATTGAAGTACAGGCATTCCATCAATTTTTTCTTCCAACATCACAGGGATAATGGATGTGAGCGCATCTTCAGGCGAACAAGTCATTACCTCTCGCTCCATAATCGAAGAGAGTGGCGCGTTTAAAATGGTTGCGCGGAAAAGCATATTGTGGGTAACATACCCCAACAGTTTTTTATCTTCATTCACAATAGGAAGACGCCGAATCCCTTTTTCTTCCAGTATACGTTTGGCTTCAATAATAGAGAGTGTTTCAGGAAGCGAAACAACCTCTTTAACCATCCCATCGAAAACTTTCATAGTCCCTATCCTTTCTGCAGCAACCCCTATGGATGAATTTTTTCTGAAGTGGCAATTTCAAATTTTAAGGGGTATAAAAACGAGACAAATCAATCGCACGAGTACAAATAAGCACAAAGACAACATAGCAGACAAGGAAGAAGAAGCCCGTTTTGCGTCCCACACCGGATTTTTTCATCAAGGCTCCTCCAAAACACAGCGCGCTAAAGATAAATAAAGGCACTTGTTCAACCAAAGCCTGTGTATCTAGAGGAACATTCGTAATCGTACCCACAAAGCCTAAAATAAAGAGAATATTAAAAATATTACTCCCCAGAATATTTCCAATCGAAATTTCTGGCTTTCCCTTCGCGGCGGCAATCACCGAGGTAAAAAGTTCGGGCATTGAGGTCCCCACAGCCACAATGGTTCCTCCAATGACGAGATCGCTGATCCCCATAATTTGGGCGCATCCAATCGCCCCGTAGAGTAAAATCTTCGCACTCACAATCAAGAGTCCTAACCCTGCCAGAATCAACAACAACAGCAGAAGGATATTTTTTTGAACTGGGGCCGTGCCCGATTCTTCGGTCGTCGATGAACCCCACTTTACTAAATAAAAAGTATATAAAAACATAAGGGTGAGCATCACGATCCCCCCAACACGATTGAGTTCACCGGGGAGAATTTTCATTTGGGTGATGGCGGTGTAATAACCTAAACCCAAGAGGAGAAAGGTTGCAAACAACATCATAAAATAATCGAATTTGATGTTGGAAAACGGAAGCTTGGGGGCCTTAATCATATACGTAAGACCCATAATTAAAAAAATATTGCAAATATTGGAACCCAGTATGTTCCCGATGCAAATCCCCGGATTTGGAGGAGTGGATATTGCAGAAGTAAATGAAACCACAAATTCCGGGAGAGAGGTCCCAAATGCGACAATGGTCATTCCAACAACCCAAGGCGAAATCCCTAATTTTCGGGCGATTTGGGAGGCTCCTTCAATGAGCCATTCCGCACCAAAATACAAACCAATAAACCCCGCAAACATAGCCCCGAGATAAATGGCGATATCGTTAATCGCCGCACTTAAAATAAACCCTGTCATAAAAACTTCCTCAGCTAAAGATTTAAAATGTCATTACCTTAGCTATTTTTGCGTATTTTGGAAGTCTTTTTTTGCGGGAGGAAGGATTTTCTTTTGTTCCGAACTATTTTTTTGTTTTTGAAGTTCCTGAAGTTCTTGGATTTTTGAATCGAGAGTCTCCGCTAATTCGGAATTCTCTTGAATTTCGCACTCTCGCTTCATTAAAAAATAATATTCGATAGCGTTGGTATAGTTCCCATAATAAGCCTCTCGTTCCGCTTTCTTTTGCAGTTTGTCTAGCCGTGGAAGGTCTAATCGAGAAATGAGCAGGATTCCGGCGCTAAGGAAAAGAAATCCAAATAAAACCGAAAATAACCCTCCGTGTTTGCGAGGAAATACCGCAAACGAGGATGGAATCACCTGACATTGATGGCATTTAGGACAAATGAACGCTTGTCCTAATTCAAGGGTATCTAGTGATTTTTTTTTTGCACAATAGGCACAAGAATAAACAATCTTAGGCATAGAAGAGATTCCTGTTTTTAAAGTTAAATGAAATCTAAATAACATAGGTGTGCATAAAAGGATTGTTTATTGCGTTCGTCTTCGCTGGGATACAAACGAATCAGGATATTATAAATGTTGATCAGTTTAGCGGAAGATTGACTGACCAGTAAATGAACGGGGTCCCCTTGATAAACGCGATACGGGAAGTGTTGCTTTTTTTGTACGGCTTCATCCCACGCTTTAAAAAAAGAGCACTGTTCCTGAATCGCCTGTATCAATAAATCATGAGCTTGTTTTAGGTTTTGGGGCGGAATAAGTTGGCTGAGTTGTTCGAGAACTCCATTGATTTTTTGTTGATAATAATCAAAGTTTTCGCCTTCTTGCCCATTGGATTGAAACCAGCTTAACGTTTGCACACGCTGAACTAATGCCTGATCGGTTAATTGAAATAGTTGCTCCAAATACAATTTTTCAGGAGTAGAAAGCGTAGAAATTTGAGCGCTGAACGGAGAGCGCGCGTGTTGGCCCTTGGGAACTTTTTCATAAGCCTCTGTTACAGAAATATCTTTTTTTTCTTCTTCAGCAACTAGCTTGGAGATATTGGGAAGGAGATCCTGATACAAATTTTGACTTGGATGATGACCTGTACTATCGAAGCGCAAAACAAATTTTTTATCGATGAGCTGAAACCCGGGAATCATATTATAACTGGCCGATCCCAGAAGATCGGAGTTTCCCGCCAGTACAATTTGATTTTTTGAACGATCCCTATGAAAATGTTCGGCCCATTCGCGGGCATCCTCTTCGGTTGGCGCCTCCATCGTTAAACTAAAGAGAAGTAACTGAATGTAAACCACATCCGAAAGAAGCGCCCCATCTCCATATAAAAGAATGGCTTCTTCAATCGAGGGAAGATCTTTTTGCGGTGGAATGTTATGGAACTCTCCAAACTTTTTTGCTCCACAAAACGCTTGACAAGCGGGACACGTCATTCCGATGGGTTCAATCAACAATACTTTTCCACGAAGCGAGTTTAATTCGAGTAGAGTGCCCGTTTGATCCACAAGCTTTAAATTGGGATAAGTGCGATTGACTTGAGGGGGCCATACGAATGCAGTAGAAACAGCAGAAACAGCAGAACTAGAAGAAACAGAAATACCCGCGGGAATAGCAGTGAGATGTGGGGGGCGAGGATGCAAGGGTTTAGCGCTAAGAAAAAAAAGGACCACCCCGACAAAAAGTGCCATCGAAAAAAGCAAGAAGAGTACCAAAATGTTCCCACGGACATTTTTCATAAATCATTCCTCAGCGTTAAATGTTTATTTATTCGCACGCAATTCATTGATCAAATATTCAAGTTGACGGTGAACGGATTTGCTTGTTGTCGCAAGGACCTTATTTCCGTGAACAGCAATACTTTGTCCTTCTTGTTCCCAATCGTTATCTACGGTTTCTTTAAGGAGTTCCAGAAGTTTATCCGCGTCATTAAAAGCTGTTTTTTCAGGTTCCGTACTAAAGAGTGCAGTAACGCCAACAGCTCCCTCTTTCTTCTCACCAATCGCTAGCCGAATCCCCGGAAAATCTTTAATTTGAAATACAAGATCTCTTGTATCATATACTTTTAAATATACTTTTTCTTTTATTTTATTTTCGGGAGCGATTAAGAGAACCCCGTTTGTAAACACTGCTCGCAGTTTATACATACTGCATAACAAATTAATACAATTTTGGACTGGGAGGTCGGTTACATTTAAACAGACATCTTGAGTTTCTATCGATTCAACAGCGCTATCCACGACAATATTACAGGCGGAAACATCACGAATAAACTGAAAAACTTCCATGAGTTGAGCATTTTGGAAATCTAGGGTCACTTTTGTTGATTCCAATTTAAGCTTGAGTTCTTTATAGGGATCGTCTTTGGTTTCTTGAAGGTCCCATTTATTTTCTTGGGCCAGAGAACTCGTAAATATCAATAAACACGAATTCAAGAGCAATAAAAATTTACTCATAAAGTTCACCTCGCTTATAAAAAAAGATATGTTCAACCTATCAAATGCTCACGAGAAACTCAAGAGATAGTTCCTGTTAAAAAAAATAAACCCGCATGGTTAGCGGGTTCTCTCGGTCTTAAATAGTAGGCGTTTTTTGTCGTTGCGAGCGAAGCAATCTCCGAAAAGCTTAATTTTAGAGGAGATTCTTCGCTGTCACTTCGGAATGACAGGATCGTTTTGTTCCCTTTATTCCGAGACGATATGATAATATTGGCCCTCAAAGACAAAGATAATGTTGGCGCCAATACTAAGATATTTTGCAACGTCCGCATTTTTTTGGATGAGTTCAAAATATTCTTTTGAAAAGGCCACAATCTTGAGTAGAGCCTCTTTTTTATCGGCTGGAAGTGTGCTATCGACCCAAGTATTTCCTCGTTTTATAAATGTTTTGGAACCGATCATTTTCATAGGATCTGAGCTAACTGCTCCATCATCGCTTTCGTTTTGCTTATCCATATCTTCCATGGAAGCGGTTTCTCTTTTTAAAGATCCAGATTTAGATTGCGCGATCGCGTCTTTTCCTTCGGTGGCCCCTTCAAAATCTCGAACTGATTTTTTTAATGCTTCCATAGGAGCGGCCGGTCGGTTTTCTTCATTCATCTGCCGACGAACATCTCCGGGCAAGTTAGAAAGTTCACTTTCTTCAACCGCAAGGAAGGAAGTGTAAGGAGTGACAATTCCAAAGG
>CAZHAR010000091.1:0-17209 GCA_964530615.1 uncultured Planctomycetota bacterium | reverse complement strand
TTCGTGTTGGTTTTTGTACCACAGGCCTTATTGTTAGCCCATTGAGCGAGCAAAAATGCAAAAATTGTCAGAAGCCTTTTTCCATGAGTAAAAGCTTCCTCCAACTTGAAAATGAGTATGATCAAAAACGACTCGATTCGCTTCAAGCCATCCGCTTTCGTTGCATTTGTAGCAAAATTATCAGCGTCTCAGGAACCCAAGCCGGAAAAGTTGGAAAATGCCCCAAATGTGGGTATCGAGTCGTCGTGCCTAATCCTTCCACTCCAAAAACGTCCAGCAAATCCGCTATAAAAGCCTTGAAAGAAAAAGAAGAATCGAAAAAAAATTCTCCTCAAAACACCTTTTCTAAGGATATCTTTGCTCCGACTCCGCTTCCTTTGGCTCCCCAAACTCCAGAAAATTTCTCGGAAGATTTATTCGCTTCAGAGAACATGAATCACCTCGATGAAGCCGGAGAATTTTCGTTGCCGTTCAACGAAAAAAAACAAACTCAGCCTTTAAAAAAACCAAAACTCTCGCTCCGTCCACCGGGATCTTCTGATAAATGAATTCGTTTCCTCTTCTTTTTAAATCCCCTCTATTCTGGAGTTTAGTGGCGCTTGCGCTGATAAAACTTCTGCTTCTCTGCTGTATTTCCAACGAACTGTTTTTTCTCGATCCCCAAATTGATGGGAAACGCTATTCCCTCTGGGCTCAAAAAATTGCTCAAGGGGAATGGCTCTCTTCCCAGCCTTTTTACCAAGAACCCCTCTATCCCTATCTCTTGGGACTTCTTTATTTTTTTACTGGCGCTCATCTCTGGATTATGGCCATTTTTCAAATCAGCCTTTCTCTATCCACTGCTTATCTTCTCTTTCAATTCACGGCTCGCCTTTTTGATTCGGCCGCGGCATGGGCCTCTTTCCTTTTATATGCTCTATTTGGGATGCTTTATTTCTACGAAATTCAACCCATTAAAACGGCTTGCGTCTTATGGACAACTCTTGTTTTTTTTCACCTCTGTTTACTTAAAACGAAGAAAACAAGCCTTGCCAGCGGGATTGCCTTGGGTGCTCTTATTTTATTACGAGGAAATACTTTTCTGCTTCTTCCTTGGCTTTGCCTTTGGAAATGGATTCATCACCGCGCTCTGGTTTTTTGGATGCTCTTGGGATGTCTCTTTCCCATTAGCCTCACTACAATTCACAATTATCTCGCCTGCGGAGAATTCATTCTGACTTCGTATCAGGGCGGTTCTAATTTCTATATCGGAAACAATCCAAAAGCGTCCGGTGTTTATATGCCACTCAGGGCCGGACGTCAAACTCCTGAATATGAAGGCCCAGATGCGGTTGAAATCGCTTCAAAACTCGCGGGACGACCCTTGCAGTATCATGAAGTTTCCCAATTTTGGTTTCATCTAGCCTGGACCTATTTATGGAACCACCCCGCAGAATGGGCTAAACTCTGGTTCAAAAAAGCACTCTTTTTCTTTTCCCCTCAAGAATTTGCAGATGGCATCGCCTATCGTTTTTTTCGAAACCTCTATCCGTGGTACCATCTTTTTTTCGTTGGCTACGGATTCCTCTGGCTCTTGGCTTTTCGAGCCTTCTTTCAACTTCAATATCGCAATCCGACGATTCAGTTGCTTCTTCTTTACTTGATTGGAACTTTTTGTTCTTTGGTACCTTTTTATATTTTTTCTCGCTATCGCTTGCCCGTGATTATCGCCTTGCTTCCATTCGCTGGATTCGCTTGTCGTTACCGACGCTGGCTCATCACTGCTTTGATTCTTGGAATCGTTTGTGAATATGCGATTCCCTGGGACGATACCCCTTCTTATTATATTTTCGGAAACCTCTATCTCAAACGCTATTACTCTTCTCAGAATCCCCAAGATTTGAAGCAGAGCCTTCACGCATACCAAAAAGCAACAGAGAAAAATCTTCCGTTTCCCGAAGCCTGGACCGCGATGGGAAACCTCTATCTCCAGCAAAAAAATCTTGCACAAGCAGAATATTGCTATCGACAAGCCCTCCAACAAAACACCTTTTTTGTAAAGGCCCTCTATTCCTTAGCTGGAATCCTCCTCTCAAAATCAAAAAACGACCCGCCCCCAGAGCGAAAAAGAATGCTTCAGGAGGCTCAACACTATCTGGAAACGGCACTTCAAGAAGAACCTAATTCGTATCCAGCACTCGCGAATCTTGGAATGGTTTATTGGAATTACTGGAGACTCGATCCTCGATCGGAAACCGCCCTCTATCGAGCTAAATATCTCATCCAAAAAGCACTCCAACTTCAACCTGATGATCTGCAACTTCAATCGGTCTGGCAAACCCTTCAAAAATATTAAAAAGGCTCTAGGTTTTTTTTTTATTCCAATTATTATATAAGCATCTCTTATTGTTGATTTTTTATCCACTTGGAGACAAATAGTTATGAAAGATTTAAGTATTGTTGTAAACGGGATGAAATTTGATAATCCTTTTGTAATTGGTTCCGGACCTCCGGGAACCAATAAACGCACCATTGCCAAATCTTGGGACGAAGGATGGGGGGGCGTTGTTTGCAAAACCATCAGCCTTGAAAGTAACAAAGTCATCAATACCATTCCGCGCTACGGACGATTGAAAAGCCTTAAAACCGGAGAAATTATTGGTTTCGAAAATATTGAATTGATATCCGATCGCCCCTATGATCAATGGCTATCCGAATTTCGTGAATTAAAAAAGAAATACCCTAAAAAAATCTTGATTGCCTCTGTGATGGAAGAATATTCCAAAGATCGATGGCAAAAAATTATTAAAGAAGTTCAAGAATGCGGAGTCGACGGCTTTGAACTCAATCTCTCCTGCCCGCATGGTCTCCCGGAACGTAAAATGGGGGCCGCTATGGGACAAGATAGCAAAATTTGTAAAGAGGTGGTGAAATGGGTTTGCGAAGTCGCTACAGTGCCCGTGTGGGCCAAAATGACTCCCAATATCACCGATATTACTGTTCCTGCACTCGCGGCCGTTGAATCCGGTGCGGTAGGAATTTCCGCAATTAATACCATTCTCTCCGTCATTCAAGTGGATCTTAAAACCTTGCGCCCAGAACCTTCTGTCGAAGGATACAGCGTTCCCGGAGGTTACTCCGCACAGGCGGTACGCCCCATTGCTTTAAGAATGGTGATGGAAACCGCAAGGGCCCTTCCCAAAAATGTGAGTATTTCTGGAATCGGAGGTGTTGAATGTGCCGGAGATGCGATTCAATTTATGCTTCTTGGTGCTTCAACCGTACAAGTTTGTACCGGCGTGATGCTTCATGGCTATAAACTCGTTCATGAACTTAAAACCGGACTCTCCAAGTTCATGGAAGAACATCAATTTAATTCGGTTCAGGAATTTGTAGGAAAAAGCTTACCCTACTTCACCACACATGCAGACTTAGTGCAACGACAAAAAGCGGCGAAAAAATCAGCAAAAGCCGGAATGACTAGCCTAGATAACGAATGGTCCGGAGATGAAATCGCGGAACAAACCAATAAACTTTCTATGAGTTAAAAAATATCAAAATTTTGTGCTCCGAAAACCGATATTAGAGTTCAATACAAATCAAAAGCGGTTTTCTTTAAAGGAAATTTTTTCAAGAACTGACCGAGGAGCTGATTTATGAGCCATCCCTACCGTGTTACTGTCACGCATTGCACTGAAGAAACCTTAAGTAGCGAGGATTATACTCAATGCAAAATTGATTTGACTCCGATTCTTCCTGAAGATCGGATGAAATCAATTTTAGAACAAACCCTCGAAGAAAACGGTTGGACCCATGATCAAGAGCGCGATGTGTGGGTTAAAGAAAGAGAAAATGGAGAACGTGTAGAAATCAATGTAGACGATTTAACCTGCACGACTTTTATTGAAATCGAAGGTTCTATTTCAAAAAGTAAAACCGTTAATGCGGCCGGAGATAATTGGAACGGGAAGAATATCGAGGAAGAGAGAAAGCGTCTTGAAGATAAAGTCCGATCCAGCCTTGAAAGAGAACTTAAAATTTCTGAAACCGAAAAACAGAAAAAACAGGAAGAACTCTCTCATCAAGCCTCTAACCATCTTAAAAATTCTGAAGAAGCGCGAAATAAGGAACTCAATGAAGTGCTCGTGGAAACGTACTCCCACGCGCTTCAAGAAAAAGCCAAATCGCTTGGCGAAATTACTGAAATTTCAGAAAGTAAAAACGAAAATGAGTATGAACTCATTATCAAAATCAAATCATAACTCTATTACGCACCCCTCCTCTTAAGATATACAGGGTGTACGAAAAGAAAAAATGAACAGCGATCTGTATCAATCCAAACGCTTAGAAATGGTCCACCATCAACTCCAAAATCGAGATATCCTAGATCCGAAGATGATCCAAGTCTTTCGGGAGGTTCCTCGCCATGAGTTTATGGAACCGGCCTCTCGCTATTTAGCCTACGAAGATTATCCGGTTTCTATCGGAGAGGCGCAGACCATTTCCCAACCCTATATCGTCGCCTTAATGACTCAGAGCTTGCAATTAACTGGAAATGAAAAAATCTTGGAAATTGGAACCGGATCGGGTTATCAAACAGCAATCCTTTCTCGATTATGTAAAAAAGTCGTGACCATTGAACGTCTTGAGAGCCTTTCTAAAAAAGCCCAGACCGCTCTAAAAAATTATTCAAATATTCGCTTTGTGATAGGCGATGGTTCCTTAGGATTCCCTCAAGAAGCACCCTATCAAGGAATTTTAGTGACCGCAGGCGCGCCAAAAGTTCCGACGGAACTCGAGCAACAATTGGCCGAAGGCGGACGCATTATTATCCCTACCGGAACATTGGATCTACAAGACCTCTTGATTGGAATAAAAAAATCGGGTACAATAACTTACTCTTCAATGGGTGGATGTCGGTTTGTTCCTCTTTTGGGACAAAGTGGCTGGAAAAAACCTTAATTTTCGGGGTATAGCTCAGCTTGGCTAGAGCGCTGTGTTCGGGACGCAGAGGCCAGAGGTTCAAATCCTCTTACCCCGACCAAAGTAAAAAATAACGAATAATGAATAATGAAAACGGCACAACCTTTGGTTGTGCCTTGCTTGTTTAATATCGCTTTTTTTATGGGACAGGAGGATTCCGTGTTACGTTGGAACGGATGGGGAGAAGCGGCCATTACGATGGAACTCCCGGTAATATCGATTCAACAACTAAAAGAGTGGATCGGCGAAACTCAACCGGTTCCCGATTATCCGCTAGAGCAATTTCTAAGGCGGATTCCGCCTTCACGATTACCCGCGCATCCCAAAATTTCTGTAGATCCTCAGGTTCGTTTGTTTCACGCACACGGCCAAAGTTTAGTAGACTGGATCGGGCTTCGTGGGGGTCTCCTCAACACGTTTCCAGATGGAGTCGCTTTTCCTGAGAATCGTGAGGAACTCAAAGATCTCTTGGAGTGGGCCATCACAAACCGCGTTCAAGTCATCCCTTATGGTGGTGGAACCAGTGTTGTTGGCCATTTGACAGTTCCAGAAGGCTCGAAGCCGGTCTTAACAATCGCGCTCGCCCGAATGAAACGACTGTTGCATTTGGATGAAGAAAACAGATTAGCTACGTTTGAAGCCGGTATCCGTGGCCCGGAGTTAGAAGCGCAACTGAATGCGAGAGGCTATACCTTGGGTCATTTCCCTCAATCCTTTGATTTTTCGACCCTTGGTGGATGGATTGTGACTCGCTCTAGTGGACAACAATCGCTCTACTATGGCCGAATGGAACAGCTTTTTATGGGAGGAGAAGTCTTGACTCCTCTCGGAGCATTTCAACTTCCGATTCTTCCGGCTTCTGCCGCGGGTCCAGATCTAAAACAAATCGTCTTGGGTTCTGAAGGACGCTTAGGTATTGTTTCTCAGGCCACTGTAAAATTTTTCCCTCTGCCGGAAGTGAATGATTTTTATGGTGTTTTTTTTCCGTCGTGGGAGGCAGGTTTTCAAGCAGTTTATCGTTTGTCTCAAAAACGCTTAGCTCTTTCGATGATCCGACTCAGTAACGCTGAAGAAACACGAACCCAATTAGCTCTGGCCGGACACGAAACACAAATTCAGTGGCTCAAACGTTATTTACGATTTCGGGGAATTCCAGAGGCAAGTGCTTGTCTTTGTCTCTTTGGATTAACCGGCTCTAAAAATGCTATACACCAAAGTCGCGCAGAAATTTTCCGCTTATTTCGTTCGTTTCATGGGGTTTCTTTGGGTAAAAAACTAGGAGAAAGTTGGCGCAAAAACCGATTTCGTACTCCCTATTTACGGAATACACTTTGGGATTTAGGGTATGCGCTCGACACTTTGGAAACCGCTGTGACCTGGAACCAAGTGACTCCATTAATGAACAAACTCCAGAAGGTTTTAGGAGAAGGATTACAAGCGTGGACCGAAAAGGTCCATGTTTTCACGCATTTATCTCATCTGTATGCCACGGGTTCCAGCATTTATTCAACCTTTCTCTTTCGACTCGCTTCCTCTCCGGAAGAAACGTTAGCTCGCTGGAAAATCTTGAAACAAGCGGCAAGTTCAGCCATCGTTGAAATGGGCGGAACCATTAGCCATCAACATGGTGTTGGATTAGATCACAAACCTTACTTAGAAGCAGAAAAAGGAGTATTAGGCTTACAATGCTTAAAACAGGTCCTAAATTATTTTGATCCTCAAGAGCAAATGAATCCTTCAAAATTGCTGTGATATCCTTTTGTTCGTTGCTAGCGGAGCAAAAAATTATGAGTTCTTTTAAACAGTTATATTATCGTCTCTTAACACGGATGAAAAATGAGCCTCGTCCTAAATCGCCTAAAGAACTTCGGCTCGAAAAAAACGGTTTTTACTTAAAGGTTTATCGCCTTCATCCAGAAGGGATTCGACTGGAAAAGGCACATATGAATTTGAAGGGCGACGCGCACCCGATTGCCATGAAATATTGTGGCCCGTTTAATCACGCTAATGGCGCGGGATGGTGGGTCTACCCTCCTTTTGATTTGGATGTAACCTATCTAGGCGAAGGGAAATGGGATTATCAGATCGTGAAAGAGTATGAACCCTTAGAAAAAGAAGTGTTAGCAGAACTGCTTCGGCCGGGAGATCCGTATTCAACGACAGAGCGATCCCGCTATGCTTTTGGATTGTCTGAACCGGAAACCCTACAAATCTGGACTGGGTGCATTTTAAAAACAGCGCCCGGGTGGTGTATTTATGTTCGATCTCCGGTGAATTTAGGAATGGGCCGTCCTTATTCTATTCAAGAAGGGGTCATCGAATCGGATTGGATGCCGTATGATATTTGGTTGAATGTGAAGTTTCATCGGAAAGGGGAAAAGGTGGAAATCCGGCGCGCGATGTGGCCTCCGCTGGCGGTATTTTTACCAATACGTCGGGAATCTTATGATCCGAGCTATTCTTGGGGGTATCAAGAAAATCTTTTAAATCGGGGAGATCCGGAATCTGCCAAGTTATATGAAGGTTGGCAAGCGTATAATTTTGAGAAATGGAAGGCTCAAGGAGAGAAGGACCCACTGACATATTATCGGAATCGGAAGGAAACGCTCAAAAAAATGCGAGACGAAAAGCAAATTTAGTGACAAAAAAAACGCTGGCGCAGATTAAAGAAATCTGCGCCAGCAAAGCTTATTTTTGGGGTGTTGCGTCTTCGGAAATTTAGTACATATCTCCGCCGCCACCATGAGCACCCGCGCCTGCTTTTTCTTTCTTTTCCGGAATTTCGGAAATCATGGCTTCTGTTGTTAGTAACAGAGAAGCCACAGAAGCTGCGTTCTGGAGAGCGCTACGAGTGACTTTGGTTGGATCGATCACACCGGATTCCAGCAAATCTTCATAATTATCGGTTAATGCATTATAACCAAAGTTTTTATTGGAATTGGCCAGAATTTTCGAGGCGACGATTTCACCGTTCAACCCAGCATTTTGAACAATTTGGTAAAGAGGAGCGGTGAGGGCTCGACGAATGATGTCAACGCCAAATCGTTCTTCTTCATCACATTTGAGATTATCGAGTACAGCAGTCGCGCGTAACAGGGCTACGCCTCCACCAGCAAGAATGCCTTCTTCGACTGCGGCTCTGGTGGCATGAAGCGCGTCTTCAACGCGTGCTTTTTTCTCTTTCATTTCCACTTCAGTTGCGGCCCCTACGTTAATTTGGGCGACACCGCCAGAAAGTTTTGCCAAGCGTTCTTGTAATTTTTCGCTATCATATTCGGAGGTAGTGGCGGCGACTTCGTTTCGGATTTGAGCAATACGAGCCTGAATGGCACTGCTTTTTCCGCCTCCTTCGATCAGGGTGGTCGTATCTTTATTAATAACCACTTTTTTAGCGGTTCCTAAAGCATCGACTTCGATACTATCGAGATTAATACCCAAATCTTCAAAAATGGCGCGTCCACCGGTTAGGACGGCAATATCTTCGAGCATGGCTTTTCGGCGATCTCCAAAACCGGGAGCTTTAACAGCGCAACAAATAAAGGTTCCACGCAAACGGTTAACGACTAACGTTGCGAGTGCTTCGCCTTCGACTTCTTCGGCGATAATTAAAATAGGACGACCTGATTTATGAACGCGCTCTAGGATGGGAATCAAATCTTTAATGGAAGCGATTTTCTTTTCGTGAATGAGAATATAAGGATTTTCTAGGACGCATTCCATTTCATCTTGATTGGTGATGAAGTAAGGAGAAAGATAGCCTTTGTCAAATTGCATTCCTTCGACTAATTCCACCGTAGTACTAAGTGATTTTCCTTCTTCCACGGTAATCACACCATCTTTACCGACACGTTCCATCGCTTCGGCGATCATTTCTCCGATTTCTTTATCGTTATTGGCGGCAATAGAGCCAACTTGAGAGACTTCTTTCTTTCCTTTAATCGGAGTAGAAATACTACGAAGATGATCGACAATTTTCGTTACGGCTTTATCGATACCGCGTTTTACGCCTAGAGGATTGACTCCAGCCGCAACATTTTTGAGTCCTTCGAGAAAGATCGCTTCTGCCAAAACAGTCGCTGTTGTGGTTCCATCTCCGGCGATATCGCTAGTTTTGGAAGCCACTTCTTTGACCATTTGAGCGCCCATATTTTCATAGGGATCTTCAAGTTCAATTTCTTTTGCGACCGTCACTCCGTCTTTGGTAATCGTGGGGGCCCCAAAACTTTTTTCTAAAATGACGTTGCGTCCTTTGGGACCCAGCGTAACTTTTACCGCTCTCGCTAATTTCGAGACTCCATTTTTGATAGCATCACGGGCCATCGTGTCAAACAAAATCTTTTTCGCAGCCATGAGAGTTTATTCTCCTTGCAGGTGAGGGATAAATTCCAAATAAAGAAGAGGAACAGGGAACAAAGGGGCGTGGGGAGGTTGTTTAGGTAACAATCGCGAGTACGTCGTCTTCGCTCATAATCATATATTCTTCTCCATCCAGTTTTATTTCGGTACCGGCATAGGAGGTAAAAAGAACCCGATCGTTTTCTTTTACCTGGAATTTGGCGCGTTCGCCATTTTCGAGAAGACGGCCTTGTCCAAGAGAGATCACTCGACCTTCTTTTGGTTTTTCTTTTGCTGTATCTGGAATAATAATTCCACCTTTTGTTTTTTCTTCCGCTTCGAGTCTTTTGACTAAAATTTTGTCATTGAGAGGAACAATTTTTGTCATTCGCTGACTCCTTTCTTAAACAGTTACTCAAACATAAATCTAGGAACCAAGAATATAAAACGAAAATAAAATGAATTGTGCTTTGCTCAGCGCCTTTCGGCATCTTATGGAAAAAGAGCAGAATAAAATGGGATGGAAGCAAATCAAATACCACAAAAAAATGTTTTCTTAACTTGTTTTAAATTTTAAACTTAGTAAAAAGGAAATCGTTTTTTGTGTGCTTCTCTGTCAGAATGACTGCGACCTTTCGGATCTTCCCCTGTCATTCTGGCAGAGATACCGAAATTAAAAAATCAATTACCAACTGCACCCTGAGCAACCATCGCCACAAGCACCACATACTTCTCCAGCACCCGAATCACAACAACTGCTTCCTCCACAACCTCCACAATCATTCGGGATGCAATAAGCGCAATCTGAAGAACAGCAAAAAGAATCGTTCTCATTTCGTCTTGAAGTTAAAGGAGCTTCAGGCGTTTTTTTTAAAGCTTTGCTCTCTTTCATTGATTGTGCTTTACTTAAAAGTTTTTCTGAGACGGAATCTAAGGGACCATATTGTTGAGCGGTTTCAATAAAGAGGATTGCGGAGGCATATTCTCCCAATTCAAATTTCGCTTTTCCCGCTAGAAGGTATCCCTCTCGATTGTTTGGATTCAATTGTATCGCTTTTTGAGCTTCCAAAAATGCCCGATCGGGCTCTCCAAAAGTTAAAAACGTTTTTGCTTTTTTTAGGGCTTCAACGAATTCGTCCATAATTTTTGCTCTGCATGGGTGAGGCGAGAGATAAATCCAAAACAAAAGGAGTCATGGAGCAGTTTTTTATTTTCTTCAGGGCAAACGTCCAGAGCGATATCGAGAAATTCTCTGGAGAAGCGGTGAACCTGATGGAAAGCGTCTCCACGATTTGATTTTTTTTCTAGACAAAAAAACAAATTAAAATGGTTCTGTTGTTGGTCTTCCTGATAATCTTGAATTCAGATTCCACAATAGAGATTTTGATAATACAAACGATCCGAAGTATTGAGTTGACACAGATGAGGGGCAAGAGGGCCAATCATAAAACCGCTTTCGTTTGACGTTCTTCTTCTTTCACCTGTTTTAAGATACTATGGAGTTTTACAAGAATTTCCTTGAGTTGCATCCGAGCCACAGCACTAATCAAAAACACTTTTTTTCCGCAGGCTTCTTCCAATTTTAAAAGAGTTTGCGGATTCGGATTCAAATCGGCTTTCGTTCCCACTACGATTTCAGGTTTTTCAAGCAAACGAGGCGAAAACAATTTGAGTTCTTCACGAATCGTTTTATAAGCAATAACGGGGTCCTGATCGGCGGTATCGCTCACATCCACTAGATGCATCAAAATGCGGGTGCGTTCGATGTGTCGCAAAAATTGATCTCCCAATCCAACTCCAAGATGGGATCCTTCAATCAATCCGGGGATATCGGCGAACAGAATTCGCTCCTCCTGATTGAGTTCTGCAAAACCTAATTGAGGAACCAATGTCGTAAAAGGGTAGGCGGCAATTTTGGGATGCGCTTTTGTAACAGAAGCTAAAAAAGTCGATTTTCCCGCGTTAGGCAACCCAATAATCCCAATATCGGCAATGAGTTTAAGTTCCATCGAGACCGATCCGGTTTGGCCCTCTTCGCCCTCTTCGGCGTGACGAGGCGTTTGATTCACCGAATTGGCAAAACGGGTATTTCCTCGTCCACCGCGTCCAGCCTTCGCTAAAAGATATTCTTGTCCTTCTTCGGTTAAATCACAAAGAATTTCTTGCGTTTCTGGATTTCGTAAAATGGTTCCCGAAGGAACTTTGAGAATCAGATCTTCGCCATCCTTTCCGGCTTTATTATTGGAACTTCCTGGTTTTCCCGGCTTCGCATTAAATTCTCCAACACGGGTAAATGGATAGAGTGAGGATTCAGAAACATCAACCCGAAGAATGATATTTCCACCATCGCCACCATCGCCACCATCAGGACCCCCCTTGGGCATAAATTTTTCTCGGAGGAAACTTAAACAACCATTTCCTCCTTTTCCCGCTTTATAAAAAATTAAGGCTTCATCTTTAAACATAATTCAAAATTTTACAGATTTTTTTGGAGATAAATTGGAACTATTAAGAACAAAAAACATCTTTGTTCTTAAAAATCATAATAACTTTTCTTGTATAAAAGGGAAGAGAGCGATATATTTAAGAATCAAACAATTGAAATTTTCAATTTATCCTTTCTCCATTCAAAACTGAAATAAAAGCTATTAAACACAATCCTTTTTCGTTATCATTTAATTATAAAAATCGAATCGTGTTATCAAACTAAATTGAGGAGAAGCATGTTCCGACTATTATTTTTTTTAGGACTTTATTGCGCTCTTTTAATTTCTTGTGCTTCCCCGGAAGACAAAGAAGAGCACTCGGATTCGGATCGTAAAATTGATCTCTGGATTCAAATGATGGGAACGGAACGAGTGAGCGAGGCTCAAATACTCAAATACGAATTGGCCCTCATGATGAAAGGAGAACAAGCTTATCCCAAAGTAGTAGAGGGCTTAAAACACCTCAAGCCCGTAGTACGCGGTGGTTGTGCTTATGTTTTAGGTCAAATTGGGAAAAAAGAAGCCATTCCCCATTTAATTTCGTTAGCGGAAAAAGATCCCAATGAAGAAGTAAAATTGCAAGCGGCGGCTTCCTTAGTTGACCTTCAAGAAAATCTTGGACTTTATTATATGATTCTTGCACTCGAACACGATACCCCACGTGCTCGGGGACAAGCACATCAAATTCTTAAGGACTCCGTAGGACTCGATTTTGGATATGATCCTTCGGGTCATCCATCGGATCGTGACGATTCTCAAAAGCAATGGGTTCTTTGGTGGAATAAGAACAAAGATACTTTTCAAATTCCTGATAAATCCGAAACAAAATCGAAAGGAGATCTCAAAGAAATTCCTTTGAAATAATTGGTTTTTTGTACAAAATAAGGGACGATTTGAAATTCTCTTACCCTCTTTAATCGTTGTCACAATATAGGAGAAAAACATGAAAATTTGGAGTTTTTGGGCCATCCTTCTTTTTTTAAGCTCAATCGGTCTGATTGTGGCCCAAGAAGAAGCAAAAAACGATGGAGATATTGAAAGTAAGCGTCATATTGAAGTTCGAGTCGAATTAAACAATGACTCTGAATTAGAGGGCATTGTCGTCGATGGCCGTTTCTATGAAAAATATGACGATAAAAAAAATCGTTGGAAAGTGATGCCTTCTCGCAAGGGATCGGGCCTTCGACTTTGGCACGTCGAGAAAGCAGAAGGATATATTTGTTTGAGCTATGAAACCGATATTCGTCGTATCGAAGAAATTGGGAAGAAATCCCAACGAGAACTCGAAGAATTACGCTACGAAATCCAGAAAACAAAAGACGCTGAACAAGCAAAAGCGCGTGAAGACGATTTAAAAAATCTGGAAAAACAAGGCGAAACAAAAGGGGAAGAAAAAACTTCCACTAAGAGCGAAAATAAAGACGAACTAAGTCCAGAACAAATTACTAAATATGAAGAAATTCTGCAAAAATTTCCAGAAGATCGTTTTAGTTTAAATAAAACTGTTTCATCCATTAAAATGCGTATGGCATCTGGAATTCTACTTGGAAAAGATCATAAAGATTTTCTAATGGAATACGAATTTTGGCGCGAGGCCGTAAAATGGAAAAAAAAGGAGGCCCCTTTAAAAGAAGTCACTGAAGAGCAGGTTATTGAAGCCCAAAAACTTTTGGCAAAATTTCCGCTAGACTCCTTTTCGATCCCAGCAAAAGTCCAAAGCTTTGTCCGAAATTCTGCGGCAGAAGTTCCCTTAGCTCCCCTAGATGAAGAATGGCTCTCTAGCTTGGATACTTGGCTAGACGCTCAAATCATTGTGAAATTAGGCGAAAAAATGGCCGAAGCGAAAGGAACAGAAAAAACCTCTAAACCCGAATAAATCGCTCCATTTCTGTTCTTCCCAATGTATAAAACAGGAGTGCCCTATGAGAATTGCGTTTTTCTATTGCTTTAGTGTCATTTTATCTCTTCTTTGGGCAGAACATTGGGAAGTTCAGGTATTTTTGAAAAATGGATCGACCCTTAAAGGATTTGTTTTAGACGATCGCTTTGTCGAAGAATTTGTTCAAGAAACTTGGATCGTTGTTCCTCAAGACAAAAAAACAGCAGGCCTCCGATTATGGTTTATTGCAGATTCGGATGGATTTATTTTTTTATCCTATCACCATATTCTTCAAATAGAACGAATCCGCTCCCTTTCAGAACAAGAACTGGAAACCATTCAAAATAAATATCTCCCTCAAAATAATCCCTCAAAACCGCTTTCCAACGAAGAATCCCCCCCCCCTTCTGATCCAACCGATTCAACACCTAAAAATATTAAAACGGAAGAACCACTCCCCACAGAACTTTCTTTCGAAGAAGAACGAAAACGCTATTATTCGCTTTTGTTAGAGCGTTTTCCAACCTATCTTTGGAATCTTTCTTATGTTCGTAATTTAATTCGGACCCAAGTTTTAAACGAAATTCCAGTGAGCCAAAAATATCGAGAATTTTTAGAAGTTTATGACGATTGGAAAATGGCTCAAGAAGTCGAAATTTACGGCTCTCCAGTAAAGTATTCTCTGGAAGAATGCGAAGCAATTTTGCAACAATATCAAATTCTTTTAAAACAGTTTCCTATTGGAAAATGGGATCTGGTCAAACTCGGAGATCGGGCTAGAGAATATTCGGTGAAAGGGAAGAATTTATCCCCTCAAGATATGGAATTTTTTTCTAATTATGATAACTGGAGTCGTGCTAAAAAAGCTAACGAAGCCCTAAAAAATGGCTCTGCTCAAGAAGAATCCAAACGACGACAAAATACTCCAACAAAAAAGAAACCTGCGGAAGAAAAAACGGAAGATCCCGAAAAATCTTCTTCAGACGAATAACTTTGATGAGACGAACCCTATTTTTTCTGCTTTTCTTCTTAATGCTTATCAATGGACTTCTTTGGATTTACCTTCCTCAAATTCGCCCACCACAAGAAATTGATTTAAGTGGCTCTCCGTTATCCCTTCCAATCTCCTATCCACCTCCTTGGGAAAACTTTGGAACACGCTCAATCCCTCAAAAACCCTCTTTTCCCTTGAAAAATTCGATTCCGCCTCAAACCCTGTCAATGAACCCTCACCTTTTACTAAATGCTTCTGATACCCTCTTTTCCGAACGAATCCGATTTCCTTATGGAACCTTAAAACTGCTTCTACTCGGACAAGAAAAAATTCAGGAATCTTCTAATGAATATATGGCGTTTACGATATCTTCTCAGCTTCCTCCTTAACGGAGTTTTACTCGGTCTCTTTTGTGGATGTGAAGCGAAGAAGATAAATCTACTTCCAGAAAAGATAATAACGCTTCCGATCCCTGATCTTCCATTACTTTCAGAACTTTCAGAACTTTCAAGTACGGGTACCTCTGAAATTCCTAAATATCAGCAGAGCCATTTTATTTGTGAGGCGAATCCTTTACTTTCTTTTACCATCGGGATTCCATTTTCTTGGATTTCGGTTCCTCTAGATACCTATTTTCTTCCAAATGCAACAAATTTAACCCTCGTAGCTCGGTTTTGTAAACATCAAAAAACGCGGGTAGTTCCCTTTACAGAAATTTACATTTTCCCGATTCAAAAAGACATTTTTCCTGAAGATTGGCTCTTATGGTACCTAGAAAAACAACAATGGAAACTCCTGCGTCAAGCGAGAGAAAATCTCTCTAACCTAAATAAAGATACCGTTTTATATCAAACGACTTCAGGGTGTGACCTTATTTTAGGACGATTATCCGCTTTTCAATGGGGCGATAAACTCTGGATTGTGTCTTCGATTTGTCTGGAAAATCAATATGCTAAAGAATCTAGCGCCTTTGCTATTTTTGCAAGTTCTTTGGCTCCGACCAATACTTTTCGACAGAATCTCTTGGAATGGAACGCGCTTCCGATGCCAGAATGTTCGCGAGTTCTTTTATATCCAAATTCTTTCGAAGCCATCCCACAAAAAGATTTTATTCAGTTCCAACGAAAAGATCGACAAGAGAGCTGGATTCGTTTCTGGTTTTCCAATCCCTCCCCAGAAGAAATTCTAGTTCCAATAAATTTTTCAAAGAAAACAACAAAACTCTTGAATCCTTCTGGTAAACCGATAAAACTAGAACAATTCTTAGAGCCTTCTTTGGAATATCTCCTTTTGGAACTGGATTTTCAACAAATCCGTCTGGTCATTGAAATGCAGAGCCCTAGACGGGATTTGGAACCTCTGATCTGGATGGAGAATAAATATGTTTTGGAAAAATTATGTCAACCGTTATTCTCAGAGAAAAAGGAAAAACCTTGATTTTTAAACGATATTACTTGTTTTTGATAGGGTTTTGCTGGGGGTGCCAATCCCTCACAACGTTAGAAGTTGAAGACCGTTACACTAAAACCTGGCGAGCAACTCAACTGACTTTGGAAGAAGAAGGGAACCCTCATTTTGAAATTAACCAGACTCGCTTCGTCACAGAAAATTACGAATCACCCTTATGGAACGATCTCTTAACGATAGTGACGCTAGGAGCCTTTCATCGGCGTACTCTTTATCATCAAGTTGATCTAAATCGAATTGATCCGCAAAAAATCAAAGTAGAGGCCAGAAGTGGAACTGAATGGGCGTTACTCTATATTCCTGTCTCCTTTGGTTCTCAAGAAAAAGCAGATACCTTGATACAACGAATTCGTTCCCGGATGAAAAGCCTAGAAGATCCCATTCCGCTGACAGGTCCACAAGAAACTCAAATTCAAGTCGCCCGTCAAGTCGAAGAGATGAACACTTTTTTGGGAAAAATGGTTTTTATTCCGGGTGGAACTTCTGTAATGGGAGATCCAAACGGAGACGAAGACGAAAAACCGCCCTCTCGTGTCGTCTTGAAAGGATTTTTTCTGGATAAACAGGAAGTTACCGTTCAAGAATATCAGGGATTCTTGAACGCGAATGCCTTTGTCTCTTCTTATGAAGGTGAAAATTCAACCTCCGCGCGGGTTCCATTTCGTTGGGAAGAGCAATTAAAAAATCCTTACGCCCCAATCGTTGGAGTAACGTGGTTTGACGCTTGTGCTTATGCTCAATGGACAGGGAAACGCTTGCCCACAGAAGCGGAATGGGAACGTGCCACTCGCGGCTCAGAAAACAAATTTTACGCGTATGGATCCGTTTTTGACTCCAAACGCTGTGCTTCGTCTGCGACTTTAGGGCTTCAATCCGTAGGAACCTTTCCACAAGGACAATCGAGCGAAGGCTGTTTTGATCTAACCGGAAACGTTTGGGAATGGTGCCAAGATTGGTACCAAAAAGATTATTATGGTTTGTTTCGAGACAATCCGGAAGGCCCAGAAATGGGCACTCAAAAAGTTCTTCGCGGAGGTTCTTTTCTGAGCACACCTCATGAACTAAGAGCCACTTATCGCAATAAAG
>CAZHAR010000090.1:0-17402 GCA_964530615.1 uncultured Planctomycetota bacterium | reverse complement strand
AATTGGCGATTTCTCTGGAGCTTTAGCGGATTATCAAGAAGCCATCCGTATTAATCCTCAATCTCCAGAGGCTTATTTTAATTGTGGAACTGTTTATGAGCGCCAAAATAACTTAGAGGAGGCACTTGCGCATTATACGGAAACGATCCGCATTAATCCTCAATATGCAGAAGCGTACCATAACAGAGGCAACCTCAAAGGACGAATCAACGATATAGAAGGTGCTTTTACAGATTATACGGAAGCGATCCGCATTAATCCTCAATATGCAGAAGCGTATCATAATCGGGGCTTTATTAAGGGGAAAAAAAATGATTTAATAGGATCTCTTCAGGATTTTACAGAAGCGATTCGTCTCAATCCTCAATTCGTGGAAGCTTACTATAATCGTGGGAATCGAAAAAAAGAACTCCATGATTTAGAAGGCGCTTTTGCCGATTATACCGAGGCCATTCGGCTTAATCCTGAATTTCCAATGGCTTACTTTAATCGAGGAGTTTGTTATTATCAACAACAAAAACGAATTGAAGCTCGCGTAGATTTTGTCCGCTTTTTAGCTCTGACCCAGCAGGATCAAGATTCTCAAATTCTTCAGATCCGAGAAAATATCTTTTCTGTATTTCCAGTTTTGAGGCCAAAATGAACCCTGTTTTTGAAAAACTTCTCCTCTACTTAAACCAGAAAAATACGGATCTCTCCGCTTATCAAGACTATTTACAAGGGCTTGATTTAAAATATGATATTTTGACTCAAAGCTTAACGCAACGAAATATTCCGCTTCAAGAGTATTACGGATTTTTAAAAGAAAAAGAAACGGATTCCAAGAGGAGCAAAACGTTTAAAAGGATTCGCTCTCTTTCCGAAGAAACGCAACGAAAACTTCATTTACTCGGAAATGCTCTCATTCAGTCTCATAAAGTGACTCTCGCAGAGCTGAATCAACTCTTCCTAACACTTCCAGAAGAACATTTTTTTCCCGAACGTATTCTGGCTACGCTTCTCAAACAACGTAAAATTCAACTCGAAGAATTCACAGAACTTTTGAAAAAATCGCAACAGACCTCCATCCCTTTACAAGAAGATTATCTTTTACAAGAAATCGGAGGAGTTCTGTCGTTTCATTTAGGAAGGACAGGCGAAAAAGAAAAAATCGGTAATTACGAACTATTAGAAGAACTCGGACGGGGCGGAATGGGGGTCGTTTATCGAGCCTACCATCCCGGACTCAATATCCATGTCGCTATCAAAATGATGATTGCTGGAGAAAACGCTAGCGAAAAGACAATTCAACGGTTCCAGCGAGAAATGAAAGTCCTTGGAAAATTAGAACACCCGGGAATTGTTAAAATAGTAGATGTGGGTCAAGACGGAAAAAAATCTTATTTCGTGATGGAATATGTTCCCGGGGAATCTCTTGAAAAAGCGCGAACTCATCTCACGATCCGCGAGAAAGTAGAAATCCTTATTAAAGTTCTTGAGGCTTTATATTACGCGCATCAAGAAAAAATTTTACATCGCGATATCAAACTTGAAAATATCCTAGTGACTCCTGCCCAAGTCGTTAAAATACTGGATTTCGGATTGGCAAAAGACCTCGCAAGTGAAGAATCTCTGAAATTGACCCAAAGCGGAACTTTTTTTGGAACGGGTCATTATATGGCTCCAGAACAAGCCCGAGGAGAAATTAAAAATATTACCCCTCGGACGGATTTATATGCGGTCGGAATCTGTTTATATCGGCTATTAACCGGGTACTATCCGTATGAGGGAAGTACGATACAAAAACTAGTCGCCCAAATTGAAAAAGGCTCAGCCAAATTACCTCGTGTCTGGAACCCGAAGATTCATAAAGATCTCGAAGCTATTGTAATGAAAAGTATTGCGTATGACCCTGAGATGAGATATGTGAGTGCCAGATTCTTTGTTCGTGATCTGAAAAATTTCCTCGCGGGCCATCCAGTAGAAGCCTCTCTCTTGAAAACAGGGATTTCTCGTTGGAAAACTTGGTCCAAAAAACATCAATATCCCTTACGATGGACCGCGTTTTTTCTTGTGATTTTCCTGCTATCGATCCTCGGAGTTCTCTGGAACCAGGATCGTGAAAAGCGAAAAATTTGGGAGGCCCAGTACGCGTTAGCGAAAGAGAAGTACGATCAGAGCCATTCTAAAGAAGTCACTGAAAAAACAAAAACGCTTTGGGACGGATTAATTTTTATTAATAAACTATTGAATCTTGGCTCTCAAAAAAAAGCAGAAGAATTAAAATGGGATATCGGGATTGATTTGCTTAAGATTACTGAGGAGCGACAATCGTATCTCTGGGCCAATTATCTGATTGAAGAACTAGAGCATCTCGAAAAAATTCCAGCCAAAAAGAGAATCGCGCTTCGGCAGGAACAAGAAAAAAATCGTAAAAAGAAAATAGTTTACTATGAAAAACGATTACACTATTGGGAAAAAAAACTTAAATCCGGAAATTGTAGTAAGTCCGAAAAAGACGATGTAGTCTATGAAATCATCAAGATGGATGAAGATGTAATCTTTCAAAAAGTGAAACAAATCCTTGAAACCGGAAATCAGTATATGCTGACTTTGAAAAATACGAATGAAACCCCTGAAGGCGAGTATTATAAACAATTTGTTAATATCGCGGGAAGATATCAAAAAGAAATGTTCGTTCCCATCTTGAAAGAAGGACTCCTTCAACTCGGAGAAAAAATCTATAAACAAGACGATTTTGCTCGTAACTTAGAACAAACAGATTATATGGTACGCTTAACAAAAGCCTTATCGCAATACTCCATAGAAAAAGATATTGAAGGATTATATCAGCTTCGACTTCGGATGAAAAGAAACAGTTTATTTTTTAGAAGAACTGAAAAAATCTTTAATCGATGGTTGAACCAAAGTAATCTAGAAGTCATTGAGGCAGAAATAGAAAAGGAAACTTCTTCGCAACTAAAAAAAGTAGTGCTCCTTGTCGATGCAGGAAGGCTTGATGAGGCACTTACTGAAATTTCAGAAGAAATTCAACGGGAGCCTAACAATGAATTATCGTATAACCTTCGAGGCATGATCCGACAAAAAAAAGGAGAACATCTTGAAGCGGTTGGAGATTTTAGTCGAGCTATTGAAATAAGGCCAAGTTATGCTTTTTATAATAATCGTGGCGTTTCCAAAAGAAAATCGGGTGATTTTTCAGGATCTGTTGCTGATTATACCGAAGCCATTCGACTAAAGCCCAAATATTATCTCGCTTTTAATAATCGCGGGTTAAGTAAGCAAGAGCAAGAAGATATCACAGGCGCGATTGACGATTTTAGCCAATCGATTCACTTTAATCCCAAATATTATCTCGCTTATTTTAATCGTGCGAATCTGAAAAAGAAGCTCAAAGCCTATGAAGAAGCTCTAGAAGATTATACGAAAACGATTCAATTAAACCCTGAATTTGCCGTAGCTTATAACAACCGAGGGATCATCAAACGAGCGATGGGAAAATTAAGAGAGGCGATTGAAGATTATAATGAAGCCATCCGTCTTGATCCTAAAAACTATGAAGCCTATAATAGTCGCGCTAATCTCAAAAAAGAATTTAACGATTTGACGGGCGCACTAGAAGATTATAAGGAAGCGATCCGTATTAATCCTCGATGGGCAACCACTTACTTTAATCTCGGAAATCTAAAAGATAAAGAAGGAAAATTAGAGGAAGCGATTGAATATTTCACGAAAGCGCTTCAACTCGATCCCAATTATTCAGAAGTTTATAATAATCGAGGACTGACAAGACTAAATAAGAAAGATTTTACAGGTGCCTTAGAAGATTTAAATTCCGCGATCCGCTTAAATACTGACAACGTGGACTATTATCTTAATCGTGCCGCAATCAAAAAAGAATGCGATGATTTCACCGGAGCCATTGAAGATTATTCCTCTGCCCTTCAATCGAATCCCCAATCAAGCGAAATTTATCATAGTCGTGGACTCACAAAAAAAGCAAACAAGGATATTGTTGGCGCATTAGAAGATTATACTCAAACGATCCTCTTAAATCCCAAACATCCCAAAGTCTATATTAGTCGAGGCAATCTCAAGCAAGACCAGGGCCACTTTGAAGATGCCATTGAAGATTATACAACCGCTATTCAATTAACTCCGGAATACGCGATCGCTTATTTTAATCGCGGATTGGCGAGAAAAAAAATTAAGAAATTTTCAGAAGCGCTCGAGGATTTTTCATCCGCGATTCGCCTGAATCCTGAATACGCGATCGCTTATTTTAATCGCGCAAGTATCAAATATGAAATAATCAAAAATAAGGAAGAAGCTAAAAAAGATTTTATCGTCTATCTAAAATTAACGCAACAAAGTCAGGAAGAAGGAATACTTAAATTAAGGAAAAGTATTCATACGCTCTTCCCGGATTTAAAAGACAAAGATTGAACTCTAATTCCACTATTGTGAGAGGCTTAAATGAAAAATATCTTTTATCTCTTTTTAGTATTCGTTGCTTCTGTTCTCTCCCTTGTTTCGGCACAAGAAAGGGATAAAGAAAAATCGCTTCCTCAAATAGAGTGTCCCAAGCCGAAGCAGGGTGTTTCTTTTCAAGATCCTGTTTTTAAAACCGCACTGTTGCGTTTAACGGATGCTCAAACGATGAAATATCCTGGACTTGTCCCAGATTACTCCAAAAGACAGGCTTGGAACTGTGATGAAACGCTACTGATGCTTCGAACAGGCGAAGGAAGCGTTATTGTATTGGACGGAAAAACCTATCAATTAAAAAAAGTGTTACCAGAAGTTGGAGGCGAAGATGTTTTCTGGCACCCCACGAACCCTTCTCTGCTTTACTATAATCCGGATCGGACACTGTATCTTTATAATATTGAAGAAGAAAGAGCAGAACCTGTCTATACTTTTTTAGAGTATACTTTTGCCAATACAAGAGGAGAAGGAAACCTCTCTCGGGATGGTAAGTATTATGCGGTTGTTGGACAGTTCTATGACGAGACCCGTCAAGAAGTTTTTTTTCGCGATTTTCTACTGCTCGATATCCTGAGCCGAAAAATTCTACAAAAACTATCGCTTCCAAAAAATCTGGAATCTTTTGATTGGATCTCGGTTTCTTCAAAAGGAAATTACATCGTTGTTGATTATGCAGATACAGAATTGGGGCCATTTCACGGAATAGAAGTCTATGATACCCAGTTCCGTCGAATCTGGCAAAAACCACTCGGCGCAGGGCATAGCGATTTAGGAATGGATGAGAATGGAGACGAAATTCTGGTCATGGACATTTATAATGCGGACACTAATTCCACGTTTCTGAAAAAATTTCGTCTTGCGGATGGCGAAGAAACGACGTTATTAGAATTTTCTTATCTTTTTGATGCTCATATTTCTTGCCAAAACGAAGTTCATTTGGGTTGGTGTTTTGTCAGTACCTTTGATTATGTAGGACGATTAACAGATTCCCCTGAAACATGGCTTCCTTTTGAAGATGAAATTTTCGCGCTGAAGTTGGATGGGACCCAAAAAGTTACAAGACTCGCTCACCATCATAGCCGTCGCTATTCGCCACAAACTCCGGATAGCGATCAAAGTGTTTATTTTGCGGAACCCCATGCAACCATTAATCGTCAGGGAAACCGACTCCTTTTTGGAAGTAATTGGCGACAAAACATCAAAGAATCAATTTCTATCGATACGTATCTACTTCAATTTGATTTAAAAAAATGAGCCTTCAAAACACGATCTATCCGAAAAGAGTTTACTCTGCAGGTTTTTTCTGTTGCAATTTTTCTATAATTTTTTGATCTAATTGTTGAATTTGTTTTTTGTGTTTTTCTAATCCTTGTTCCGATTGAATCATTTTTTCTTCAAGAGAGAGGATTCGTTTTTCTTCTTTCTGTAACTGGTTTAATAAATAATCTCTGTCCTTAATATTTTTGCTAATCGGATCTTGGTTAATTTGAATCAATTCGATCCTATTTTTTTGGGTTCGAATTAAAACTTCTATCAATAAAATTAAAAATACAATTCCTGAAACAATCCCTCCATAACCCGGAAAAATGCATAAAATCATAAACAATTCAAAACTAGCTGAACTTTCACTATCAATAAGACTCAGCGCAAAAAAACTATAAAAAAGGATGAGTGGAATCGCTATCCATGTAAAGGTGTTCTGAGAAAAGAAAAACGAAATTCTAAATACGATAAACAATACGGTTAAATAGGAGGTCCCAAAAATCCACAGGGCTGACACTGCCCAATCTAAAGTTTTTTGTGGGAGATTAACCATAAATGGAAGTGAAAACAATAACAAGCATATCGTACAAATAATTCCGGGCTTCCAAGACATCTTTAAATCAGGGAACCGTCGCGACCAAAGCTTATAAAATATCCAAACAAATCCAAGTCCTATTAGAAAAACGAGCGGGGAGGCTAAAATAACAGCAGTTCCGGCTTCTTTCCTACTGGGCCCACAGCCTCCTAATCCTAAGATAAAAAGAACGACTACACTACGAAAAAGTTGTTTATTCAAAGTATTCATTATTTTTTAGGTTCCCCTCGTTGACAAGCTTAAACTTCCTTTAAAATACTTCGTTTCATACAATCGTTTCTCCAATCGTTGCATTAATAGGTCTGCTTGATTTGAGGTTCTATACGCTCCTTCATAATCGTAGGCCACTGCATACACTTCTTTGTTTTAGCGCTGTTTTTGAATCCGAAGGAGTGCTAAGGCAATTTCATCACGAAGTTCTTCTTGAAGGTTTTCTTCCTGAATTTTTTCGAGGAGTATCGGAAGATTTTCAGAATTTTCCCATTTTCCTAAGGTAGAAATCGCACTTCGTTGTAACGCCACAGAAGAATGATTTAAAAACGCAAGCACCTCATTTTTTAGTACTTGTGCTTTGGCTTTTCCCAATAAACATAGCAGTTCTTCTTGGAGTAATGTTGGAGCGCTTCGAAGGATTTGCTTGAGTTGTTCAAGTGGAGCCGGATGTGTTTCTAGCCAAGGGGTAAGCGGTAATGACTCTAATAAGGGAAGACTACTCAAAATAAGAGCGGGAGAATTCATTTGAGAAAAAAGAAATTCTAGCCATGCTTCTGGTGGAGATAACGATTGATGTTGGAGTTGTAGAAACGCTTTTTGTGTTAATTCTGGGTTTTGAACCTCAAGTAATTTTTTGATCGTGGCAAGTTCTCGTCCTTCTGGAAAACTTAAAAGAATTTCTAAAATAATCGATTGATTGGCTGGATCTTGATAAAAATAAGGAAGGATCTCGTTAAATGAACCCGCAATTTTTTTGGATCGTATCAGTTGTAATATCTGGCGACGTAGTATCCATGAAGGATCTTGAAGCTGTTGCATTAATAAAGTAGAACTTCGTTCGACCTGAAGTTTGGCCACAACTTGGAGCGCTAAAATTCTCACTTTAATTTGAGGGTGTTGCATAAAAGGAATGGCTTTTTCATCTTCTGCTAGAATGCCAAAGGCAAGAATCGCTTTTAGGACCGGAACGGGATAGATCGATAAAAATGGTAACAATTGAGGAAGATGTTGCGCTTTCTGGCCTAGGATATCTAACAGCGTTTCTTGCTCAACAGATTCCAAGGGCAACATCTCGATTAACAGTTTTTCTGCGCTAGACTCTTGGCGCTCTCCTAGAAGACGGTATCCTTCTCTGCGATAAGGATAGGGGGTGGTACCCTTCAACATTTTTTCGAGGGTGGAAATAGCTCCGGCAGGATCATTCGTCATCAGCGTTTGAAGCGCGCGCGCTCCGAACTGTGAATGAAAAGAGAGTTCCAGAAGAAGCGTACGAACGGATTCTTCTGAAACATAGCGATAATAGGCTAAAGCGGTTTCGATCAATTGAGGATCGGATTCTTTCCGTAAAATCTCGCCAAAGTATTCTACGGTTTGTTGACGAGTAAATCCGGTGAGTTCCGTTTGTTCTAGTTGGACCGTAGTACGACTAGAATTAAGAGTTTCGAGTAATTTTGTCTTAAAGTTTTCATATTTTTGAATATTTTGGGCGCTCCCGGCATTCAACGCGAGAAAGCAAACCGTTAGAATGAAACGACACCGTATTTTTTGCATAAAAAACCTTCAAAGTAGAGATCAGATCAGTTGGATTTTTTTTCGTTGAATCCATTCGAGCATTAAACAAAGAAAAAACAATAAATAATAGAGTGAGGAATCCCAGAATCGCTTTTCGAAGGTTTTCGTAATTTTTACGGGCCCTCTTAACTCCAGTTGTTTCCAGAGTTGATCAGCGTCTTCAATCGAAAACGAATCGCCCTGAGTCCGTTTGCTTAAATCGCTTAAAAATTCGGGATTAGGAGGAACTTTTTTTTCAAGATTTTCCTCATAGACCTCAATTGGAATTTCTTGGCGAAACAAGGGGGCATTCTGAGGAGATCCTGTAATTTGTAATTGATACTTTCCCGCACTCGTGGGGTTGAAAGTGGCCTGAAGCGTTTGCTCTTGAGGTAAAAAGATTTTTTCTTCTTGAAGCGAATCTTTTTCTAATTTCCCTTTAAAGGTGCCGGACGCTTGGGTATAAATTTGAACGAGTATCGGCTCCCCTAAAGCAAATCGAACTTTTTCCAGATCGACTTGAATATCGGAAGATTCGTTTTGGTTGGCAAGCCAGAGAATCGTTTGTCGTAAAATTTGTTCATAGCACGCTTTACTAGTTTGGTACAGCGAATCATCCGCAGAATTATACAGGAGTTGATAAAAGGAATCGGTCGCTAAAACAGCCGTTCGACCTAATCCCACAGGCATCAAAGCAAGCAAGGGTGAGCGCTCAAACCAGAGTACGGAAGAGGCCGGGCCTTTGAGAGTTCCGAGTTGAAGAAAGCGTGCGATAGGAAGCACAGAAGTTTTTGAAATCTCTGGAAGCATTGAAATCAGCGGTTTTTTTTCAGGACTAAAAAAAACTTCACGGGATATCCATTCCAGAGGCTCAAGGTTGCAGGGGCTGAGGTTTTTCCAGAGCGATGAGGTTTGAATCGTTTCTATTTGGGCTCCGAGGAGCCATACTCCCCCACCTTGATTGACATAGTCCAACACTTGCTCTTCCTCTGCTTTAGAAAGCTTTAAATCTCCTAGAATGAGAACTTTGTAAGAGGAAAGATTCGGAAGTAGGGCGGCGGCATTTTTTTGAAGACGAAAATCAATCTGTAACGCGGACATTTGCCCTAAGGTACGTAAGAGCCATTTTTGCTCTAATCGAAAACGATTTTCCAGATACAGGATTGGCACGCCTTGTTGCTGTACGGAAATTCTTTTTTCCAGACTGTTATTGGTTAGTTCCTGTTCTTGCGGAACTCCTTGAATTTCCGCAGTTAATAAAAAATCTCCGGCTTTCGTGGGAGTAAATTCAAAAGGGAGCAAAAGATATTCTCCCTGATAAACAGCTTGAATTTGTTGTGTTTCGCTCCCGAAACGGATTTGGATATTCAAGAGAAGTTCTTTTTTTACAGTGGCGCGAATGAGAAATTTTCCTTCCACCGGTTGCCGAACAAAAAAACGATTCGGAAGTAAAAAACGTTGTGCTCGGACATCCGGGAGTTCTTCAACGGCAGGACAAACCCGAATCGTATGAATTTTAAAGGGAAATCGAGGCATAGGCATCGGAATCGTTTGAGCGCCATCCGAGATTAAGACGATATCGGTTAAATTTCCGGGATATCGAGTTTCGATTTTAGATAAACAGCCAATAATATCGGTCGTCGTGCCTTCCGGTGTTTCAGTATCGACTAAATCTCGATGAAATCCTTGTCGAATGGGTGGATAGAAGGTTTGAAAAGAGTCCCATTGTTCCGTAGATTCTTTTAAAAAGGACTGAATCTTTTCTGAACGAGAGGCTCTCGAATCAAAAGGAAGACTCATACTCTGACTCGCATCCACGAGAAGGATCAGAGGAATTTTTTCGACGAGTTCAATCTGGGAAACCCACTTCGGATCAAGAACTGCAACGAATAAAAGGAAAAGGGCGATGCCTCGGAGTCCGAAAATTCGCCACCATATTTTAGGAGAGAGTCGATATCGAAGTGGGACGTAAGCTCGATAAAGAAGAAAAAGAAGTATACAAAAGAGAACAAAATGCAGGAAAACAGAGACGCGAAAGTGGATCTGCAAAACAGTCTCCTTATTTCTTCAAAATCTCCAGACCATCCATATACGGTCTTAACACTTCTGGGATCCGAACCGAACCGTCTTTTTGTTGAAAATTTTCTAGGATTGCGACTAGTGTTCGTCCAACAGCAAGTCCTGAGCCGTTAAGAGTATGAACAAAACGGTTTTTCTTAGCACTATCTTTAAAACGGATTTGGGCGCGTCTTGCTTGAAAATCTTCAAAATTGGAGCAAGAAGAAATCTCACGATAACAATTTTGGGACGGGAGCCAGACTTCTAAATCGTATGTTTTCGCTGAACCAAATCCAATATCTCCACTGCTTAGCGCCATCACGCGATAAGGCAATTTGAGTCCTTTTAAGATCGTTTCAGCGTGTCCTGTGAGTTCTTCGAGCGCTTGATAAGAATGATCGGGGTGACAAAATTGCACTAGTTCCACTTTGTTAAATTGGTGTTGACGAATGAGTCCTTTTGTATCGCGTCCATAAGAACCTGCTTCTGCGCGAAAGCATGGTGTGTAAGCGGTATAGCGAATCGGTAATTCTTCTTCTTTCAGAATTTCTTCTCGATGATAATTGGTTACAGGCACTTCCGCGGTAGGAATCAAAAATAAATCTTGTGGAACACAACGAAATAAATCTTCTTCAAATTTAGGAAGTTGTCCTGTCCCGGTCATCGTTGAGCGTGAAACCAGATAGGGAGGCATCAGTTCCGTATATCCGTGATTCTTCGTATGAATATCGAGCATATATTGAATGAGGGCTCTCTCGAGTCTGGCTCCGTTTCCTTTGAGAAAGGCAAAGCGGGCTCCAGAAATTTTTGTGGCACGACTGATATCGATAATTCCTAACTCGACTCCAAGATCATCGTGAGCCTGAGGGGTAAACGACAAAGCAGTTGGAGTGCCCACTTTTCGAACTTCCAAATTTTCATCAGAACTAACTCCAATGGGAACCGAAGAATGCAAAAAATTGGGAAGAATGAGCATCTGCTTTTCTAGAGCCTCTTCAATTTCTTTAAGTTGGTGCTCTAACTCTTTTTCAGAATCGGCTAACTTTTTGGATTGTTCCATCAATTCATTGGCGTTTTTTTTATTTTTTTTGGCTTCATACACTTGGGTCGAAATGGATTTTCGTTCTGATTTTAGTTTTTCATTTTCGTTGATAATGGTTTTCCGTTTTTTTTCTAAATCAAGAATCGGAGTCAAATCCAGTTCTTTATGCCGGTTTTTCAGCATGGTTTTTACGGCTTCTACATCTTTACAAACACGAGCAATATCGAGCATATCGAGCCTTTTCTTTAAAATCGGATGAGTAGACTTTTGAGGAAACCTCCGCGATCCATTGTATTTTTTTTTTCTTTTTTGGGAAATCTCTAGAGGAAAATTTTTTTTTAAGCTAAGATGAAAAGAATGAGAAAGATTTTTTTTTAAGGAATCTGCTTCAATTTTTAGACACTTTTAGAACTATCCTAGTTTTGCTCCCTAAAGTTTTGCCAAAATTTTGCCTCCCCTCTAAAGTCTAGAAGCACTGAGTACTATTCATGTTTGAAAAAACTTTCTCTTTTTCTTCAATCAGTTGCCCGTTTTGTCGGGATACATTTCCTTTACCCAATACACTTTCGATTCAATGTCCGAAGTGTTCTCGACGGTTTTTACTAGAATCGCAGGAGCTTTCCTTAGAAAAACTGTTAAAAAAACAGGAAGACGGCGAATCTGTTTTACTGGGTTCGCCCGAGCAAGAATTGGCCTCTTCTAAAGCAAAAACGAAACGATTGAAAAAAGAGAGTTCTTTCCAAGAAATTGCGGAAACGTCTTATCTCCGTTCAGAAGAAATACAACATAAACAAGCGAACGAAAACGAATTGGAGTGGACTCCGTTTGCACTTTTTCAAAATTCGAGTAAGGCTCCGGAATCGGATCTAGAATCAAAACTCTCCTCCATTCAAGACGAACCCTTAACCGGAATCCATTTGGTGGGCCAAGTCGTCTTTAAACTGGAACGAAAACTCGCCGAAGGAGGTATGGGCACCATTTATCAGGCCAATATGGCTTGTGGGGATGGTTTTGAGAAAACCGTAGTTTTAAAGATCCTCCGTCAAAAATATTCTCAAAACAAGAAAATGCTTGAAATGTTTGTGAGCGAAGCTCGTGTAATGGCGGAGCTAAAGCATCACAATATTGCGGCGATTCACTCCTTTGGAAAGTTTCGAGGGCTCTATTTCTATGCGATGGAATATATCGAAGGCCGCGATCTCTGTGCCTTCCAAAAGCGTCATCAAAAAATGAATCAGAATGCCCCGATTGGAATTTTGGTGTATATTGTGGCTCAGGTTTGTAACGCGCTCAATTATATCCATACCAAACGCGATAATCGTGGGAAGCCTCTAGAGTTGATCCATCGAGACATCTCGCCTCAAAATATCATGTTTTCCACCGATGGAATGGTTAAATTAATGGATTTCGGCGTTGCCAAAAGCAAATCGATCGCGGCAAGCCAGAAAAAAGTTTTGGCCGGAAAGCTCAATTATACGGCTCCGGAAATCGCTTTGTTCCAAGAAACCGATCATCGAGCCGATATCTACTCGTTAGGGGTGGTATTTTATGAACTTGTCACTGGACGGCTTCCGTTTCATTGGAACAACCCTGTAGAGATGAACCAGAATATTGAAACTGCGGAATTTGAACCTCCAAGCAAATATTTTTCAGAAATTCCGGAAGAAGTAGAGCGGATCCTTTTAAAAGCGATGGCAAAAAAACCGGAACATCGTTGGCCAGATGCCGCTTCTATGGGATTTGCGCTCAATCGATATCTCTATTCCAAAGGATTTCTATTGAATGACCAAACCCTAGCGAGTTATCTCAAAAAAGTGTTCAAAACTCTCGATTCTCGAGTAACAACCAGTGAAAAAGAAGATTGGGTCGATATCGAATTGGCTCGTCAGGCCGTGGAAAAATATGGAATCAGCAATTTTCAGTTAAGAGAATGTTTGAAAGAACAAGCGGATCTCAGTTGCAAGGGAGAATATGTAAATTTGGGGGCCTTGTTTGTAAAACATCAATTACTGACTTTAGAACAATTTCAGGGTTTATTAAAAAATCAGGAAATTTTGGTGATGCATTGCCCTGTTTGCACAAATCAATATTATACACGTTTATTGAAAGGACTAAGAAATCAAATTTGTCAGCGGTGTGCGACACTCCTAGAGACTCCCGAAAAATTAAAAACGGCACTGGTAGATGGATACCTTTTTGAAGAATTTTAGAGAATATAAAATACTTCTCGATATACTTTTAGAAACAGGAACGCAAGTCTGTAGGGTAAGATGGAAAATACGAGTTCTAATAATATTTCTCAATCAAAAGAAGCAAGGGTTCGATGCCCTTTCTGCAATTTTGAATTTACACTCTCAGTGAGCTTTCTTGTGGTTACTTGTGTACAGTGCCTTAAACGCTTTGTTCCTGATTTTAAAAGAATTTCGCCTTCTTTTACCACGCAAATTATTGATCCTCGACTCATTGAAACTAGCAATGTTAACGAAAAAGAATGGAACGATAAGCTCGTCCTCTCAGACGATCCATTTGTTTCAACAAAACCGGCAACGGTGGTTCCTATTTTTGAAGAACAAGAAGAAAATAAACAATCCTTAATTCTCAATCCCATTCAAATTTCTTCCTTCCAAACAAGTTTTGAATCCGAAGTCAATTCTTTATTGGATCAAAAAAATTCGGACTCTTTTCTAGAAAAAGAATTACTAGAAGGAGAGTCCATTGTCGGCAACATTCTGTTTAAAATAGAAAAGAAAATAGCCGAAGGCGGGATGGGGACCGTTTACCGAGCTAAAATGATTTGTGCCGATGGATTCGAAAAATTAGTGGCGCTCAAGACTTTGCGTCCCCAATTTGCCCAAGATCCGAAACTTTTGAGCATGTTTGTGAGCGAGGCCCGCGTGATGGCAGAACTGAAACATCACAATATTGCGGCAATCCACTCCTTTGGAAAATTTCGAGGACTCTATTTCTACGCGATGGAATATATCGAAGGTCGCGATCTCTATGCTTTCCAAAAGCGTCATCAAAAAATGAGTCGCAGTGCTCCCATTGGAATTCTAGTGTATATCGTCGCCCAAGTTTGCAACGCGCTGAACTATATCCACAGCAAACGCGATAATCGTGGCAAACCGCTGGAGTTGATCCATCGAGACATTTCTCCACAAAATATCATGTTTTCGGCCGATGGCGTTGTTAAAGTGATGGATTTCGGTGTGGCTAAAAGCAAATCGATCGCGGCGAGCCAGAAAAAAACCTTGGCTGGAAAGCTCAATTATACCGCTCCAGAGATTGCCTTGTTTCAAGAAGTCGATCATCGAGCTGATATTTACTCGTTGGGTGTGGTATTTTATGAACTCGTGACTGGACGTCTTCCATTTCATTGGAGTACTCCAGTAGAAATGAATCAGAAAATCGCACAGGCTGAATTCGAACCTCCAGGAAAATTTCGAAATCTTCCACCGGAACTGGAAAAAATTATTTTAAAAGCACTCATCAAAGAACCAAAACAACGATGGGCAGATGCCGCGACGATGGGATTTGCCTTAAATCATTATCTTTATTCCAAAGGACTTTTGTTTAACGAACAGACCCTCTCGAACTACCTCAAAGGACTCTTTAAAAATTTAGGAAGAAGTGGAGTCGCCACAACAGAAAAAGAAGATACAATCGATATTGAAATCGCTCGATTGTGTTTGGAACGATCTCTGATCACACGTGAGCAATTGATGGATATCCTAAAAGAGCAAGCAGATTCGAGTATGAGAGGCGAACATATTAATTTAGGGGCAACCATCGTGAAACGAAAATTTTTAACACTTGAACAATTTCGGGACTTATTAAAAATCCAAGAAATTGCGGTTTTGCGTTGCCCTTCTTGTACGAACCAATATTATGTAAAATATGTTAAAGCAACAGGGCGCAATGATTGTCTTCGTTGTGCTTCCGATCTAGTTTTACCTGGAAAAATAGAATCCGCAATTGTCGACGGTCATCTTTTAGATTGAAGGGTCCAGCATTATTCGCAAAAACTTATTAAATACGAGGAACGTAAGGTGCTAGAGAATCATCAAGAAACAGTCTCTTGTCCTTTTTGTGCTTATCAATTTGAACTCATGGTAAATGTTCTGGTCGTGAGTTGTTTGCAGTGTTTAAAGCGATTTGTTCCCGATTTCAAGAAAAAAATTTCAAAAAAACAGGACGAAACACT
Organism: uncultured Planctomycetota bacterium; assembly: GCA_964530615.1. Taxonomy (GTDB): domain Bacteria; phylum Planctomycetota; class JBBTDB01; order JBBTDB01; family JBBTDB01; genus JBBTDB01. The sequence goes on along the minus strand of CAZHAR010000090.1, from coordinate 1,988 downwards.
CCAAGAAATTTTTGAATCCGAATTAAAATCGAAAGATAAAACCTCAGAAACTAAAACGAAGACGCCAGAACCCAAAACGAGTACTCAAAAACCTATTACCGCTTTACCGATCTTCGTTGATAAAGAAGCAGAACCTGGAGATGATTTAATCTTGACTCCAGTTCAAGTGACTTCCTTTCAGACCCATTTCGAATCCGAAGTGAATTCCCTTTTACAAAAGCCGGAATCGTCCGATAAACTGCTCGCTAAAGGGAATTTAGAGGGAGATTCTTTGGTCGGACAAATTCTCTTTAAAATAGAAAAAAAAATAGCGGAAGGCGGGATGGGAACCGTTTATCGAGCAAAAATGATTTGTGCCGATGGATTCGAAAAATTAGTGGCGCTCAAGACTTTGCGTCCCCAATTTGCCCAAGATATAAAACTCTTGAGTATGTTTGTGAGCGAGGCCCGTGTGATGGCAGAACTGAAACATCACAATATCGCGGCAATTCACTCCTTTGGAAAATTTCGAGGGCTCTATTTCTACGCGATGGAATATATCGAAGGTCGCGATCTCTATGCCTTCCAAAAGCGTCATCAAAAAATGAATCGAGTCGCTCCGATTGGAATTTTGGTTTATTTGATTGCCCAAGTTTGTAACGCGCTAAACTATATCCATACCAAACGCGATAATCGTGGCAAACCTCTAGAGTTAATCCATCGAGACATCTCTCCGCAAAATATCATGTTTTCGGCCGATGGCGTTGTTAAAGTGATGGATTTCGGTGTGGCTAAAAGCAAATCGATCGCGGCGAGCCAGAAAAAAGCCTTGGCTGGAAAACTCAATTATACCGCTCCAGAGATTGCCTTGTTTCAAGAAGTCGATCATCGAGCCGATATTTACTCGTTAGGGGTGGTATTTTATGAACTCGTGACTGGACGTCTTCCATTTCATTGGAAAAATCCTGTAGAGATGAATCAAAAAATCGAAACCGCAGAATTCGAACCGCCTAGTAAATATTTTCCAAGTATTCCAGAAGAAATTGAACGCGTGATTTTAAAAGCGATGGCAAAAAAGCTAAATCAACGGTGGGCAGATGCCGCGACTATGGGATTCGCGTTGAATCGATATCTCTATTCTAAGGGGATGTTATTTAATGAGCGATCCCTTTCTGATTATCTAAAAGGAATTTTCGTGAATTGGGGACAGTCTGGTATCGCCACTACCCAACAAGAAGATCGTGTGGATATGGAACTGGTTCAAGCGGTAATGGAACAAAAACTCGTTGACCGAAATCAACTGACGGAATGTCTTAAAGCGCAGGCCGAATATAATTTGCGTGGAGAATATATGAATCTGGGCGCTTTGTTGGTGATGAGCCAATATATTACGATTGAACAGTTTCAAATGTTTTTGAAAAGTCAAAATATTGACGTGATGCGTTGCCCCACTTGCGGAAATCAATATTATGTGGCTATTTCTAAAATACATTCTAATAAAGATTGTTTACGATGTGCATCTGCTCTTCAAGTTCCAGAAAAATTGGATTCGGCGCTGGTTGATGGACAACTTTTGGATGATTAACAAAATATTTTTAATTTCATGTTCAATAATTTCAAATAAATTTTAAAATGGATCTGAAAACAGCTTAAAAAAATTGGATATTTATTCTTCTTTTTGATTTTGGACTCGCGGCTTCCCATGATTGATGAAAATAAACCTAATTCAGATTTTGATTCGTTTATGAAAGACACCCAAAAACCTGCGCATCCTAGTATGTTTTTGAGAGCCTTAAAATTTAAACAACTTTCTCAGGATCTTCAGGCGAAACATCCTGCCCCTGCTCAAGAAAAGAAAACAACGGAAGAAACGATCGCTCAAAAAACTTCCGCACCTCCCCCCCAACCGGAGAAGGGCGAGGCTATTATTTCTGAAGAGCCCGCTTCTCCTTCAAAACCTGAAGAACCGCTGGGTATCGTTCCCCCTGTTGAAGAGCCTGCTTCTCCTT
>CAZHAR010000089.1:0-17466 GCA_964530615.1 uncultured Planctomycetota bacterium | reverse complement strand
GCAAATTGAGGGTTGAGGCGAATGGCTTCATTATAATCTAAAAGAGCACCTTCTGGATCTCCTTTCGCATCCTTCGTAATCCCTCGATTATTATAGGGTTCTGCATCTTGAGGATTAAGGCGAATAGCTTCCGTGTAATCTACAATAGCACCCTCTGAGTCTCCTTTTGCATTCTTAGCAAGCCCTCGATTCAGATAATATTCTGCTATTTTTGGATTTAACTGAATAGCTTTATTATAATCGACTAAAGCTTCATTCCACTGCTTTAATTGCATCAAGATCGAGGCGCGGGTAGCATAATATCTTGCATTGTCTGGATCTTCCTGAATAGTTGGATTCGACTGAATAGCTTGATTCAGTAACTGAATCGCTTGATCGCAATCTACAAAGGCTCCATCTAAGCTACGCTGTTTAAGTTTTAGAAGGCTTCGTTTAAGATAGCTTTCAGGATAGTTAGGCACTAATTGAATCGCCTTTGCATAATAATTGATGGCTTCTTGGTATTTTTTTTCGGCTACTGCTTGATCTCCTTTTTCTAAAATAGCCCTCATTTCTGCCATAAGATCTGCCAAGTTATTAGAGATTTTCAGACGAAGATCTGGAAATATTGCAAATATCTCTTCTTTTAGAGCGTTATCGTTTATGGAAGGATCTTGAGACTCACCTATGAGTACTAGATATTGAAGAAAATCGGATTTTGAGCCATCCATATCTTTTATTTCATATTTAGCCCATCCTCGATTACTAAGAGCAAAAATATTCTTAGGTTCATATTTTAGAACTTCAGTAAAATCTTGGATGGCTCGGTTTAAATCTATGCCTTGTTTATACAGGGAACGTCCTCGATCGGCATACGCTTGAATTAATTTTGGATTAAGCTGTAAAGCTTGAGTAAAATCTTCAATAGCTTCTTTATAAAGATGCATTTTATGTTTTAAAAAACCACGCTTATGAAAAAATGTGGCATTTTTAGGATCGAGTGTAATCGCTTCGTTAAAATCGATTATACCTCCCGGCAGATCGCCTTTTTGAGCTTTTGTATATCCCTGAAGTGCGTAAAGTGTAGGTAAGTAATTTTCTTTTGATTTAGAAGGAGGTTTTTCTAAATCAATCTCATTATTTACTTTACTTAAAGCTTCAAGGATCACTAATAGAAAATCGAATTCTTCTTGGTTTTTGGCGGGTAGTTTTTTTTCTAAAATATCTTCCAAAAGAGGAACCACCTCTTTCGCGGTTACGCCCAGTTCTCCTATAGCCATGACTGCTCTTTTTTGAAGTCCCGGAGATCCATTTTGAAGAATTTCTAGAAGATGAGGAATCAATTGCTTTTTCAAATCTTTCTCTAAACTTCCCAAACGAGAGAAAATGGAGGAATCCCGTTTTGGAAAAATCAATTCTTTAAGCAAAGTATATTTCAGGATCCGTTTTTCAAAATTTTCATTTGTGTAAATATCTTTTTGAAATTGGACTAAAATTTTTGCGGTAGATTCTTCCAGTTGCTCTAACCCATTTAAGTAGAGAGTTCCTTTAAACTGAGAGAGTTCTTTAGCAGTGGCAGAATCTAAGTGTTTTAGTCCGTTAAAAAAAAGAAATTCTGCTGGAAATTGAGAAAGAGCTTCCGCTGTGGCTGTGTCCAGTTGCTCTAACCCATTTAAGGAGAGACTTCCAGTAAATCGAGAAAGGATTTTTATTTGTTGGGAAGAAATCGTATGAAGATGGTTTAAAAAAAGAAATTGATTCGGTTTTATTTTAGTTTCTTTTAAAATCCGTTCTAAAATTATTTTATCTTTCACCGGATCAAAACCTGTTAATTTAGCAAATGAATATTTTTTGAGATTTTCTAGAGATGCTTTTTGGAAAGCTTCTAGGGTATCTTCTACTGGAAGAGCGTTTACAAGTTTTAGTTTAGTTCGTGAATTAGAGCCTTGCTTATTAACATCATAAAAATAACGGATGAGAATCACTGCAAATAAAATACCCACTAAAGTACTTAAAATAACTTTGAAAGAAATCCCTTTTTTTTGTGAATGAAGATTTTGGATTCTTGCTTCCAAATTAGCCATAAAAACGTCAGAAAAAGAGAGAGTTGTAAACGGTTTATTAGAGGGAAGTTGGCGTGATAAAGCGAGAACTCCACTGAAAGCTCCCCATTTTTTCACTCCAGTCAATGTTTTTAATATTTTATCGAGTTGTGGATTAATCTCTAAAAAAGAGTTCATACGTCGACGTAAGAAAATACTCATAATCCAAGGAGAAATACCTATAAGGAATAAAGAGACTAGTGCTAAACTCAAAGATAGAATTTGAAAAATTTTTAAAACGGATTCGGTAGAAACTCCTAATCGTTCTTCTAAGAATTTATTTTTTAGAAGAGATTTGTCAGAAAAACTTGCAGTGGCAATAAGCGAAAAAATCACTATAATGAAAAGAAACAACCCTTGGAGAAAAAAACCTTTATAAAATTGGCTTCCTTTCTGGAAACAACTTTCACAACCCTTGAACTGAATATTTTTTGTTTTCTCAGAAAAATTTGCATCGATTCCCTGTGGTGCTCCTAATAAAACAGCCAAAACTGAAGAAAAAATAGAACTCAATAAACTAAAAGATTTCTTTGTTATAATAAAATACTTTATTTCTGTATCTATTTTTTCTTTTGAACAAATATCACAAATTTTATTTTCGATTACTTTTTTTTCTTCAAGAGAAGGAGCGATTTCCTGAACTCTCTCTTGAGAAGAAGGCTCCAAAAGATTCTTTTCAAGAACCAATTCTTGGGGAGCCTCTGAAATTGAAAGATGTTCTGCCACTAACTCAAGCGCTTTTTTTGTAAATTTTTCTAAATCAGCCCAATTCTCTGAACTGCCGAGATTATAGTGAGTATTGCCCTTATAAAAACACAAAAAATAGGAATCCTCTGAAGTTTCTTCTACCGATTTATCCTGAGAGGAATCTTGTTTCATCTTTTCTCTCAACCGGGCCTTGAGTATCTTCGAAAATTGATTTGTCTCCGAAGCGACTGTAAAACAAAGTCTTGAATCCCTACATAATTGAGGAGAAGTCCATAACCCTTGTGGAAGTGCTTCATAAGGAAAAACGAGCAAAAGATGAGCATATTTGATGGTTCCTAGGCTATGACAATCCGTAAGGACTTGACAAAAATAAGAACCGAACTTAAATATTTGGGTCACACGACCATAATCTACAAAAAGAGGACGCATAGGAATTTCTCCTTGAAAATCCATTTTAAATTTATGGGAAAGCTGTAACTTTATTTTTTTTGTGATTCCTGACTAATGACTTGTTCAATAATTTATAATTGCTCACGATATCTTGTATCTTTTAATCGATTTTTAGATGCCGCTATTTTTTTAAGTTCGCGTCTACAAAAAAAAGTAAAAAAAGTAAAAAAAGTAAAACTTAGGAAAACAACTACGAAGTGATTCCGTTTGAATTGATTTGAAGAATTCCAAGAAATATTTAATTTATTTCCTTCTATTTGCAAGAAGAGACTTCTGCTATTTATATTATAAACCCACGTTTTATCACTTACTAGAGTAATTTTTGGATTCACGATAGAAAGAGTTCCTATTTTTTTTTCAAGTGCAGTTAAATCAGCAGATGAAAGTTTTGGAAATTTGTTGTCATTCAGATCTGTTTGGTATTCGACTTTTAAATCAAAACTAATAGTCATTAAAATTTTTAACTTTTCTTCAACTCTATCACTTAAAAATGGAAAATAGAGGAATGCACAAAAACAAAATGATATTATAAACCAAAAGAACAAAGCTGAAGCAAAATGACCTGCTTTCTCATTAAATGACCAAAATTCCCATTCTTTATAAAAAGGTAGTCTAGTTATAAAATTACATTGAGGGCAAGTACAAAATGGGCTACCAATCGCAATATTTATATTTGTAGTAGATCCAATTTTGTAATTACATTGAGGACAATAATAGTAATTTGTTTTAGTCGTAGGCATCTTAAAACACACCTCCAAAATCATACGTGTAAGGGATGAAGAGAAGTAAGGGAAAAAGGGCTTGGCGAACTCCCTTCCTATTGTACAATAGAAATATAGTGAACTTAAAAAAAAGGAGAACGCCATACCCTTACAAAATAACACCGTTGAATCTATTCGACAAGTCTTTTCCTAGATCCTTTCTATTAAAGAACCTACAGCCAAAATTCCCTCATTTTCGCTCGTTTCCTTTCCAAGTCGGCATTTTATCTAACTCTTTTATTCTATTCGATTTTGTTCGCGTTTGCCATGCTTCATCCATCTCCACATAGGCACTAAGGAAGGTAAGAGCAAAAGAAGCCCGAAAAATAAGAGCAAAAGAAGCCCGAAAAATGTTCGCGTTTGCCATGCTTCATCCATCTCCACATAGGCTCCTGCAGAAATATTGTTATAATGGCCGCTCAGGGGTACGTCAGTTAAATAGTTGAGGCCTATTTTGTCGCCTGAGAAACTCTGTTCGTCAGCTTTCTGAACGAGCGCATTCCAGTCGCCATCTTTAAGGTAAGTATCCACATTTTTCTTGACTATGTTGATTTCTTTATTGGGGGCTGTTGCATAATGAGGTGGATTATCCGGCTTCAGATATATCTGTCCAAAGATTCCGAACGTTAGAATATCTTCCTTGTCTCCAATCGTTGTAACAGAAAATATATAGAATGATTTATATTTTATTGATAGGTCTAGTACAACTGTTGGAACCAGTAAATTTTTATCAACGATTTGGGCAATATGCTCAAATTTGGAAGGATTAGAGATCAATGCCAAAATTACAATAATGCTCAACGCTACAAATATCATTACCCATCCAATCTTGGAGAATTGGTTTTCGATTTTATCTTGCATTTTGCGCAGATTATTAGAAAATTCGTTTAGTTGCTTTTCAAGTTTATCCGCTTCCATTTTATTAATCACTTTCTATTATATTTAGCATTTCCTCGATTAGCGTAAGCATTCGCAAACATGCCTCCGATCCTTACAAATCGGGCCAAATCGAATATCAAAATCCATAACAAAGCACAAATGAAAATGTTTTTTTTCATTCTGTTCCCTCCCTTGTCGAAGCTTTTTTTTACAAAACGATTCTTCTTGCTTGTATCCAAAGAAGTCTCAACTGGGTGGAGATTAGACACCTACTTTGAGTAGGCATCCGCAAATTGAGGATTGAGGCGAATGGCTTCCGTATAATCTACAATAGCGCCTGCTAAGTCTCCTTTCGCATCCTTAGCAGTTCCTCGATTATAGTAGGCATCCGCAAATATGTTTTCGATCTTTACAAATTGGGCTAAAGTGAATGTCAAAAATGAGAAAAAAACCATAACAAAGCACAAATGAAAATGTTTTTTTTCATTAGGTTCCCCCCTTGTTGAAGCTTTTTTTTTAACGCTGTACTTATTTTTTCTGTTTTTTCAGCGATTTTATGTATTCACGAAATTCTTCTTCCATTTGATCAAGTTGAGTCTGATTTTTCAAATCAAAAATTTTCGCAAAGGTGGACCAGCTTGAGGTTCCATTAATATAAGCTTTTACAAATTCGCCAAACTGTTTTCGATATTTTCCATTCTCGTATTTCATAAAAAAATGGACCATTCCCCACCCTTGCCGATAAAGCTGATCCTGAACTAAAGCTTTTTCTTTTTCTTCAAGAGCATGCGCGGCCGAAACACCCAGACTGAGAGCTTTTTTAAAAGGCATAAGGCTATTTTTGGGATCTTGAGATTTGCTAACGGCTTGTCCCCACAGATCGCCAAAGCGCATTTTGTTAATCGCTTCCAGTACATAATCTCCATTTTTATCTTTATCCCAACTTCCAAAAAATTCCGCGATCCCTTCTTGAAACCAGAAGAGTTCCCTAAATTGGTTCGGATCTCGGAAGCCTGAAAAGTAGTGCATAATCATGTGAGTGGCTTCATGGATAATTACTTGTTCAATTGTCGGATCTGCTGGAGCTCGGAAGGCAAACATCTGATGATTCCACGGTTCATAGAATCCTAAAATACTGGATTTGTCGTCCATCTTTCCATAAGCGCGGAACTCTTTACGGTCACGGAAAATATAAAGGGCCATTAAGTGTTCATATTCTTTTAAGCCCCATTCTTCCCGATAATGATCATAAATCCATTTATAATCCAGTTCCAGAAGGTTCACAAAGCTTTGAACCGCAAGTTTACTGACATAGGATTCATCGTTTTGCATCGCAATAAAATAATGCTCAGTTAGCACTGCAAAATAACGTTCTTTCAAATGTTTTAACGCGATTAAGTTGAGTTTTGGAATCACTTGTGACGTTTTGGTAGGTTCAATATAAACTTCATAAAGCATAGAACTGTTTAAAAGTTTTCCGGGATCTCCTTGTTCCTCGACGGTTCCAGATTTAACTTCAATTTTCGGATAACTAATGAGCATCCGTTGTTTGATTTGGAGAAGGCCTGCTTCTTTGGAGGCGCGCTCTTCTTTTAGGTTCTTGCAATACTCTTGATATTTTGTCTGAGAAGAAAAGACAGCGATTAAAAAAGGAGGAAATTGTCCATATCCTTTATCCTGAATTTCGCTACTGAAGTCTTTTTGAAATGCTTCTAAAATAGGGGTTGCCGAAGCGAGAATGAGGGCAAGTTCACTCTCTGAGAGTCCATCAGAGGCCGCTATCAGAGACCCTTGAGATTTCTTCTTATATTCTTTTCCAAAAAGATCATCAAAAAAGTTTCGTTTTTCTGGCTTTTTACGGCCTAAAGCAATGAGCGCCCCTTCGTGTTCGGAATCCACTTCCAAAATATGGATCAAACAAATTTTTTGCTCGTCTTCCAAGTTGTTTTCTTTGCACCATGCGGCAAGCGCAAAAAGTTTTTCTGGAATATTTTTCGCTCCTTCAAAATCAGCATCGAATTTTTTACGCAGATCTTGAGATGGCGTTACATTGGTTTGTTGAGAAGATTTATCTTTATTTTGTTTCGAAAAAAAAGAATTTTTAAAAGCAAAAAGGATTCCACCCCCGATTCCCAGAAACAGAAACGTTCCCGTAAGCATTCCTACTAAAAAACGAGGTGATTTCTTTGCGGGGGATGCGGACGCTCTGGTTTTGGTGGCTCGTTCCTTGTGTTCTTCTAAAGAAACTTCGCGACGGATTTCTGATTTGACCAATCGCTCTGTTTTCTTTCGTGGTGCTGTTTTTTGTGGTTTTTTGACTAATTTAGGTCCATCCCCTCGTGTGGGCGATTTATTGACCGGAACGAGTGTTGTGACTTCAGTTTCTTGAGGATTATCTTGTCCTTCAATTTTTTTATCTTTTGTTTGAAGGTCTACTTTTCGTAAACGGCTTGTTTTTTCTCGTTCTTTTGTTTTGTTTTGGTCTGGATCTTTTTTCTCTAAAGATTCGGATGACGAAGGCGGAAGTTCGCTTTTTTTGCTAGCCTTTCTTTCTTCTTTAGACGCTTTTCCGCTAGAAGCTGTGGCTTTTGCTCCTTTTCTTTCTTCAAGACGCTCTTTTTTTGTTTTTTTCATCCCACTTTCTTTTTCAGCGACAACTTCTTTTTCAGCGACAACTTCTTTTTCAGCGACAACTTCTACCGGCGTATTTTTTGAATTCTCGGAATCGTTCTTCTTTTTTGCTTTTTTAGGAGAAAGCGATAATGAGGCTTCCAGCGAAGTTTTCTTTTTCTTTTTTGGAGGTTCTGTGGAAGAAATTTCTTGCTTTTCGGATTTTGGAGGTTCAGTTATTTTTGTTACCTCCTCTGTCTCCGATCGAGGACTAGACGATTCTAAAGCGGACGGTTTAGAAGGAGTTTCTAAAATGGTCTGACAGATCGAACAACGATATCGCTTTCCAGTGGGTAGGGTTGAGACATCGAATTCGGATTCGCATTCAACACATTGAAGTAGTAATAAACTCATAATTTTCCTAACATTAGAGAAGAAATAAAAGAGCCTGATTCGCTTCAAGATTCGGAAGGAGGAGTTTGTTGGCTACGTTCATCAAGAACTCTGGCGACGTCTAACAGGAGATATTCGAGAGGCATATTCGCGAGAGAAGTTCCAGTAGTGGTTTCATAACTACAATAAAAATTTCCTTCTTTCCAAGTCAAGAGTTGTACTAAAGCATCTAACCCTATAAGTTGTTCCACTTCTGCGTGAAGAATTTCACCATTTTTGAAATAAATAGCTCCTTTAGAATTAATTTCGGTCAAATGAATACAAGCGTTTTCTTTACTCGATTTAGAGACCATTTGTAAAACATCTTCGAGTGCCGCATCTTTCAGAGTTCCACTTAAACCCGAATAGGTTTCCGCTCTTTCTGGAATAGGTGTTTCCGCCAAATAGACCGAAAGCTTGGTCAGTAGAATATCAAAGTGGAGTGGTTTCAAAAGGTAATCTTTAATTCCTAGTTGAAGTGCTTGTTGGATCCAGCTTGGGTCATTGACCGCAGAATAAAATAGAAAAGGAGGGAGTTTGTCGCCTTTTTTATTTTTAAGGAGAGAAAACAAGGTAAATCCATCAATTTGATCCAGCAATGTTTCAGACAAGATTAGATCGGCTTGTTCGACTAGAAGATAATCAAGCGCTTTTTTTCCTTGGGAAAAGAAAATGACTTCAAATCCGTTTTGTTCCAACTGATTTTTGAGGGGACTACTTTGTATCTCGTTTGGATCAATTAAAACAAGTTTTTTCTTTTGAGAAGTTGGAGTTGTTTTGCTTTCTTCTTGGAGGTTAATGAGTTGACTGATAGAGGTTTTCCGAGTCATCTTTCCACTGGCCTTCTTGATGGGCCGAATACTTTTAGTGTCCCGACTCGGAGCTTTCATCAATGGATTCGGAAAGCTTCCTGTTGAACTCCCTGTCGGATTCGGAAAGCTTCCTGTTGAACTCCCTGTCGGATTCGGAAAGTTCTCTGTCGAAGTCATCAATGGAGTTGTAGGGACGGAAGAAAAAGGAATCGATGACCCTATAGAATTTTGTATAGAGTTCTGTGGTACCGGCAAAGGCGGCGGGGTCGGAGAGAGATTCAGAGCAGGGTTTTTCGGAGCCAGATTAGGATAAAGTGCAGAGAGTTTATTCGGTGAGGAAGGAGATTTTGATTGGAGATTGGGATAAAGAGACGCCAATTTTTGATTGGGAGAAACAGGATTTTCTACGGAGGGAGTTGTGGGTGGAACCGCAGAGGAAGAAGGAGCGAAAAAATTTTGTGGAGATACTGGGATAGGCGTATTCGTTGAGAGCGGAGCCAATAAAAGCCCAGAGGAATTTGGAACGGAAGGAGGCGCTGAAAAAGCGTCCAGAGATTGAATGGGTGATTTTGCAGGAAAAGGCTGAACTTTGGGCGACAATCGTGTTGTCGCGGGCCTTGGAAAAGAAGAAATATTTGAGCGTGGAGCTGGAGAGAGAAATGTTCCTTGGGGTTTGGAACTTGAGCCAGAAGCAATTCCTCCAAACGAAGGAAGCTGAGACGGTGCTGTATAGGTTTTATGAAAATGATCGAGTTGTCCAAGAAAGTGAAGGAGCACCTCTCTTTTTTGAAGGGAAGCATCGAGAGAATAAATTTTCTCTTGAAGGATTTTAAACTGATATCCATTCAACAAATCTGCGACTCCTTCAGGAAAAGCTCCGATGGACTCGAGAATGTTTCCCAAACTTAATTGAATCATTTCTAAAAAGGGGCTCCTTGTGAATTTTTCCAAAAGAATCCCAATAAAATATTCAATCTGAAGGAGGCGTTGAATCGATTCTCGAACCAAGAGAATTAAATTTTCAGGATCAAACGCAGCGAGCTGGAAATATTCAAAATAATAAGGAAGGAAGGACGTCGCGGCGATATAAGGATCTCGATAATCAGGGTCGATTAGAGGAAGATTGCACCCTAGTCCAAAAATATCTCGATAAATCTCAAAAATTCGTGGATCGGTAGGTGGGAGCGAAATCACGGGTGTTTTTTTTGCGGTGCGTATAAACAATTCATAAAGAGAAACTTTAAGTTCTCTAAAGTGAGGAGGATGATAAAATTGAGGTAAATAGGGCTCCCAGATCACTACTTCGGATTCAAATTGACCGTAAATTTCGGTCTGATTTAAAAATTGTCGATACTGTTCCACATTTAAAATCATAAAGAATCTTTTCTTTTAACTTCATTAAACAAGGCGTCATAGAATTCGTAGTCGCTTGCCTTTTTCATCATAAAACTCACCGATCAATTAGCTTCGGAGGCAATCACTTTCAGATATTCTTCTTGGGTCATTTTAATGGTTTCAAACTGAAGCGTTTGCCGAATTTTAAAACGATCCATTCCCAAAGAAGTTTCCTGACTCAAATCAAGAATTTCGTTTACTTTCTGTCCATTACTGTCGGAAAAAACTCGAACAAAAGGTTGGTTGCTGAACGCAAGATCTTCTTGTTGAGTCACAACAATTCCTAAAGAAGCGTCACTCAATTGTACTAAAGATCCAATTGGATATAAGCCCATAACCTGGAAAAAAATTTTATATAAGGCGGGATCATAGGCGTCTAGGTGACGATTTTTGCTATGAGTATGGAGATAGTTGAGTGCTTCTTGAGGAGAACATTTATAATTACGAGTATACGGATTACGTGTGACCAAGCGATCATAATCACTTGCGATTGAAATCACTCTTGAAAATAAGGATCGTTTTTTTGCGTTTTCCAATTTTTCTTTGAAATGACACTCGACGGCAACAACAACGGAACGCAAGAGTCCTTCGCTAATATCCTCCGTTTGAAAAATAGAGGCAATTTTTCTTAAGGATTGGCTATCTTTTTTACGACATTGAGTTAGATAATCGGCAGGAGCTTGATTAATGTGATCTAAAGCGGCGCTAGAACCAATATCGTGTAAAAAAGAGCAAAGCACTAAATCACTCAAATCACTGCGAGAAATTTCTAACGAAATCCCGATCAATGCGCTGAAAATGGCGGTATTGACCAGATGAAAAATTTCTGTCTGCGATTGAAAGTATTTGCAATGCGTTAAGGCTAATAAATAGTAAGAATCTTTTTCCAAAGACTCCAGAATCATTTTAATCAGGGTCTTGAGTTTTCGGTGTTGAATTTTTTCTCCATTCGCCAAGTTTTGAATCAGTTCGCGAATCATGGTACAAGCGCGAAAGTAAATGCGAATGTTAATGGTTCCCGGATCGACATCTTCTGTGGATTGACGTTGAACTTCCATGGATCGGCCACAACGGATATGGTCAATTTTTAAGAGATCCAATCCCCCCATAAAGGCTTTAAAAGCTTCTTCAGGAGAAGGATATTGATGGAGTTCTTTTTGAAACTGATGAAAATAAGAGACAAATTGTTCCATATCTTCTTTGGTCACTTCGTTGTCAAAAGAAAACAAATTGACCTGAAAAGGCTCACATTCTTGAGATAGCTTGTTCAGAAATCCGCCAACCGCATTATCAAGAGGAATTTTTTTCCCATTGATTTTGAGGTTTCCAAAACTAAATCGAAGAGAGAGTTCTCCTTCCTCGTCCCAAATCGCTTTTTTATGACGAAAGAAGCGATCTAACCCCTCTTGAATATTTTTATTTTCAAAACCAAACAAGGGGCCATTTTTGAGAATAGTATTAAGGCTAATAAAAAAGTGTTGTTTTTCTTGAATTAGAAGCTCATGGTCCATCAGAATTAATCTTTCTTTGAATCTTTAGAATTCGGCACCATATTTTTTTCACGTTCGGCAAGAGCGATTTTGGCTAACAAACTCAGTTCTGCATTTTTCCATTGTTCAATTTGTTTCAAGAGTGGAACGACAGAATCATCACGAATATAACTTAACGCGCGAATCGCGCACTTCTTCAATTCTAGCTGACGATTCATCGAATCTTTACGAAGGATTTTTGTCACAATCGTGAGTTCGACGAATTCTTTCAATTTGGGAATAGCGGTCTTCTGACCGGCAACGGCTAAAGAAGTGAGTAATCCACGTTTTTCAGTAAAATCTTTTTTCTCGAAATCAGGCGATTCTATCAAGCTCAGTACTTTAAAATAAATTTGTTTATTCTCGCTTTTCGGAAGATATTCCAAAGCCAATTTTCTGAGATCTTCTTGCGTATCTGAAAGTTTGGTAATTAATAAATCTGTCATTTCGCGCGGGAACAAGACATTTAAAGTTTCAGCAATTTTATTGCGAACCTCACTATTGGGATGAGATAAAAGTGGCGTTAATTTGGGAAAAACGGCTGAATGGGAACCCATTAATTGAAAAATGTTGCAAATTGAAATTAAGACCGAAGGATCAGAAACTTTCAAAAAATCAAAAAGATATTCTGGATGTTTTCCACAAAACCCCAAAAAAACCTCTTCAAAAACCTTTTTTGTTTTGGAATCCGCTAAGAACGGAATTAAATTTGGAACGATTTCAGTTCCAAATTGGTACTGCTTCAAGAGATTGAGAACGAAAGCAGCGTTGAAGTTGGATTGTTGTTGGGCCTGAGAAATTTGTTGTTCGACCCAATCGAATCCTTGTTTTTCTCCATAACGCTTTTTTTTCTTTTCGGCTTCTTTTAAAATAGGTTCTTTCGGTGGAACCATCGCAGGATTTTTTTTGAGTTCTTGCAAACTCTCTGGAAGAGCTACAGAAAGCTCTGTCCCTAAACCGTAAGGGGTAGAGATCATTTCTTTAGAAGCGAGTGGGGGGGACTCATTCCTCGAACTATTAAGATTATTTTCATGAAATTCTTCAACCGGGGGTGAATAGGCGGGAGTGGGAGGGGAGTAGGCAGGGCCAGAATTTTCCGTAGCAGGATAGGGATAAGGTTGAGAAGGTTGAGAAGGGACAGAATTTTCATACATAAGAGAAGTATAAGAGATACGTTGAGTCTGTTGTCTGGCCTTTTCCATCAAATCCAGAAAGGAGAGAATAGTGATACTTTCTCTTTTCCATTTATCCTGAATGGCTTTATTTTCTAAAGCTTTATAAAAGGGGGCGCGTAAGAGTTCCGTTTCATGAACTTTTTCTCGGAACTTTCGAAAAAGGCTATGCGTCAGCAGATATGCAGCGCCGCCTTCAACTCCGCCTATTTCATAAAAAAGGGGATCCGATACTTCTTGTAGCATTCCATGATAGGGGGTATTGGCAAAATAATTGAGCACCGTCAACGATAAACATTCGATCTGAAGTAAATGATAAATAGTTTCTCGTGAAATCGTGATCAACGCCTCCTGATTTAACGTTGTAAAATGGTACCCTTTAAAATAATACTGAAGTAACAAACAAACGGAATGTAAGGGTTCCCGATAATCGGGATCCGTCAAAGAAATATGGCATGCAAATCCAATAATATCTTTCAACAAAGAAGCCAAATCCACATTAATTTGAGGGGTAGGATTTAAGGACTTCGTTCGACAAAAAGCTTCTAAACAAAGCGATTGATACGCTTTTTTCAAATTTCGAAAGTAAGGGGGTTGCGAAAAGTCCGCAAACCGGGCTTCCCAATCGGATAAACTTTGCTCCACATTCTCGCGAAAACCAGAATAACACAAATATTCTCGATACTCATCAATATTAACAATCATAATAGACTCTTTAGCTTTTCTCTATCTAAGCAAGAGGCGGTTTGATGGCGTTCTTTTCGTTAAAGTTTTTCCAAAACCCTACGAAGGAGAAGGTTTTCGAATAAGCTTCTCTCGCTCTGATAAGGCAATTTTGGCTAACACACTCAGATCACTATTTTTAGATTTTTCAACTTCTTGAAGCATTTTTAACGCTTTTTCGTCTTGAATATAAGCAAGGGCCCTCACCGCACATTTACGATTATCAGCCATTTTGGCCGAAGATTCTTTCCTAAAAATACTAGTAAATCCAGAAGATTGTTGAAGTAACCGTTCCAAAGTGACAATAGCTTGATTCTGTCCACAGACAGCGAAAGCATTTAAAAGTTCTCGTTTCTCAATCAGATCCTTGGAAAGAAATTCCGAATCTTCAATCATACTGAAAATTTTTAAATAAACTTGTTTATTTTCTATTTTAGGAAGATTATCTCGTGCTACTTTTCGAATATTTTTGTCCGGATCGGATAATTTAGTAATAAAAAGATCCGCAGTTTCTTTTGGGAATTTTCGATACAACAAACTCAGTGTAACATCCTTGACTTGTGGGTTTGTATGATTGATCAATTCCATTAAAGGTTTGAAGATCGATCTCTCTTCACTTCCCTCCAAAATAGTACAAACGGCGATAATCACTTGCGGATCTTCATGCTTTAAAAAGGGAAATAGAGTGGAGACATTTTCGGTACAAAATTTTCGCAAGACCTCGATAAACGTTTCTCTCATTTTTGGGTGACCCAAAAATGGGATCAGTTGCGGAAGACAGGCAATTGGGGTATAAGCAAAACAACATTTTACTGCGTGCCAATTGACACTTTCCCGTTCTTGTAAAATTTTTACCGTACGCTCTAGGAGTTCCGCATTTACAAAGTTTTGTAACAGGATCGATAGTTCCCCAATATTTTCAGGGGTTAAGTTAAACGCGAGTTTTGCCGCTTCAATTTGTTGAATCATTAACGCAGCATTTGAAAACTCGCCTTCCTCAATTTCAAACCGCAATCGATTTTTAATAGTCCTTAAAATATTGGTAAAGATTTTTGGATCTCGATCCAGATCATAAAGACGTAGCGCCGCCCAAACAAATTGAATTGCCGGACTTTCTGTAGTTCCGATATCTTCTTCTAAAAGAGCACTTTCAGATTCAGTTAACGTAAATTCCTGAACAATTTCTTCTTCGGAAAGCAAATTAAAAAATTCTGTGGATTCTGTAAATTTGGTAGAGTCCTGATTACTCTCGATGGCAATATGATACTGATCTCGCTCGACTATGTTCGCAAAATCCGGAACTTCTGTATCATACATCGTTAATTCGTCATAACATTGATATTGAATCGATTGAAAATTGAGATCCCATAAAACGGTACTTAAGCTTTCTTCGTCTGAAGTCACGCTTTTGGATTTCCATAACGCTAACAAAAAAGTTTGAACCTCTTCTTCGGTCACTCCATAAATAAAACTCAGGTTACTTAGCCCTCCATTATAAAGGAGAAGTGCTAAATTAGACGAAACTTCTTTTGGACCGTCATAGACTACTTCCTCATCATAGAAAACTTGGTATTGAGTAATCTTAAGTACTAAAGGGTCTTGGAGTTTTTGGGTTGCTAAGTTAAGATAGTCTGTGAATTGTTTAATAAATTGTTTGAGTAAGGGATGATTTTCGCTGTACAGTGAAACCGCCCGAAATGCTTTTTCAATAAAAACAAAAAAAGGCTTTACTTCTTGGGGATGAAGCTTGATTCCAGAAGAACTTCCTTGAATACCTTCTTGATCCAAGATTAAACTCCGTTAAAAATAAAAAAAGAAAAAATCATATTCCAGGGGGAATAGCGAACCTATGAAAAATAATCGAATACTATCCTATAAAGGAACCCTTAAAAAATCAAAAAAATTCATCTCTCTTCCTTGAAAATTCTCCAACATTTTTCGTTTCATCCTTAAAACCCACTTCAAATCTTCTCAGAAAGGTTCCTTATGTTCCGACGAACTAAAATTATTTGTACCATCGGCCCGGCTTGTTCCAGCCAAGAAATTCTTTCCAATTTGATTTTGGGAGGAATGAATGTGGCTCGTCTTAATTTTTCTCATGGATCCCATGAAGATCATCTTGTTGTGTTAAATCGCATTCGCCAAATTTCAAAAGATCTTCAAACTCCAGTCGCCATTTTACAAGATCTCTGTGGCCCCAAAATTCGTGTCGGACGTATTAAAGACGGAGTCATTGAGTTAAAAATTAATGATACCTTGATTATTTCCAGAGAATCGACTCTCGGCTATAAAGAGGGCGATAAAATCTTTGTTTCCTGTACTTATGAAAATTTGATTACCGACGTGTCAGAAGGGTGTAAAATTTTGATGGACGACGGCTATCTCGCCGCCCAAGTTGAACGAACTCATAATGGCATGATTTTTTGCAAAGTGACCCAAGGGGGCCCCCTTAAATCCAATAAAGGAATCAATTTGCCCGATGTCAAAATCTCTTCTCCAAGCTTCACGGAAAAAGATAAGCGTGATTTGCTCTGGGGAATTCAAAATGAGATCGATTTTGTCGGACTCTCGTTTGTCCGATCGGATAAAGATATCCTTGAAGTTAAAGAATTTCTCAAGTCCAAAAACTCGGATATTCATATTATCTCTAAATTAGAAAAACCTGAAGCGGTTCGTCAACCGATGCTCGATCAAATTATTAACGTTTCAGACGGAATTATGATCGCACGCGGAGATCTAGGGGTGGAAATGCAAGTGGAAACCGTTCCCTTCATTCAAAAAACAATCATCAATCGATGTCGGGAACTCAACAAAGTGGTGATTACCGCCACTCAAATGCTGGAATCGATGATCCTTAACCCTCGCCCAACACGCGCAGAAGTATCGGATATTGTCCAAGCGATTGGAGATGGAACCGACGCGTTAATGCTTTCTGGAGAAACCGCTAATGGCGGGTATCCGATTCAAGCCTTGTTGACGATGTCTAAAGTCGCTTACCATGCGGAACTCTCGTATGAAAGTAATCCAAATTACCGCAATATGCGGAACGAAAAAAGCTTAGATTTTCGTTCCATTATTTCTCAGGGAATGTTTCATATGGTCAATAACTCCGGTATTAAGGCCATTGTTTGCTTTACTTCTTCTGGAACCACTGCTGTCCTTGTTTCTAAACAGCATCCGTCTACAATTATCTTGGGCGCCACTCCCAACGAAAAAACATTCCGACGACTCTGTCTCTATCGAGGCGTTATTCCAGCAATTGTTCCCGATAATCGTGATGTCGAAGAACTCTTTAAAGAAGCTTCTTTAATCGCCTTTCGCAAAGGAATTGTAAATCGTGGGGATCTCATTGCCTTTATTGTCGGAATTCCTGTAGGAATGCCGGGAATCCCCTGTAATACGATCCGAATCGCCAACGTTGAACTTCCTGATCCTCAATTCCTGCAGGTTCAAAAAGAAGCTTTGGAAAAACGAGCAAAAACAGAGCGTCTTAAACTGAATCAAAAAACTGTTGTGGATCTAAAACCCAATCCAGATCCACAACTCGCACCAGATCTAAAACCCGCTTCAGAAAATACGCCTCCACCCCAAACTTAAAAAAAAATTAAGGCTTATGAAAATCCTCTGGAGCCTATTGGCTCTTCTTCTCTGGATCGGTTGCACTCCGGAAACGAATGGATCTCAACTCGATCCAAAACCTTTTCTTTTCGATCCCGATCCCATTCCCGTTGAAGTTCCTTTTAGAATCTGGATGAAAAGTCATTTTCACCGATCCGATCCCTTTCGTTTTTGGATCGAGACCAAAGAGCCCATTTTTTTACAGTTTCAAATTTTTCCTTGCCAAGAAGGCCCCTTCAATCCGGGCATCAAAAAAAGGGTCGCCCAACACCAACAATTTTTCTCGACCGGGCGAC
>CAZHAR010000088.1:5537-18647 GCA_964530615.1 uncultured Planctomycetota bacterium | reverse complement strand
TCTTCAACGTCGGCGCGGAACGTATGCTGGGTTACACGGCCGCTGAAGTGATGAACAAGATCACTCCGGCTGACATTTCCGATCCTCAGGAATTGATCGCGCGCGCCAAGGCATTAAGCACCGAACTCGGCACCCCGATTACGCCGGGCTTCGAGGCATTGGTGTTCAAGGCCTCGCGCGGTATCGAGGACATTTATGAACTAACCCATATCCGTAAAGATGGAAGCCGCCTTCCTGCGGTCGTGTCGGTCACGGCGCTACGCGACGCTCAAGACGCCATCATCGGCTACCTGCTGATCGGCACCGACAACACTGCACGCAAGCAAGCGGAAGAAGCATTACTCAAAGCGGGGGCCCTCCAGAACGCGATTTTCAATAGCGCCAATTTCTCGAGTATTGCCACAGATGCAAAAGGCGTCATTCAAATCTTCAACGTCGGCGCGGAACGCATGCTGGGCTACGCGGCCGCTGAAGTGATGAACAAGATCACTCCAGCTGACATTTCCGATCCACAGGAAGTGATCGCACGCGCTAAAGCATTGAGTTTAGAACTTGCAACGACGATTAGGCCTGGCTTCGAGGCATTGGTCTTCAAGGCCTCACGTGGCATCGAGGATATTTACGAACTAACCTACATCCGCAAGGACGGTAGCCGATTTCCGGCCATCGTATCGGTCACGGCACTGCGTGATGCTCAAGGGGGAATTATCGGCTATCTATTGATTGGTACTGATAATACTGTACGCAAGCAAGTCGAAGCAGAGCAGAAAAAGCTCGATCAACGTCTGCGCGACCAACAGTTCTACACACGCTCGCTCATCGAATCCAACATCGACGCACTGATGACTACGGATCCGTCCGGCATCATTACCGACGTCAACAAGCAGATGGAGGCACTCACCGATTGCACACGTGACGAACTAATCGGTGCGCCGTTTAAGAACTACTTTACCGATCCAGAGCGAGCCGAGGCCGCTATTAAGCTGGTGCTGAGCGAAAAGAAGGTCACCAACTACGAACTCACTGCGTGCACTAGGGACGGCAGAAAAACAGTGGTGTCCTACAATGCGACTACCTTCTACGACCGAAATAGGACTCTCCAGGGCGTGTTTGCCGCGGCGCGAGACGTTACCGAACGCAATCGCGTAGATCAGGTGCTACAGGAAAAGAACATCGAACTCGAAAGCGCCCGATCTGTGGCCGAAAAAGCCAATCTTGCGAAATCTGAATTTCTATCCAGCATGAGCCATGAGTTGCGTAGTCCGCTCAATGCGATCCTCGGGTTCGCCCAATTGATGGAGTCCGATTCCTTGCCTCCAACGCCCACCCAAAAGGAAAGCATCGCCCAGATTCTTCAGGCGGGATGGCATCTGCTGAAGTTGATCGACGAAATCCTCGATCTCGCAAAGGTCGAATCCGGGCAGGTGCCACTGTCGCTGGAACCGGTGTCACTGGCCGAAGTGATGCTCGAATGCCAAGGTATGATCGAGCCCCAAGCGCAACAACGCGGCTTCAAACTGACCTTTCCTCGATTCGATATCCCTTACTTTGTTAACGCCGATCGGACTCGGTTGAAGCAGGTTCTCATCAACCTCCTTTCCAACGCAATCAAATACAATCAGCCGGGGGGAATGATCATTGTGGAATGCACTGCAAGCACTCCAGAACGCACTCGCATCAGCGTTAGGGACACCGGTGCTGGATTGCCTCCGGAAAAACTGGCGCAGTTATTCCAAGCGTTCAATCGTCTCGGACAGGAATCTGGTAGTGAAGAAGGTACAGGAATCGGCCTCGTGGTGGCCAAGCGACTGGTCGAACTGATGGATGGCATCATCGGTGTAGAAAGCACCGTCGGGGTAGGAAGCGTCTTCTGGTTCGAACTCCTCTCAGTTACTGCGCCACGCCTTTCCTCAGAAGGAAACGAAACAACGTCATTTCCTCTACCGTATGTACCTCACGGGGCGCGGCTACACACACTTCTCTATGTAGAGGATAATCCGGCGAACATGAAACTAGTCAAGCAAATCATCGCACGTCGCCCCGATATCCGCCTACTGACTGCAGTGAACGGGAATGACGGTATCGAGATTGCGCGCACATCCCAGCCAGATGTGATCCTGATGGACATCAATCTGCCCGGCATCAGCGGTTTCGACGCCCTGAAAATTCTGCGCTCAGATTCGACCACTGCGTACATTCCCGTCATTGCCATCAGTGCGAATGCAATGCCACTTGACATCGAGAAAGGCATGAAGGCAGGATTTTTCCGCTATCTTACCAAGCCGATCAAAGTCAACGAATTCATAATTGCACTCGATGCGACACTAGAATTTTCTGGGAAAAATCTGACAAGAGCAAATAAGGAGCTATGATTTTTATGATAAATTTATCCGATATACTTAATGCGAAAGTGCTAATCGTTGACGATCAGGAAGCCAATGTCCACCTTCTGGAGAGAATGCTACGCGGTGCAAATTATGTTTCCATCGCGTCTACAATGGATCCGAGCAAGGTCTGCGAACTTCACCTCAAGAACCACTACGACTTGATCCTGCTCGATCTTCTGATGCCCGGTATGGACGGGTTCCAGGTGATGGAGGGACTCAAGGAAATTGAACCGGACGGTTATCTTCCGGTGCTTGTCATCACTGCCCAACCGGGTCATAAACTACGCGCGTTTCAGGCCGGGGCGAAAGATTTCATTAGCAAACCGTTTGAGCTTCCTGAAGTACTGACGCGTGTTCACAATATGCTGGAAATACGCCTGTTGTACGGGGAAACGAAGAACTACAGCAAAGCGCTGGAACAAATGGTAACGAAAGTGGAGTCAAGCCACGATCTAATACGTCGCCAGTTCGCCCAGTTGATGGAGTCCGATTCCCAGTTATCCATAACCGCCCAGAAGGATAGCGTCAGCCATATTCTGCAGGCGGGATGGCATCTATTAAAACTAATCAACGAGATCCTCGATCTCACGAAGGTCGAGTCCGTGCCAATGCCGCTACTACTAGAGCCAGTGCCGCTAGACAAGGCCATCTCAGTTGATGAGCCACAAATTTCCATAAAGCATTCAAACTCATGATAAGTTCATCTGATATTTTTAACGGCAAAATCCTAATCGTCGACGATCAGGAAGCCAATGTTCTTTTGCTTGATCGGATGCTACGTAGCGCCGGCTATGTTTCCATCACCTCCACGATGGACTCGCTCAAGGTCTTTGAGCTTCACCTTAAGAACCGCTACGACTTGATACTACTTGATCTTCAGATGCCAAATATGGACGGATTCCAAGTGATGGAAAACCTAAAGAAAATTGAAATGGATGGTTATCTTCCGATCCTCGTCATTACCGCCCAACCCGATCACAAACTACGCGCGTTGAAAGCAGGAGCGAAGGATTTCATCAGCAAACCGTTCGATCTCGCAGAGGTATTGGTCCGAGTTCACAATATGCTCGAAGTTCGCCTGTTGCATTTAGAAACAAAGAACCTCTATAATCAAGTTATGTCGGAAAAGAAGGTGACAGAACGACTGTTGCTCAACGTACTGCCCCATTCCATTACTGAACGCTTGAAAAAGCGTCCCGAAATTATGGCAGATAATAACTTCACGGAAGTCATTGCCGATCGATTCGAGGAGGTGACGGTGTTATTCGCAGACATCGTGGAATTCACAAAGTTTTCCGAGGGCGTGAGCGCCGAAATTCTGGTGCATCTACTCAATGATATCTTCACCCGCTTTGACAGCATTGCCGACAACCGTGGACTTGAAAAGATCAAAACTATCGGTGATTCCTATATGGCGGCGGCAGGAGTTCCCGTCCCTGTGATGGATCATGCAATCCGTACAGCGCACATGGCATTGGACATAATCGAGGCAATGGATTGCTTCAATAAGGAGAGTCCCTACAAGCTGAATGTGCGCATCGGCATGGCCTCCGGCGCAGTAGTCGCAGGAGTCATCGGCAAGCGAAAATTTCTCTATGACTTATGGGGAGACGTTGTAAATACTGCCAGCCGGATGGAATCTCACGGCGTGGCCGGCCGAATCCAGCTAACGGACACTACTCGACAGAAGTTAAATGAACTGTTCATCCTTGAAGAACGCGGTACCATCGATGTCAAGGGTAAAGGCGAAATGCACACTTGGTTTCTGAATAGCAGGAATAAATAAAATATTAAAACCTGCTAAGAGCCACTAAGGAGCTACGATTTTTATGATAAATTCATCTGACATTCTTCACGGCAAACTTTTGATTGTTGACGATCTGGAAGCGAATGTTCAGTTACTCACGCGAATTCTGGTCTCTGCCGGTTATACTTCTGTCGCATCAACGATGGACCCGCTTGAGGTCTGCGAACTTCACCTCAATAACTACTACGATTTGATTTTGCTCGATCTTCAGATGCCAGCTATGGACGGATTTCAAGTAATGGAGAAACTCAAAGAAATTGAACCCGACGGCTACCTTCCTGTACTTGTCATCACCGCTCAACCGGGTCACAAACTGAGAGCACTCCAGCTTGGCGCGAAAGATTTTATTAGCAAGCCGTTTGATATGGCCGAAGTACTGGCGCGCGTTCACAATATGCTAGAAGTGCGCCTGTTACACAAGGAACTGCACAATTATAACGATGTGTTAGAACAACGAGTGCGGGAAAGGACTGCAGATCTTCAGGAAAGTTATCTCGAAACCATTTTTACCATGACACGCGCGGCAGAATACAAAGATGAAGACACCGGCGCTCACGTACAACGCATCGGCTATTACAGTCGTGAACTTGCCACGATTCTCGGTCTGGATAAAGAATTCATCGACAATATTTTTTTCGCAAGTCCGATGCACGATATAGGCAAGATAGCCATCCCTGACCATATCCTTCTCAAGCAGAGCGGCTTCACACAGGAAGAGTGGGAGATCATGAAGGCGCATACCTTGATGGGCGCGAAAATCCTCGGCAAAGGCAAATCACCCTACCTCAAGATGGGTGCCGAGATCGCGCTCAATCACCACGAACGTTGGGACGGTGGAGGTTATCCAAATGGAAAGCAAGGGGAGGATATTCCGCTATCGGCACGCATTATGAATATCTGCGACATCTACGATGCCCTTCGAAGCGAGCGTCTCAACAAGCCCGTATTCGACCATCTAAAGAGTATAGAGATTATTACGTGCGGCAATGACCGCACCCAACCGGAGCATTTTGACCCGGTTATTTTTGCGGCTTTCAAGAAAAACCACCCCGTCTTCCGCGATATCTTCGAGTCCTATTCCTAGACAAAATTTTTTATTCTCCCTGCAGAAATTCCCAAGAGATTTGGTATTCGATAAAAACAGTACCCGCTTCCTCAATGGCTTTGTTTGCTTCTTGAATATATTGGGCAAGAGAAATTTCTTTTTCAAGCAGAGTGATATCAAGACCACTATAAGCGCCTCCTGTTCTCATTACCTTCATTAAATAGTTTTCGTCTTTGGTAAAACTCCAGTCGGTGCTGAAGATTTTATGTCTTTCAAAAAGTGTATAGAGTTTAATCAAAGCTTTACGTTCTTTTTTGGTGGCTTTTGACATTGGCCCTACAATTGCCTGATGAGAGGAAAAGTAATCTCCAATATGAGGTTCCGTAAAAATCACTTTGAAGTTTTCTGGAAGAATGGGTTCTATCTCTTTTTTCAACAAAATTTCTTTAGGAACCGGTGTCCCTTCCTTTAAGTGAAATTCTTCCAGAATCGTAGCCACTTTTCTTTGAACGGAAAGATCTTTATTCTGGAGAAAAGTCATTAGGATAGGAATGGCTTCTTGAATTTCCGCTTCTGTTTCTTCAAGAATGAACAAAATTCTATCGCATACTTCCTGATTGGGATTATTTTTTAATGTTTGGAGAAGAGAGGGAATGGCTTCTTTCCCGATTCTAGCTAAGGTTACAGAGGCCAATGTGCTAATTTGAGGACTAGGAGAAGATAACGCTTCAATGAGGAAGGGAACCGATGATTTTCCGATGCTCACTAGCGCATCAATCGCGGCTCGTTGGATTTGCAAGTAATGATTATCAAACATCAAAATAATGCTAGGGGCGCTATCTTTCGCTTTCGCTCCAAGTTGGGCGAGTAGAATTAGGCTGGTTTTCTGAAAATAAGGTTGATTCTCAGAAAGACATTCTATAAATGGAGCAAAGACTTCCGGCGTATCTATTCCAAGAAGGATGAGTGTTTCAGCCGCATAAAACTGAACAGCACGATCGGGACTTTGAAGCAATTTTTGAAGGGAAGGAGCGGCTTCAATCGCTTTTTCTCCCATGGCTTCCAAAGCAAGAATCGCTTTAATTTGTACTTGTGAATCAGACGAATCTAAAGCGATCATCAAAGACGGAATCGCTGGGGGTCCTATGGCTCCTAAAGTTTCCACGATCCTCCATGCGGTTTGTTGTGGAGCTTTGTGAAGAAGTTGTGTTAACTCTGGAATCGCTTGTTGTGCAAATTCGCCCATAGTCTCTAAAGCAAAAACCGCATAATGATTCACTTCTGGATCTTTTAACTGCAGTATAATTGCTGGAACCGCCTCTTTGGCTTCTTTGCCGAAGTCGCTGAATGCCCATAAAGCTCTTCTACGACGTTCCGCTTCTGGAAAGTTCAGTTCTTTGCTAAGCGCCGTTACCGCTTCGGATCCTATTTTTCTCAAAGCGACAATCGACATCTTTCCAATTTCGTTTTCATGGCAAAGGGCTTCGATCAAAGCAGGAATAGCCACAGTTCCCATACCGGCAAGAGTGTCGGTCGCGGTAATTCTAACGTCGTAACTGTTATCAAAAAGAGTTTCGATTAAAACCGGAATCGCTTCTCTGGCATCTGCTCCAAGAAACCCTAGGGCTTTGACCGCATCGTAGCGAACGACTTCTGAAGAATTTTTCAGGTCGTCGATTAATTTTTTTATATCCTCTTGTGCGTGTCCAATAACGCAACAAAAACAGAACCAAGCGAAAAAAAAACGGATCTGTTGCATTGTATTTTTCCTTTAAAAAGAGGTTGGTTTCCTTTTAAGAATGTTTCGTTCTTGAATAAACTTACGAAAATCTGAAGGGAGGGAAGCTTTGATGGTGACTGTTTTTCCCAAGAAAGGATGCTGAAACTCTAAAGTATACGCATGAAGACACATCCGATAAAGCGCAAGTCCATCTGCATATGGATAGGGTGATTTATGCCAAAATTCCCAGAGAAATGGGAGGCCTTCCATTTCATAAATTTTGTCGCGCAAGAGCGGAAATCCTAAGGATTGTAAATGAACCCGAATTTGATGTTGTCGTCCGGTGCGTGGAAATACGTGGAGTAAACTGAATTCTGAATCGTTCCAAAGACGACGAAACTGCGTTTGGGACGGGGCCCCTTCTGGAATAATCGCCATCTTTAGTTCAATGGAGGAGTGTCGATCCAAACCAAGGGGTTGATCAATTTCTCCTGATTTAGGAGGAAGTCCACGAACTAAGGCGAGATAACTTTTGTGAACCAAGCGATTTTCAAAGAGTCGAGCCAATGTTCCATGATATGGACTTCCCTTAGAAAACAGAACAATCCCACTCGTTTCTCGATCAATTCGATTTAATAAATGGGGAAGCGGATCCGTAAAATGGGCATGAACCCGCGACAATAAAGTACCAATTTGATGCATTCCTGTAGGATGAACAAGCATTCCAGCCGGTTTATCAATGGCGAGGCAATAAGGATCTTCATAAAGCACTTGTAAGGGTTCATGTTGATAGTTTGGGTGAAGAATAGGAGTTCCGATTTTAAAATAAATCTGATCGCCCACTTTGAGCCGATACGAGGATTTAACTTTCTGCTCATTCACTAAAATTTCGCTATTTTGTAATTTTTTTTGGAGCTTTTGACGGGAAATCCAGTTAAATCGCTTCTGAAGGAACAAATCAATACGGATTTGTTTCGGCGGAACGTTTTTTTCTTCCGGATAAGTAATATGATATTCTTGGACACCTTGAGTTTGATTACGAATCATTTAGATTTTAGACCCATTTTTTTTAGAAAACGGCGTATTATCTGAATAACATCATGTATTAGAATAGTGATTAAATAAAGACCCATCAAAAGCGAAATAAAAAAATAAATAGCAATGAAGAAGTTGGTATAAAAGTAATAATGGAGCCCTAGTGCTAAAATCTGAATAAGGAAAAGCATTGCGACCAAGCTCGTTGCAAAAAAGCTCTGGTGTAATTTATTCGCGCGATTAAAAAAAATAGGAAACAATAAAATCATATTATAGTAATAAGAGGTCACTCCGAGAGCAAAAAAGAGGAGTACTATCCCGTAAATGGACGCTTGGACATCATTTTTTTTAGGAACAACTCCGCTAAAGAGTAGGAAAATAAAGGCAAAAATCGCATAGAAAATGATTTTTCGCTCTTCAAATTTCTTTTGACGAGTTTTTTCCCATGCCAGAAAAGGATCATACATCCGAATGATTGGATCGTCGATGCGTTCACTATGAATATCTTGAAACGCAAGTTCTCCGTCATAAAGAAGAATCGGCTTAAAACCAATATTATTTGTTAAATTTTGTTTGCTGTGAAGTTTCATTTTCTGAAAAAAAGTACTCCAGTTTTCTAATCCACCGGAACCCCCTAAACATCCATATCCGACAAGCAAGAGACACGATATTAGAAAGCTAAGAAACAATTGATAATAGCGTTTGGGAACTTTGCGAGCTTGGCGGGTACGCACGAAAATAAGAACGGCTTTGACACCGGGGCCGACTAGAAAAAAGATAGGAAAAACGCGGATCATCGACGCATAGGAAAGAAAAATTCCCGCAAGAATATATTTCTTTCGATGCAGACAACAAATTCCGAAGATCGAAAAAGCTAACCAATCTTGCCGTAGAAAAGCGCCTCCGGTCCAGAACAGACGAGAGGGGTAATTGAGTCCAAAAATCGCGAGGGCCAGAATCGCCGATTTAAATCCAAAAGTAAAATAAATCGCAAGGGCGGATAAAAATAGCAAAAAGGGATCGAGGAGTAGCAGAAAGCGGATATGTCCAGGATTTTTTGCCTCTCCCAAATTTGAAAAAAAAGAACCAGTCGTGTTCCAGACAGGAGAAGGGTTATAACCGTGATCTTTCAAAATCAAAGACCACTTTTCAGAGTTCACTTGCCCTCGAAAAAACCAGAGATCCCTCCGAAAGGTTTCCCATCTTTTAGGGCCAAACAACGCGATAAATTTTTCTTTTTCTTTTTTGATATCTTCGGTGGATTTCAAAGAATAGGTATCGAGGTTCCGAACATAAGGCCGCTGGATATCAATTTGCTGAAGGTGTTTGAATTGTTGCGTTAAACTTTGTTGCTGTTGATAGAGCGGTTTTAGTTTTTGAGGGTGAGTCGTTTGATATTGTTGAATTTCCTTTTTATAGAAATCCATGTTTTGTTTAACAATTTCGATATCAATGGTTTCCGCGGTAACCACACAGTTATAGAGGTTAGAGTAACCGATTTCAGCAGAATATTTGGAACCGATATAATAATGAAAGAAGTCCCAGATATGAATAAAAGTTCGATTCCCATGAAATTGTCCAAAGTCATAATAGGTTCCAAGTGCCAAGATCGCAAGTACAAGAAAGAGAACCTCTTTTCTATTTTTAGGAGAAAGTCGAAGTGGCGGATGTTGAGTTTTTAGGTTAGAGGGTTGAGGAAAAATGAACAGTAGTAATTTTTGGAGGCAATAATTTGCTAGTTTCAAGAAAAGGGTAAGGAGTGCGAACACCAGAAGGATTTGAAAACTAAAGGAAAAAATCTCTCCTGTAAAATGGATACTTTGTTGAAATAACTTTGATTGTTGAAAATATCCAAGAAATCCTAACAAAAACAAAAGGAGAACAAGGACGGTTCCAATACGGAAAAAATGTTGCGTTAATTGGCTCTCAAGCAAGAGAATAAAACGAGTTTTTCGTTCAGAACAATAGCACCAAAAGAGCATTCCAATAATTACACTCGCAAGGAAAATCTGGATCCAGTGCAAAAAAGCGAACTGTTTAAGAAACGAAAAAATCCGAGTTTCGGCACTTTGTTGAGAAATTTGTAATAATCCGACGATCACCAATAACTCCTTTTCTGTATTTAGGATAGCGAGATATCATCGGTTTTTCCGCCGAGAACGAGCGTATAGATTTCTGTATCTAGATAGCGTTGCGCCAGTTCTAAAATTTCTTGGGGAGTGGTCGAGAGAATATCTCGAAAATAGTTTTCAAGATAGGATTCACTTAATTGATAGCGTTCCATTTGAATCATATGTCTTGTGATCTGTGCGTTGCGTTCAAAGGCAAATACAAAGCTTCCAGTCAAATAGCTTTGCACATGTTCCAGTTCTTCTGGGAGAACCGGATGGGTTTTAAAAAGGCGAATCTGATTCAAAATTTCATGAACCGCTTTTTCTGCGTTGCGTGGGTCGGTCCCGATAAAACAAGTAAAGACACCCGGTTCGATTCCCGCAGAATCAGTGATATTCGCATGAACCGTATAAGCGAGGCCCATTTCATCACGCAATTTTTTACTAATTCGATCCGTAAAGCCTGTGCCGGTTCCAAGCAGATAGTCTAGCACAATTAGTTTATGAAAATCTGGATTATTTCGAGTAATTCCTAAGTGTCCCAAGTAAATATTTAATTGCTCCCGATCCATTGGAATTTTAACAATTTGTTTTTGAGATTGCCGTAAAATCGATGGAAGTTCTGGAAGTGAAAGGGATTTTGCTTTCCAGTCTCCGAAATATTGTTGTACTAGATTTAATGTTTCTTCGAGTGAAATATCTCCAGAAACGGCCAAAATAGTATTATTAGGAACATAAAGCCATTCATGATAATTTTGCAAATGAGAAATCTCAAGTGCCTTTAAGGTTTCTTCAGAACCAAACGGATGCCGCCCAAAAGGATGGTTTCCATAAATCATCTTTGTAAATTTCTGTTGCGTTTTTCGTCGGCAGTTATCTTCAATACTAAGAAGTTCTGCCAGCATTTTGTTGCGCTCTTTATCCATTTCTTCTTTAGGAAAGGAAGGGTTTCGGAGACAATCATTCATCATCTCAAGAACTTGCTTGACATGAGGGCGTAATGTTTTACAAGCAATTCCACCACTGGAAGATTCTAGAACACTTCCTACCGCTTCAATGGATTGCGCAATTTCTAAAGCAGAGCGTTGGTGAGTTCCTTGTAAAAGCATCGCACCTGTACAGCTCGACACTCCCGCTTGTTCTGATTTTTCATATTTTTGACCCGCATTAATGAATGTATGAAGATGAACAATAGGAAGTTGAGGATTATGATAATGCAACAAAACCATTCCGTTCTCAAGCATGACACGATTTCGACGGAACTGAAATTCTTGAATCTTTTTAGAGCGTAATAGCGGTGGCATTTGAATGGAGGGGCGAGGGGTTGATTCTTCAGAATCAACTTCATTGCTTTCTTCTGGAATCTCTAACTGAGGTTCTACTTGCGAAGGAGTGCTAAGCGCATGGGTACGAGGAAGCGATATCGCAATATTTTTATTGGTGACTTGAAAATATTTTTTAGCGGTTGAAAGAATATCTTCTGGAGTAATTTTTTGAATGTAATCGAGATAATTTTCGTAGTCTTTATAAGATGCAGCATTATTCCAAAGACCGATCGTGTAGGCTAAGGCTTCGCAGGATTCGCTTTCAAAAATATGATGCGCAAGCGCTACATTTTTCGCCTTGCTGAGTTCTTCTTCAGAAACTTTTTCCGTTTGAAGTTTTTCAAGTTCTTCCTGAATCGATTTTTCAACCTGTTCCGTTGACGCCCCTTCCATCAATTCCGCCAAAATCCAGTACATTCCAGCACTTTTATTGGTATCATTATTCGTATAAATAAAACGACACAATTGCTCTTTTTCAACAAGTCTTTGATAAAGTCTTGCGGATCTTCCATACGAAAGAATATTATCAATCGTATCTAAAATATAATCATCTGGATGTCCAATGATACAAGTATGAAAAGCCATGCTAAGACGGCACATGTTCACATCTAGTTCCAACAGAGAACGGCGCTCTCCAAGCTGAAGGGGTTCAACAGGCATCTTTTCTATTTTAAGAGCCCCTGCAGAAATAGAGCCAAAAAGTTTTCGAACCCGCTCCATTGTTTTCTCTTCAGAGACATCCCCGACCAAAACAAGTGTTGCATTATTGGGTTGATAAAAACGACGATAATAATTTTTGACTTGATCCAATTCGACCCGAATGAGATCTTCTTTCCATCCAATAATAGGACGATGGTAGGGATGAAGCCGATAACTCAGTTGATAGACTTCTTCATCCAGGCTGTTCCAAGGAGAATCTTTTCCTTGCATCAATTCGTCAATAACCACCATTTTTTCCGATTGAAATTCGTGTTCTTCAAATAAGCAGTTTTGCATCCGATTCGCTTCAATTTCAAGGGCCACTTCAAAGCGATCTGCCGCAAAATTAAAATAATAATTCGTAAAATCATAATGAGTCGAAGCATTATTCATTCCCCCATAAATTTGGGTGAGCAGATCAATTTCGCCTTTTTTATACTGGTTCGTTCCCTTGAACATAAGATGTTCTAAAAAGTGGCTAATTCCAGTTTCTCCGGAATGTTCATAAGAAGAACCCACTCCATACCAGATCATACAACAAACTACTTTGGTATTGGGACGAGGACAAAGTAATACTTTGAGTCCGTTGGAGAGTATATATTCTTGAATCACACGTTTTCTTTTTAAAGCCGTCAGTAAGGATTCTTGTTCCATAAGTTCCTCTTAAAGTGGGAGATCAATCAAAATCAGTTTTTTGAATTTTGAGGTTTCTTTTCGTAGCTATTGCTCGAACTACGCGGTTTTCGGTCTCGATAGGAATCACTAGATCCCTTCCATTGCGGTTTCTTTTCGTAGCTATTGCTCGAACTACGCGGTTTTCGATCTCGATAAGAGGAATCACCAGCGCTCTTCCATTGCGGTTTCTTTTCATAACTATCGCTTGAACTACGCGGTTTTCGATCTCGATAGGAGGAATCACCAGCGCCCTTCCATTGCGGTTTCTTTTCGTAGCTGTCGCTTGAACTACGCGGTTTTCGATCT
>CAZHAR010000088.1:0-5437 GCA_964530615.1 uncultured Planctomycetota bacterium | reverse complement strand
CCATTGCGGTTTCTTTTCATAACTATCGCTTGAACTACGCGGTTTTCGATCTCGAAATTTTGCAGGAGTAAAAGAAGTAATATCTGCTTGAGGCTCTTCGTGATCCTTTAACGAATTTTCAGGAGTAAACGAAGTAATATCTGTTTCAGGTTCTTCGTGATCCTTTAACGGATTTTCAGGAGTAAAAGAAGTAACATCTGTTTCAGGCTCTTCGTGATCCTTTAGCGGATAAGGTTGGGATTTCTTCTCGTAATCGTTTGATGATTTTTTTCGTTTTTGATAAGGATCTGGACGAGATTTAGGCGATGCGGTTTCTTCCATTAAAGTGTCTATTTCTCTTTTGGATAAGAGTCGATAACGCCCACTCGAGAGTCCTTTTATGGTGAGTGGGCCAATTCGAATTCTTCGAATGGCGAGTACGGCATGTTGAATTTTTGCAAAAACGCGTCGAATCATACGGTTTTTTCCTTCGCTAATCGTGACTGTCAGCGAGGAATATTTGAAGGACGAATAAGTGATTTGAAACTTTGGAATAGAGATTTTTCCAGTATCAAGCCAAACACCCTCTCTGAGTTTTTCTGAATCTTCCGGAGTCATCTTTCCACGAACTTTGAGATAATAGGTTTTGATGACTTCATATCGGGGGTGTGCTAATCGGTTGGCCATCTCGCCATCATTAGTTAATAAAATTAATCCTTCTGTATCAATATCGAGCCGTCCGACCGGAAATAATCTACGACGATCGTGAATCATTTGAGTAATTTTTGGACGAGGGTCTTTGGGATCATTGGTGCAAATAACGCCTTGTGGTTTGTTTAGAAGGTAATAAACAGGAGCTTCGCGGGAAATTTTTTGCTCGTTAAAAGAGATTTGATGTTGTTCAGGATCGATCTGAAAACCGACTTCAGAGACCACTTTTCCATCAACTTGGACGCGTCCTTCTTGAATATAAGTTTCACAGGCACGACGAGATCCAATACCGGCCTGAGCTAAAATTTTATGTAATCGCACTAAGGGAGGTTGTTCAGACATAGGTTTATTAGGATAGGAAAATTTCCTACCTGCTCCTTTTTTTTAAATCAAATAAACGGATTCAAGAAAATATTCTAGCTCAAAAGGAGCTTTCTCTCAAGTCTCAGAGAATTTGAGGATCTCTAGTTTTAAAAAAGGATTTTCTTTACTCAGAAAGAAAAAAAAATTATAACAGAACGAATTTGAAAGAAGGAGTGTCTTTGATTAAAACGATTTATGTCATTATTAGAGGGCGGGTTCAAGGGGTCGGGTATCGATATGCTACCGCAAAAAAAGCCAATCAATTTCAAATTGTGGGTTGGGTGCGAAATCGAGACGATGGGACCGTTGATGGTATTTTTCAGGGAGAAGAATCGGCTCTACACGAAATGTTGAAATGGTGCGATCATGGACCCGCTAACGCTGTGGTCGAAGAAGTTCAAGTATACCCAAAAGAGGAACCCTCTCTTTTTTCTCAATTTGATATTATTCATTAGCGAATCATTTTCTTCTGGCTTGCAGAAGGATTTAAAAATCTCTATAATAAAGAATCAGTATTAAAATTTAAAATATATAAATTTTTTTGAGAAAGATATTTAGACATTGAACCAATCAATCCATTTCCTTATAAGCTAGATGCCTTCCAAAATAACGCCATCAAATCTATTCAATCAGGGCATTCTGTTCTTGTCTCGGCTCCAACGGGGTCAGGAAAGACTTTAATTGCAGACTATGCAGTCCAGCGCAGTCTAGAACTTGGAAAAAGAGTCATTTATACGGCTCCGATTAAAGCGCTTTCGAATCAAAAATTTCGAGACTTCCGAAAACAATATGGTGACAAAGTCGGTATTGTGACTGGAGATGTGTCGATTCTTCCAGACGCTCAAATTTTGATTATGACGACAGAAATTTTTCGGAACTACATCTTTGAAAATCTGAAGCGTCTGGAAAATATACTTTTCGTTATTTTTGACGAAATTCATTTTATTAATGATGAGTCTCGTGGAACGGTCTGGGAAGAAAGTATTATTTTTGCTCCACCTCACATTCAAATCATTTGTTTATCAGCGACAGTTCCGAATCTTGTAGAGTTAGGCGAATGGATGGTTTCGGTTCGCCATTGTCGATTAGATGTGATTGAAGAGCGCACGCGAGCGGTTCCTCTGATTCATATTCTATACAACAAATATGGAACCTTCCCTGCTCAGAAATTGACGGAACCCCATTTTTTGCCTCCTTACAAAAAAGCGAAAAAATTTTTTATTTTGAATGAAATTATTGAGAAAAATCATCTTCCTGCACTTGTTTTTTCTTTTAACCGAAAAAGTTGTGAACGTAAAGCATTTCAGATGCGAGGACAAATTCCTTTATCTTCTGAAGAAAAAAAAGAGCTTCAGGAACAGATTCACAAGTATCTCCCTCGTTTTGGATTACTAGAAACAGAAGAAAATCCCCTTCTACAATTATTATCGGAAGGCATCGGTTTTCATCATGCGGGGATGTTACCGCTTTGGAAAGAGCTGGTGGAATGTCTCTTTTCAACAGGGATGATCAAAATGCTCTTTACCACAGAAACGTTTGCGATGGGGGTGAATATGCCCGCCTATGCCGTTGTTTTTACAGAGTTAAAGCGATGGAACGGAACTGGAAAAATTTCGCTTATTAAAGCGGGAAGTTATCATCAAATGTCAGGTAGAGCGGGTCGCCGAGGAATGGATAAACAAGGATATGTATATGCGCCTTTTGACGACGATCGGGGTAGTGCCAAAAAATTCTATGAATTAATTTATGGCGATATCGAAAAAATTACCAGCCAATTCAACCTCTCCTACTCCACTTTGCTTAGCCTTTATCTGCGGTTAGGGGAAGGACTTTTTGAAGTCTGTGATAAAAGTTTAAGTATCTATTTAAAAACTAAGGGACAACTTCCTGAAATTCAGCATGATCTTCGAGAAGAACAACATCGTGAGGTCCGAAAACGACTGAAGGTTTTACAAACTCTTTTTTATATTAATGAGCAAGGACTATGCGCGAAAGGTCTTTTTGCGACTCAAATCAGTGGCTATGAAATTCATTTAACCGAGTTTTTTTTTGCGGGATTTTTTGAAAATATATCTCTCAAAGAACTTGCGATCTTGTTGAATGCCATTGTTTTTGAAGGAAAACGCTCGGACCAATATTCAGAGAGTCCTTATCCAGAAAAAGAATTCGCTAAAAAAGCAAACCAACTGATCGATCATCTTTATAAATTAGAAGTCCTTCACCAAATTAAAGATCCTCTCAAACTTCTTGATTTTCGGCTCGCTTCCGCCATAGAAGCGTGGGTAGATGGATGTCGCTTTGAAGATTTGAGCCAGTATACTTCCTGTTCCCCGGGCGATTTTGTTCGGACGGCACGAATGACCCTCCAACTCGTTCGCCAACTTCTCAATGCGACCAAGGAGCATAAAGGATTTCGAGAACAACTGCTCCTCTGTTTTCGTATGCTCAATCGCGATCAAGTCGACGCGGAGCAACAACTGACCCTTCCTTAATTCAAGATCCTGTAGAGTTTTTCAACATCTGCGAAAAAACTCTACATATAAATTTTTAAATTCATTCTTTATAAACAATTAGTATATAAATCATTATAAACAAAAGAGCGAATGGTTCACCATTCGCTCTTTGTATTTCCACTGTGGTTATTTCCCTTCAGAATTCATTTTCGACAGGAGTTTACGATGTTGGCCCCTCTCCTTCCAAAACTTTCTGAATCTCGCTTAAATCATACCCGTGATTTTACTTTAGAAGATCTTGAGTTTGTCACTCAGCCCTCGTCGAGCCAAATTTTGATTTCGACTGAAGAAAAAACAGAATCCTCGCTTCAATGTCCTCACTTGACGTACGTGTTACAACAGGGCCCTAAAACTTACATTTTGAAACGAGATTTTATCACCCTTGGGCGTTCCCTAAAAAATGCGTTGGCCATTCCTGAAATGAAAAGCCTGTCGCGGACCCATTGCCAGATTTTTCGTATTGAAATGGAGTGGTATTTAGAAGATTGTGATTCTGTAAATGGAACCTTTCTCAATGACCGTCGACTTTCAAAAGGGGAAAAAGCGAAACTCAGCCCAGATTCTAAAATTTGTTTGGGCGAATTTGGGCTGAAATTTTTCTTTCCTCACTCTACGCTCCCTGTTTCTGAAAAAAGAACTCTTTCTCTAAAAAAGGTTATTTGGCTTCTTTTATTTGGACTTGGAACTCTTGCTTTTCTATTTTTAAAAAAAGAGGAACCCTTATCGAACCTCTCTAACGACATTACTACGCAAATTAAATCGCGTATTCGAGAAGAACAACGACAATCTGAACTAATAGTAAACGCTGAAAAAAAGAAATATGAAGCCTTATTAAAAGAAGCACAGATCAACAATATTCAACTAAAAAAGGATTTACAACGAGTTCAATCGGAGCTGGATTTTTGGAAAGCAATCGAAGATCCTTCTCAAGAACAAGAAAATTTGGAGGAAGAAAAAACGCTTGTTGAAGTACTTTCTGATCAAAACAAAACACAAGAAAATCCTTCTGAAACACCAACGGAAGCGATCCTCATTCCAATAGAGAATCCTTCTACGACTGAAGAAAATAACCTATCGCCAGAGGATATTTCCACAGAAGACACTTCTGAAAAAAAAGTTGAAAATTCGTCGGGGCTTGATCCAGAAGTCTTAGATCAACTTCAGAGATATATTCTGGATACGATGGAAGGGTATTCGGATCCGTTAATAGATCTTAAAGATTTCAAAGAAGCGATTCATCGGCTCTCTAGCGAAAATAACGCGAGTTCGGCTAAAAGAATGTTTGGGATTTATACAGCTCTTTATCAATTAATAAGCAATTTTGAGCAAAATATGACTTCTTTAGAAAGGCAGAAAAAAGAACTCGTGTCAAGAATTCCTGTCTCTCGCGACTTATCTCCTCGCCTTCAAAAAGTACAAGAACGTTTAGATCTTATTTTGAAAAAAATTCAGATTCAAGAAAAACAACGTCTCTTTCTCGTTCAGTTCCGCGAATGGGTTTTAGAGGCTCTATTAAGCTATAAATTAAAAGATTCTGCGGACTTGTTCAAAACCTATTTGCATCCCAATATGACTTCTTTTCAGGGACAAGTGATTCTTAAAATACTAACGGATACAAAAGATTCTCAATTTGTACCCACCCTTATTCGTAGCCTTTCCGCTAAGGATATCGTCTTCCGCTCGGACATACTCAATGCTCTAATCAAAATGACTGGAATGAATTTGGGTACGGCTCCATTAAAGTGGGAAAGGTGGTGGAATAAAAAAAATCCTAAAAGTACAAAAAAATAATCCTCACTATTATACCAAGGAGATCCTTGTCAACCACCCCATGCCTAAAGGCAGGGGCTTGTCGTGAAAATGACAACTCT
>CAZHAR010000087.1:0-18778 GCA_964530615.1 uncultured Planctomycetota bacterium | reverse complement strand
GAGAGCCGTTTGGTTTGTTTCATTTTAAACCTCCAAAAAAAAGTTCAAAAGGAAATTACTTTACTCGTCCTCTCTTTTATTTTCTAATACCTTTCACCGGACGCACACAGATTTTCGAGTAAGAAGCCGAAGGATCTCCCCAATATTTAGTTTTCAATCGTCTTTTAATGGATTGGAATTGTTTTTAATCTAATCCTTTGAAAACTGGTCTTAGGATAGAAAAAAACCCTCGCTTTCTAAACTTTTCAAAGCGTTCTTCACAGTTTTTTCTGAATATTTTCCTCCCCCCATTCCCTTCGCACATTTACTCTCTCTCATCAAAGCCTCTACTACCTCCTCTTTTCTAAACCCTCTCCTTACCATCGTCCGACAAAACGCATAATCTGCCCGACTTATATCCGGCGCTTTTCCCGCTTCATTCATCGGTGCTCTTGCCACATATTCCGCATAGTATGGCTCCACTCGATATTTCTTCTCTCCTCTTTGAACATGGGGGGTAGGTGGGGTAATTTCTTTTTTTTCTTTTGAATATTCTTCCTTTTTAATGATTCCTTCATAAATCAATTCTTCTTCGTTTGTCATTTGTCCTTCTTTTTCCAACTTGATTGGGGTTATTACTGGTGGGTTCTCTTTATGCTTTGGTTTTTGATTCACCACCCCTGCCAACTTAATTCGGCTCCCCCCTTATCCGTTTTTAACCCTTCTTTTAGCCTTCTTACGATGCTTTCTCTCTGTTTTTCGGTCTTGATATCATCAAATGCCATTAAAACATGATGATTTTTGGGAGAAGATTCTTGAACCCATAAAATAAAAGGCTTTACCTTTTCCAAAAATTCTCCTTTTACATCATCCAATAGAATTACCCAACGGTCCTGAATCGCTATCGAAATTTCTTGCCCATTTTTGTTCCTCTCAAAAATTTCGGGTAATTTTTTGATGGCTTCTAGTGGATCTAAATCGGGCATTTTCCCACGACCAACTCTTTCGTCTTCCCCTACCCAAAGATAGAACTCAAAAGTGACCTTTTTGACCCCCACTTTTGAGAGGGTTTTTAGCATCGACTCCGCATACTCGATTTGTACATTTGTGCAAAGTGTGTTTTTATAAATATCAGTCCCCCTATTTCTTATATTTTTCGTTCCAGGTTGTTCAACCCCCCGACGACCCGCGGGTTGAGAGGGTGTTTTTTCGGGGGAATTTTGGGGTGGAATTGGAGGGGTAATTTCAGGGGTCATTCATGAATGACCCCTACAACAAAAACCACAAAATCATTCAAAAGAATCAAAGTTATCCACAGGTATCGATAAAATTTGCATCGGCTCCATAGTTTGCGCTATACCAACGAATTACATCAAATTTTAGGTTAAAAAACACTCGTTTGAATCGAATCGACCTTCAATCTAAAAAAACAGATCAATTTTCATTAACCGTTGTTTTACAGCAGTTTATATTAAAATTTTTAGCAAAAAGGGATCGATGCTTTCGATTCAAAAAGATGCAACATAAGAATGCCCTGTACTTATGTTGCATCTTTTAATGAGTTTTAACGAAAAAACGAGTTTTTTTTATGCGTAACTCATTATTTACCAGTACCTTTTCAAAAGTTTCTTTTCGTGTTTTTTTGAACGATTTTTGAAGGGTTTTCTTCGTTTGGAGGCAAATTTTGGCTTTTTAGAGTGGATTGGATACTCATTACTTTCAAAAGCCTCTTCAAGGGGGTTTGGGGGTCTGCCCCCAACGGATCACGTTCGAACAAAAAGAAGCGTTCATTTTCTGCTTTGTATTAGGTTAAAAGGTTAAGATAAGGATAAGGGGGCATTTTTGAACGCTAACTCTTTATTTTATCGATACTTAGTTATTTTCTTGCGCGAATGATTCCCACCTATTTGCGCGAATGATTCCCACCTATTTGTAACCTTGCGCGAATGATTCCCACCTATTGCGCGAATGATTCCCACCTATTTTTACCACTTGCGCGAATGATTCCCACCTATTTTTACCACTTGCGCGAATGATTCCCACCTATTGCGCGAATGATTCCCACCTATTTTTCCTGCCATTTTGGCCGTGTGAGAATGATTCCCACCTATTTTAAAAATAAGTTATCCTTCATAGTTTTGAGGTAGTGATCAATTTCTCGTTTTCGCTCTTCTGGTTTTAAAAGATAATATTGTTTATTTGCAAATTTAACCTCCGCGATAAAAGAAGGATGAGGAATAATCTCAAATTTAGCTTCGACAATTTTTCGCCCTTCTAAAATAGTACTCACTTCATATTTTTCGATTACTTCCTTTTCTTTCATCTCTTCTAGTGCCAATTTTACTTGATAAATGTTATCACGAAGATTTTTATACTGCTTCATTCCTGAATCTCTTATGATCGTGGAGACTTTGATGCTGTACGGAGAATTTTCAGCTGCTTGGATATAGTTATGCGAGAGTCTTTTATGGAACCATCTAGCCAAAGTTCTTTTATACGACATTGATTTATCGTAATTTAATAAACGGAATGTTTTTTCTTTAATGCTTTTGGTGACCAGCGGGTTGAAAATGATGAACGCTTCGGTTTTTTTTCCGTGTCCTTTCCAATTTTCTTGAGTTTGTAATCCGACCGCCACAAAAATATTAGCCCCCACAATTACTTTGCGATCTTTAGTCTCCACTTTTAGATGAGTCTGATTGCAGATCATAATGGCTTCTTTAATTTCATTTTTATTGTGCGAATGACCCATCCGCTTGAGTTCTTGTTCGATTTCATAAAGCGTAAACAGCACTCCGGCAGAATCGTCTAAAAAAACAGCGTTTCCTTCGCAGGCTAATTTTCGGAGAGCATCCTCGACTAATTCTTCGCGTTCTCCCGGAAAACAAGTTTTCAAGTTTCCATTTTTGTCTTTGATTGTTGCAGGTTGGATCAGAACTTCGTATTCAATGCCTTTATGAACGAAATTTCTTTGAAGGAGCCGAAGATTTTCTTTTTTGG
This sequence comes from uncultured Planctomycetota bacterium, assembly GCA_964530615.1. Lineage (GTDB taxonomy): Bacteria > Planctomycetota > JBBTDB01 > JBBTDB01 > JBBTDB01 > JBBTDB01. Next base: position 15,799 of record CAZHAR010000087.1, on the reverse strand, counting down.
TTTGCTTGACCCACAAATATTTGGGGATCGCGTCATAAAACTCAATCAAATTAGAGTATGGTTTTTCTTCAGCTTTCTTGAGTTCAAACAAAGCAATTTGTTCGGGTCGGCTCTGGCGATATTCTTCCAATTTTTTCTTCGAAGGTTCCATCTCTTTAAGCGCTGGCGGGTTCTTCTCGGAAACAGGTTTTTTGTTTTCGCTTGAGCAGTTAGAAACATTTTCATTGACGGGGGAAGCGTTTGGAGGTAAATTATCCATATAGTTTTTCTTTCTGTAAAGAATCAAGGGAAAAACATTTTTTGAAGAATCCAACTAGAATTTCCATCTCAAGTTGGATTTTTCTGCTTTGATTGTAAATTATTTTCAAAAAATATTCTAGAAGCGTTCAGAAGACTGAGTGATCAGGATAATGTTCCAGAGTTTGGAGAAAAAAGAGAATGACTAAAATATTTACAGCATTAATCCACAAAGAAATGAAATGGTATGTAGCTGAATGTCCTGAAGTCGGCACAGCAAGTCAAGGATCTACCATAGAAGAAGCCATAGAAAATTTGCAAGAAGCAACAGAAGCTTATCTTGAAGAATTTTTAGAAGCCTATCAAAACATATAGTCCAAGCTACGTTTAAAGAACTGGCTGAAGCGGGAGTCAGTTTGAATGTGTTAGTGTCTCAAAAATTAGCGACCTCTGTCCAGTTATAAAACCGATATTTTTTCCTGATGAAAAAATTTTAATCTCGATTTAATCAAGATTTAATTTGGCTCTAGTATACTCTAAACGGACTGAGTTTATTGAAAACTCTAGATGCCCCCATTTTTCAAATTGAAATCAGGAAGAAAGCATTATGAAAACCTTCCGTAGTATGTCCTTACTAGAAATTTTTGTAGCGGGATCGATTTTAGTCATTTCCCTCTTGGGAATTTCTTCGGCGATTCTGAGCAGCATTAATTTAGACAAAGATAGCCAAGAAATGATGACCGTAGCGCTTGCGCTTCGTGAAAAAGTAGAAGAAATTCGCGTGACCGCAAAAAGTACGGCTACGTTTGAGGCTTTATATGCAGACTATGGCCCCGGAGCGGTAAAAGAATTTTTTAAAATTTATCCTAATTTGGGAGTGGCTGAAACCGATGTTGCACGATTTCAATCTCCTCCCGGGTTTAGTATCGCCGATGGTGGAAATTGGAAAGATGTTGGCCGAGTCACCTTTGTCTTGAATGAACGAGTTACCGCTCCAAATATGCCGATGTTGTTAAATAGCGGTGCCATTGCGGATCCTATGTTTAATACCCCATTTATAGGCAGCACAGATATTACGGGTTCTCCTGATTTTACTTCTGGGACTAGTTTTAAGCTCCGTTATGTGATTGTAAGCGCGGTGTGGCGAAGCCCCACGACTGGAAGAATTCGCCGATTATCCTTTCAAACAATTCTTGGCAATCGTAACATTTAAAACGGAGAAAAGAATAATGGCGCTAACTAAAAAAATAACCTTGCTTGAAATGATGGTGGCTGTTACCGTTTTTGGATTGCTAATGTCTTCCGTATTTTCGACGTGGTTCATTACTCAACGAACCTTTGCTTATAGTACTGTAAAAGCAAAACTAGAACAACAAGCAAGGACCTTGCTTCTCAAAATTTCCGAAGAATTGATCCAGTCTGGAAATCCGACCGCAGGAACCTCTCCAGATGGAAATGAAGATGGCTTTACCAATACGGTCAATATTACTTCCGATAACCTCTCTTTACTACTTGCAAGCAATGCAAAATATCTGCCCTATGAAACCGCGATTGGGGGGAGTGGACCCACTCTAAATCTGGAAACAGGGATCCTCTTTTGTAAAAAACGAGCGAGTGATCTTTTTATCAATAATCCTGATCCGTTTTTTCCTCAACAAGAATCGGCTTCACTGACGGGCTGGAGTCGTCCTTTTATGTACGTTTTAGACAAAAAAACGGTCCCGGATGACCGTCGCGGAAGATTTTGGAAATTAACGCCCGCGTATACACCGGGATCCGATAATGTTTATACGATTCGGAGAGAAGCGGTTTTAGGAAGTGGGGTAGAGGGTTATATTCGAGTTGATGATATTCAATTTACAGTCAACCCGTTAGGACAAATTACGATTGCGCTAACCGTAATTCAAGATTTTTCAGATATTCAAAATCATCCAATTCGGGTGACATTACGAACGACAGTAAGTCCACGCAATTAACATTTATGTTTGCGGAGAAAGGATCTTTTATGTGGAAATGGTGTTCCCATCAGATATCTCATAAGAAAGGAACCGCTATCATTATCACAATGATTATCGTGTCCATTCTTATCACCTATAGTTTTGTCTTAACCAGTAATTCCTTATCAAATTCTAAAGATACCAATCAGAATATCTCTAATATGGGCGCCCTATATCTGGCAGAATCGGGCCTCGATACCTTTTTACTTCGACTTCAGGCCGATCCAGAAAACGCGATCATACTTCCATTGAGTGTCGCAAGTCACCCCGGAGTTGGAGAAGGGTGGCAAGGGATCACCTTGTCGGATGGGATCCATTATTTCGTTTCTCCGATGATGTATCTCCCAAAAGAAAGGCTGGTTTCTACTGGCGTTGCTATTCCTGAATTAGCGGCAGAAGACGCTCTTGCGGCCCTGCCTCACGCAGAAGATGGGACCGGAATTAGCGCCGCCGATGTGGCTCCCGGAAATCGCAGAATTTACGCGAATTCTGTAGGTTCCTTTTTTATTCGTGTGGCCTATTTTCAGCCCAATGGCCCCGATGGAATTGCCGGAAACGGCGATGATGCGTTTGTTCCTTGGGCTGGAGATACTAATATTCCCGCGCTTGCTTTTGATCCTACAAAATTCGCGATTCAAGTGTCCGCTGTGGTTCATTTATTTCCACGCGGAGAAACCCAAGTATCCGAGATGGAGGGTTTTTTAGATCTCAATAATAATGGCGTTTATAATAATGGAGTCGACGAAGTCGTCGATATTAGCGGTGTTGGACGTAATGTCGCAAATTACCGAAAAGTTCGATATGATGCCGTTCGTATTGTCGAAGGTTCCCTTAGAAGTAATTCGGAACCCGATATCACCAAATTACTCGCGGGCGCTCTGATTAACGTAGGTGTGCCTCCTTCAGGTACACCCAAATTAATCGAATTTTCTAATCCGGGTTCAAAAACAATTATTAAAGGACAGGTGGTTTCTAATACTAGTATAAAATCAGGATCGACAATTAATCTGACAAGTGGTTTTGATACCGTGTTTCAATCGTCGGCAAATTATCTCGATGAAAACGGATTCCCTGTTTTTAAATACGGCTGGCAATCTACACTTTTAGCCACACTAGATGGAGGCGGTTCTCCGATTGTTTGGAGCGATTTAGATATTGTTAATCCTGTCGATGGAACCCGTCTCTTTAAAGCGCCTTATGGCCCCACAGGTGGTGCTGGTGAAATCCAGGATAGTTCGATTCCAAAAAAGGACATTCCCTCTGAATATTTAGAAATTTTAAGACCGAGTCTTGATTCAACTTCCGCAGTGGATCCAGACGAAATTGATAAAGGCCTCGTGACTGCGGGAAGTGACAGCCAATTGTTCAATATTACCCAATATGTAGCCGCCGCTGCTGGAACCAAAGTGGTTAATCCCGTGACCGGAGTGACTACAACTGTTGCTGGAAAATATTTTAATAATATGGGAGTCCAAGTCACGACTGGAACCATGCCCGGACGAAAAACCCCTGCGGATGCTATTGCGGATGAAAATAATGGGGATATTATCTGGTCTGATAATCCGGCGATTGTCGCTTTTCAAGGCCCAGCGGGATGGGTCTTCAAAGACGAAGCTATATTTGCGAAAATGATGTCTCTTAAGGGTGAACTGCAAGGGATAGTGGTAGTGAACTACATCAATGATCGAGACTTAAAGAACACGACCGCTTATACAACGCCACCGTCTCCGACAAGTACAACGGCGTTAGGACTACTCAATGCGACGACAAATCTTCTGGGTAAGATTAAAGTGAAAGGGACACTTGTTTTCCGTTTTCAACCTTCCTTTGTTCCTGATTCGAAGATTATGATAGGCGCTGAACTGCTGGTGAACCCTGCGACCTTCCCAACCTATCCGACAACTCAAGGAGTGAATGGCGGAACCCCGCGCGAACAATATTTATATGATACTCGTGGAAAGATGATTCCACCCAATGATCCGCTCTTTTTCAATTATGATGGTTCGGCTCCTTCTGGGTATCCTGATACTCCTGCGAAACGTTTAACCTTTTTCGATGCGGCTCAGGGTGTAGTCACTGGAACGCCAACTGTTTTTGCGGAACAGATCGATATTACGGAATATGATGATCCTAGTAAACCCCCTGGAACGAAGTTTAAGAGATTAGGGGATGGGACCGAGTTTCCGGATTATCCTGCCGTTATCTTTAACCAAAGTACTGTGGATATTCACGGAACCGCAAACATTTGTGGAGTTGTCTTTGGCCCTGCGAATGCTGAAATTGAAAATAAAGGAGAAGGAAGCCCAGCAACGCCTTTGTATCACTATTTCTGTGGTGCTATCGTGGCAGGAAATGGAATAAAAATTAAAAATGAGGCTGCTGCCGCTACGGCGTTATACAGTGGCATACAATGGCAATCTCAAGTGTTTATCTATGCACCCTCACATTTAAATAGTTTGGCTATTGAATCCGAATTTATTCCCGGAGCCTTTAGTTCTTGGAGTTTTCTCTCGACTTCGATTCGCAAATAATTGTTCCCAATAAGGATTTTCTCGGGTACCGATCTCTCTCAGAAAATCCCAAATAAAAAAGGAAGAAAAGCAAGTTTCTTCCTTTTTTTTTGTAACTATTATTATTATTCTTGAAAAGTGGCTCCCGAAGAGAAGGGGTTTCGAAATTGAAAGACTCATCGAACAAAAAGACAACGTTTAAAAAAGCAAAAATGAATAGCGAAATTGTTGCATTTGTTTTATTTTTAAGTGCAATTGCCAGTTTAGTCGTGATGGCGACTCTTCCCGGCAGTACTCGTGTTGCAAAGCCTTTACCAGATAAGGGTGAAATTTTGAAGAGGGAAACCGAGGAAGAAAAAGAGAGCGTACCCGAAAACAAACGACCTGCGCACCAATTTGTTTTTCCTGAAACAGAAGAAGAATGGATTCCTTTATTAAAGAAACATCTCTGGATCATCGCGAATTCAGATAAACCGAAAATGGTTCGAGAATCCATAATAATTTTAAATCAAGTGCCAAAACAAACGGTTAATAATATTGCTGAACCCTATATTAACGAATTACTAGATAGCGAAAATTTTTTGGATCGAAATAGCGGTAGTGTGGGGATTCTCCATCTTCATATTTCTTCTCTAGTTATTGACGTTCTTGGAAAACTGCCTCGGGTGTTTGAAGAAAGCAGTGATCCGAGTACTCCCTTTTATTTAATCGCGTTGGGTGCAGGAGATAAAAGGGCCTCTAAGGATCTCCTCTCGTATGTATGCTCTTCTAAAGTTCCAAAACATCGAACGCTGGCTCTGGAGAGTCTGCTTTTATTACGTGATCCAGAGATAGTCGCGCCTCTTTTGGAATCTCTTAAAAAAGCCGATCAACATTCGGTGGACTATTCGGTTTTGATTCAAGTATTGATTCAATCCATCGGAAAACAACACTATCCACTTTTGATCAAGCTTTTTGAATCGACAACTCCACGCCATCGCAAAGAAGCACTTTCGTTGATGAGCCAAGTCGAGTTGTCCCATTTTTTTGAATACTATAAAAAAGGACTGGACGATTCGGACGAGGCTATTCGACTCTCTTCGTACCAATATCTTACGGATCTCGCTGAGCCTTCTTGTGCCGAGTATCTTTTGAACCGCGCTAAAAATAAGGAACTTCCTCGTAAAGAACGAATTTTTTCGCTGGAAGCGGCTTCTCGCTCTGGATCCAAACTCAATCCAAGAGATCTCGATAGCTTGGTCAATGAAAAAGATCCCAGTCTCCGTCTAATTGCCTTGGTGACACAAGCATATTTAAAAGATGAGCAATCGATTGCTGGATTGATTGAAATGCTTGCGATTCCCGATGAAGAGATCCTTGTCCCTCAAGGTTCTGATCTGGAAGAAGAACGAACCTGGATTCAAGGACAGGTGATTCCTCTGTTAATCTTGTTTACAAAAAAAGAATTCTCAGAATATTGGCAATGGAAACAATGGTGGAAGCAACAAAAAAAATTCCAGTTCCAGTCGATTAAATACATGGAAAAACTTCCAAATCTCTATATTGATCGATAAAGAGATAAGTCTGGAGAATATGTTATGCAACAGAGAATCTTTTTTTTTATGCTGGCCCTATTGCTTCTCCTGAGTTGTACTACCGAAAAAGAGCCACCCAAACTCTCAACAACGACGCTCACGCTTCCCCCTTCTCCGAAGTTAACTCCGGAAGAAGAAGCCAAAAAATTTCTTCCGCGATGGATCAAAGGATTACAAAATCGGGATCCAAAATTTCGGCAAGAAATGATTCAACGGATTTGGGATATGAATGGCTGGAAAGAGGAATCCGCAAAAAACGTGTTGCTCTTGAGTTTAAGGCTTGAAGAAGACGCACAAGTCTGGAATTTTTTGAAGAATAAAATCTGGGACGTGGATCCAGATCAAGTCATTGCGGGCTGTTTTGATCGATTTCGTGATCCGCGTGTGTTATTTCGATTCGCTTCCTTTAAGCTCTTAAAGGAATGGATTGACCCTCGTTGGAAAAGCGCATTAGAAAAAATGGCTCAAGACTCGCAAGACGTTGCAATGCCTTATGCAGTTTTGCTTTTAGGGCATCCAGAGCAAAATTCTCAGTCCTTGGAAACCTTGAAAAATATTGCTTCTCGAGACAACTTTGTCGAACCTCCTTTAGCGATTGATATCTTGATTCCTCTGATTCAAACGGATCCTCAAGTCAAAATGTTTTTACAACATCTTTTAGTGGAGCACGTTTCGTCTGTAGTTCGTCTCCATTGTTTAAGAAAATTGGCGTCCGTACTTCCAGTAGAAGAGGTAGTGGTTGCTTTGAAGGATACTGAAGGATCTGTCCGCTTGGAACTGATTCAGCAAATGATTTTTCATCCTGTGGAAAAAACCGGAGAGTGGTTGTTTCAGGCAAGCCAAGATATTGAAAATCGTCCAGATATTCGAAAAAAAGCATTAGAGGGTCTTTTCCAAATTCAGTCTCCCAAAGCCCTAGAGGCCTGTAGTTTACTCCTACTTCAGCGAAGTTCGGAACTCTATGGAGTGGCGATAGGACTGGCGATTAATCACGATCCTCAAGAAATTTGCTGGCTCGCCGAAGCGCTCCTATGCTCTAGTAAGGAAGAAGCGTTAGTGGCGCTCAACGCTCCACAACTTCCGCAATTTCCCCAATTACGTGTTTTGCTGGAGCTTTTCCAAAAATCTGAAGATTATGAACTTCGCTCCAAAAGTGAGGCGATTTTAAAACTCATGAGCGCAGAAGCGACGGCGGATCTGTTCTTGAATACGCCTCAAAACACCTTTGAACTCATGCAAAAATCGATGTTGCGTTTTTGTCTCTCTCTGGCGTTCTCTTGTTTTAGCGCGGAATATCAACGTCAAAATCCTTCTCTGGAACAAACACTTATGGCGCTTCAAAATCCTGTTTTCCGACTGCAACATCGGAATTTTATTCAGGAACTTCAATGGATCGAAGTCTCTATTGAGGGTGAAACGGCTATCGGTAAGCTGAATCGTGGAGAAATGTACTTTATTCAGGAGCATGGACAATGGAAAATCAATCGTATTCAGCTACACTGACGCGCCTCTTTTTTGCCCTGATTTTTTCGAGTACTATTTCCTTTGCACAAGGATACGGGGCCTATTTAAATAACCTCGCGGACGATCCGGTCGCTAATTTGTACACAAAAGTTAAACTCTTATTAAAAGAAGGAAATTGGGGCGAAATAGAGCAAATAGTTCAACAGGAGAAAGTCAAAAAACAACTAGAGGATATGAATCAGCTCACCCACAATAATTTAGGGGTCCAATTTTTGAAGGCGATCCAAGCAAAAGACGAAAATCAAGTCCAGTTCCTTTTATTTGAATTTTATGCGGAAACGATTCAGGAAAAATTTTATTGGAACCTCAAAGAAGAATTAAAAGATTTAAGCGCTACAACGGTACGCATAACGCTCTCAAAAATTTTTTTTACGAATATTCTTGCGCCCCGCATTATGGAGGCGGATCGTCTTAGTCTCAATACCTCCGAACCCACAAAGGACTATGAAACCATCCTAAAACTGTTTGGCGAATGTGAACTTGCTTTGGGATCTGTGGGAATGTTCGGTATTGGAGCGATTCCTGCGGATCCCGCTCGATTTAAACAAAATGCTTCACAAATTGTTGCTTTAATGAAGAAATATTATGCATTTAGTGAAATACCCTTGCCATAAAATTCTTGTGTTGTTGTCTTTTATTTTTTTTGTAACGATCCATGCGCAACACCTTGAAATTCAAGGAACGGTTCAAGGCCCCTCTGAGGCGGAATGGGAGCATGGATTTGTTTTTTTATCGGGGGAGTTCCCTCTGTTTCCACCTTGGGATCAAACGAAGCCTGTCCTTTTAGATCAGAAAAATTTTCAGTTTAGCCCGAAAGTTGTGGCGCTTATCCCGGGACAAGACCTCAAAGTTAAAAATAGTGATGAGGAGTTGCATAATATTCATGCGTATGGTGAAGAGGGAGCGACCCGTTTTAATATACCAATCCTTGCCAAAATGAAAACGAGTATTCGGATCGAAAAAGTAGAAGTGTTGGATCTGTTTTGTGATATTCACGCACAAATGAGAGCGTACATTCTATGCCTTGAGAATCCCTATTTTACGAGACTAAACGCAGACGGTTCGTTTGATTTGAAATCGCTTCCGGATCAAGCGACAGAAATTTCTTTTTGGCACCCTTATTTAGAACCGCAGACTCTCAATCTCTCTGGCCAATCGCCGTTGATTTTCAAAACACAGTGGAGAGCAGGCTTTCAACCCAAATCAAAAACAACCACCGCTGTCTATAAAGTGTATTCTTTTCAAGAAATTGCTCAGGAAATTACAAAACGTTTAGAGGAAGTACCCGCCTTACCAAAAGAGCAAGCGTTTGCGATTCTCGATGATTGTTATTTTACGCTTTATGAAGCGGGCGGAATGGAAACTGCGGTACGGTTTCATTTAAGCGGAGGGCGCGCTTTTCTTCATGAACAAGGGTTTCGTGATATTAAAACGGCCCTACGGGATCCTTCTGCAAGTCAGAGTATTCAAATCATTCAGAAGTTGACTCAAGATTTAAGGGCCGGCGCTGAAGAACTACAATCGTTAGGAATTGAAAACAAGCCGGCCTTTAGTACCGGCGCTATCGAATTTTCTCAAAAACCTAAACGCAACGAATATTTGGCACAAATGACGACCCGAAAATTAGGAACACTGTTTCAAGAGACAGAAGATTTGAGTCTTGCAGAAATGATATTAGAGACTTGTCGAGAGCGACATACGCCGTATATTGAGCGCTTTCTATCGAAGTTTTCGGAGGGCCCTCTTAAAAAACAAATTCTCTTTTTAAAGCATTTGCGTCACTTTCCGGAAAACGCTCAGACTCGTTGTCTTTTGTTAGAGTGCACCAATCAAGATTCCTGGATGTTGCGTTCTACGGCTTTAGAGGTGTTGCGTTTATACCCGGGCGTGGAGAACATTTTCCAAAAATATCGGGAAGACCCTTCTCCGATTGTTCAGCAAAAAGCAATTCAAGGGAGCGTCTATCAAGCGGGAAGCAATTGTTTGACGGTTGCGGAACCGACGCTTCAAATAGAAAACCCCGATCTGAGGTTAGCGACTGTTTACGGGCTTATTGAAGTGGCACAACGAACCACAGAAGGAGGACTCAAGGAAAGCATTCAAAAACGATTGTTGCGTCTTGGAGCCGATGTCGAGAATCGGCCCGATATTCGGCAAGAACTGTGGAAGTTTTTGGGCCCCGCAAGTCAGGAGCAATGGATTCGGGCCTTAAGTGAAGAGAATCCGCATATTCGAGAAGCGGTTTTAACTGTGGCCGCTCAACATAATTATGAATTAGCACTATTTTTGGGGGATGGACTGTGTGATCCAGAAAATCGGGTTCGCTTAACCGCATTACTTTTGTTATCAAAGATTTCAGAAAATGCGCCCTTAGTAGAGCGAATCCATCGATGGATTGTGCTGTGTCAAACCGATGCCGATGTGAATATTCAAGCGTTAGCAAAAACGTTTGAATTTCCTCAAAAAAGAAGCGAGGCTTTAGCAGATCTACAGCTTTTTTTGAACGCTTATGCTTCTGGACATTTGAGGACGGCCTATTTTTTCTTGTCGACTCAAGAGCAAAATCAAGTTTCGTTTAGTCAGTTTGCGCGTAGCTATTGGATGAGTTCTCAATTGCAACAATGGTTCTCTACCGCGACGATTGGAGATATCGAGCGGGAATCAGAAAAAGTCTCTGTTCAAGTAAAACTGGGGAGCCCTAAAGAAGGGCCCCTTGTTTTTTTTATTCTAAAGAAGGATGGATTATTTTGGAAAATCACAAAAAAACAATAAGAGTCCTATTGAGTTTAGGCGTTTTGATTACCGTATTCTTGATCTATCCGATTCCGGTGAAGGCCAAAGAGCCTCCGTTCCGTGAATATCCAATTGGGGAAGAAATCGAGAAAAACCATATGGTGATCGCGGCCGTCTGGTTACCTCCGGTGCGAATGTGTTGTTATGATGGCCCAATTGAAGGGACGATTCATGTGGAAGCGGATATTCACTCGACGGAAGGAAATCCAAACGGGTTTGCCGCAGGCGAATGGATGCCCTATTTAAAAGTAACATATGAGTGGTATCGGTTAGAAGAATTAGAAAAAAATCCTAAAGCGTCTCCTGTATTGTCGGGCGAATATACGCCGATGGTGGCAAAAGATGGGCCCCACTATGGCGCTACGATTAAAGAACCTGCGAAGGGAGAGTATTTATTACGCTATACAATCTATCCGCCTTCGGTGAATGGTTTTGGCCGTCATATGGATCCGGTGACAGGTGTGGATCCTTGGTGGGAAACATTTTCGGTTGAATTTGAGTTTTATTTTGGTGGGATAGAAAAAGAATAAAGGTCTTGTAACTAATGAGCATCGTTGTTTTAGGAGCAGGAGCGGCAGGGTTAACCGCGGCTTGGGATTTGGTTCGACATCAAATTCCGGTGATCGTGATCGAGAAAGAGGCTCGTCCCGGGGGGCTTTGTCAGACCTTTGAAAAAGACGGATTCCGATTCGATCTAGGAGGTCATCGGTTTATCACGAAAAACCGTGAATTAGAGCAAGAAATGCTCCAGCTTTTAGGAAACGATTTTTTAAAAAGGCGCCGAAAGAGTGTTATTTTGTTTGAGGGACATGAATTCGCTTATCCTCTAAAAATAGAAGATATTTTCCGGAATTTAGGTCCAAAACGAGCGTTCTCCGCGGTTCTCAGTTACCTTAAAAATCAATGGAAAACAAGGCGAGGAGAAATCGACACGTCGACATTTGAAGGGTGGGCGCGATCTCATTTTGGGGAGGACCTTTATCATAAATTTTTTGGACCCTATACCTCGAAGTTATGGGGCATTCCTCCGGCGGAACTTGCGAGTGATTGGGCAGGTCAGCGCATTTCATTATTAAATTTGACTCAAACTTTTTTTCATTTGTTACATCTTTCTCGTAAAAAGCCACGCACCTACGCGATGGAGTATTATTATCCGAGGCGAGGGATCGGACAGATGTTTGAGCGAATGGCCGAAAGTATTGAGCAGAACGGTGGAACGATCTATTACAATACGGTTTTAAAATCGATTCGTACGGAATCCAATCAAATTCGTACTATAACGGTAGTGGGTCCGTCTGGCCAGTGGGACATTGAAGCAAAAGGTTATATCTCGACGATCCCGCTATCGCATGTGGTTCAAGCGTTTGATATCCCGCACGCTTCAGAAATTCGGGAAAGTTGTGATTTTTTGAAATATCGTGCGTTACGGTGTTTAAACCTATTAATCGATCACGAGAGCTTTGGCGATATTACTTGGCGCTATGTGGCAGATGGACATCGAATGATTACCCGGATTCAAGAACCGAAGCAACGAAGTCCGGAATCGGCTCCACAGGGAAAAACTTCTTTGATGCTCGAGATTCCCTGTAATGAAGGGGATGAAATGTGGAACGCGGCGGAAACGGCGATCCTTCCACGTGCATTTCGAGAACTAAAGGAACTTGGTTTTGATATTGAATCAAAATTATTAGGTATTTTTTCAACGAGAACGCCTCATGCCTATCCGCTCTTTCGCGTCGGATATGAGATTCACCGGAAGCGACTATTGGAATTTTTGCAACAGTTCCCTCAGTTTTCGACTTGTGGGCGACAAGGAACTTTTCGCTATATTTTCCAGGATACGGCGCAGTTAATGGGCCGTTCTGCCGCAAGCCAATGGTTTGAAACGGGGGCTCCGAAAAAACAATGGGTTGAGATGGATCGGCAATCGGAGCTTCAAGAGATTCAGGCAACAACGGCCTAAGTAGTCCATGAAGGAAAGTATACAATATTGTATACTGATCAATGAGAATTAACCACAACAAAAAAGAAGCAAGCGGAAACTAGAAGTACAACAATGCCACCAATGATCGCTAATATGAGGAGAACGATTTTAAGGAGAGAGGTTCCCTCCCTTTCTACGGAACCTGCGGAACCTGCGGAACCTTGAAAGTTACGGATCGTTCTTTGGCAAATCTTCTGTATGTTTTCTTCCGAGTTTTTGCTCAAATAAGAAAGGGTATCCAGAATTTCGAATTTTGCGGACGGATACTGTTTTAAGGGGGCAATATCGTTGATGAAAGCAAGGGCTTGTTGCAGAATCTCGGAAGGATAAGGTTGTCGTAAAATTTCAAGAAAATCCTGAATTAGTTCCATCGTGACCGGAAGTTTTCTGAGTTGGTAAACGGCGCGAAGTTTTTCCTCCAGATCGGTTTCCTGTTTTAAAATTTGTAGAAGTTCTTCACGAGATTTAGAAGCAAGGCTGGAATCGCTCATATTAAAATGCTTTCCTTTAATTGGTTTAAAAGAGATTGTTTACTTTCGCGATAAAAAAGATTATAGGTATCAAAAGGAATAATGCGTCCGTCTGGGTGCGCGATATGCACACAACTCTTCTTTACCGAACGAACATCAAAATTATACGCATCCAAAAATTGCATAATGATTACACGAAAGACTTTGTCGTAGGATAAGGATTCTGGAGCAGGAATTTGCGGAATGCAACAGAGCAGATCTTTCAGAGAAACGGCGGAACTCTCTGGAGAATGACTCGTCGAAAAGAGTTCAAAAATTTTTGTGAGTAGCGGTTTGTTTTGTTCATAAACGATGGAGTTTCCAGATTCTTTTAATAAGACCTCCGGAGACATCAATCCGCTGAGAGGAACCACTCCGTGGGGTGTTTTTAAGGCGTATCCCATCGCAATACAGTCGGGATGGCAAGGAACCGGCAAAATATCGGCGGGTTGAAAAACCTTCGTTTGGGTTAATAGATTGCTTCGAATTTCGCTGAGTGTCAGGCGGTTGAGTTCCGGATTAAAATCCTCTGTTCTTCCGGCGATTTGAACGGGTTGGAATGTGACTCCTCGAACACAGGGTTGCTGAAGCGCGAAATCAATAATCTCGCCGAGTTCATGATCATTGACTCCTTTTTTTACAGTGACCACCAGCGTTGTCGATAAATTAAATTCATTCAAGTGTTTTAGGGCTTGTTGACGAATTTTGCGCAAATCTTCTCCACGAAGTGATAGTAAGCTTTCCGCGTGCAGACTATCAAACTGTAAATAAATTTCAAATCCCGGAGCATAACGAGTGAGCCGTTCACAAAACGATTTGTCTTTTGCTAAGAGGATCCCGTTGGTATTGAGCATTAAATGACGGATCGGTTTGGATTTGGCGATATCTAAGATTTTAAAGAACTCTGGATGGATTGTCGGCTCTCCGCCACTGATCTGAACAATGTCGGGTTTTCCTTCGTTTGCGACAATATTATCGAGCATTTGTTCAAGAAGTTCCAGACTACGAAAAGAGCCAGCGGTGGGGGAGGATTCCGAATAACAGATCGGACAAGTTAAATTACAGCGTTCCGTGACTTCCAATAAAGTGAGACAACTGTGTTGTTCATGATCGGGGCAGAGTCCGCAGTCATAAGGACAGCCATAACGGATTGGTGTATTGAAACGTTTGGGCATATCGCTAGGCTTCAAGAAGCTTCGACACTTTTGGTAATACTCCACGTCGGTGGAAATCAGCACCTTTTGTATCTTGTGAACAGGACAATATTTTTGTAGATAAACCCGCCCGTCCTGAATCAAGATTTTCGCTTCGACTTTGGTATAGCAAGTCGAACAGATACTATTAGTTAGTTCATAAAACAGATAGGGCCGAGAAGGCATCTGGTTTCTCCGAAAGAGATTATTTTCTCGAAAACAACAAAAGAATAGATTTCCGATAATAAATCAGTCCGGCGATACAAGCAAGTTGAATCGCATTAAAACCGTAATAAAATTTGACACCGGGTTTGATGAATTCGCTTAAGAAGCGATATGCTAAATAGCTGATCATAAAAAATTGAAAGATCTGGCCGTCTTCAAAGGGCCATTTTTTGCGAAGCTTCAGAAAACAGAGGAGTCCCAATAAAAAAAGGATCTCATAGAGTTGGGTCGGATGTCGATAAATTCCGTCTCCAAAATTAACACCCCACCCGAGCGTGGTTTCGATCCCATGAGTGTGATCGGCAAGTCCGCTGGAGAAGCAACCAATACGACCAAGCATCATTCCGCAGAGAATGGGAAATACGAGATCATCTCCTGTGGAGTCTGTATAACCGATGTGTCGCTTAACGCCTTCAACGCCAATTAATCCGCCAAGAAGTCCGCCAACAATCGTTTTCCCCTGAAGCCAGCATTCAAGGGTGTTGCGTTGAATTAAAGTCACCGGATCTTCAAACCAATAAAGAACCTTTGAGCCGAGTGCCGCACCACAAATGGCTCCGGCAAGAATCCAGAGGGTTTGTTCTAAATTCAGGCGCGTCTTGCGTCGGGTGCGAAGATAAATACGCATTCCGAGGGCATAGGCGAGAAATTCAAAAATAAAATGGGCGGGAAGCGAAAAGGATCCAAAAGAGAAGACGAGGGGAAATTGCATAAAAAACTCAAGAAAACAAGGCATTTATTTGGAGGTTACTACTTACGAAATTGCTGTATGGAATCTAAGAAAAAAATTTCTTTTTTTTGAGCCTGATAAAGATCCCATCGAAGTTGGAGATTCATCCAAAAAGAGGCGGGCACTCCAAAAAATTTCCCTAATCTTAAAGCGGTACTGGGTGTAATTCCTCTTTTTTGATTAATAATTTCATTGATTCGTTGGTAGGGAACTTTGATTGCATCCGCGAGTTGTCTTTGCGTTATTTCCATCGGATGTAAGAACTCTAGAAATAACATTTCACCAGGATGAGTAGGTTGGCGTTTTTTAGGGATACGAATCATATTTTTTTACTCTAGATTTTAATGATAGTCGATAATCTCTATTTCTGTGGGTCCTGCTTCGGACCAAATAAAACAAATTCGATATTTTTCATAAGATTCACCGATTCGGAAACTCCGATCTTGTTCCCCTGAGCTTGTCGAAGGGTAGACAGGAGAGGAGAATCGGATACCTTTCTAGTTTTTAAAAACAAATAGGAAAT
>CAZHAR010000086.1:0-18990 GCA_964530615.1 uncultured Planctomycetota bacterium | reverse complement strand
TAAAAAAAGAAAACAGCGGTAAAACTGGCTTATTTCCACGCTTTTGGGCACAAAAGAAAGTGAATGAACTCGCAGTGTTTCCTGAAAAGAATAAAGAAGAACTGGTACGTTTGGGCCGTCGTTATGGACTCGTCACGCCTGGAACCTCACTATTGGTGCTGGAAACGCTTGAGCAATTTGTTGAGCATAATATTGAACCGCCTGCGAGTCATCCCGAATTACGCAATCAGTGGCTCGCCAAAATGGATGAATTGTGGACTGCTAAAAACGCCAAACAGAAAGAAAAACTCGAACAAGTGGTTGCGTTATGGCAAACTCGTGTCGACTGGTGGAATCAGGACTTTTCTCATTGGAACGAAAATTTGAATGAGAAAGGCAAAGAGAAAAAGGCTGAGACCGAAACTGCAGAATTAAGAGAAGCTAGTGATGTTAGTAACCGCACTAGAAATGACGAAGAAGAATCTCCGCAGTTAAGTGAGGGAGGAGGAATGGCGGACGGAGCTTCACAACCCGCTCCCGGGGGAGATCCAGAAGCTAAGAAATCTGCTCAAGAACCCGAAAAACCGACGATTGATATTGTGATCCAATCGTGGGATCCGAATACTCCTTATCTAGAGGCCATTAAAGCGGTCGAGGCCAGCGGCAACGCCTATCCTGAGTATTTGAATCAACGCGTCAAATATGGAGACAGCCCCGCTTACTATCTCGATTGCGCGAACTACTTCCTCTCCAGAAAAGAAAAAACTCTCGGCTTACGCGTTCTCTCAAGTTTGTTGGAACTCGATCTCGAAAACCCCGGTCTTCTTCGCGTGATTGCTTATCGGTTAGCCGAAGAATCTGAATTTGACTGGACGATTGAAATCTTGCGCGAAGTGTTGCGTTTACGTCCAGAAGAACCTCAAAGTTATCGTGATTTAGCGCTTGTCTTAGCTTCCAGAGCAGAAGCGAATTTTAAAACAAACGCAACACAATCGGTTCACGATTTTGAAGAATCGATGGCCCTTTTGTATCAAGTCGTGATGGGGTATTGGGACCGATTCTCTGAAATCGAAACCATCGCCTTGATGGAACTCAATCGCGTGATCGCTGTCACGGAACGACTTCCTCAGTGGAAATCCTTAAACATCAAATATCCTGCCTTAGACACGCGATTGCGAAAACTGCTGGAAATAGATGTCCGAATCTTGCTAAGCTGGGACGCTGATCTAACCGATGTGGATTTGTGGGTTCTCGAACCTAGTGGCGAGAAAGCGTTTTACGGATATCAACGAACTTTCATGGGTGGACTTGTTTCTCGCGATTTTACTCAAGGATATGGCCCCGAAGAGTATTGCCTGAAAAAACTAGTTCCCGGAAGCTATGAAATTCAAGCGAATTATTATGGCTCTACTCAACAATCGTTAGTCGGGGCCGCGACTGTGAAAGCGACGATTTTCACGAACTATGGACGCCCTGATCAACAAATGAAGGAACTTACTTTGCGTCTTGGCGGAGTCAAAGAAGTCGTGACCATTGGAAAAATCGATTTGAAAAAATAACTCGATATTCTCGCTCTAAGCGAATTAGGGCGAGAAGGAGAATTATTCTTGAGAAAAATTTTATTTATTCTCTATGTTGAAGATCAGGATAAAAGTACAAACTTTTATTCAAATGTTTTGGCGCAACAGCCTAACTTATATGTTCCTGGAATGACGGAGTATCTTTTATCTCCTGAAACGGCTCTCGGGTTGATGCCAATTCATGGAATCAAAAAATTGTTAGCGGAGACACTTCCTGATCCGGCGCTAGCAAAAGGGATTCCAAGAAGTGAGTTTTATTGGATTGTTAAGAACGCGACAGAATATCACTGTCGCGCTCTTGTTCATGGCGCAAAAGAACTCAGTCCTTTACAAGAGCGCTCTTGGGGCGATTGTGTCGCCTATAGTCTTGATCCGGATGGGCATGTGTTAGCATTTGCGGAACAATCCAAATCCCCTTCTTAGCCAAACAAAGGGTCATAAGCGCGTAATCCACCGCAAAAAATAAACCCGAAAAATTCTTTGAAGGTAGAGAAATAGCGTTCTCCCAAAGAGAATACCGTTTTGAAAAAACCTCTTGTATTGAATAAAAAATACACTATATTAAGTATAACATTTGTCCTATTTATATGCTTAATGTTATCCGCTATCGATCTTCCGAAAGTGCAGTTCCTTCTTTTTTTATCAGAGGTTATATGCGTTTTCTTTTTAGTATTTTGATTATTCTCTGTTTTACGTCATTTGGATGCGATCCGTCGAGTCAAAATCCTTTTTCACAAGCGGAGAACAATTTGCCTTCTCCTATTGTAACGGCTGTTCCTGTTCCTAGTCCTGAACCGGTAACTCCAAGCCTATCTTTTGATAGGGTAAATCCTTTACCTTTAATGGCTGGTGATTCGATGGTAACGATTACAGCAACAGGTTCACCTGCAGGGGGAACAATGACTTTTAACACAACTAGTAATACAACAGGTGGCACGCTTATTTTCACAGAGGAATTGACGACTTTTGGAACGATTCGCTTTACCCCTCATTCAGTTTCGGGAGGGAGTGCCGTTGTTTCCTGTACATACACGGTTCTTGGAGTTCCAGTTTCTGCAGATTACACCATTGATGTTAGCGCGGTTACTTTTATTACTCTGTTTGAACTTTCTTCCTTAACTGGCGCTAACGGCTCTATCTTTAATGGCATTGATACCGAGGATAACTCAGGCTATGCAGTGAGTGCAGGAGATATCAATGGGGATGGAATAGACGACGTGATTATTGGCGCTTCTCGTGCCGATCCGGGTGGGGACAGTGATGCCGGAGAAACGTATGTGATTTTTGGAAGTAACCTAGTCTTTAGTGCTTCGCTTGAATTAAACGCGCTGGATGGAACCAATGGCTTCGTGATGAATGGCATTGATGCCGATGATCAGTCAGGCATTTCAGTGAGTGCGGGAGATATCAATGGAGATGGAATAGAGGACGTGATTATTGGTGCTTCTGGTGCCGATCCGGGTGGGGACAGTGCTGGCGGAGAAACATATGTAGTAACGAACGCGACACAATAGCACTCCAACGGAGCACAAGCCGAATAAACGGTTGTTACGCATCTCCTGTACGCTCGAACTTTGCGGAGATGCGTAACAACCGTTTCAGTGCCTTCGCCATAACAAATGGGGTTATTATTGGTTCTTATCCAAACAAAGGGACGCGAGAATAGGTTTTTCCTAAAATTGGAACCGATTGAAGGTTGAGCCAACCTTCAATTAGAGTTTGATAAATCGAGCGGAAGTCGGTTTTCATTTTCAGATCACCATCATCTAAATCATCGAGTGGCGGGTGAGATCCGACGACACCTCCTCGCATCGCTCCAGAAATCACGAATACAGGAGCGGCGGCTCCATGATCAGTTCCTCCACTACGATTTTCGCGAACGCGTCTTCCAAATTCAGAATAGACTAGAATCGCGATTTGTTTCTCTAATTTGGCTTCTTTCATTTTTTCAAAGAATGCGGAAATCGATTGATCGAGTTGTCTTAGCAGTGCGGTATGATCATTTTTCTGATTGGAATGAGTATCAAATCCTCCCATTGAGACATGGTAAATACGGGTTGCCAAGCCTCCTTGAATCATAGCAGAAACGACTCCGAGTTTTTGAGCGAGTTCTGAGCCTCCAAGATCGGTGGCTCCTTGCTGAACAATCGCTTCTACACTAAGCGCCGAAGTGAGAGAACTTTGAGTCTGTTGTCTCACAAATTCCAGGTTTTCTGAGGTTCGTGGAACTTCTGCCAAATTTTGTAACAATTGTAAACGTTGTGTGCTTTCCTGAGTTTCTTCACTTTCCTTGAGAATTCGGAAGGATTGAGCGTCTCGAATTGTTGGGGGAACCGCTTGCATTCCAACAAGCGAAAGCGGTTGTTCTTGGTTTCCAATGGAGCAGGCCATAAATTTTTGATGGCCCTGTCGTGCCCAGAGATCAGCACAACGGCCAATCCAGCCGGAACGCGTATCGATCACGTCTGATTTTGCGGTGTCCCAAATTTCTGTGGATCGAAAATGGGAACGATCTGGCGTTGGATATCCGACTCCCTGAAGTACAGTCATTTGGCCGTTTTTAAAGAGTTTATGGAGCCCTTCTAGCGCGGGATGAAATCCGACTTCTCGATCAAGCGGAAGGACCTCGTTTTCGTGAATTTGGAGTATTCTTCGGTTTTCCGCGTACAGTGGATTTCCAGCAGGAATCACGGTACTAAGACCATCATTCCCACCCATCAGTTGGATCACGACCAAAATGCGATCTTTGGAAGAAAGGGGGTTCCATAAATCTTCTTCCGCCACCAGCGGGAAAGAACCTAAAGTGCTTAAAACAAAAGCGGCTGTTGAGCCTTGAATAAATTGTCTTCGTGAAATTGTTTTCATGAACATTTTTTCCTTAAACTAAGCCGTCTGATATTCAGGGAGCATTAAAACCGCTTCAATAATTCCCGCGACATAGGAAAATCGGGATTCTTCTGGAGCCGTGGCAAGATAGTCGATGAGTTTTTTTAGAATGGGTTCGGGAACAGGGCCCGTAACACACTTCGCGCAAATACGCTCTACAACTTCTTCCGGAGATCCATTTCCCCAAGACTTGAACTTATTTTCACCCGAGACAACATATTGAGAAACATGGTGTGCTAAGTGTTGGCGACCCAGCAATGTTGCGGCATTGATCCAGATTCGGTTCCCATCCCATCCCTTGACATTGGGGGGGCGAAACAAGGATTGCCCCATCGAGGTGGCGAGTTGTTCCGCTTGATGAATATCGCCTTGATATTCAAAGAGGCGAATCGTTCCCACAATAAGATCTACGGGGCTACGAATCAAAGCATTTCGGTTTTCTTCACCGAAGAACCACTCGCTTTGGAAAACGGCCTTTAGCGGTTCGGTAAAGCTAAAATTGGCTTGTTCGATAAGTGTTGCTAGTGCTTCAATCGCTTCTTTCGGAGGTTCGGGATGAACAAAAAATTTCAACAATTTTTTGGCTAAAAAGCGCTTGGATGCGGGTTGTTCAACACAAAACTGAATAATATCTTCGCCTTTCCAGGGCCCTTTGTGTCCAAAAACTGTTTTGTTTCTAGGGTCATGAGCGCGTTCGCTGAATCGAAATTTTTTCTCATGAACAAACCAGCCGGTAAAGGCGCGAGCCGCTTCCTGAATATCTTTCTCGGTATAGTTCCCGATTCCCAAGGAAAAGAGCTCCATCACTTCTCTCGCAAAATTTTCGTTGGGTTGTTCTTTGGTATTACTATTATTATCGAGCCAGTAAATCATTGCTGGATCGGTCGAGATTTGATGGATCAATGTTTGAAAGGATCCAAAGGGATCTCCACGAAACAAGCCTATTTGTTGATACATCAACCGAGGCGACTGAATTTTTCGATTAGAGGTCGCGAAATGGCCGTGCCAGAACAGAGACATTTTTTCAAAGAGTGGATTCGTAGTAAGCGCCATTCGCAAGAGCCACCAACTCGCAAGGGGTTCAATATTATCCGTTCCGAGATAATGAGTCACCCCTTGATCCAGATGCTGGACATTGTGGGGTTCGGATTGACGTTCAAAATACTGTTGAACTCCGAGATTCAGGCCAAGTTTTTGGAGTCGTTCAATATCGTTTGAAGTGGCTCCAAATCCGCATCGTCGAGTCAAATGCGCCGCTTCTTCTCGGGTGAGATCGTGGTTTTTTTTGGGGGAAAAAAAAGTCATTATTTCACCTCCGGAGAGGTTGAATGCTGTAAATTAGCGATATCCAAACGGTTGATTCGGGTTTTTAAATGAAGGAAAAAGTGGTTGTCGTCGTGTTGCGTTTGGAGTTCCACATAGGCAAATTGACGAACGATATCGAGCAAGAGTTGAATTTCGTTTTTAGCGCGTTCCTGATCTCCGCCGACTTCAACCATTTTATTCCAGACGAGAATCTCGTGGTTCTTTTCCAAAATTTTGAATAATTGGGGGCCCGAAATAGAGAAGCGATCTTGAATGGACGGATCTTTTTTGACGGGAAGAGGTTGATTCAAAAGAGTGCGCAACGATTCAATAGAAGTGGCCAGATAGAAGGTGTTTTCAACACGAGCGATACACGGCGAAAAATTATAATGGATATCCTTATATTCTTCCTCTCTGGCGGGCTCGATCCAACGTGCTCCGGTAATCATGCCTTGATTCGTTTTTTCGGAGCAGATGAGCAGAACTTCTTTATTGTCTTTTGCCCGTTCAAAGTTGGCGATTCCAACAGCGCTCTGGAAACCGACTCGGAAGGCTCTCGCAAATTTTTCTGGATTTTTGGCTCGAAACGAGAACACAAAGCCGGGAAAAAATGGAGACGGAGATCCTTGATCAAGCTGGGTTTGAACGCCAATCAAACGTAAATCGGAATACATATCGCCAAAGATATCTTCCTGCACATCGACTCCGCCCCAGAGTTGACCGACAATGGTATTAAATTCGACAAATTTTGGAATCAATAGCTCGCTATGCAACGCTTCCCGATTTTCCCACCACTTCCCCAAATCTCGCTGAAGATCAAGAGAAAAGAGAACCGAATCCGAGGTTACAAATCCCTGACTTGCAGAATCGGTTGGAGGATAGGTTGAGAACTCGTATTCGGGTACAGAGGGTTTATTGTAGGCGTATCCGGCACTTAAGGAGAACGAGCCATCGTCTTGGATATCTCCGGAGAGGGTTAAAATATCAGAGACTTTGATTGCGTTGAGCAAAGGCCCAAATAACAAAGTGACAATGGGTTCGTCTGGTTTTTGAGTAAATATCTTGTCTTTTTTCATTCGGGTTAAGATTTTGCGATATTGCGCGTATCCAAAGAGTCGTCCGGATTTCCTTGTTTTAAGGGCTTCCTCGTATTCTGTAGTTTCAGCGATGCTTTTAATGGCATTGGGTTTGTTCCATTCGGTTCTGCCATAAAAATCGCGGAGGAGATCTTCATCATTAGAAACCGCCATCCAGGTTTTTCCGATGGTCAGCGTGATTTTAGGCAGCTTTAAAACGGAGATCCCTTCATAGTCTTCAAAATTCATCATTTTTTGCATTTGCCCCGCCATAAAGACGAGTTGACTGATGGATTTAACGGTTTCTTTTACGAGTGTTGCGTTTTGATGGCGAGAAATAAAAATCCATACTGGTTTCGAATCCTTTTCATAGAGAGCCCCCGAAATATTTTGTCCAAAGAGTTTCGCAAGGAGTTGAGGGATCTGAATATTGAGATTGTTTTCGAGATACCGTACTGTTTTTCGGACTCCGTCAAAATCGTTGCTTTGAGTGAGCGTTGCGTAAAGAGGATGATTGTAGAGGTTCCACCATAGGGTAGAATCAAGAACATTTTCAAATAAAGGAGCCGTGTTGTTTAATTCTGCATAAATCAACGCTCCTTCAGGAAAATAATGTGCAGAAGAAGAATCCGTCGTTTTTTTGGATTCATCGCCATAAACAATTAAAATGGCCCATAGAATTAAAAAAAGAACGGCTATTACGGGAGTCGTTTTACTCATAAATTCTCCTTTGGCAGGTTCCAAAAATAAGGATAAATAGGATTTATGGTTAAAATTACTCTGTTTTGAAAAAATGTTTCAAAAAAAATAAAAAAAATGGGATAAAAATATTGTTCAGGTACCTTTTTTCCGTCATTGCGATGAGGCGTAAACCGAAGAAGCAATCTCCGAAAGATTCAAACCTACAGGAGATTGCTTCACTGGCGTTCGCAATGGCAAACGGTCTTTTTTATTCTTGAGCTGACATTAATGGCGCGCCGTGCCCCTACCCAATAAAATGCAAACAAGTATTAATATCCGGCGCGACCACCAATAGTTAAGGAAATTGTTAGGGTTTGATTCTTCCTTTGAATTTTCACGTCCAGAACCGCTCCTTTTCCTTGTTCAGAAACAATTTCACTCAATCTCTGAGCACGACGAAGCGCTTCACCATTTACTTCAAGAATTCGATCTTCAAGTTCCAAACCTGCTTTTTTGGCGGGCCCGTCTGGAAACAATTCAGCGATTTCGACTTTTCCTTTTTTTCCCGCATCAAATATTCCAATATGCCCTTTACGATTGGGTTGAAGCATCAGTTTTTGCTCTTGACCTCCTCGAGAGAGGATTATTGGAACCGAAGTTTTTCTTTGCGTGTCGAAGGAGCGAAGGAAATCACTGAAAGAAATCTCATAGTCTTTATCTCCGCGTAAAGAGCGCCCATCCAGTTCCAAAATTTGATCTCCGGCTTGAAGTTTAGCCAGACCAGCGACTGATCCTGCAAGGACATTTTTGAGAACTGTTTTTTCGGCTTCCGGAGCCAGTTCCATTCCAAAAATTGGAGGATATCCGGGCCGTGTTTCTGGAAATGTTCCTAACACTGCGCTCAGCGCAACAGTAATTTCTTGGCTAGTTTCTAAATCGGTACGTAGCAGGAAACAAGAGATCCGCTCTCCAGGGCGTTTGTGAGCCAGATAATGCGAAAATCGCCGTCCCCCATCGACTCCAAATCCATCCACTTCCAAAATCATATCACCTGCTTTAAAACCTACCTTCTCTGCGGGGGAGTCCGCAATTACAGAGCTAATAATAGCGTCCGCTGGAAGCTCGATGGCTGTATCTTGGGGTGCCATATCCTCCTGAAAAACCAAGCCTAAATACCCGGAATCTGTAATTTGAAGTTCCTGAAAATCCGCAAAAGAAGCTATTCCAAAGAATAAAATAAGACTCAATCCGAGAAGACGAAACATTCCGGTTCTCCTATAATAAAAATCAGTTAATCACTAGAAGATAAAAAGAATATATGTTTTCATTTAAGAAAACAAGAACCATTAAAGAACAAAAAAGGGATCGAATAAGTTTCAAATTTGGATTTTTTTTTCAAGAGAGATAAGATGAATCGTCTCGATCGAAGAAATTTAAAAGGATAGAAATGCAACAAACACGACCGCGATTTAGCAAAGCCTTATTTTTATCGGATGTCCATCTAGCGAGTGAAAAACAAGGACAATCGTTTGCTGTTTTTCTAAATCAACTCCTCGGAGCCTATAGCCATCTTTGTATTTTGGGCGATTTATTTGATTATTGGCTTGGTCCACGGAGTGAAAAATTTCCTGCGTTTCAACCCGTTTTAATCGCTTTAAAAAGATTAACCGATTCAGGAATGATCGTGAGTTTTATTCACGGCAATCGAGATTTTTTGCTGGAGGATTCGTTTCAAAAAAAATATGGAGTTCGGATCTATAGTCATTTTCAAAAAATTCGGTTCGCCCATTGCCAAATTTTACTGACACATGGAGATTTGCTTTGTACGTCGGACCACAAATATCAATTTTATCGCCGTATTATTCGCAGTACTTCAGTACGAATCATCGCGGCTTCTCTTCCTCTCGACTGGATTCATTTGGTTGCGTTAAAGTTAAAAAAAACAAGTAAAAAATCGATTTCTTATAAATCCAAACGCCATTTAGCGTTAAATTTAAACTATGCGCGGGAGTTACTGGACGATTCAGACGTAGTGATTTGTGGGCATGTTCATCAAGAAATGGAGTATTGCTTACAAGAAAATCCTCAAAAAAAATTCTTTGTCTTGGGATCTTGGGAGACAAGAGGGTGTGCGATTGAATATGACGGATGTAGTTTCCGTGTTCTTCATCCGGAACTGGCACTCAACGGTTAATTTCGAACGATTTTTTTTTCTTTCCGAGGTGTTGCTTTAATTCTTTGATACGGAAAAAACAAGATTGCATTTCTGGATAGGGAACGACTTGGAGTCCATAAAAAGTTTTTTGAAATAATTGTGTTGGCGCAGAGAGAAAGGATTGTAAATCAATCGGAAGCGAGTAAAGAAACTCTTGAGGAGTTTGAAAACGATTGCGTCGGTATCCGTAGCGTGCGAAGACTCTCAAATATTCATGATAAATAGAAGGCATCACTTCTGTCGACAAAGTTTCTGTTCGTTGAAGATTTTTCGGGCTTGGGGTCCCTATTTTGGGAAAACGCAATAATAGACTGCTTTTCCAAAAGTTCCAGGAAGGCATCTGTTCAAAAGACATCAATAGCCCTCCGAGAAAACTCAATAACGCAACAAATAAAAGTCCTTTTTCTAAAAATCTTGTGTCTTTTTGAGCAAGTGAAATCAATGAAATCGAGAGTCCGCTCCAGATTTTTTGTTGCGTTTTTTGATTATAATCGACCGTCCAATTCTCAAGCGTTTTGGAGAATTGTCGAGAAAACACGCGGTTTTCTGAAGAAGATTCATTTTCTTCTTCCCCTAAAGAAGAAAGAGTAGCAGGGGTGCTGTCAAAAGCGATAAAACCTTCTTCTTCAAAAGGAATTTCGAGCCAGGCATGAGCATGTTTATAGAAAAATTCGTAATACTCTCCAATTTCATGCCATTTCCCAAACGCATATCCGCCAACGACTCGAGAAGGAATTTTTAAAGAACGTAACATTAGCACCATTGCGGTCGCAAAATGAGTACAGTTTCCTTGACGGCTCTGCGTAACAAAGTATTCGATTCCCGAGATATTCTTGGGTCCTAGCTTTGGATAAAGTTCATACGTAAACTGTTTTTGAAAATAGTCTTGAAGTTTTCTTATTTTCTCTTCATCGGTCTGGCAAGATAGGGTTAATTCTTCCGCAATTTTTTTAAGGATCCCCGGAGTAGATTCCGAAATCTGAAGAAGATGCGGATAATTCGATCGATCCACAGTAAACGGAATTTTTCTCGGATTGATCGGTTGTAGATAGGATTTTACCTGATAATCGAGAGAAGAGTTGATTTCTGAAGGAAATTCTAACACCCCCTGATTTGCGAAGATAGACGAAAGCCATTCGATCTGAAAGGGTTCTGCCATCGTAAAGCAAACTTTCGATAAATGCGGATAGAGGGAAATATTTTGGGTAATAACTTGACGCTTTGTGTTCTGTTTACTGGGAATTTCTATCTTTCGATCCAAACGACCGTCGTCACTATCACGAAAAAATTGAAGACGATTTTCTCCTGGAAACCAACGATCTTGAGAATAAATTTCAAAAATGTTTCCTCTCAAATAAATAGATTGATTCAATTTAAACGTATGTCCTCGTTCATTGAGAAGTTGTAATTTTAACGCAACATTTTCTTCCGTTTTTAGGGGAAGAATTTCTGAATTTAAATCGATCACAGGTGGAAAACGAATGGGAGGCGAAGATCGGTTTAGTGGAAAAAGGGCTCCAGCGGGATCCGAAGAAACCGAATCCGCGGGAAGGAAAACTAGGGATTCATTTAATTGAGTGGGCGTGCTTCGTGGGAGGATTAAAAAAAAGAACATTGATAGAAAACAAATGAAGAGCGCTGTGACAAACGAAAAAACTCCGAGAGTAAATTTTTGTTTCGTTTTTAGAGAAAAAGAGAGTTTTAGTCTTTCGTTATTCTTTAAAAAAAGAGAGTATTGCCTAAATAAATAATAGTGCAAAAGGAAATACCACATCAGCACAAAATAAAGAGGCAAATAAAAAACTAAAAATAATTTTTGAGAAAACAAAAGACTTAGGACTATGATTTGAAAAGTGATCGCAAATACCAAACTGATTTGACCAAAAACACTCAAAGAAATACGTAAACTAAACAAGACAATAAAACTGGCTAAAAGAACCAAATTTCGTCCCGCTTGCTCTAAGTTTGGAGCAACGCCTTCCATGAGAAAATAAAGAAAGAGCCCAAGGAAGATAAAAAGCAACACGGGGATCCCGATTCGGGAAACAAAATGCCCAGAGGCTGAAAAGGCCATTAAGACAAGTTGAATACTCAAAAATAACCAAACTAAATCTAGCGTACAATCCGTAAAATAAAGAGACAGTGGAGACAAAAAAGCGATGAGCCCTATCGCCCGTTGAACGCCCGTCTTCATTTTTCAAATCCTTTCACTTTCAAAGATATCCGAAAAGGATTCGTCATTGGCATAAATACAAGATCCCTGTTGTCGAAAATCGCCCAGAAACAATTTTTGCTCTTGGGGATGTAGTTGTAAAAATAAGTGATCAAGATAGGATCTCATTTCTCCACAAGAAAATTTGGTTTTTCTTTTTTCTCGCTCAATTTTACGACGAGCTTTTCGTTTTTCTAAAGACAGCCCTTTGGCTCCAAAATAATTTACTTTTTGTTTCATTTTCTCAACAGATTCTTCTCTGGACATTTTTAATGGAAATACATAGAAAACTGGAGTCGTCTGTGGAAGCGAAGTTTGAGCTAAGGCACATAAGGGTTCTAGATGCGATAAAATACAAGGTTCTACGCGACTTAAAACTTCGAGTATTCGAAACCAATGATCGTTCCCGCCCTCAGGAAGCAATACGATAGGTTCTTTTAAGTACGTCGTAAATCCGACATGATATTGACGTTGCAGTAATCTTTTGGCAAGGGTGGCACAAAAGCTGATGGCTCTCTCCAGATAAATCATGTCTTTTTGACTACAAACCGAAGGCAAATAATTATCCAGTAAAATAAATACCTGTGGATTATGAGGTTGATGAAATTCTTTGATCAGATTTCGTTGATATCGAGCCGAAAGCTTCCAGTGAATCCTCCGGCTTTCGTCTCCATAATGATATTCTCGAACTCCCGCATATTCTAACGAGGTTCCCTTCCGTTGAAACGCTTCTTGTCGAAGCTGTGGAAAATTCGCCAGAAAAATCTCGTTTTGCTTCAGGGATCCTAGCGCGGGATAGACCAAAATTCTGGAATGACAGGGAATATCGACCACTTTTTGAAATAGCCCCAATGGAAATCGCGTTGAAAATCGGATGGAATGAAGGAAGACTTCTCCTCGCTTCTTTAAAGACGTTTGATACTGAATTTCCAAAACTTGACAACGCAGCAACTGAGGAAGAAAGAATTTTATCTCTAGCAGAGCAAGAACAGAATATCGACCGTCTTCAACCCAGATTCCATAAAGCGGGAGCCAACCCGTATAGTGAATTTTCAAAAAAACGGTTAGGATCTCTCCTGAAAATACAGCCGAGGGAATTTCACGAGAAACGGAAATATGTTTTAATGCAAACCAAGAATATCCCGCATGCAATAAGAAAACAGAGAACGCAAGCGCAAAGAGAAAATACAAAGGATTTGAAGGATGAAAAAAAATGAAAAATCCCGAAAGAATCAACAACCCTAAAGCAAACTTTCCTTGATTTGTGAATCTTGGCCCATTAAAATTTTGAAATAAAAAGTTCCAGGACTTTCGTTTACGCACAACCTTCTTCCCAGAAAAAAAAGAGTTTTATGTTTCGTTTATTTTACGCTATTTTCTTCCTTGTTGTCATTAGCTGTACCTCGACTTCTCCAAAAATAGATTCCGATTCTTCGTCAAATCACGGAACGGATCTCTCCAATACCCCTACCGAATGGGGCTTAGTTCTGCCCAAACAATGGGAAGTTCAGTGTACTGTTGAATTTGTTTTGGATCGAGGACAAAATCTAAAAACCTCGATGTCCCTTCTTTTTGAAGCAGAACGAGACCCTCAAGGGGTGGAACATTTTCGTTTCCGAGAATTTTTACTTCCAGCTTATACCCGTATTTCCTATAAAACGGGACTCTTTCCTCGCATTAGCCATACCGATATTCGCTCCCAAGTCGCTCAGGAAAAAGACGCTGGACAGGCTTTAAGTGTGGCGACCTCCAGTTTGGCCGAATTTCAACAAACCCTTGGATTCGATTCGAATCACGAAAAAAAAGAAGATATTGTGTTTGTGGTTGAGGGAGGAAGTTTTCAATTTTCACGAAGTGCAGAGGGTTCCGTAAAATCCGCTACACAGGAAATGAAAACACGTTATCAATACCAGAATCCGACAGAATCTCCAGTCGATTTCAATGCCAATATTTTTCCTGCTTTGGAGCAAGCCTTAAAATTCTTGTCGCAAATCCCTCTGAAATCGTCCAAACTAAAAACAATTTTAGCACTCGAATCCGATTATACTTGGAGCGAGAAAACGACCGACCTTGTTCAGAAAGTCGCAGATACCGCCATCGCTATCAATCCTAAATTAAGTTTTGTGATTAACCGCGAAACGAAACAAGAAACAGAGTGGAAATGGACTGTCTCTCGTCAAACCGCAGAAATGTTGGAAACCTCTGCCACTCTTGAACCGTTTGAACTCAGTCTGCAAAACTACACTTTCCAGATGCAATCCTGCACAAGGAAAACCAAGTTTTATCGGAAACAATGTTATGTTCTAGAAGATACCTTTGAAATTGATTTTAAGGGAAAAGAAGCTCCCCAGCAGATCAAGATGTTCATTCAAATTCGATCAAAATAAACAGGCTTGCTATGATGCGTCTTCCCTCGTCCAGTAAAAAAACGTGGGCCTTTTTTCTAACGCTTTTTATTTTTTTTAATCTTAATTTTCGCGCCTCCAATAGCGAAGATATTCAAGCCTTAAAATATCTTCCGTTTTCTCTGCTAAACGAAGGAAATTTCGATTTTAATGAATTTCCCCAGCTTTATCCTTCTTATCGTCTGGTGGAAATTCAGGGACGCTATTTGTCGACCTTTCCTATCCTGACCGCACTTCTGGCAACTCCAATTTACGCCCCTTTCATTTGGTTTGGAGTCGAAGCCGGAGAAACCTCTACCGCACTTTTGTCCAAATTAGCTTCGTCCCTTTTTGTCCTAGCCTCTTGTTTCTTCGTCTTCCTTGTTTTAAAGAAGGAAGGAAGCGCGTATGGTGCTGTATTTTGTTATGCCCTTGGAAGCGGACTCTGGAGCATTCTCGCCCAAGATCTCGAATCTCAGACCGCAGGAATTCTGTGTCATGCGGTTATTCTTTTTTTACTGTTTTCATCCAATTCACGAAGAGCTTTTTGGATTGGGTTTCTTATGGGGATCGCGCTAGGAATCCGACAAAGCAATCTGGTTCCGTCACTGGTTCTAGCGATTGTGTTATGGCGTTGTTGGGGTCGAGGGGCGTTTTTTCAACTCGTTTTAGGAGGTGTTCTCAGCTACGCGCCTCAATTGATTCTAAATTTTTGGCTCTATAATGACATTTTAGGCGGATACGCGGCTAACCACCAATTGTGGGGTTTTCGAATGAATCCAGAGACCGGAACTTATTTTTCACATCCGATTTTGTGGGGGATTCTAGGATTATTAATGAGTCCTTCCCGTGGGATATTGATTTATTCTCCGTGGCTCTTGTTTTTTTTT
This sequence comes from uncultured Planctomycetota bacterium, assembly GCA_964530615.1. Taxonomy (GTDB): domain Bacteria; phylum Planctomycetota; class JBBTDB01; order JBBTDB01; family JBBTDB01; genus JBBTDB01. The sequence continues at coordinate 3,782 of CAZHAR010000086.1, read as the reverse complement.
GTGGGCTATCGTCAGCGATGGAACGCGGGTGGATTGCCTCGACTATTGATCTTTCCCATTCTAGCGCACCTTCTCTTTTATTCGGCTTTTTGGAACTGGCCCGGTGGAGTGCATTACGGTGGACGGTTCCTTCTGGATCTCTTTCCTTATTGGATTTATCTTCTGTTTCCAGCTTTTAACAAGGAAAATCGGATGGGGTTAATTTTCACCGGAGTTCTGGCCTTTGCAATTCACGCACTGGGCGCATTTGCCTATGAAAATTTGGGCCCCAACTCTTGGGATATTACGCCCATTCCTACGATGTACAAACCTGCCCGATTTTGGGAAATTCGAGATTGCCAAATTTTTCGGACGCTCTTTCACCTTTCCGAGGCTTCATCACTCTTGGGCTTTCCTACTCTGGCAGAACGAAGTCAACGAATCCAAAAACAGGAAATACAATCTATTCGTATCGATTGTTTAGAGATTCGAAAATCAATGGATCTGGGGGATTTGGAGCGTACCGAACATCTGCTTGTTCATGCGCGTCAATGGGGCGAAACGGAAGAACTTTATGAACTCGAAGGACATTTAAGGTTGAAGCAGAGCCGTTTTCGAGAAGCATTTCAAGCATTTGAAAAAGGATACCGGTTTTCACAATATCTTCCCTGTCTGATTCAGGCGGTTCAGATCTGTCGTCAATTGCGAGAGTACGAAACAGGAATTCGTTTGTTACAAGAGGCTTCCCAAAAATTATCCCTTTTTTATCAACCCTTTTATTTATCAGGGATTTTGTTGCGCGAATCAGGAGCGCCTCAAAAAGCCGTTCTTTTCTTGCAAAAAGCGCTTCTATTAAAATCGGGACTCGTTGAAATTCATTTGGAACTAGGAACCGCTTTAATGGAAGCGGAAGATTTTAGCGGAGTAGCAGAGTTTTGGGAAACGCTCTCGTTTTCTTGGAACGAATCGAATCAAACCATTTTAATTCAGGCGCTGAAAGACCCGAATCCGATTAAAAAAATATGCGCCATTTTACTTCTACACAAAAAAGAAAAGTCCTCATCCGAGTTTGAAAAAATAAGAGAAGCAACTCTTCTTCGTTTAAATTTTAAACTGGTTTCTGTCATTCAGAAACTCTTGAAATCCAAGTAAATATGCGGTGTATGAGGGGTAACTCCATTTCAAAGAGAATCGCTTGACAACAACACAAAAATAAATACAATTTTTCCGTCTCATTTCTTCCCCCAATAATGGCCAATAATTTAATAGCCATTATTTAATTTCTTAAAATTTACAAATTCAACGGAGAAAAAAACTTTGAAGAAAATAATTCTTTTGGGATTATTATTTATTGTATTTTCTTTCGCACAATTACTTCTAGCCCAAGAAGATATTACTCGATATTGGACAACGTGGAACTATGGACAATATGGAATTCAGTTTAAATTACCTGCTTATTGCCAAATAGAGCAAAATACGGATAAAGAATTTATTGCGGCCGATCATTCTTTAAGATTTGTTCTTTATCCCTGGAAAGATGCCTCAATCAAGGCAGAAGGCTGTGCTAAACTCGCTTTAGATAAACTAGTAAAAGATCCGAACAGTATAAAAATTATTTCCCAACAGAATAAAACTTTAGGGGGCTTCTCTGGCTATCTTATTGTCGGAAGTGCCACCCAACAAAAAAGGCCTTATATTTTTGGAGCCATCGGATTTATTGATCCGAAGAGTTCCGTAAATTTTTGTGGCTCTTTTCTGATGTGGGCCGAAAATGCAAGTTCTGCCGGAACGATCGCAGATTGCATTCTTGCAACCCTTTGCAAAACCGAACCACAGCCCGCGAAAACCGTCTCCAAAAAAGAACACTGCAAAGTATTGCAGGAGAAGGGAAAACTTGCGAAAGTTCAGCTCACGCTGGCTGTTGAGAATGCGAAAAAAGCAAAATCTGGTAAAAAAATCTGTAAAAAAACGCCTGCGGGTCAAGCCAAATCACAACAACTCAAAAAAGATTTCGGTACGCTTAAAGCGAAAATGGCCCGTTCCAAAAAAAAAAGTGCCTCTCTTAAAAGTGAAATCGCAGCAAAAAAAGCAAAAAAATTGCCTTGTCAACACCAAGAAGAAGAACTGGCTTCTATTGAAATCGAACTAAACGTGTTTATTGGTTTAGAAGTTGACTTTAATCTTTTTATCAGCCTTGATAATGAAGGATTCTTGCCCGAAGCGAATCTTCTAAATTTTTCGACTTCTTATGAAAGTTTTATCGATTTTGAAGAAAATCCACAAGAACTTCAGTATGAAGTGCAAACCGTTACAACAACGCTTACAACAACGCTTACAACGACGATAACAAATGCGAAGGCCGCGAAAGCAAAAGGGTTTAAATGTAATAAAACACCTGCGTATCTGGCGAAATCTCAACAACTTCACCAGAATTTCGAGGTGCTCCAAAACAATATCGTAAGCTTTAAACATAAAACCCAACTCCTCACAAACGAGATTGCCACTAAAAAAGCACAAGGCATATCGTTTTATCAGGAAGAATCTCAACTCTTTTATTTAGAATCGCAGTTGACCGTTTTGGTAAATTTGGAAGTCGAATTTAACGTGTTAATTTCTCTTGATGCGGAAGGCGTCTTAAGCGAAGCGGATCTTTTAAATTTCGATAACCTCGGAGATGCGCTTGAAGATTTAGAGAACGCTTATGAAGATGTCCTTGATTTAGCAGACGAGATTGAAGACACGCTCAGTGATGACGATGACTTAGATAATGACGGTATTAGCGACGATATTGATACCGATGATGACAACGACGGTACTCTTGATGAAGCCGACAACGACGATGATAACGATGGTATCAACGATGATATGGATCTCGATGACGATAACGATGGCATCCTCGACGAAGACGATGACGATGAGAACGATTTCGATAACGACGGAATTGATGATGATTTCGATACCGATGATGACAACGATGGTACTCTTGACGAAGAAGATACCGACGATGATAACGATGGCATCAATGACGATGTAGATACCGATGATGACAACGATGGTGTCTCTGATGAAGATGATGATAATGATGATGATTTTGACAATGATGGTGTCTCTGACGAAGACGATACCGATGACGATAATGATGGTGTCTCTGACGAAGACGATACCGATGACGATAACGATGGTGTTAACGACGATGCCGATACCGACGATGACAACGATGGCATCAGCGATGCGGACGAAAGCGACGATGATGATGATTTCGATAATGACGGTACTTCGGACGCAGAAGATACTGATGACGATAACGATGGCACCCCAGACGAAGCCGACAACGACGATGATAACGATGGTATCAATGATGATGTAGATACCGATGATGATAACGATGGTGTCAGCGACGAAGAAGATGATAATGATGCTGACTTTGACAATGATGGTGTCTCTGACGAAGAGGATACCGATGACGATAACGATGGTGTCTCTGATGCAGAAGATACTGACGATGACAACGATGGCGTCAGCGACGCAGAAGATACCGATGACGATAATGATGGCGTTAGCGATGATGCAGAAAATAACGACGAAGACTTCGACAACGATGGTGTCTGCGACGCAGAAGACAACGATGATGACAACGATGGTACTTCGGATGCAGAAGATACCGATGATGATAACGATGGCACCAGCGACGATAAAGATACCGATGATGACAACGATGGTGTCAGCGACGATGCAGAAGAAGGTGGAGAAGAAGGTGGAGAAGAAGGTGGAGAAGAAGGTGGAGAAGAAGGTGGCGGCGAAGA
>CAZHAR010000085.1:1502-19053 GCA_964530615.1 uncultured Planctomycetota bacterium | reverse complement strand
CAAGGAAGTTCACACACATTTATTTTTCCTCCAGAATATGAAATTGATTTTCAGAAAACCTATCCTTTTGATCGTCATACAGGAATTTGGCGCGTACCTCAAGCAGACAAAGGCTATGTGATTCAGAAAGCGAATGGGTGGATTAATTTGGATTTTCCGTATCCAGAGAACACCGCCTATTACGCTTTAACCCATGTGACGGTCAGCGAAGATACAGAAGCTTTATTGCATGCTCGCGCAGACGATACGTTTAAAGCGTTTGTGAACGATCAACTTTTAAATTCAATGGAAGATATGGGGACAAATGGAAGTGATTATACGTATTACCGAGATCGATGGGCCGAAGTTCCCGATGAAATGGCCTTTCCGATTCAATTAAAAAAGGGAAGAAATAAAATTCTTATTAAAATTACGAATGAATGGGGCGCTTGCGGATTTGTTGTTGCATTATCAAAACGAAACCAGGAACCCTTAGAAAATATTTCCTTTGATATTGAACCTCCCCCCACGAGTGTAGTGAAAGCTGAATCTCCGAAATGGAAAAAAAGTACAGTACTTCAGTTTCAACAAAAAGGAAGCGAGCAAAGCGTTGATCGAAAAGTCGGGAATTTGGATATTAAACAAAAAGTGTTAGTGGGCATTAGCACAGAAAAACAAGTCGCTTGGCGAAAATATACGGTGAGACCCGGGTTTCCAAAAGACTCTCCGTCCAATTTATTCTGGCTCCCGAAAAATTTAACGCAACAGGGAGAAGATTTTATGCTGGGGGTTCAGATCATTTGTAAAAATATTCCTAAATTTACTATCACCTTCGATGGAGAAGGAAATAGTGATGGCCTTTCTGGCTGGACCTTGATTTTCCATGAGGCGGGCGGAAAGCTTCAAGTGAATTTAGAAAAATACGATACGATCTTTTACGAAAGTCCCCGTACAGAACTGAAGAAAACCGAAGAATATCAAGTGATCGCGGAATACTATCAAGGAAAATTAACGCTCCAAGTCAACGAAGGAACCTTGTTCAATCAACTTTCGATTATGCCAATCACACTTAAAGAAAGTCATCGAATTGGTTTTTGTACTTGGGGGCCAGAGGTAAGTTTCAAATCAATTGTGCTAAAAAAATAAAATCATTCCCTTCTCAACGCAACGCAACGCACGCAAAGGAATCTCCATGATTTTTCTTAAAAAAAATTTTTTTATTGTGAGTATCTTCGGACTCTTAAATTTACTGAGCTGTCATCTGGCTCAATCGTCTGTTTATGCTCAGGAAAAACATAAATTTACGAATCGATTATCTAAAGAATCAAGCCCGTACCTTCTTCAACATCAACATAATCCGGTCGATTGGTATCCGTGGGGAGAAGAAGCTTTTGCGAAAGCACGCAACGAAAACAAGCCGATCCTTGTCTCTATTGGGTATTCTACTTGTCACTGGTGCCATGTGATGGAGCGAGAATCTTTTGAAAATGAAGCGATCGCACTAGTACTCAATACACATTTTGTGAGTATTAAAGTGGATCGGGAAGAACGTCCGGATATTGATAATATCTATATGACCTTTATTCAACGTACTACAGGCTCCGGAGGTTGGCCGCTGAACGTTTTTATGACTCCTGAGCAAAAACCTTTTTTCGGTGGAACGTATTTCCCACCAGAATCCAAGTATGGGCGGGCCGGGTTTCAAGAGGTGCTATCTAAAGTCGTCGAACTCTGGACCACACATCAACAGGAACTCATTCAAGATGCCGAGCAAATGGCCTCCTTGTTGAAGGGATTATCAAACGGGTCCGCCTCACCCGAAAAAATGAATACGGCTATCCTAAATGAAGCTTATAAACAGTTAACCGAAAGCTTTGACAGCGAATTCGGCGGATTTTATGAAGCGCCAAAGTTTCCACGGACCCATACTCTTTCTTTTCTGCTTCGCTATGGAAATAAAAATGCAGGTTCAAAAGCTCTCGATATCGTGAAAAATACTTATCGTCATATGCAGTGTGGAGGTGTTTATGATCACGTAGGAGGCGGATTTCATCGCTATTCTACGGATCGGGAATGGCTCGTTCCCCATTTTGAAAAAATGTTGTACGATCAGGCACTCATTACGCGAACCCTCTTAGAACTCTATCAACTAAACAAAGATCCGAGCGACGCAGAACACTGCCGAGAGATTTTTGATTATGTCTTGAGAGAGTTGACTTCTCCTGAAGGTGGCTTCTATTCAGCGGAAGATGCGGATTCTGAGGGAGTCGAAGGGAAATTTTATGTTTGGTCCTCTAAAGAAATCGAAACGATTTTGGGTGCAAAAGAAGCCCCATTTTTTTCTCAAATCTATCAGGTTGCTTCTGAGGGCAATTTTTATGAGGAAGCGAACGGACATAAAACCGAAAACAATATTCTTCATCTTTCTAAACCTCTCCCTGAAGTCGCTCAAGAATTAGGGATCTCTTTAGGGGCCCTTCAATCACGATTAAAACCTTCACGAGAAAAACTATTTCAAGTTCGAGAAAAACGAATCCATCCTTTAAAAGATGATAAAATTTTAACCGATTGGAACGGGCTAATGATCGCTTCTCTGGCTCTAGGGGGCGAAGTATTAAAAGAACCTAGATATCTAGAAGCCGCAAAAAAAGCGGCACAATTTTTCATTGAAAAAATGTTAGTAAACTCCATTTTGCTTCATCGTTATCGCAATGGACAAAGCGGGATTTCGGGCTATCTCGATGATTATGCGTTTTTCGGACTGGCTTTATTTGAGCTTTATGAAATGACTCGAGAAGAAGTGTGGCTAAAACATTCCGTGGAACTCGCCAATAATATGATCGCGTTATTTTGGGATGAAAATCAAGGAGGATTCTATTTTACGCCACACACAAAAAATCAACTCATCGCAAACACTAAAGAAGTTTATGATGGAGCCATCCCGTCTGGGAACTCAGTCGCAACACTCTTTTTGTTAAAACTCGGACGGCTCACGCAAAACGAAAAACTGGAAACGATCGCGCGACAAAATATGCAATATTTCTGGAACACGCTTAACGAATCTCCGACCAGTTATCCGTTTATGTTGCAAGCACTTGATTTTCATTTTGGCCCTGCCTACGAAATTATTTTCGCAGGAGATCGCCAGGATTCCACACTTTCAGCAATGACGAGTGCACTTTTCGCGGAATTTATTCCGAACAAAGTAGTCGCCTTTCATCCTGAAGGGCAAGATGCGAGCGCGATTGAGGCACTGATTCCTTTTATTCAGAACCAAAAATCTAAAAACCCGCAAGCCACGGTTTATGTTTGTCAGAATTATAACTGCCAATTGCCCACGCAAGAGATTCAACAAATGTTGCATTTAATCGGGAAAGAAACAAAATGAACGTGAATAATGAAAATTTAGAAAAAGAAAAACAAGATAACAGCTCGATCTAAAAATTTAACAAATTGAAAAACTATTAGAATCTCAAGAAAAGAAATAATCTGTATGAAAGAGCCCTATTCACAATTATGTCAGGTTCTTCAGAATCAAAAAATACCTCTTGAACACTATGCAGAGTTTCTTTCGCTATCTTTACAGGATCGATTTGAAGCACTTTCTCAGTCATTACGTCAACATAATATCTCGCTTTCCAATTACCTTGCCTATCTAGAGCTTAGTTCTAAAACAACGATTTCTTCTCAAGAAAATCCATCCGATCTTAATTCTCAAGAAATGGCTTCAATCGAATTCATAGGACAGTATTTGTTAGAAGAAAAACGAATCGATCTTTCCGAAATCAACTCCATCCTTCGCTTGCTAATCCCTTTAAAACCAAAAAATTTTATGCAACAACTCTTTCGACTTAGAAAAATCCAAACGGATGAATTTTCACACTTCCTCTCCGGAGAAATTCCTTCCACCCCGAATTCTTTATACGGATTGAAAAAGGTCCCCCCCTATGAGTTCTATTTAAAACTGGGAGACTCCCTGAAAAAATACGGTTCGTATGTGGTCCTTGAAGAATTAGGGCGTGGCGGGATGGGGATTGTCTATAAAGCCTATCATATAGAATTGAACCGACTCGTTGCTCTCAAAGTTTTAATTTCTGGAAACTTAGCTTCAGAAAAGAGTATTCAACGGTTTCGTAGAGAAATCGAAATTATGGCTAAATTGCAACATGAAGGAATTGTTCATGTGTACGATTCTGGAATGGAAAATGGATCACTTTATCTGGTAATGGAATACATCGAAGGTCAAACGCTTACTCATCTTTCCTCAAAATTGACTCTGTATGAAAAAGTATTTCTTACACAACAGATTTTAAACGCCTTACAATATGCACATCAACAGGGTGTCGTTCATCGCGATTTAAAATTAGACAACATTTTAATCACTGCGGATCAAAGACCGAAAATTCTGGACTTTGGAATCGCAAAATTATTACAAAAAGAAACCGAAGCCTCCGAAAAATTGACGAACAGCGGAATTGTTTTAGGAACCTCACTTTATATGGCTCCGGAACAAGCCTCTGGAAACCTTCAAGCGATCGATCCTCAGACCGATGTCTACGCAATAGGAGTTTGTTTGTATTATTTATTAACGAAACACTTTCCACATGAAGCAAAATCTATTCCTCAACTCCTACAGCATATTATCCATCAAGAATCTACGCCACCCTCTCGGTATTTTAAAAATATTCGCTATGATCTGGAAGCGATTCTTGTAAAAGCATTAGAAAAAGAAAAATGCCATCGCTATAGATCAGCAGAAGCTTTTGCGAAGGATCTCAACCGATATCTTCAAGGATATTTTGTAGAAGCTCTTGAGCGCGATGCTCCAACACGAATTCGTAAATGGATACGTAAACGTAAAAAGATCTTCTTGTTCAGTTTTTTAGGAGTAAGCCTTTTCTTATTGGCTCTGCTCCTCCAATTCGGTTTGCATTATCAAGAAAAAACACTTCTCTTTCACCAAAAATATAAGGCTTCTCTGGAAAAAGCAAAAAGTGGACAAACATCACAGACTTCAGAGACTTTTTTTTATTATCTTCAGAGTTGGAACTTATGCAATGAAGCACTACAAATTTGGCCCCAGCACGCAAGCGCCGAGCAACAAAAATGGGCGGTTGGTGAATGTATCTTAAACGAAGTATTAACGCGAGAAAGTCGTTATTTTGGAGATTATGTTATTGAAGAAATGCAAGGGTTAGAAACCATTGTGAAAGCAAAACGACTTCAACGAAAGCAACTTTGGGAAAAGCAGAAAAATGCCCATTGGAAGAACGAGGAGAATTGTTTTCAATCGTGGCTTTCCCATTTATGCAACAAACCTTTTTCAAAAGAAGACGGTGAAGAGGCCATTTTTGAAATTCTTAAAATGACGACCCCTTTCGTCAATCAGAAATTGCTGGCTCTGCTTCAAGAAGGAAATATTTTTTTTGAACAAAGGAAGTATCTCCAAAATCCTTTAAAAACGCCTTACTATCTATGGATAGCTCATCTCATTCGTCGAAGAAAAGTGAGTGAGGCACTTCCTTTCATAGAAAAAGAGATCACTTTACTGGTCGAGCAAGAAGTAAAAAAGACGGTGGCTCAGCGAGATCTCGAACGGATTCATTATTTAGTCGAACTATCGAGATATTTCCTAACCCTAAAAATTTATAATAAAGCAGATGATTTATTTCGATGGCGTTCTCGTTTAGGCGAAAATACTCTGTTTTGGAATCGGACAGAATTCATTAATAAAAAATTGTACCAAGAAAAATCATCTCTTCAAGAAAAGATCTCGAATGATTTGAAAACGGAACTCGAATACCTTCAGAGAGGGAAATCTAAAGAGGAGCAAGGCGATTTTGAAGAGGCGATTGCCGATTTTACAGAAGCCATTCGTCTCAATTCTAACTCTGCGGAAGCGTATAATTTTCGTGGATTTTCCAAAAGTTTTAGGCAAGATCTAGAAGGAGCGATTGTCGATTTTAATGAAGCCATTCGTCTCAATCCACTCTATGCAGAAGCGTTTCATAACAGGGGAAGTACGAAACAAGATAAGCAGGATCTGACGGGAGCGATTGTCGATTTTAATGAAGCCATTCGTCTCAACCCACAATTATCCGAAAGTTATAATAATCGTGGAGCGGCGAAATATTCTACAGAGGATTTTACAGGCGCAATCGCTGATTATACGGAAGCCATTCGTCTCAATCCTCAGCTTTTTGATGCTTATTATAATCGTGGGAATGCTAAAAAAATCAAAAAAGATCTGGAAGGAGCCATTTCAGATTATACAGAAGCCATTCGTCTCAATCCTCAATATGTGGATGCTTATAATAATCGTGGAACGACGAAATATTTAAAACAGGATCTGGAAGGAGCCATTTCGGATTTAACAGAAGTGATCCGCTTAGATCCTCAGTCCTCGGATGCTTATAATAATCGTGGAAGTGCTTACCACAATAAACAGAATCTGGAAAGGGCCATTTCAGATTATACAGAAGCCATTCGTCTTAATCCTCAATTTGCCGGTGCTTATCAAAATCGAGGATTTGCCAAGCAAAACAAGCAAGACTTAGAGGGATCGATTGCCGATTTTTCGGAAGCGATCCGTATCAACCCCCAATTCTTAAGATCGTATTTGAATCGAGGAAATTCCTATTTTAAATTAAAGCAACAAAAGAACGCAAAAGAAGATTTTAAAATGCTTCTAAAACTTTCTAAAGTACAATATGATCCCCAAATTGAACAGATTAAAACCCAAATTTTTCAGATGTTTCCAGAGTTAAAAACACAATGACGGAATTGGCAGAAAAGAAAAACGAAATGAACGTAAATAATGAAAATTTAGAAAAAAAAATACAAGAAACGCCAGAAGCAAACTCCTTTAGAGCGTTTGGAGTCGGTAAAAAAAATGACTTCATCGAAAACCAAGATATTACAAGGCCTTCCGATTTAACGAAAGCAAATTTTCCCGAAGAACTTCTTCCCCTTTCCATTCAGAAATCGAAAGAACGCTATACCGTACTCAAAGAGCTTGGAGAAGGAGGAATGGGAATCGTTCAGTTGGTTCGTGATGAACTTCTTGGGCGAGAAGTCGCTCTTAAAAAACTTCATGTTACAAACGGATTGTTTCAAAAAAAGGAGAAACATTTACTCTGGAGATTACAACGAGAAGCCGAAATTATGGCGATTCTCGAACATCCTAATATTGTTCCGCTCTACGAAATGCAAACCAAAGACGAGGGCGAACTTCAGTTTACCATGAAAAAAGTCGAAGGAAAAACACTTCGCTCTCTTCTGGAACACTCTGCGGAAAATGACATCGAAGAACGAAAACTATTAGAAATTTTATTAAAAGTCTGCGATGGCTTAAGATACGCACACTCCAGAGGTGTCATTCATCGCGATTTGAAACCCGATAATATCATGGTTGGAAACTATGGAGAAGTCTATATTCTCGATTGGGGCATCGCTAAAAAAATAGGGGATGTTTTGTCTGAAGGTTCTGATACTTCTCCATTGAAAGACCCTCGTGAGAATTTCTATAAAACCGTTGGAGGAATAGGAACCCTCGGATATATGTCGCCAGAACAACAAAAATCAGCGGGTGAGGCCAATGAACGTTCCGACATTTATTCGCTAGGAAAAATCTTGAGAGAATGTTATATCCGCATGTCTCCATGGCAAGAACTTAAATCATTTCAAAACTATTTAAAAGAAGCTCAAGCGAAAAAAGGCTCACCGAAAAAAACAATCGCGGAAAAACGAGAACTCAGTATTTCTGTAGAAATGCAAGCGATGATCCGAAAAGCGACCGCGAAAATACCAACAGAACGATATGAAAGTGTGGACGCGTTGTCACGGGATATCGAAAAATATCTTAAAGATGTTCCCGTGTCCGTAAAAGAATATCGACTAGATGAATTGTTGCGTAAATGGGCAAGACGACACTGGAAAGGAGTCCTTGTTTTTGCAAATTTACTTTTTATCGGAATGATGGTACTCGGAGCTTTAACATGGCAAAATGAGAAGAACTACGGAAAAGCACAAGCAGATGCAGAAGAACAGCAAATTCAAGTCGATATATTAAAAGGAGCGAACGAACGGAGCCAACAAGAACAAAAGACAAAATTGTTTCTAAAAGCATTAGCGTTCACTAATAAAGCGCTGAATTATAAACCCGGAAAATATGAGAGTGAAGCCTTCAAAATAAAAATAGTGGAACAACTACTCCCCCTTTGCTATGAACAAGAAGACTATCAACTCGCCTCGTTTGTGGTCGATGATCTCCAAACGCTTGTTCATTTTTCAGAACAAAAAAAAGTATTCTCGGCACAAGTCGAAGATAAAAAACTTGAATTATTAAAGAGACATCTCGCTACATTAGAGGAATGGGAAAAAAAATATAAAGCTACTAAAAAAGAAGATCAAGTGCAAGAAGGAGAGCGGGAGGATTTTATTTTTGAAATCTCGAAGATGAGAGAAGAAGAAGAAGTTATTCAAAAACTATTAGTATGGGTTAAAGAAGGAACTGAAATCTTTATTTCTGAAAGGTCTGTCCCTCTTTTACAAAAATTATTTTATAAGGATATTATCAAAGTACTCGGAAGATTAGGAAATAAAAAAGCAAACGAGACGTTAAGAAAGAATCTTATAGATCTCTGGAATCATTTACTCGTTTTTGAAGTCAATCTAGAAGAGAATCTTCTTTCAGAATTAAGGACGGGAAAACTACCAGAATTTATTTCACGACACTTAGAATATTTGTTGAAACAAAAAGGGGAATCGCTAGAAAAAAAATATTATTTGAAAAAAATAGTATCCACACAATGGGAATATATCAATGAAAAAGAGGAGAGTTTTTTTATCCTTGATATTGCTCAACCCAAAAACGTAATGTTGATCATTTATGATACAAATAAAAAATATAGTATCGAATATCTTCAAGTTATAAAAGAATTGATCGTTGCGTTATGTTATCTTGAAGATTATGAATCAATACCAGTTATTTTCAATATCGAAAATAACCAGGAATTTTTTCTTCAAATTGATACTCCCTTAAAAAAATTATTACAAAATTTTGTGCCGAATCCACCTCAAAACGCTTCCGATTATTGCCAAAGAGGAAACATTAGCAACTATCTGAAGAATTTTGATGAAGCGATAAAAAATTATACGGAAGCCATTCGCCTCAATCCTCAATATGTTGATGCCTATAACAACCGAGGAAATGTGAGGCATGAGAAAAAAGATTTCGAGGGCGCTATTGTTGATTATACGGAAACCATTCGCCTCGATCCTCAAAATGCTATTGCCTATAACAATCGAGGAAATGTGAGGTCTGAGAAAAAAGATTTCGAGGGCGCTATTGTTGATTATACGGAAGCCATTCACCTCAATCCTCAATATGTTGATGCCTATAGCAACCGAGGACTTATGAAGCATTCTAAAAAAGATTTCGAGGGCGCTATTGTTGATTTTGATGAAGCGATCCGCCTTAATCCTCAATATACGCTTGCCTATAACAACCGAGGACTCGCGAAAAAAGCCAAGAACGATTTCAAGGGGGCTATTGTTGATTTTGATGAAACCATTCGCCTCAATCCTCAATATGTTGATGCCTATACCAACCGAGGATCTGTGAAGTTTGATAAAAAAGATTTCGAGGGCGCTATTGTTGATTTCGATGAAGCGATCCACCTTAATCCTCAATTTGTTGATGCCTATCACAAGCGGGGACTTGCGAAGCATTCTAAAAACGATTTCGAGGGTGCTATTGTTGATTTCGATGAAGCGATTCACCTCAATCCTCAAAATGCTATCGCCTATAGCAACCGAGGACTTGCGAAGCGTTTAAAAAACGATTTGGAGGGCGCTATTGTTGATTGTACGGAAGCGATTCGTCTCAATCCTCAATTTATTGATGCCTATAACAACCGAGGAAGTGCGAAGTTTAAGAAAAACGATTTGGAGGGCGCCATGGTTGATTATGATGAAGCGATTCGTCTCAATCCTCAATTTGTTGATGCCTATAACAACCGAGGAAGTGCGAAGTTTAAGAAAAACGATTTGGAGGGCGCCATTGTTGATTATGATGAAGCCATTCGCCTCAATCCTCAATTTGTTGATGCCTATACCAACCGAGGAATTGCGAAGCATTCTAAAAAAGATTTGGAGGGCGCTATGGTTGATTATGATGAAGTTCTCCGTCTCAATCCTCAATTTGTTGATGCCTATAATAACCGAGGAACTGTGAAGTTTGATAAAAAAGATTTCGAGGGTGCTATTGTTGATTACGATGAAGCGATTCGCCTCAATCCTCAAGATACGCTTGCCTATAAAAATCGAGGCGTTGCGAAGTTTAAGAAAAAAGATTTGGAGGGCGCTATTATTGATTACGATGAAGCGATTCGCCTCAATCCTCAAGATGTTGATGCTTATACCAACCGAGGAATTGCGAAGTATGAGAAAAAAGATTTGGAGGGCGCCATTGTTGATTACGATGAAGTCATTCGCCTCAATCCTCAAAATGCTAATATCTATAACAACCGAGGAACTGTGAAGTTTGAGAAAAAAGATTTCGAGGGTGCTATTGTTGATTTTAATGAAGTGATTCGCCTTAATCCTCAATATATGCTTGCCTATAACAACCGAGGAAGTGCGAAGAATTCTAAAAAAGATTTCGAGGGCGCTATTGTTGATTTTGATGAAGCGATTCGCCTCGATCCTCAATATGTTGAGGCCTATAGCAACCGAGGAATCGCGAAAAAAAACAAGAACGATTTCGAGGGGGCTATTTTAGATTGGGAGAAAGCGTTATCACTCAAAATGAATGGAGAAATCCAACAATTATTAATAGAAACCTTGAGACAATATAGTCGAGAACAATTTAGGAAAAAAGAGTGGCAAGGAGCAAAAACGAATCTTTTAAAGCTTAAGAAATATTTACCTTTGAATGATCCTCAACAAAAACAGCTTGACCAAAAAATTCAACAACTTGAAAAACTATTATCCTCCTCAGAAGAAAAAAAGTGAAACCTCACAATGAATACTCAAGAAGATTTCCCTCTTAAAAAATCAATATTCCCTCTAGCACTTTCAACAGAATTTGATTCTCCGACCCAACAAGATCCAAATCTTGTCCTGAAATTTCAGGATCCACAACGAAATTTCTTGACCGAAGCCACCGCTGTTGAACAAAAAACCAGTGCCTCAATTTCGTTAAAACATCAAGAACGCTACGAAGTCCTTCAAAAATTGGGAGAAGGAGGAATGGGTGTTGTGGAACTGGTCAAAGATCACTATCTAGGACGTGAAGTCGCTCGAAAAACTTTGAAATTCAAAATGATTCCATTGAAAAAACAGAAAAAAACTCAGGAAATGCGACTCTGGAGACTGAAAAAAGAAGCCAGTATTACCGCCATTTTAGAACATCCAAATATTATCCCACTCTATGAAATGCAAGAAAACGAAGACTCCGGAGAATTACAATTTACGATGAGAAAAGTTGAAGGTGAAACCTTGCGACAGGTTTTTCAGAAAGCGAGAGCCAAAGAAAATAATTACAACGAGAACAAATTATTAAATATCTTTCGCAAAGTATGTGATGGCGTTAGCTATGCTCATGCAAAAGGTGTAGTTCATCGGGATCTGAAACCGGAAAATATCATGATTGGACAATTCGGTGAAGTCTATGTCATGGACTGGGGAATCGCCAAACAACTAGATTTTCAAACTGAAACGTCTTCAGAAAATTCAATTGAACAAGAAAACAAAGAGCTTCAGTTTCAAACTATCGGAGGGATAGGAACCCTCGGATATATGGCTCCAGAACAACAAATAGAAGCTTCTGGGGTCACAGTGCAAGCGGATATTCATGCTTTAGGAAAAATTCTTAAAGAATGTTTTACGCAACACTCTCCTCTGGAAGAAATGCAACGTTGGCTCGATTCTCTTGCTATTCAACAAACTCGAAATAAACCCTATCGAAAAAAAGTGAAACCTGAAAAAAAAGTACCTGAAGAAATTATCGCAATCGAAAGAAAAGCAACCCGCGAAAAATTAGAAGAACGTTATCAAAACGTACAGGATTTAGTCGACGATTTGGATCGATATCAAAATAATTTGAGAGTCTCTGTGAAAGACTATGGCTTTCTGGAACTATTAAAAAAATGGGCAAACCGAAATAAAAAAGAATTGCTTCTAATTGGAGCGATCACCTTTTTATTGCTTAGTGTCGTTTTCTATTATCAGTGGGCAACGTACAGACAGCGCGAAGAAGCCTGTACCACTTTGCGATTGGAAAGCCAGAAAAAAAAAGAAAGAGCTTTAGTCATTCAATCCCCTAAAAATAAACAAGGACAAGAAGAAAAAATCCAATATTTATTAGAAGCATTTAATGATACAGAAAATGGATTGAAACTGAAACCCAGAGAAATTTTTTTTGAAAGCGAACGAAAGACTATTGGCGAAAGTTTAATTCGTGAATCCTGCGCTACTCAAGATTATCGCTTGGCTCGATATATTAGTGAACGTCTGAAAAATTCATTTTTATTAACCGATCAAGAGAAAGAAATGTGGTACGATTATGTCACTGTCGAACGAGATAAACAATTAAAAATAAATCAGAAAATTTTGCAAGAATGGATCCTTAAAGCCAAACCTAAATTCTCTCCTAGACTAGCGAGCCTTAAAGAAAAAGAAGATTGGAAAAGTTTGGAAGAAGGCGAAGTTCAGGATTTTATCTTCGAAGTAAGCCAGATGAAAGAGCCTGAAATTTTAAAACAATTAATTAAAGAGTTAGAGGAAGGATTAGAATTTTTTAAAGAAAATTCACAAGAATTTCGAAGTACAAAACAAGAAGAGTACTATTGCTATATCGCAGAAATCCTTGGACGTTTAGGAAATCAGAACGCTTGCGAAAAAATCCTTCAAGGGTTAGAGATTCTCTCTGAAAGACTCGCTCCCAAAGAAAAAGTTTTAACAAAACTCCCTATCGGAGAATTGGAATTTATGATTACTTTGGCAGAATCTCTAGGTAATTTGAAAAATCAGGAGTTTGGCGTTTCTTTAAATTCTTTACGATTGAAAATGGGATTGAGTAGTTTATTTGGAAATCGAACCGAGAGAAGCTACAAAAAACTACTCGATGGAATGATCGCTCATTATTCAAAACAAATTCAGATGAATCCAAGATCCGCATTAGCTTTACATCAACGAGGAATGGCAAAACAGGAAAAAACATTTTTTCGAGAAGCGATTCTCGATTATAATGAAGCGATTCGCCTCAATCCTGATTATGTGGAAGCTTACAATAATCGGGGTACCGCAAAATCCTGTCTCTTCGATCTAGACAACGCGATTTTAGATTATACGACCGCAATTCGTTGTGATCCCAATTACGCTGGAGCCTATATGAATCGAGGGACTGCGAAACAGAATAAAAAAGATTTTACGGGAGCGATTTCGGACTATAATGAAGCGATCCGCTTTAGTCCTGATTATGCGGATGCCTATAATGATCGAGGCAATGCAAAACAGAATACAATGGATCTAGACGGCGCGATTTCGGATTATAACGAAGCGATCCGTTTGAACTCACAATATGCGAAAGCCTATATGAATCGAGGGACCGCAAAACAGAATAAAAAAGATTTAGAGGGTGCCCTTTCGGATTATACCGTCGCAATTCGTCTCAACCCCCACTATACAGACGCATACAATAATCGGGGAAATCTAAAACAATCTAAAGGAGAGCTGGACGATGCCATCAATGACTATACTTTTACGATCCGCTTGAATCCTCAATTCGCTCTAGCCTATTATAATCGAGGCAATGCCAAACGAATCAAAAAAGATCTCGCTGGCGCACTCGCTGATTTTAATGAAACGATTCGACTCATCCCTCAATACGATAGAGCTTATGTGAGCCGAGGAACTGTAAAAAAAGAGAGAGCTGATTTAGACGGAGCCCTCGCTGATTATAATGAAGCTATTCGTCTTAATCCTCAGTATGATGTTGCTTATTATAATCGGGGAATTATAAAAAAAGATAAAAAAGATCTGGACGGAGCCCTCGCTGATTATAATGAAGCCATTCGTCTTAATCCTCAGTATGACGTTGCTTATTGTAATCGAGGCTTTGTCAAACATCAGCAACACGATTTTCAAGGAGCGATTGAAGATTGGGAAAAATATTTATCTCTTGAATCCGATCCTGAAATTCAAAGTCGCTTCATTGAATTATTAAAGCAACAAAGTCGAGAGATGCTTGGAAAAAAAGAGTGGGAGAGAGCACATTCAATTCTCTTAAAGCTCAAGAAATATCTACTCGTAAATGATCCACAGCAAAAACAAATTGACCAAAAAATTCAGCAATTAGAAAAACTATTGCTCTCTGAAGAAAAAAAATAAAGTGACTTCTACACCCATTACAAAAGATAAAAAAGAAACTTTATGCAAAAAAAATTGGGAGAACTCGCGATTCAAGCCGAATGGCTGAATAAGAAAGAACTAGAATCACTTCTCATACTACAGGAAGAAAAACGAAAACGAGGATTCTCTACAGAAAAAACGCTCTTCGGAAAACTTTGTCTGGAAAATCATTATTTTTCCGAAGAACAACTTCAGGATATTCTCGTTCTACAAAAAGCGTTTTTGGACCCCAAAGAAAAAGGAAACTCAACGCTTATCGAAAAAAATAACCTAGAGAAAAACCTTCAGAAATCAGCAGAATCCGAATTTTTGAAAGAATTTGACACTTTCAAAAAAACAGATATCACTCAAAACCAAGTAAAAAAGATAATTTTTCCAGAAACCCAAGAACTCTCTGGAAAAGAAAGTATTCAAAAAAATAGAGGGATCCTTTCCGAAAGCTTCTCTCCTCCACCGATTGTTCCTAAGAAAATAGAATCCCGCTATACGGTTCTGAAAACCTTGGGTGAAGGCGGAATGGGAGTCGTTCAACTTGTCAAAGATGAGCTCTTGGGACGCGAAGTGGCACTCAAACGTATCCGTATCCATCAACAAAATCGGATTCGTAAAGACAATCATTTTCTCTGGAGACTCCAGCGTGAAGCGGAAATTATGGCTGTATTAGAACATCCCAATATCGTTCCGCTTTACGAGATGCAGGTTAAAGAAGAAGGCGAACTCCAGTTTACCATGAAAAAAATCGAAGGAAAAACGCTTCGAGAACTTCTTCATCATTCTCAAGAAACGATAGATCAACAACGCTATTTTCTGGAAATTTTGCTAAAAGTCTGTGATGGAATCCGTTATGCTCATTCTAAAAATATCATTCATCGTGATTTAAAACCAGATAATATTATGATTGGAAGCTATGGAGAAGTCTATATTCTCGATTGGGGTATCGCTAAAAAACTTGAAGAAACGACTTCTAAAGAAGACTCTCTATTACTAGAGAACAATAGAACTAAAGGAATTCACACGATCGGAGGAATCGGAACTCCGGGATATATGCCACCCGAACAACAACGCTCCGCCTCTAGCGTAGATCAAAGAGCCGATATTTACATGATTGGAAAAATATTAAGAGAATGTTATCTCAAAATGTCTCCTTGGGAAGAGATACAGCAACTCGTAGAAAGTCAAGTGAATCTGAAGCCAACCACTCTTCAACAACAAGAAAAACAAGTCCCTAAAGAAATTAAAGCGATTATTAACAAAGCAACCGAACCGGAAATCGACGATCGCTATGAGAATATTCAAGCACTTTCAAATGATATAGCAAACTATCTAAAAAATCTTCCTGTGTCGGTGCATGAATACCGTTTAGACGAACTTTTAAAGAAGTGGGCCAAAAGACATCAAAAGGCCTTAAACATTTTAGGAATACTCTTTTTCATAGGGGCCCTTTTCTGGAGTTTTTTACTCTGGAAGCAAGAAAATCAATATCAAAACGCCATTGGCAAAGCTCGTGAGCAACGAAAAAAAGCTCAAACGATTACGGTTCAAGGAAGAAATGGGCGAGAAGAAAAGCTCAAATTATTACTAGAATCATTAACGGAAATTAATCAGGCACTCAAATATAAACCAGAAAAATTCGAAAGTGAAAACTACAAAATTGAAATCGTTGAAGAAATGCTTCCATTCTGTTACGAAGAAGAAGATTACCAACTGGCTTCATTTCTTGTTAAGGACTTACGAACACTTGTCCATTTTCAAGATAAAACGCGCACCTTTTCAACACAAGTAGAAGAAAAAAAACTCGAATTATTAAAGCAACATCTCTCTGAACTGGACGCATGGGAAAAAAAATATAAATCTAACCCAATCGAAGAACAGGTTCAACAAGGGGAACGAGAAGATTTCATTTTTGAAGTCTCGAAGATGAAAGAAGAAGAGGTTCTCAATAAACTCTTGAAGTGGGTCAATGAAGGAAAAGTAATTTTTACTACAGATACCACGGTTTCTTCTATGGAAAAATTGTTTTATCAAGATATCGTTAAAGCACTGGGAAGGTCAGGAAATAAGAAAGCTGGAGAACAATTAAGAATTTGTTTACAAGATCTCTGGCACTATTTAAGAATATTACAAATAGAAGGAAATATGCAATATCTCTCAGAATTAAGAGAAGGTAAAGTTCCTGAGAGTATTCAAAAAATATTAAAAGAATTTCTTTTAATAAAAGGAGAAAATTTTGAAAAGCAATATTATCTAAAAAAAGTGACCACGAATCAGTGGGAATATATCAATGAACAACAGAAAAACTTTTTTACCATTAAATTTTCTCAGACAAGGCAAATGATAACCTTCTATGATACGAAGAAAAAGGATAACAAAGAATATTTTCAATGGATGCAAGACTTAATCATTTCCTTGTGCTATTTGGAAGATCATGCTTCAATTCATTTGATTTTTGAGATTCAATATGATTCAGAACTTTCTTCCTTCTCTTCTCAAATCGAGTATGTCTTGAAAAAACTCTTACAACATCTCGTACTAGATTCTCCAAAGACTGCTTTTGATTACTTCCAACAAGGAGTTATTAATAGTTATAGAAAAAAATTTGACGAGGCTATTTCTGATTATACTGAAGCCATCCGCTTAAATCCTCAATTGTCGGAAGTTTACAGTAATCGCGGAGTTGCAAAGCAGAAGAAAAAAGATTTGGAGGGAGCGATTGCAGACTATACAGAAGCGATTCGTCTCAATCCGCAATCTGCAGATGCTTATATAAATCGCGGAAACGCAAAAAATGAGAAACAGGATCTCGATTCTGCTGTCACGGATTTTACGGAAGCGATTCGTCTTAATCCTCAACATTCGGGAGCTTATATAAATCGCGGAGTTGTAAAGCAGAAGAAAAAAGATTTGGAGGGAGCGATTGCAGACTATACGGAAGCGATTCGTTTCAATCCGCAATATTCAGAGGCTTATATAAGTCGCGGAAACGCAAAAAATGAGAAAAAAGAGCTAGAGGGAGCGATTGCGGACTATACGGAAGCGATTCGTCTCAATCCTCAATCTGCAGAAGCTTATATAAATCGTGGAACTGTGAAAAATGAGAAAAAGGAGCTAGAGGGAGCGATTGCGGACTATACGGAAGCGATTCGTCTCAATCCTCAAT
>CAZHAR010000085.1:0-1402 GCA_964530615.1 uncultured Planctomycetota bacterium | reverse complement strand
CTGCAGAGGCTTATATAAATCGCGGAATTAGCAGAAAAGACAAAAACAATCTGGAGGATGCTATTGCGGATTTTACCGAAACCATTCGCCTTAATCCTCAGTTTGTGTCGGCTTATGTGAATCGGGCTGGTATCAAGGATACTAAAAAAGACTTTGATGGAGCTATTTCTGATTATACCGAAGCCATCCGCTTCAATCCTCAATTGCCTGAAGTTTACAATAATCGCGGAGCTACAAAGCAGAAAAAACAAGATTTGGAGGGAGCTATTGCAGATTTTAACGAAGAACTCCGTCTCAATCCTCAGTATGCACTGGCTTATTTTAACCGAGGAATTGTAAAACAATGCAAGCAAGATTTAGAGGGTGCGATTACAGATTTCAACGAAGCCCTCCGTCTTAATCCTCAATTAACAGAAGTGTACAATAATCGAGGACTTGTGAAAAAAGAAAAAAACAATCTGGAGGGTGCCATTGCGGACTTTACGGAAATCATTCGCCTCAATTCTCAACATTCAGAAGCTTATTATAATCGCGGAGTTACGAAGTGTATTAAAAAGGATCTGGAGGGCGCTAGTGAAGACTTTACGGAAGCCATTCATCTCAACCCTCAATATTCAGAGGCTTATTATAATCGCGGAATTACGAAGTGTTTTAAACAGGATCTGGAGGGCGCTAGTGAAGACTTTACAGAAGCCATTCATCTCAACCCTCAATATTCAGAGGCTTATTATAATCGTGGAAATATAAAGTATATTAATAAACAGGATCTGGAGGGCGCTATTGCGGACCTTACCGAAGCCATCCGCTTCAATCCTAAGTATGCGCTGGCTTATGCGAGTCGGGCTGGTATCAAGGATGCTAAAAAAGATTTAGAGGGCGCTATTGCGGATTATAACGAAGCCATCCGCTTCAATCCTCAATTGCCGGAAGTTTACAATAATCGCGGAGCTGTAAAGCAGAAGAAACAAGATTTGGAGGGAGCTATTGTGGATTTTAACGAAGAACTCCGTCTCAATCCTCAGTTTGCACTGGCCTATTTTAATCGAGGAATAGTAAAAAAACTGAAACAAGATTTTGAGGGCTCGATTGAAGATTGGGAAAAAGCATTGTCACTTGAAAATAATGGACAAATCCAACAATTATTAATAGAAACCTTGAGACAATATAGTCGAGAACAATTCAGGAAAAAAGAGTGGAACGGCGCAAAAACGAATCTTTTAAAGCTCAAGAAATATTTACCCTTGAATGACCCTCAACAAAAACAGCTTGAGCAAAAAATTCAACAACTTGAAAAACTCTTGCTTTCTGAAGAAAAAAAATAAACAGAAACAGGATCTCTTCCGATTATTAGTAACTGTTCAGGTCTCCTAATGTCCCCCGCTGGCGGGGGATCAAGGGGGTG
>CAZHAR010000084.1:0-19204 GCA_964530615.1 uncultured Planctomycetota bacterium | reverse complement strand
AAGAAATTATAGATCTGACAGTGAGTAATATTGTCGAACGTGCAAGCCAATATAATGCTCATTCTGTTTCTGTAGTTATTTTTGTTCGTACCGTTGAATTAGTTAATAAAATACAAATAGAGCTTACCGAAAAATTAGGTAAAAGCTCAGAGTCTTCCGTCTTAAAAATGACTGGAGAAATGCGCGGGTATGAACGAGATCATTTAAAAGAAAACGAAATTTTTAAAATGTTTTTACCTAATCGAGATCGGAAAAAACAACATCCGCCCTATTATCTTATTGCAACTTCATGCGCTGAAGTTGGAGTCAACCTAGACGCAGATCATGGAATTTGTGATCTTTCGTCGTTAGATAGTATGATCCAGCGTATTGGACGAATTAATAGATTTGGAGAAAATGAAGAATCCACGATTACTGTTATTATTGATAAAAAAACTCTTAACGAGACAGAACAGCACATCCTAGAAGATGAAAATTACCCTCAAAAAAATAAAATATTAGAAAATAACATTCGAGAAATTGAAGTACAAATACAAAAAATTAAAAAATTAAAAATACAAACACAAGAAGAAAAAGAAGAAAGAAAAAAATTAGAATATCAAAAAAAAGAAGAAAAAGAAAATCTAAAAAAACTTAAGGAAGAAAAAGAAGAAAGAAAAAATTCGGAAGATGAAGAACTAAACCATATATTATATCACACATACAATACAATTAATACAACCAAAATAGACCCAAAAATAGATGTTTCGCCTATCGCACTTCGAGAATTACCAAAAGATAGTAAGGCTTGGTCTTCTACGCCTGTAGTTCCATTCTTAGATACTGTCAAAATTGATGAGTGGGCAATGACTTCTCTTAAAACATCAGAGTATCCTCGGTCATTAGTATCTTATTGGTTACGAGGTACTATAGAAGATAAAAACATTCAAACTACTTTTTGCTGGAGATCGGATTTAAATTATGCTACTTCTAAAGAATATGCTGAATCAATAATAAAAATAGTACCTATAATTCCGCGCGAGTGTGCAATTTTGGCTACCTTTCGTGCCGAACTCGCTATAAAAGCATTAGGAAATTGTGAGGGATATATCGTTATTATAAATTTTTATGGAGAAATTTCATCATTTAAACTCCAAGAATTAATTTACCCAAAAGATAAAAAAAATATTAATCTTTTTCAAATATTGGCTTATTCAACAGTTATTTTTCCTTGTAATATAGGAGGATTAGATAAAAATGGAAACGTTTTAGAAAAATTACCTAAAAAATCTAATCCTGTTCTAGATGTTCTTGAAGAAGAGACCGAATCAAAATGGATACGCTACGTTTTAACAAAAAAAAATATAGATATCTATGAATGTTCTAAATTACAAAACAAAGGAGATATTGGTACTCCTGAAAAATACTCTTCTTTAGATAAAATTATTGAATATTATACTAAAAAGGATAATTCAATTTGCATAAATTTAAAAGAGCTTCGAGAATTCTTCTCAGATAAAGATTTAGAGGATTCTGAAGAAAATAAGCACTCAGAGAAACAAAACCACGCTATCATTTATTTTTTACGTCGGAAATCTTTTGATTATTTAAGAGATGATGATGAATTTAATTCGATAGCGATGACCCAATTTCGTTCTGTAGATGAGCATGATAATGATGTAAAAAACTATTCAGAAGGAATAACTAAAAAAATCGGTATGGAAAAGCATTTTATAGAAATATTAGGACTTGCAGGTGAACGGCATGATCGTGGAAAAAATCGCTATTGGTGGCAAGCAGCTATCGGGAATCCTCAAACAAACGATCCTAATTGGAAACCTTTTGCAAAATCTAAATCCAAAAATTTTGACCACACTCTTAATCAGGGTTATCGACATGAATTTGGCTCTTTGATGGATATAGAAAACGAGGATTCTCTAAAAAATCATCTCGAACGAGATCTAATATTACATCTTGTTGCCGCTCATCATGGATATGCTCGACCCTACTTTCCTAAAGAAGCTTTTGATGCTAAGTATCCTAAAGCTAAAAATGAAGAAATTGCAATAAAGACAATGTATCGTTTTGTCAAATTACACCGTAAATATGGATGGTGGCAACTCGCTTATTTAGAAGCTCTTCTGAAATCTGCAGATGCACTTGCTTCTCGTGATTTTGATCGAGGTAAATTATGAAAATTGAAATTCAAGTAAATCCTCAAAATCCATTACAATATTTAGCTTGTTGCGGTATCTTTGAGATTATTTCTCGTTTTGATCAATTGGTTGAAAGCTATTGGAATTTTACTTCCGAAACATATTTCGTAATAGAAAGTACTATTTACGAAAAATTTCTTATGAACTGTCTCGTTAATACTTTTACGGATTGGGAAAATTATTGGCAAACAATTCCATTTAAAAATGAAATTGTTTGTATAGAGATTAATTTTAGATTAGATCTACAAAATGAAAAAAAGGAGATTAATGAAACAAAATTATGTTTGGATTGGTGGTATGAATACCTTAATTTTAAAGGAGAAATTAAAGAAAAAAGTGCTTGGAAAATGTATGCTGGCCAACAAACTGCAGAAAAAATCACAAAAGATATGGTACTAACATCTTGTGAGATATTAAAGAAAAAAAAACCGGTAACAATTTCAGAACTTATCAATTTTAATCAAGGCATGAGCGGACGTTTTGGATTTGATCCTCGATCTTCACGCAATGCACTAGATTCCGGATTTTCTGCAAATGATATTGGATTAGAAACTCCAACTTATCCTTTTGCAGAACTTTTAGCTGTTATTGGATCTCAATATTTTTTTCCACATCGCACTCTTACTTCTTCCGGAAACCTATCAACACGAGGATGGATAGAAAAAAAAATATCTCAAAATGAAGTTTTGGAATATTTTCGTTATAGATTATGGCATAGTCCTTTACCTATTACATTAGCTCGAATGATTGCATATGGAGGAATTCCAACGGATCACTTTAACACAACGATAATGTTCTCTAGAAGAGCATCAAGAGATAAATATTCAAATTTAACAATGGCTACTTAACTGTTTTTAAGGAGATAGAAAAATGACTGAAAATAGTAAAATCCATGTGACGGTTTATGATAAATATATTAATATTGTAGATTGGTTAAAAGAAAGTAATCTTCCTATAGCAATAACTCTTACAGAGATATTGAATTCTTCAGAGGGTGAAAAAGCTTTAATCTTTCCTCCAACATATGCTAATGATAAGAAAGATGCTATCCCTTATCAAATTGATGAATTACCCGGAAAAGCAGAAAAAAATACTTGTTTAATTGATAGTGTAGGCTCTCAGGCTAACCGGATGGAGTCTTGTTTTAAAAATAAAATTCTTGATACACTTGTTCCTCAAATCGAAGTCCTCTTTGAAATTAAAGAAAACAACGAAAAAAAGATGAAAGCAGTTAATCTCTTAGATATTGGACACCGAATAGCGGATGGATCAATTCGATTTTCTGAGCTAGAAAAAGATGCTCATAACGCTATATTGGCTTTACGAGATGAAGCTAATGCGGAACTTTTAGCAAAACTTGCACCCACATCATTAATCTTTGGTTTTTGGGATTCACGACCAGATACAACAATGTATAAATTTAGTCGAATTTTGTCTTCAACTATTCGAGCAACCAATGTTGTACCTATCAAGCGATCTGCTCAATTTATTCCAGCAGGAAATCTTACTCCTGAAGATTATATGGATATTACCAATGAGATCGAGCAACCAGTAGAAACGGCTACAGAACAACAACCGGAAGAGAAAAAAACTAAAGAAAAAGATCCTTACTCTCAGATTGGTTTACGCGCAGCTCCAGCAACAGGTCATGGTGGAATCTATGTTTATGGGGAAATTGTTCGAAGAACGCAAATTAATTTAGTTGGATTAAGAGCTTTAGGTATCACAAAAAAAATAAAAGATTCTCTCGATATTGATAAGGAAGCTACTATTATCTTGCGTCGTTATCTTCTTGGTCTAGCTCTCGTTGCTGGAACATATCAACAAAACTATAAATTGCGTGAAGGTTGTTTATTACAGTGTTCTAATAAAGAAGCTAGCTTAATTTACCATGATGGACGTTCAGAAAAATTTAACTGGGATTGCGGTGAAGTCTTACAGTATGCACATTTAACTGCAAAAGAATTTGGTGTTGGTAAAAATAAACAAGTTTTGTTTAACCCTAAAAAAGTGCAAGAAAAAGTAAAACAGATAACAAAAGACAAGGCGGATTCAAAAAAAACAAAAAAAGGCAAATAATCGCTTTCGCTGAAAAGTGGAGAAAAATTATGGAACTTCTTTTAAAAACAACTTTTCTAAATAATCGATATCACGGACGTAACGAACAAAAAAATCTTGAATGGCCGCCTTCTCCGTTACGTTTATTTCAAGCTCTAATTGCTGGAAGTCATCAGGGAGTTTATGGAATCATTAATGAAGCTGTTCGTGATCGCACATTACAATGGCTTGAAAATTTGCCCCCGCCTCAAATTGAAACTGCTATTGTTAAAAAAAATAAAGGACTCATAAATTATGTCCCTAATAACGATGATAAGCTCGATCATGTTAGAACAGCAAAATCAATGGATGCAATAGTTATGATGGATGAGGCTCATTCTGTTATTTATCGTTGGGATTTTCCATTTACTCAACAAAATAACCAAAATGCAGTGGTTATTTGTGCTATGGCTTCTCTTGTAACACACCTTGGACAACATCAAGATACGATTTGTTTATGTGGAGAAATAAAAGAAACGAAAGATTTAATAAATAATTCTAATATGATTGTTTTTCATCCTCAAGAATCTAAGGATGGACTATTCAAAGTTCCAATCTCAGGAACTTTAAATGCTTGTTATCAACGTTATCAAGCGTTCCTTAACAAAAAACCAAAAGAAGATTTTCCGATTCCTTATCGTAAAGTTGTTTATAAACCTTCTAATTTCATTAACCTTAATTTCCCAATAGCACTTTTTAAATTATACAAAATACAAGAAGAAAAATTTTTACGTTTTAATCCTTGCTATCTTCGTGAACCTGCAGGAATGACTCGAAATGCTATGATTAGTTGGCTTCTTGAAAATCCCAAATTCCAGCAATACTATGGGGAAGATAGAACTTCTCAATTGATCTGTGGGCACGAATCTCGATGTTCTGAAAATCCTCACAATGGACATCATTTTGCGTTTATTTCCCTTCCTAGTTTAAATTGGAATAATAAGGCAGATGGATGGATACGACGAATTCTCGTTGTTGGTTTTGGATGTAAGAACGAACAAGATAAAGATTTATTTGAAGATGCAGTCAAGAACCTTAATGGACAAATATTACACGATAATAATTGTGAAGAAACAATAGGGCGACTCATACAAACAGATGAAAAAGACGATTCTATATTACGTATGTTTATCGCTTCAAATGATAAACCTCGCAATATATGGCGAACAGTAACACCTATTATTCTTCCAGGAATGATACGACGAGGACGTTCTACTGAACAACTTATCAAAAGAGCTTTAATACAAAGCGGTATTGATTCATCAGATATTGATTCTATAGCCACATTCTCTGGCCCAATTGTTCCTAAAACTCATTCTTCAAGAAATTATCGTGTTTGTGGCTATCTTCAAGAAACGCCACGTTATCACGCAGAAGTCATTTTTAAAAAACCTGTGATTGGAGGACCGCTAGTTATTGGAAGAGGAAGATATTCGGGATTTGGATTGATGATGCCATTTTTCAAAGATCCTTCAGAGGATTTATAAGGTCAAAAAGGGGGAAATGATGTCGAATGAAGCTGAACTGAGTTTAGAGGTTCCTGATTGTGTACCCTCTCGAATGCTCAATGAATACGCTTATTGCGCTCGGCTCGGATTTCTAGAATGGGTTGAAACCGAATTCTCAGATAATTTTGAAACCACCGATGGACGCTATCAACATCGTGTGGTCGACCAAGAAAAAGGAAAGCTTCCCGATGAAATTACCGACACCGACCGGATTCATGCTCGTTCGGTTCTGCTCTCTTCTCCTGAAGAACATTTAACTGCTAAAATCGATTTGATTGAAAATGAAGGCAATTTCGTTATTCCTGTGGATTATAAACGAAGTACCGTTCCTAACCTTCCTGAACGAGCGTGGGAACCAGACCGAATTCAGGTTTGCGCTCAAGGATTAGTCCTTCGCGCCAATGGCTACCAGTGCGACTTTGGAATCCTCTACTATATTGCTTCCAAAACTCGTGTCGAAGTTCCTTTTGATTCTGCATTGATTGAACGAACTCGATCTCTTGTGCGAGAAATGCGGCAAGTCGCTCAACGAGGTGTTGTCCCGCCTCCTTTGAAAGATAGTCCAAAATGTGTTCGTTGCTCTCTAGCCGGAATTTGTTTGCCAGACGAAACAAACTGGCTCAGGACTCAAGTAGAAATTCAAGAGGCTTCTCCAGACAATGAATCCGTACGACGTTTGATTCCCGCTCGTGATGATTGCGTTCCTCTCTATGTCCAAGAGCAAGGAGCCAAAATCTCTAAGAAAGGCGAAGTTTTTGAAGTCTTCTTAAAAGAAGATAAATTAAACGAAGCACGGATGTTTGAACTCTCACAAATTTCCCTCTTTGGGAGCATTCAAATAACAACTCAGGCCCTACAAGAAGCTCTAAATCGGGATATTCCTGTTGCTTTTTTTACCTCCGGAGGTTGGTTTTACGGACTCGCGCAAGGAATGACTCATAAAAATGTACTGTTGCGTTTAGAACAATATAAAACAGCACTCTCTCCAGAACGCGCTCTAGCCTTGGCACGAGATTGGATTTCTTCAAAAATTGACAATTGTCGAACTTTGCTTCTTCGCAATCATCCAGAACTTCCAGAACCCATTTCGGACCGCTTGAAACAATCCGCCAAAGACGCTACTTCTGCTAGCACAATGGCGACCTTACTCGGAGTTGAAGGGAACGCCGCGAAACTCTATTTCTCTGCCTTCGGAGGAATGCTTAAAGAAAAACAAAAAAAAGAAAATGCGGAACCTCCCTCCGATTTCTGGAACTTCGATTTCAACGGACGAAATAGAAGACCCCCTCTTGATCCCATCAACGCTCTCTTGTCTTTCGCCTATACTTTACTTGTAAAGGAATTTACGATTACGTTACTGATGGTTGGTTTTGATCCATTTTTAGGAATGTACCATCAACCTCGCTACGGACGTCCAGCGCTTGCCCTCGATATGATGGAAGAATTTCGCCCTGTTATTGCCGATTCTGTTGTATTAAATGTTGTTAATAATGGAATCATTACTCCACAAGATTTTATTAAACGGGGAAAATCTGTTGCATTAAAACCAGAGGCCCGCAAAAAATTTATTTCAACTTATGAAAAAAGAATGGATACTTTAATTACTCATCCGGTCTTCGGCTATAAAATTAGTTATCGGAGAGTGCTAGAAGTTCAGGCTCGTCTTTTAGGACGGGTGTTCACGAAAGAAATTTCTCAATATCCCGTTTTTAAAATTAGGTAATTTTTATGCGATTATTATACATAGTCACCTATGACATCTGTGATGACAAACGACTCCGACGTGTATTTCGTTTGATGCGAGGCTATGGAGATCCATTACAATATTCTGTTTTTCGTTGCGAACTTTCAGACCGTGAACGAATAGAATTTGTAATGAAAATTCAGGATGTGATTAAACATAATGAAGATCAAGTTCTTTTTTTTCCGCTAGGTCCAGCCGGAGGAGCAAGAGAAACAGAAGTCTTTTCTTTAGGACTTCCTTATCAACCCTCAGAACATGGAGCCATTATCGTTTAATTTTCTTTTCTCTTTATTTTGTATATAATTTCTGTTTTACGGAACAACACTACGGAGAGTGATGATGCCACGAGCCACAAAATCAGAAAGCCGGATAGACCGACTCGAAATATTAATGAACAAATTAGTGGATCAAAACTTAGCTTTAGGACACAGGATGGAAGCTTCAAATCTTGCTTTGGGCCAACGAATTGATAGTGTAATGCAAGAAATCCGATCAACCAATCAGCGAATTGATAGTGCAATGCAAGAAATCCGATCAACTAATCAGCGAATTGATGCGACACTCCATGAAATTCATTCTCAGGGAATGGAAATCCATTCTCAAGGAATGGAAATAATTCGTATGCGCCAAGAATGGCTCGATTTCAAGCATGAAGTATTTCCAATGCTTGAAAAATTACCTGATGCGGTCAAAAGTCAAATTGGCTTCAATAAACATTCGGAAAAATAAACAAACCATTAATTCTTTGACAACTAAAAATCCAAAAATTTCCTGCGAGAGGCGAGGTGACTACTCTATCCCTAAGGATCGCTCGTTAATTTAAAACATTAAAAATCAACAAGTTAAAAAAATGCTCTTGCCTAAAAGAATAAAATTTTGTAGATTATCAGTACCCTCTCGAAAACGCCTGTTTAGAAATAAGCAGAACAAGCATTTGAGAAGGTTGCTCTCTCCGAGCCCTAAAAAGCTCGGCCCCATTGAAGCATCCTTCAATCCGGATGAATATAAATCCTTGAGGTGTTCTCTCCGAGCCCTAAAAAGCTCGGCCCCATTGAAGCACACCGTTTCACGTTGCTTACGTTGGGAACCATATTCACACCTCTCCGAGCCCTAAAAAGCTCGGCCCCATTGAAGCCCATTACTTCAAACTGGAATATGGATACACTTCTAACTCTCCGAGCCCTAAAAAGCTCGGCCCCATTGAAGCCAAATCGAAACAACAAATAAATTCTCCATTCCTCTACTCTCCGAGCCCTAAAAAGCTCGGCCCCATTGAAGCCTTGACGCAACAAGCTTAGTTGTTCCACCAAATACTATCTCTCCGAGCCCTAAAAAGCTCGGCCCCATTGAAGCATAACCCTTTCCCTTAACAATTGGGAAAAGACTACATCTCTCCGAGCCCTAAAAAGCTCGGCCCCATTGAAGCGTGTTTATGTGGAGCAGGTGCTATGCAAAAAATTCAAGGTCCTCTCCGAGCCCTAAAAAGCTCGGCCCCATTGAAGCCGAACAACTTGACGCTAACAAGGCGAAGGGAGTACCTCTCCGAGCCCTAAAAAGCTCGGCCCCATTGAAGCTGATCCGTTAGGAATGCAAGTATCCCAGGCCTTTGCGATCTCTCCGAGCCCTAAAAAGCTCGGCCCCATTGAAGCTTTAGCCTTAATCGAGTTTAAAATATTCTGTTTTTCCTCTCCGAGCCCTAAAAAGCTCGGCCCCATTGAAGCATCTTCCTTAAACCGCTTTTTAGCTTCCTTAAGAACTCTCCGAGCCCTAAAAAGCTCGGCCCCATTGAAGCAGAAGTTAAAACTTCCTTGGTGGGAAGAGTCACTCTTCTCTCCGAGCCCTAAAAAGCTCGGCCCCATTGAAGCATGCGCTTTCCGCCCTATCTCCTCAAGAATAGGAAGACTCTCCGAGCCCTAAAAAGCTCGGCCCCATTGAAGCTTTTGGAGCGAGAGCAAAAATCTCTTCGATCAAATCTCTCCGAGCCCTAAAAAGCTCGGCCCCATTGAAGCAACTCAAAGGTATCCTCCTTGCTTGCTAAACTTAACTCTCCGAGCCCTAAAAAGCTCGGCCCCATTGAAGCGATTGATCCATATCGAGGCACAAGTCAAACTCATATTCCTCTCCGAGCCCTAAAAAGCTCGGCCCCATTGAAGCAGTTCTTTTAATTTAGTGGTGTGTGTGTGGTGTGTGTTCTCTCCGAGCCCTAAAAAGCTCGGCCCCATTGAAGCTAGATAACCAGACAGAAAGTTTATCTCTGGAAACTACTCTCCGAGCCCTAAAAAGCTCGGCCCCATTGAAGCAGCATTTAGCATAGCCGCAAGAATGGCACATCATACATCTCTCCGAGCCCTAAAAAGCTCGGCCCCATTGAAGCACAGCCCGTAGAACGGATACCGAAACCATTGCAAGCGTAACCTCTCCGAGCCCTAAAAAGCTCGGCCCCATTGAAGCTTATACAAGAGCCGATTTAGGGTACGATCCAAAAGTTCTCTCCGAGCCCTAAAAAGCTCGGCCCCATTGAAGCCTCCTAGCTTCTGCAAGCTTCCTTTCCTGAAGTAACGCTCTCCGAGCCCTAAAAAGCTCGGCCCCATTGAAGCTTCTCCATCCGGCCCAACTCCTAGAAATTCGCCATCCCTCTCCGAGCCCTAAAAAGCTCGGCCCCATTGACGCTCACTTGCTCAGAGTGCTCCAAGACCTCGTCTGCTCTCTCCGAGCCCTAAAAAGCTCGGCCCCATTGAAGCACATAAACCACTACGAGCAAATTCTGCAACTTATTCCTCTCCGAGCCCTAAAAAGCTCGGCCCCATTGAAGCATAGTATTGGAGCCGAAATTCGCGGTTGCTCCAATCATCTCTCCGAGCCCTAAAAAGCTCGGCCCCATTGAAGCCCGCCCGTCCAGCCGTAAAGAATATCACCAGTACCGCCTCTCCGAGCCCTAAAAAGCTCGGCCCCATTGAAGCAAGAAAACTACGAAAATCAGTACTCCGTTACATAAGAGCTCTCCGAGCCCTAAAAAGCTCGGCCCCATTGAAGCATTTATTGTTATCACGAACAAACGACGACAGAGAGTGCTCTCCGAGCCCTAAAAAGCTCGGCCCCATTGAAGCACCTATCAGATCAGCGCACTTGCCGGAGTTTTAACGACTCTCCGAGCCCTAAAAAGCTCGGCCCCATTGAAGCATTGGGATTGTGGGAAAAAAGCAATAGGGTTGAAATGAGGCTCGATACTCTCCGAGCCCTAAAAAGCTCGGCCCCATTGAAGCATTGGGATTGAGTTAAAAGAATCGTACTATAATCAACTCTCCGAGCCCTAAAAAGCTCGGCCCCATTGAAGCCCGAGATCGTTAAAGGTAGGAAAATCCTTGTGAGAGTCTCTCCGAGCCCTAAAAAGCTCGGCCCCATTGAAGCGGAGAATAACCGCATATCCAACATTTCCGTTCAGAACTCTCCGAGCCCTAAAAAGCTCGGCCCCATTGAAGCTTACGAGGATACGTTTATAGGTAGAGGCGGTTATATCCTCTCCGAGCCCTAAAAAGCTCGGCCCCATTGAAGCGGAAGGATAGCAGGTTTATCCGAAACGATGATTTTTCCTCTCCGAGCCCTAAAAAGCTCGGCCCCATTGAAGCTATAAAGCCAAAATACGGTTCATCAAGCTGGAATAAATCCTCTCCGAGCCCTAAAAAGCTCGGCCCCATTGAAGCGTTTACGAGATCCGCGAAACTGTCCAGAGTGACGAACCTCTCCGAGCCCTAAAAAGCTCGGCCCCATTGAAGCAGTCAGCAAATCAGAAATAACAACCAGACGGGAATTTCTCTCCGAGCCCTAAAAAGCTCGGCCCCATTGAAGCTCTTATCTCTGTTTTAAACGCTAACAAGGTTTAAGCACTCTCCGAGCCCTAAAAAGCTCGGCCCCATTGAAGCACGGATTGAACGCCAATCTTGATCCAATGTGTTGCCCCTCTCCGAGCCCTAAAAAGCTCGGCCCCATTGAAGCGACCTTATTTTGGGGAAACAACATCTTCTGATGAACCTCTCCGAGCCCTAAAAAGCTCGGCCCCATTGAAGCAATACTAATATGAAGATCTTGATAGCTTGTTATCATTTTTGTACAAAATGTACTATTTGAACCCGTCAATTCCAGACTTTCAATAATTGTTTTTGACATATCCCTTTCCTTTCATTATTTCAACTCTGGAAAGGATTTTAAAATTGCGTTGCGTTGTTCCTGAATTTCGGGTTCGATTTTATTTTTGGTGAACTCTAAAAATACCTTAAAATCCCTTTTAGCCTGATCTTGAAACCTCCGTCCATACGCCATTCCACGTTGGTAATAAGCGTCAACAAATTGAGGATCAAGGCGGATGACTTCCGATAAATCCTCAAGGGCTCTTTTCAAATCTCCGAGTTGTCGACGTAAGATTCCACGTTGATAGTAAGGTTCAGTCCCTTGCGAATTGAGACGAATCGCTGAAGTATAATCTTCTAGAGCGCCCTCAATATCTTGAAGGGTTTCTCGATCCAGACCTCGAGTATAATAAGCATTCGCAAAGTTTGGATTTCGTTGAATAGACGCGGTATAGTCCAAAATCGCTTCTTCAAAGTCTTTCAGGTGCGATTTACAGACACCCCGATTATGATAGGCTATAAAATCCTCAGGTTTGAGTTCAATGACTTTAGAGAAATCTTGAATCGCGTCCTCAAATTCTTCTTTATTTAATTTAGCCAATCCGCGTAAACTATAACTATCACTTGAGGGGAGAAGCCGAATCGATTCGGTAAAATCTTGAATTGCGCCCTCAATGTCTCCTTGTTCTTGTTTAATCAAACCTCGCCCCTGATAGGCAGGTTCATATTGAGGATGGATGCGAATCAATTCCGTTAAATCCTGAATCGCCCCCTGAAAATCTTTCTGGAGAAGTTTGCTCATTCCACGATTGATATAGGCTTCGGGTTGATATGAATTCAAACGGATCGCTTCGCTAAAGTCTTCTATGGCACGCTCAAGAAACCCTTGATCTCTTTGAACACGTCCACGATTATTATACACTTCAGAGAGTTGAGGATTGAGACGTATCGCTTCCGTATAATCTTCTAATGCTCCATTTAGGTCGTCTATGGAATGTTTGGTCATTCCACGATTATTATAACAATCCGCAGAAGTCGGATTGAGACGTATCGCTTCTGTATGATCTTCTAACGCACCACTAAAGTTTTTTTGTAATTCTCGTGCGTTTCCTCGATTCGTATAAATTTCCCAAGAATTTGGAGACAACTGGATCGCTTTCGTAAAATCGTCTATCGCGGATTGAATTTCTCCTCTTTTTATTTTAATATTTCCACGATTGAAATAGGCATCCGCATAGTTTGGATTGAGTTGAATCGCCCGCTCAAAATTTTGAAAAGCGCTTTCGATCTCATTTTGCTCTGTATAGGCAAGTCCACGAAAATAATAAGCAGAAGCGCTTTGAGGATTTGTTTCAATCCATTTCGAATAATAGAGGATAGAACCTTGTGATAATTTTTCTAAGACTTCGGCCAATCGATGGGAAACAGAGGTACGATAATACGCTTGCATCAACATCGAAAAGCCTCGTAACTCTTCCGCAAATTCTATCGCATTTAGATCTTTTAAGGCATAGGCGACTACAATAATATATTCTGTTTTAATTGAAGAAATTTCTTCTTCTATCGGATGTTTTTTAATCTCATCATAAAGAGTTCGTAGCGCTTCCAAGAGAGGTTTTGAGTATTCACGATTTTCTGAACGCCCGATCGCTTCGACAATAAGAAAATAAAATTGAATCATATTCAAATCCGGAGAGTCCTTGAGAATGTATTGTGTGCCTTCCTGAAGGAGATGGAGCAATTGTTGCTGTACGAGATTCCCTCGCATTCGAGAGATTTCAAAACGGGCATTATCACGCTCTTCTTTATTTTGTTTCAAAGTTTTAAACTGATTTTCGAGCCAACCCAGACGTTGAAGATACTTTTGAGCGGTTGCATTTTTACTTTCGAGGAATTGATTTAAAAGCCTTATTTTATATTCTTCTGGAACCTTCTTTAGTTTTTGGATTTCTCTCAAAATAAATTGCGCCAAGTGATAATCAGTGGTCAAACAACAAATTCGGATCAAGTCTTGTCCCGTCTCAAACAGTTCCTGATACAAAGATTCTTTTTGAGGATTTAGTGTTAGTGCCCGATGAAGCGCATTCAGAGATTGATACAAGAACTCCAGTTTTTGTCCTAGTTTTTCTTTATCGGTTTCAAGAAATTTTTCCGCTTGCTGTCGATACCGTTTTGCTTCTGCATAGTAGTTTTGAAAAGAGGTTTCACGATCCGCATTTTCTTTCCAAGAGAGATAGCCACTAAAAAGAAATAAGGCCACAAGAAAAAGTATCCCTGCTTTTACTTTTTGAGGATTTCTTTGGATCCATTTCCCAAACGCCTCTAACGGACCATATTCTTTGACTAGAATTTGCATATGGTTTTGATAACGCTCAATCTCTTCCATTAAAGCCTCTACAGAAGTATACCGTTTCTGCCAATCGGGATCGCTTGCTTTATTAATAATAGCTTCAATCTCTGGAGAAGTTTGAAGAAAGCATTCTTTTAAAATTTTTCCCAAAGCCTCTATATCAACGGTTTCTTGCAGAGCGGATCGCTGTTCTTGAAATTGAGCCTTCCCCCAATTCATCACATAGACTTCGCCAAAAGCTCCAACCCAAATATTTTCAGGGTTTAAATTGAGATGAACGACCTGTCGGGAATGCGCATAACGGATGGCATCACAGATTTTTAGATAGAGCGTTAAGACTCGGTTTTCGTCATAGTCCAGAGGTTTTTCGTGGAGTGGTTTCAAAAACTCTTTTAACGAGTGTCCCTCGATTTTACGCATAGTGAAATAACTTTCACTATTGAAATAACTTTCATCGGACGAATTTTCTTGAAAATCATAGATTGGAACAATATTCGGATGCTCTAAAATGGCGGTAATCGACGCTTCTCGCTTTAGGCAATCCAACTCCATCTGTTGCGTTTGAGAAGTAGATTCTTTTCTTGATACAAAACGATTTTTTTTCAGAACCACTTCACGTCCAAGATAGTTATCGTAAGCACTTATGAGGATTCCAGCCTCTTTCACAGAAATATTTTTTCGAAGCTGATAGCGGTCAATTTTAGGAGAACTGGACTGTTCTATAGGCTCCAGCTTGTCCTTATTAGAGGTCGATTCAAGGGGTGTTGAAAGATCTGTGTCCATTTTTGTGAGCGAAACCACAGATCCCGTCGGGAGTTCAGTTTCAATTTTTTGGCTCGCAAATTTCTCCAATTCAGAAAGAATCGGATCGGAAGGATGAATTTCTTCCAGAGACATTTTTTCTTCAAAAGGAGTTTCGTGGTTATTCACAGGATTTTTTTGTTTTTTCATTCACTTCTTTTTCTCTGTGAAATCAGAGTGTTGGAGAAGATATTCTAAAACGGGTTGGGTTCTTTGACAAAACGCGCTTTTATAGGGTTGTAGTTGGTTCCAGATTTCCTGAAATTCCAACCCATATTTTCCGGCTCTATTGTTTTTAAGAGCATAAGCAAGGGTAATCAGATATTCTATGCTATCTGAAGGAAGTTCTTGATTTTGGGGAAAAGAAAGCATTTGTTTGGATAGCTCTTGTAGAGCCAAAATAAGACAGCTACTAACCGATGTACTTTCGATCCGCCCTAAAGACTCGATAATCATTTGATAAAATTCGACTAATTTGAGATCCCGCTTCTCTTGGTTCCGAATATAGTTGTTTCCTTCCTCAAGAAGGCTAAGGATTTTTTTGAGAACGATTTCTCCTTCCATCCGAGAAATTTCAAAAATGGCATCTTCGACATCTCCTTTGTGCCGATCTTTCGATTTAAAGCGGGTTTCGATATCTTGGAGTCGCTCTAGATAATAGTGGATATTTGCGTTTCGGCTATTTTCAATTTCTTCTTTTAAACGATTTTGCTTACGTTCCTCTATTTCAGGATTTTTCTGAAGTTCTCGTAGTATAAACTCAGCCAGTTGATAATCTTTTGTAATGCAACAGACATGAATCAGTTCTTCTCCAGAGTCCTGTTTTTCTTTAAGAATTTGCCGATGGTTCGGTTTTATTTCTAGAGCACGGTTCAGCCTATTAAAAGTATGCAGTAAGTGTTCCAGTTTCTTTTCAGCGTTTTCTGTAGACTCTGATGTCGCTTGAATTTTAGAGGCCTCTTTTTGGCTCAGTAATGCTAATTGATAGTTTTCATGAAACTCTAGTTCGGCAGTGGTCGCTTCTTTCCACTGAACATAAATTCCAAAAAAAAGGCTAATGGTGATTAAAAAAAGAGAGATAAAAACCGGATGTCGGTTTCTTTGAATCCACTTTACAAAAGCTTCTAGTGGTCCATATTCTTTGACTAAAACGCGCATGTTTTTTTGATAACGTTCGATATCTTCCTTCAATTCTAGTACTGAACGATATCGTTCTTGAGGTTTTTCTTGAAAGGCTTTAAGTGCAATCGCGTGAATCTCAGGTGGAACCTGTTTATCGAGCAGAGTGGTTTTGGTTTTTTTTGGAGAAAATATTTTTTTGGGAGACTCTTTTTTCTGGTGCGTTAAAGAGAAGCGGATTTCTTCTAGGGGTGAAAGAAAAGTAAAGCATTCTCGAAGTATTTTTCCAAGAGAGTAAATGTCGGTAGTAATCGTCACCTCTCTAGCGTTTTCGGATTGTTCCGGAGACATATATCCCGGAGTGCCTATTCCGCCAACCGTTCGGAGATCGTAGGCGACTTCGTTTTCCATAGAGAGCAAAGCGCCATGAAGTTGCGCTCTCATTAATTTAGAAGTTTCCGAGGAACCCGAAGCTATTTTTTTAGCGAGTCCCCAATCTACGACATAGACTTCACCAAAGGGCCCGACCATAATGTTTTCGGGTTTAATATCGCGGTGAATGATATTTCTAGAGTGTGCATAACGAATCGCATCACAAATTTTCAAATAAATAGAAAGCAATCGATTTTCGTCTAGATCATTTTTTCCGTTTCGCTTTGATTTCAAGAGTTCGCGTAAGGTCTGACCCTCAATTTTTCGCATCGTAAAATAAACTTCGCCGGAATCTTCTTCTTGTAAATCATAAATCGGAACGATATTCGGATGCTCTAAAATAGCCGTAATGGAAGCCTCACGCTTCAAACGCTCTAATAAAATATGTTCCCCTTGCGAGAGTTTCATCTTTCCAGAAGAAACGATTTTAATTTTTTTTAAAGCAACTTCTCGACCTAAAGAACAATCCCGAACACATTGAACGACCCCCATTCCACCCGAACCCAAATTTTCTATTACTTCATACCGTCCAGAGATAGTAGGAGAACCGGAAGAGTCCGAAACTGAGTTCACTAAAGGTTCTAAGGATTCAGGAAACACTAAAGAAGTCTTTTCTGAGGACGCTTCAACCGAAAGTTTGGTTTTTAATAAATTTTCTAAAAACTCGCTTACGGGTTCAGAATTTTTTGAATGAGTTTCTAAGTCTGCCGGAGTGGTTTGGTCTAGAGCCAAATATTTTTCCTGATGGAGTATTTGAAGGAGCGGAAGTTTTTTTTCGTGACTCATTTTCATACAATAATCCAACTGCTCTGGTTTTAGCCATTGGTGTTTTTCAAGATATTCGATGAGCTCCTGATCCGTCATTTGATCCTCACGAAGGGGTGAAAAAATCGATCATCTCATTCGGCTTTTTCTGCAAAATTCCTTTCTGAAGCATTTTTTGAATGATTTCTTCGATTCGCGCTAACGTTTTTTGATGCGATTTCTGAAATCCAAACAGGCGAGCCACTTGTGAGGCTAGTTCTTTCATCGGTGAAGCAAATTGGTGCTTCAGTACCCATTGAATCGCTTCAATAATCTCTTCTTCGCAAATCATCTCAATCTTGGGTGGCATTTCTTCGTTCGTTCGTCTCCTCAACAGGGACACCCGATTTTGTAAGGGCCACCAAAACTCTTCGATCCGACGAATTTTTTGTGATTGTTCTGCCATAAAAAGAGCACGCCCCAAAATCTCTTGAATTTTGCTCGTACTTCTTTTAATTCCAAAAAGGCTTCGAAGTCGCCTTAAAACTTCTTCTTGATGAATTGGGCCTTCGATATTCACCACCTGACAAACCGCAAGAATCAATTGCTCTTGAGGAATCTCTTGCAGTTTTCCTTCAGCTATAATTCCTACGGACTGACAAACTTCATATAAAGGAATTAATGTCTCTAACTGCGAGGGAGGAAACTCTATTTCCGAAGGCGCGACTGTTGGGATTGGAGGTTTCAGATTGTCGCCAAAATCCTTTTTATCATTGGAACTGCTCTCTTGAATCGTATTTTCTTCGTTCGCCACAATCGGATTTTTCTGTTTTGTTTTACTGGAATGCGATTCTTTATTTTTGGCCAGAGTGGAATAGGAAAACGGAGCGGGAAATCCATCTTCATCATAATAAGAAATAGAAGAAGAAGTCGTATCTTCTTCATAATAGGTTTCTTCTATCGGTTCTTCTTCTTGAGATTCTGATTGCTCTTCTTTAGCGGACGGAAATAAATTCTTCAGTTCTTTTGTAGGGGCCGAAACCGCATCCGTTTCGTTCGATAATTCTTCGCTCTGCTGAGCAGGCAAAGCAACGGATTTTTCAGAAAGGAGTCGTTGTTTTTCGGCGCTATTGTCTGGGGCAAATAAAATATCCGATTCATTTAATGTGAGCGAGTCCGCTGATTTTGAGGAGACTATCGTGGCGGAAGATTCTTCGAGTTCCGAGGGCGGGGGAAATGAAAGTTGAGCCAATTCTTTGAGACCTAAAATTTTAATTTCTTTCGTATCTTTATTCTCTAACATTTTAGGTCGAGCGGTCTCGATCGAAGCATTTTCTATGGAGTAAAAATCATTGCGATGAAGCAGTAAATTTTGAGTCCCCTCCAATTTCGCTTGTCGAATCGCTTCAAGGAGATGATGCTCTGTTTCAGTTCGTTTGCAGTACCAATCCGGGGACCAGATCCGATGGAGTTTCCAACCTAAACTTTCTAGAATTTGTGGCCTGAGCCGATCTCGATCACGAGTGACTAGACAAGAATGATATTTAGGACCATCACATTCGATTCCTAGTAAGTAATGTTCTGGAGTTTGTGGGTCCAGAATCGCAAAATCCATCCGAAATTCTCCACAGCCAATTTTTTGTTCTACCAGATATCCCTGCTTTTTCAGAAATTGAAGTATTGCGTCCTCAAATGCTGAATTTGTCTCGGTTTTCACTGGACGTGTATTTAATAGTTTCCCCGTTTCCGCATATTCGAGGAAAATTTTTAACGCTTTTAAGCCGGTCGGTGCCGTCGCCTCAAGGAGCAAATCACTCGCTCTGAAATTAGAAAAAACCACACATTTTTCGCGTGCACGCGAAATCAAAACATTCAGTCTTCGCTCTCCGCCACTCTGATTGAGCGGGCCAAAATTCAACGAGAATTTTTTAGCCTCATTAAAACCAAACCCGACACTAATAAAAATAACATCGCGTTCATCGCCTTGAATCGTTTCGAGGTTTTTTACAAAAAAGTGTTCCTTACGATTTGGGCGAAAGAAGTCTTCTATTTCTGGCTGTTGCCTTAAGAGTTTTTCAACTTCGTCCAAA
>CAZHAR010000083.1:0-20194 GCA_964530615.1 uncultured Planctomycetota bacterium | reverse complement strand
ATTGATCGAACAAAACGCGAAAGCCGCTTTAAAAATGGCTCATCGGGCCTATGTGATGGAAACTGGAAAAATTACCAAATGCGGTCTAGCAAAAGATCTTCTCTGTGATCCTGCGGTCAAGGCGGCCTATCTAGGAGAATAATCGGACGGTTTGACGACCCGCTTCAACCGCTACTAATCCGCCGAACACTTGTAGGCTAATATTAAGCCAAGCCAAACCCACTTGTCCTTCCCAGAATAAACGCATACTTTCATAGCCAAAGGCTGAAAACGTCGTAAATCCTCCAAGAAAACCAGTCACCAACAGCAATCGATACGAAGGAGACAAGGTTTGTTTTTCTTGGGCCAAAAACATCAAGATTCCAATTAAAAAACAACCCAAAAGATTTACCGTGAGTGTTCCATACGGGAAGGTGCTAGAGGTCCATTTTTGGAGACCTGTAGAAATTAAATAGCGTAAGATGGCTCCCAAAAAACCGCCAAGTCCCACGAGAAGAATAGGGATCATATTTTTCGTTTCCTGAAAATCAAGATTGGACTCTTTGTTAAAAGTTTTTAAAATAGGCGTTTTAAAGACTATTTTGTTGTTTCTTACAGGACTATTGTGCCCACTAATCTACCTTCCCCCGCATCGAATGAATTTGATCCTCTCGATTCTCGGATTCTTTTTGATCCCGAAATTATCAAGGAATTTCAAGAACAAATTCAATATTCGTTCCGATCAATCAAGATCTTGCAAAATGCTTTGACTCACCGCTCGGTCAAAACTTCCGAAAGTCCTTCAAATGAACGTCTCGAATTTTTAGGGGATTCGGTTCTAGGGCTCATTGCCTCCGAAACAGTGTA
This sequence comes from uncultured Planctomycetota bacterium, assembly GCA_964530615.1. Lineage (GTDB taxonomy): Bacteria > Planctomycetota > JBBTDB01 > JBBTDB01 > JBBTDB01 > JBBTDB01. The sequence goes on along the minus strand of CAZHAR010000083.1, from coordinate 19,348 downwards.
TCAAAGCTATCCAAATCTACAAGAAGGAGAAATGACCGCGTTAAAAGCGACTTGGGTCTCGACAAATTCCTTGGCAACCGTGATGCGCCACAAAAAATGGGAACGCTATTTTTTTCTGGGGAAAGGAATTCTTCAGACCGGAGAAATTCCAGAATCTGTTTTAGCGAATGGATTTGAAGCCGTTTTAGCGGCTATTTATTTGGATGGTGGACTCATATTCGCGCGAAAATTTGCCTTAGATTTTTTACTCAAAGAGTGTCTTAAGAATTATGAAAATTTTCAGACTCACAATTATAAGACTTTATTGCAACAGTTCACTCAGGTTCATTTTTCAATGTTACCCGAATATCGAGTTCTTTCCGCTTCGGGTCCCGATCATCAGAGAGAGTATCGTATCTCCGTGATTATTGAAGGAACGACTTACCCACCCGGAATAGGACGTTCTAAAAAAGAAGCCGAACAAATGGCCGCTCAAATTGCGCTGGAAACATTGAATTTATCTCCATGAAACACTTACCCAACGCAACACAAGATCGATCCCTGACTTCGATTCGTCATTCCTTAACGCAAACGACTTCTTTAGAAATAGGGGGCGTTTTTTCAAGTCCGGCCATTTATCTTACGGCGCACCTTCTCACAGACTTCCCCTCGTCACATCTTCTCCTCTTCGCGACCGAAGAAGACACAGAGCGCGCCCTCCATCACTATCAACTATTCCAACTTCAATCGACTCCGCTCTCTCTTTTTCCTTTTTGGGAAGGGAATTCGTTTGAAGAGCATCTTTTTTCTGAAGGGTTGTCCCTCTTAAAACAAATTGCCTCTTCTCCTACAATCTTATTTTGTTCCTTACAAGCGTTTCTTCAAAAAGTACCGTCTCCGCAAGTCTTAAAATCCGAAAAACTTCAACTCCAACAAAAACAAAAATATACCCGTGAATCCATTTTAAAAAAGCTTGATACCGCTGGATTTGTTCGAGTCACCTTAGTTGGAGAACCCGGAGAATATGCCTTGCGCGGAAGTATTCTCGATATTTATTCGTTGGCAGAAGAACATCCTTATCGCCTCGAATTTTTTGGCGATTCTCTCGAAGATATTCGTCTTTTTGATGCCGATACGCAACGCTCGATTCGTCCTCTCAAACAAATTCAGCTTTCACTTTTACATCATCGACAACTTCAAGACGATATTTCTTTTTATTCGATCCTCGATTATCTTTCGGCCTCTTCCTTGGTATTTTTGTTCGATCCCACTCGTATTGAAGAGCGCTCCGAATTACTGACCCGCGATCTAAAAATTCAGGAAGTGTATTTAACGCTGAAAAATAAACTTCGTCACAGGCCCCATCTTAAACTGTATCCACAACCTGTTGCAAAAGGAGAAGGTTGCGTTAATTTTCATGCGAATCCCTTAAATTTGACCTCCGCGACTTCCCCTGAAAAAATAACGCAACAATTGCAAGAAGAAATAGAAAAAGGAAAAGAGGTCCATCTCGTTTGTCGCAACAAGCTCGAAGTACGTAAATTTAAAGAACTTCAGGATCAACATCAGTTTAGCGAAAAAATTCTGCTCCATCAGGGAACCCTCTACGCCGGATTTGATTTTACGGAGTGGAACCAGTTCTATGCGACCTATTGGGAGATTTTTCCAAGACCTCAACTTCCTCAAGCTCCGGCAGTTGAAAAAAAACGATTTCATAGTACTACGCCTATTTTAGATTTTATTGATCTAAAACCGGGTGATTTCATTGTACATCTCTCACACGGGATAGGACAATTTCTTGGAATCCATCCCGAAATACGAGATGGAATTCTTCAAGATTTTATTGATTTACGGTTTGCCAATAATGTTGAAATCAAACTTCCGGCCGTCTCTCTTGCTTTGATTCAAAAATATGTTCAGATTGCTTCAAAACTTCCGAAACTCGACATTGTCGGAGCTAAAACATTTCAAAAACGTATCGATAAAGTTCGTGCCGGACTTCTCGATGTCGCCGCGGAGCTTCTGGAAGTTCAAGCTTTGCGCGACAAATGTTCAGGGATGGCTTTTCCGCCTGATACCGAATGGCAAAAAGAGTTTGAAGACGCGTTTCCCTACGAACTGACTCCGGACCAAGCAGAAACGATCCACCAAATCAAAAACGATATGGAAAGTTCTCGTCCTATGGATCGCCTTATTTGCGGAGATGTTGGATTTGGCAAAACTGAACTCGCCATTCGAGCCGCGTTTAAGGCGGTTAGCGCGAATAAGCAAGTCGCTTTTCTCTCGCCCACCTCCATTCTAGCTCGCCAACATTTTTTGACGCTTCGAGAACGAATGGCCGAATTTCCCATTACGCTCGCGTATGTCGCCAAATTTATTCCTCCACGAGAACAAAAAAAAATACTGGAATTAACGAAACAAGGAAAGATCGATATTCTGATCGGAACTCACCGCCTACTCTCAAAAGATGTTGCGTTCAGCGATATCGGATTGTTGGTCATTGATGAAGAACAACGCTTTGGAGTGGAACATAAAGAAAAACTGAAGCGCCTTCGAACGACCGTAGATATTCTCACGCTAACCGCGACACCGATCCCTCGAACTTTGAACTCAGCACTGATTGGATTGCGAGATATTTCTGTTTTAGCGACTCCCCCTAAGAATCGTAAACCGATTATGAGTCGCCTCGTTGTTTGGGATAGCGCCGTGATCCGTCAAGCGATTCTAGATGAAATGGCCCGAAACGGACAGGTATTTTTTGTTCACAATCGTGTCGAGAGTATCGAAATCATCACTAAAGTTTTACAAGGACTTGTTCCCGAAGCGCGATTCGAAATCGTTCATGGTCAGATGAAGCCCGATCTTCTCGAAAAACATATGATCGATTTTCTTGAACATCGCATTGATGTCTTGGTGGCCACGAGTATTATTGAGTTTGGAATTGATATTCCTAATGTCAACACCTTGTTTGTCCATCAAGCGGAACGATTTGGACTCGCCGATCTCCATCAACTTCGCGGACGCATTGGACGCTCACACCTTCAGGCCTATGCTTATTTTATTATCCCGGAACGAAAACTACTCACGAATGCCCACAAAAGGCTGAAAGCGATTGAAGAATTTTCACAACTCGGTGCCGGATTCCATCTTTCGATGAGAGATTTAGAAATTCGAGGCGCCGGAAACATCCTTGGATACGAACAAAGCGGCCATATCGCCTCTATTGGATACGAACTTTACTGCCAAGTTTTAAAAGAAACTGTTGCGTTATTAAAGCATGAACAATATCACTATCGCATTTATCCAAACATTAAAATTAAACTGGAAGCGCGTATCCCGGAAGACTATATTCTCGAATCTTCTGAACGAATGAGTGTTTATCGAAAACTTTCTGCTTTGCTCACTCCAAAAGAATATAGCGCCTTTGAACAAGAATGTCTGGATCTGTATGGTCCTTTCCCTGAATCCTTTCGTAACTTGATGTTTCTGACGCGCCTTCGGATTCACGCTGAAACTTTTTATCTTCCTGAAATTTACGAACGGGGTCCTCATTTTATCATTCGCTACCAGAGTCAAGAAAAATTGATCGCATCCTTAAATAAACAAGCCGTCATTCGATATCCGGAAGAACAGTATGCGCTCTGTTTTATCGCCGAAGGTTTACCCACAATCGATCATCTCAAAAAATTGTTTGCATTTTCCAAAATTTAAAACTTAAATACAAGGAAGCGGGCAGATGTGAGGGTTGCCACCACTGGAAACTATAAAAAAGGAGAAACCATGTTCGATGATATTTTGCAAAGAACTGCAAAAAACGCGTTAAGTAACGCAACAGGAATTCCGCTCTCTGGCGATGCAATCCTGCAACCGCTTTCGTGGGGACAAAGAATCAAGGGCTCTGTGGGATCGATCGTCATTGGATTTTTTTTATTGATTGCGTCCTTTATTCTCCTTTTTTGGAACGAAGGACGTGCAGTGACCCGTTATAAAGCTCTAAAGGAAGGGGCGAACGATGTCGTTTCTGTTTTTCCTGAGCGCGTTGTCCCCACTTATGAAGGACAATTAGTGTGCCTCTCTGGATTAGCAACTACAAAAGAGGTTTTAGAAGATTCTGTCTTTCAAGTCAAAATAAACGGCCTGAAACTTTCTCGAACGGTAGAAATGTACCAATGGCTCGAAACGGTTCACGTGAGGAAAGAAAAGGGACATCGAATCGTCAATGGCGAAAAAATTTATAGCTATACGCTAGACTGGCGTGAAGGACACGTGAATTCTTCTGGCTTTCATGAGAAAACAGGACATGAAAATCCACCTTTAGCGTATCAAGAGTTTTCCTGGTATGCCAGCGATGTGAATATTGGCGCGTTCCAACTCAATAGGAATCAAATTGAAAGAATTACAAAGTCCGAAAATGTGAAGGATCGACCCCCAGCGGAACAACTTCGTAAAACCTTTCCAAACATTATTGAAACAGAAAACGGTTATTATATTGGAAACAGCCTTTCCGCGCCCCAATTAGGAGATCTTCGAATTTCCTTTAAATACGTCCCTCAAACAGAAGTGAGCGTTGTCGCTCAACAGATAGGAAACTCGTTTCGATCCTATCAAACGGAATCGGTTGAAGAAAGTATCGATCTACTCGAACATGGGCTCATCTCCGCAAAACTCATGTTTAAACACGCTCAGAATATAAACACTTATCTTACTTGGGGATTACGCGTTTTGGGCTTCGGAATGATATTCTTGGGACTAACCTTAATGATGAATTTTTTGGTAGTTTTGGCCGATATTGTCCCTGCATTTGGCTCCATTGTCGGACTTGGGGTTGGGCTTATCGCTTTTGTCCTGACCCTTGTTCTCTCGCTCACGACGGTTGGAATCGCTTGGTTCTATTACCGCCCCATACTCTCAATTTCTTTATTTGCTACCGCTACAGTGGCGCTTGTTTCGTTAAAGTTCATGAAAACTAAGAAAATGGCCCCCGTATGATTCTTTTTTCAGAAATTCGAACCACTACCTCACAATATCAAACCAATTTCCACGCGATGCAAGAAGCAGTTAAGCGTCTTAATCAATGGCTCTCTCAAGTAGGTTCAGGAGGAGACGAGAAATATAAAATTCGCCATCAGGAGCGAGGGAAACTGCTCCCACGAGAACGAATCGAACTCTTGATGGATCGGGATCGTTATTTTCTTGAAATTGCTCCATTGGCCGGATTCGAGGTTAAAGAGAACTGGCTCGGAGCAGGTATTATCGGAGGGATCGGAGTTGTCTCTGGAACGGAGTGCGTGATCTGGGCAAACGAGGCCACCGTCAAGGGAGGCGCGATTTGCGAGCTCGGTGTTCAAAAATCGATGCGTCTAGCAGAAATCGCTCGCAACAACGGATTGCCGACGATCCAACTTATTGAATCCGCCGGAGCCGATTTACCGAATCAACATAAAATCTTTATTCCGGGTGGACAAGGATTTCGAGAAATAACGCAACGCTCGGCCAAGCGCATTCCAACCCTCTCTTTGGTCTTTGGCAGTTCTACCGCAGGAGGCGCTTATTTTCCAGGAATGAGTGATTATGTAGTTATGGTCCGTAATCAAGCGAAAGTCTTTCTTGCCGGACCGCCTCTTGTCAAAATGGCTTCGGGTGAAATTTCCGATGAAGAATCGCTTGGCGGAGCGCTGATGCATAGTACCCTCTCTGGTGTCAGTGATTATCTCGCGGAAAACGAACCTCACGCTTTGCAGTTAGGTCGAGAAATTATACAGTCGCTTCACTGGAGCAAAAAAGGTCCAACGCCTCACGCTCCGGTTCGAGAACCCTTGTATCCTTCGGAAGAGCTTTTGGGAATTGCCAGTGCCGACATCAAGGTTCCCTTTGAGGCTCGTGAAGTAATTACTCGTCTTGTCGATGGTAGTGACTTCCATGAATTTAAGCCTCATTATGGAACAACTCTTGTGACCGGTTTTGCCCAAATTCATGGTTATCCGGTCGGCATTCTCGCCAACAACGGAATTCTTTTTTCCGAGTCCTCGAACAAAGGGGCCCAATTTATCGCGCTTTGCAACCAGATTCATCGTCCTCTGATTTTCTTGCAAAATATCACGGGCTTTATGGTCGGAAAACACTATGAAGAAGGGGGGATCATTAAAAATGGAGCCAAACTCATCAACGCGGTGAGCAATTCGACCGTTCCCGCCATTACGATAATGATCGGTGCTAGCTTCGGAGCCGGGAATTATGGAATGTGTGGACGTGCCTATCAGCCCCGATTCTTGTTTACATGGCCCAACCACCGTATCGCCGTGATGGGTGCGGAACAACTCGCCGGAGTGATGGAAATTGTGAAACGAGAAGCCGCGATGAAAGCCAATATTTCACTCGATGAAGCCGAATTAAGCGCGACACGAGAAAAAATTTTAAAACAAATACAATATGAGTCTGATCCTTATTTTGCAACGGCTCGCCTCTGGGATGATGGAATCATTGATCCGCGAGACACCCGATCTGTCTTAGGAATCGCTCTTTCTATCTGCCATCAACAACCCATTGAAGGGACGATGGCGTACGGCGTTTTTCGTCATTAGCGGGTCCCTTTACCTATTTCCCTAATTCTGGAAACTGTTTTAAAATCGATTGACGTTTTTGTGCGATTTGAGGGTCCGAAGTATTTTGAGTCCGTTTTAGAAAGATCGAAAAATCTTCTGTCGCTCCCTTTCGGTCTCCTTTCTTATCTTTCACAATTCCTCGATAGTGATAAGCATCAAGAAATTGAGGATCGAGGCGAAGAGTTTCCGTAAAATCTAGGATGGCTCCCTCATAGTCTCCTTTGTTATAGTTCGCACTTCCTCGATTGATATAAGCAGTAGCAAATTGAGGATTGAGGCGAATAGCTTCGGTGGAGTCCACTATCGCTCCCTCATAATCTTTAATTTCATATTTTAGTAGAGCCCGATCTAAAAATGCTTCTGGAGTAGAAGCATGAATGGTTTCTAATTGATCCAATAGTGTTAATTTTTTGAAACTCAGATCCGTTCTTACCATAAATAAATTATCAATTCCTCCCATTTTCCAACGTAAATTTTTTAATTTTTCTGAGAAGCTTAGAGCGGTTGAATTACTTATCGCTTGAGCTAGTGCTATCATATAATTCATATCCGCAGTGGGTCTGTCTTCATCCTTAAAACGCAACACATCTTGGCCTATGAGTTCTAAGGATTCCCACAAATTTTTTCCGGCATTAGGGTTTCCCAGAAAACCGAAAGCTGTGGCTATCATTTCATAGTATTCATTCTGTTTAGGAGTTCTTTTCTTACTGTTCAAGAAATATTCGGTTCCGATTTTGACTTCTTTTTCTAAGTCTTTAAAGATTTCTTCTTCCTGCATTTTGCTAATTTCTAGCAAAGCATCGTCTCTCATTCCGGGAAGCGGGTCTTTTAACGCGGATTTCCAGTAGGCTAGACGGTTCTTATGTTGCGTTAATGCTTTATCTCTTTCCTGTTGCACATTTTCTTGCAAGTGTTGATCTTCTTTTTCTTTGAACACTTCTAGGGGATCGATCTCTCGTGCAACAAATCCGGCTAAAGAATAATCTTTGGTCTCGAAACAGAGATTCAGTAATTCTTTTCCGACTCCCCATTTTTCCTGTATCATTTCTTCATGCTTAGGCTTCAGAGCTAACGCGCTATTTAGCAAATTTAGAGCTTGGAGCAGAGAGTCCATTTTGAAACCGATCTCTTCTCGATTTTTTCCTTCAACTCCGTGGGCCAGTTCTTTCTGTTTTTGGAGTTCCTCTTTGGTTTGAGCAAATTGCTTCTCTTTCTCGTTCCAGCTTTTCCATTGGAAATAACTGATTATACTGGTCACTGTTACTAAGATCAGAGCCGCAACTATTAATTTATTTCGGTTCCGTTTCGCCCATTTGATCAGGGTTTCCATCAATCCGTATTCTTTAGCGGACACTTTTAAATTTTTTTGATATTTTTCTAAATCCGCGTTTAACTCTGAAATCGATTGGTAGCGACCCTCTGAAAGTTCTGCGGTCGCTTTCTGGATAATCGCCAAAACTTCAGACGGGACTTTTTTATCCAGTTCGGTTTTCAGACGATCTGCGTTGCTTCTTTTTAATTTCCCTTGTTTTTGATCTCTTTGGAAGTACTCTAGTTCCATTTTAAATTCTTCTTGGGGTGAAGTCAGCGTAAAACATTCTTTCAGAATTTTTCCCAAAGCAAAAATGTCTGATGCCGGGGTTACTTTAGAGGCATCTTCTGCTTGCTCTGGAGCCATATACCCTTGAGTTCCCATCCCTCCTTTGGTCAGATACTCTTTATGTTCACTTCCTTCTTCGGAGGGTTCATTTTTCTCTAATAGCTCTTCCGGAAATTTTTCTTTCTGACAGGGCGAAGTTTTCAATTGTTTAGCAATTCCCCAATCCATGACATAGACTTCTCCAAACTGTCCGATCATGATATTTTCGGGTTTTAAGTCGCGATGGATGACGCCAATGGAATGAGCATAACTAATGGCATCACATATTTTCCCATAAATATTTAAGAGCTTTCCTTCCTCGTAGGTTTGCTCTTCATTCCTCATTTTTTGAAACACTTCACGCAACGTTTCCCCTTCGACTTTTCTCATGGTAAATTGGAGTTCCCCGAGCGAAGTCTGTTGCATTTCATACAACGGAATGATATTGGGATGTTCTAAAATGGCGGTAATATGGGCTTCTTGCTTCAATCGCCACAGAGACACTTTCTGTTTTCGGGTGAATCCAGTATCCTTCAGTTGTCCCAATTTTAATGTTTTACGAGCGACTTCTCGCCCTAAGAGGTGGTCCTTAAGCAGTTCCACGACTCCCATTCCGCCTTCTCCAAGCTTTTTCAGGATCTCATAACGATCTTTTTCTGCTAAAAGTGGCGCGAAATCGGGTGTCTTTTCTGCTGAAGCCGTCAAGGGCTGTTTTTTTAAGGACTCTAGAACAAGGGGCACACTCATTTTTGTCATCCCGCCCGGAATCGTAGTTTTGTTTCCATTGGACTGTTGAGCGGCTTGTTCCAAGGCATCAAAGAGATCGGTTGTTTCTTTATGTTTTATTTCTTGTAGCGGTGTTAGTAATTGTCCTGACGAATTTTCTTCAACAGTTTCTTCTTCTTTTTTTCTCATTTTGTTCTCCTGAGTTCCAGATCTGTTGCTTTTATTGGATCTTTTGAAACGTGATCGGAACCCAAATATCAATACTAACACCCCCTCCGTCCGAAGTGGTTGGGCGCGCTAAAAAAACAAGGGTACAAACAAACTTCCCTTTTCCTGTAAGAGCGCCTTCTTTAATTTGACCCTCTACGGAAAAACTAAGGACATCAAAAAAATCCTGAGTGATTTTTATTCGTTCTTTGAGAGGTTTTATCGCTAAAAACGAACCCTTTTCTGTATAATTTCCCCGAATCGATTGTGTTGGATGGCTCGGATTATAAAAAAGAATCTCGCCTTCAGATCCCAAACTTCCAGTTTTTTTTACGTTGGCTAAATAAGGGAGAGCCGTATAGACAATTTCTTTAATCTGCGTCAGGTTTTCGTTCCATAGACGTACCAATTTTTTAGGAGAGGCATCCTTGATTTCGATTGGTTCTAAAGATTGTGTATGGGAGCGTTTGAAGGGGAGTGCAGGATAAAACGAAACCCCCATAAAAGTGACACTAAAATCACCATATTCAATGGCCCAAACTTCATCGGTTGTACGAGTAAAGCCTTCCCATTCTTCTTGCAACGTTTTTTGAAGTTTTTGAAGTTCTGCTTCAAGGCTTTTTTGTTCTTCCTGAAATTGCTGTTGCATTAAAGTGAATTGTTTTTGAAATTGTTGTTTTTTGCTATCTAGTTCTTTTTCCAAAGCGCTAAATTCTTTAAGCAATCGTTGCTCTTCTTCAATCCATTGAAGTTTTCGCTGATGAAGTTGTCGCTCTAACTGTTGCTTTTTTTGATCGAGTTCCTCCCACAAAAGTTTTAACTCAGGCTTTTCGAGTAAGGGTAAAATTTTTTCCGTCGCCTCCTCCACTTTTTCTTTAACAGTTTCCAACGCTTCCTGAATTTTTTCCTTGTCCAGTTTTAATTTTTCGCGCAACTTCTGTTTCTGGAGTTCTAAAGATTTTTTAAACTCCTGAAGATTTTTTTTCCACGGGGGAACGAACTCCTCTTCTTGAGCAAAACTTGTGAACATAAAAATGGAGAACAGGATGATGATGAATGTTTTAGAATACATTGGGTGGAACCCTCCCCTTTTCAAAGCAGAGATGAAATTTGAATGATCTCTTTTTTTAGGATCGTATCGAAGCGAATTCTCGTTGATACGATCCTAAAACTCAATAACGGATGCGATAGGGTTAAATAATCACTCCGACATTGTTGAACGAATGATTAGGAAGTACTGTTTGCAAGTTTGGATTCCCTAAATGGTTTTTAACGATTTCACCAAAGACATCTCGAAAATCGGTCGTATGCAGGAGATCTCGTTGTTGGTAAAGCTGTTCTAATGACAATCCTGGCCACGTCGTTAAAACAGGCTTATTATTTTGAGCTCTCGCTTTAGGAACAGAGCCCCCCATCACCATCATACAATTTCCCCACCCATGATCCGTTCCGTTGGTTCCATTTTGAGCCGCAGTACGACCAAATTCGCTAACAGTGACAATCAGAACATTTTCAAGTTGTTGTTCTAAGTCGGCCATAAACGCAGCTAACGCGTCTCCGAGTCCCTGAATTAAATTTCCGTAAGCACCGTCAGTGCCTCCTTGATTTTGGTGGGTATCCCAACCGCCATAATCAATTTCCGCAACTTCAAGACCTACATTGGCCTTAATGAGACGAGCGACTTCTTTGAGACGGTTGGCGAGATCTTGATTGGGATAAGTGGCGCGAGGTTGATATTTTTCCTTAATAACAGAACTGAGTTCACGAATTCCTGCCAGAGTCGTTTTACCCGCTTGCGACAGTAATTCTTTAGCTTCGGAACGCTGTTGCATTTCTGAATTCGTATAGACTCGCTCGAGAGCGTTCATGATTTGATTGGGATCGGTTTTGCTTTCCGGTAGAGTTAAGTCTTCGAGTCCACGAATCGCGTAGGCTTGAGCTTTGCCTCTTAAAATACGAGGCAAATTGTCCCCAACAGAAATCGCACGTAAAGTCCCGTATCCTTGAGAAGTCATTAAATGACGGTTGAGCCATCCATCAGAATTGATCGTATTGCCGGTGACTCCCGTTTCCCAAACATCTTGTTCCTCAAAGTGAGATCGTGTATTATTCGCGTATCCTACCGCATGAAGAGCGGTCGCTTGACCCGATTGGAAATAAGGATACAAGAGATTCAAGCGAGGATTAAGACCAAAGAATCCGTCCAAATCGAGAGCGCCTTTATCTTGCCCGGGCTTCGGAATGACAATCGATTGACGAAGTTGATAATAGGCCGGATCTCCGTAGGGAACAATGCAATTCAGGCCATCCATTCCACCACGCAGAAAAATAAAGACCAGTGTTTTGTTGCGTTTGACTTCTTGATTTTCGGGTTTTTCTTCCGCAAAAACAGACAAGGGTGCGAGTCCACAATAAGCGGCAATCGCGCCAGTAGATTGAAGAAAATAACGACGAGTGAGGTACATTACTTAAGTCCTTTCGTGTGTAGGGCACGGCGCGCCGTGCCCTTACCTAAAATTTTTAACGAAAATTTGTTTCTGGAAGTTGACAAATAAAGGTCGCCAAATCGATCAGGACACGGTTGCCTTCTTCTCGTGAAGCCGCAATGGTTTCTAAGGCGGCCTGATTCGCTGTTTCATTCAACAACGAGCCGGTAATACGCAAGGCAAGTACGTCTACCATTCTTTGATACCATAGTTGTTTATCTTGACGAGGCAGATTTCGCCAAGGAGGAGGAATCACTCCTAACAGAGGGGCTCCCGCGAGTTTTGCAAAGCGCCATCTTTGAACCATCGCGTTAGAATTCGCATAGGCTTCATTTTCTTCCGGATAGCCATCTGGAGTTGCACAATCAAATAACGCAACACCACTTTTGGCCATACATTCGGCAATCCAAGCATTGGAAAAATTTTCGCAAGTTCGTAAAATGCTGGCCGTAAATTCAAGCGGAGTGGTTAATCGTGGCGGGAGGTCCTTTCGCCAGAATTCAGGATGTGTTGAAATATGGATCAGAATTTTTTTCAAATCTCCGCCTTCCTCCATAAATTTTTGAGCCAATTCCTCCACAAAAGCTTCATTTGCCGGAACCGAAACATACTGATGAATTAATTTTCGACAAATAAAGCGAGCCGTAGCGGGATGCGAGGCTAACATTTCGAGAGCGGCCCGTATTTGATCGTGACGATATTCAGGCGCAGACAAATCAAAGCGCATTCCGAAAACGGTTCGGGGTTCGCCAGAATTGAAAATAGGCTCAAATCGGAACTTGCGAGTTAAAGGATACCCATCCCCATTTGAATAACCTTGATCCGAGAAGGTCCAGCCATTTAAAAGTCCGGCAAGCGAAGTCACATCTTTTTGAGTATAGCCTCCGTGAACCCCTAACGTATGGAGTTCCATAATTTCTCTAGCGTAGTTTTCATTAAGTTGATAGGCATAACTTCGATTTTGATCAAGATAGACCAGCATCGCCGGACTTGTTGCCGAGAGGAATAAGAGATCTCCAAACGGAAGCGTGCCCCCTTCAAGAAAGTGGAAAAATTCGTCCCATTGGCTCCAAGTACTTGCTTTTTGCATCCAGGTAGAGAAGTGGTTTTGGGTCCAGAGGACAAAGCGAAAGCGAACCGGATTATCTGTTAGTAGTAAATGTCGCAACACACGATGAATGATGTGCCCTGCATTTTCATCATTGGGATACGCTTGAACCGCTTGCTCAAGGGCACCTAAATCTCCTCCGGTCGTGAGTGGGCGAGAGAGTCGTTCTTCTAACCAAAAACTTTCTCCCATCGTAAGAATATAAGCCAGTTCGGAATATTCTGGACCATACGCAAATCGTTTAGCTAAGTGGACCGCACGGGCGTAGCGAGTTCGTTCTACAGGTGCTTCTGCTAAAACATTAAAGGTAACTGCTTTCGATTCTCCGATATTTCCGGCGCGATCCCAAGCTCTAATCATTAGTTGATGGGGCCCCGGAGAAAGTTCTCGAGCTAGAAGCGGGAAAATAAAACGTCCGGCACCTCCGGCCACTTGCAGGTTCATTAACTGAATTTTTTGATCAATGACCAAATCCACATAATTAATCGCGTCGTTGTCTGAAGTCTCCGCGACAACAATATCTCCGCCATAAACAGAGTGATCTGAGGCAGGATAATGAAGCGTCACCGCAGGCGGTTGGCTATCTGGAACTGTAGAAACTTCTTGAAGGATCAACGACCGAATCCAGAGATTTCGGTCCCCGACCTCTTTTTCGTAGAGATCATTATTAAAGGCGATCCCAACAGATTTTTTTCCGGAAAGGAACTGAACGCGCTCTAGTTTTCTAGGAGCAAAGCCATTGACCATCGCAAAAGGTTTCAGCGAAACTTCTTTTTCGGAAGATTTTAAAGTCACCTGAGCTTCAGACCAACCCTTGAAGTTTGAGCCTTGGCCATCGAGATAGAGGTCATAGGTTCCTTCAAGTTCTTCAGGAAGATCAAACGTCACTTGTCCGTTTGTAGAGAAAAGCATCACTTTTACGCGTCCCTGTTGCATTAAAAGCGAACGTGAAGGAGTGTCCCAGCGAGAATCGCTCGCGGTAAAACGATAAAAGGAAAGCGGAGCGATTTTCGGGGACGATTTTTCATCACAGTAGACTTGTTGAACTGGGGTAGAAGCGGTTTCTCCTGAAGCAAAGGAGGCTTGCAGGAAAAGGGTGTTTTCGTGATCACGGAAAAGAGAGCGATCGATCCAGAACAAGGGGTCTCCGGATTGTTGCACGGCAACCACTTTATCATTAAGCCATAATTTGACGAAGGGCTCTGGCGTTTTATCTTGACCGTCCCAGCTACAGAGCGCGTTAATGGTTAAAGCCCCTGTCACTGTTTTTTGATCGATTGGACGATTGAGGGTAATTTTGAGATTTTTTAACAGAGAACCATAAGAAGACATACTCATGGAATCCATGCTCATCGCACTATCCATTTGCATTGTCCCTGAGTTCATTTCGGAAGTGCTTATCGCCTTCGCCGGATCAACACGAATGAGTTCATAACGATCCAGATATAAATTACGATCGCTAAGAGCTTGCACATAAAAATCATTCTGAAAAAGAAGAGTGAGTATCTGCGTACCCGCATCTAGCGAAATCGGATGGCCCAGTATAATTCGGTGCCAACGGTTATGAACGAGTTGTCCTGAAGTACTTGCGCGCGGAGAATCATTTAATACAAGTCCAACTGTCGGAAACGCCCCTCCCGCAAAATCACCACGAGCGACAAGCGCTACTTGATAGGTTCCAGCCTCTTTGATATCAAGGGAAATACAACACGCGGGATTGGTGCCGTAATTGAGAACAAATGTTTCTTTCGAAGCTTCTGGACTAGAACCCAGTTTTGGGTAAACGATTCCATAAGCTTTAGGGCGGGGGCCCTGATTATGGGCTTCACATTCGCCCGAAATAACCCCCGACGGCGAGTCGTCTGGTGCAGGATGAAGGATAGTGATCGGAATCGGGTTGGTTTCCTGGAGTTTTCCGTTTGCGTTGACTTGAGCCGTTATTTGGCAAGAGCCCTCCGCGAGTGTGTTGGTGTCTATCTCAAAAAAGGCATACAAAAAAGGTTCTTGCTGGAATCGCTCTTGGAGGATGGGTAAAAATGTTTCTCCTGTAGAAAATTTTAGTTCAAAAGAAACAGGATCCGGAGTAGAACGTACCGGATCATGAAAGACTTCTACTCCAATCGCAATTTTTCCCCAAAGATAAGCGCCGGGAACAATTCCAAACAGGGTCGGTTTTTGTAAGGACGCTTCCGGGTGGGAATTGGTTTCTCGGATTTCAAGACGAAGGATCGCGGAGGGATTTTCGTGGTTCGTTCCCAAACGCAAGGTCGTTTGCCCTCGATATTTAGTTCGAATCCGTGCATATCCTATTTTTTCTCCGGCTAAAAATTGAGGATGTTTTAAAATATCGAGAAGATCGGGAGATTCTGAAATTAATTGAATAGTCATATCGACAGTGGCAGGTTGAGAGAGTTGAATAGGGAGGATCTGTGTTCGTCCCGACCAGAGTACGGTTTGCGACGTAAAAAAAGAGGCGGTCGGATTTTCTTGGCATTCTCCGGGTTCGAACCCAAAGGAAAACAATCCAAAAAAAAGAAAAAGACAGACGAGCGAGGAAAAAGAAAGCGTTGAGTGCATGAAGACTCCTTCAGCGAAAAATAAAATTCCCGAGTTTGCTCGTTTTTAGAAGCGTTTAAACTATTTTGAAGCGTGAAAACAACCCCTGTATTATAAAGAAAATCCAATAAATAAATAATTCTTTTTTCCGTTACGTTTTGAGGAGATCCGAAATCATTGAAGCGCCTTGAGAAAGGAACATTTTTGGGCCCTCTTGTAATTCAGGGATATCGCCATAACCCACCCATAATTTTTTTCGAAGTTGGAGCGTTTTTTTAGCAGTATAAAGGGCCCCGCTATTGGCTCGACCTTCGATCCAGATGACGCTTTCGGCAATTCCTGCAAGTAAACGATTTCGAGTGGGAAAAAAACTTATTCTTGGAGCCGTTTCGGGTAAGAATTCGCTTATAAGACACCCCTGCGTGTTCAGAATCGTTTGAAAAAGATTTTGGTGTTTTTTGGGATAAACTTTTTCAACTCCACAAGCGAGAAGAACCATGGTTTTTCCACCCAAATCAAGGCAGGTTTGATGCGCGACCGCATCAATTCCGAACGCTCCACCACTCGCAATTCCATAGCCCTCCTGTACGGCCCATTGAGTAATTTTTTGGGCCAATTGAATTCCTTTAGAGGAAGGGGTTCTGCTTCCCACGATGCTCAAAATCGGCTCCGATTCCCAAAATGGATGGCCCCTGTAAAAGAGATAGGGAGGGGGTTCAGAAAGCGCGTAAAACATTTTTGGATAATGATTTCCCCCATAATAACAAAAAGAAATCTGACGGCACTGAAGTGTTTCCCACGAAGGCGGAACGAATGTGGTTTTTGGTCTTTTTTCCTTTTCTAGGGAATCTTCTTCAGTCTTTTCAAGAGCTTTTTCTGGGCACCCCCACTTCTGTAAAAGTTCTACAAATCTTGCGGCCCCGACTCCGGGTTTTCTAGAAAGCAGGATAATGGCGCACAACTCTGCATACTCTTTCCTCTTTTGATTTTCCATAAATGGGAGTATCCTTTCAAAAAAAATAATAGCGTTAGCGCGGTATCAACGCTATTTTGAACCTCCCCCACCTAAAAACCCTACGGATTTATTGAGGAGGGGGATTCTTAAAGATTCACCAGACACCGCTTCCTTCCGAAGAAGGCTCTAGATGAAGGGTAGGCTTTTCTGGGCGAAGAAATTTACAGGGGTTTGCTCCCCTCCCAAAAGCGAAACGCTTTCGATTTTTTCCTTAGCTAACGTGTGGTGCTAGTTTAAAATTGAGATTGAGCAATCAAAGATAAAAACACTGAAAATATATACAGTGTTTAAACGGTAATTTTGGCGGTCATTCGAGCCAGCGACGAAATTCTTCCAAAAGTGGAGCCAGTTGAATTTTGCGACGAAGAAGCCGAGAACGTTCAAGCAGATTGGGAAAAAGGGGTTTGTAAGTGGTGGAAAGCTGGTAATACCAAGCTCTCTCCGAGATCGGTTGAAGCAGTTCGCCAACCAAATTGCTGGTCATCACTTCAGTATCGGTAAATTTCGGAGCTTCTCCAGAATGACGACGCGGGTCGCAAGTCGATTGACGATGTTGTAAAAAATGATCGATAAACAGATAAATCATAATAAAAAGTTCTTCTGGATCTTGGGCTTTTAAGGTACCATAAGGAAACAAATCCATGCGTCAGACCTCCATTGATTATTTGTTTTAAGATGTCTTAGCTGGATTCTCTTTCTTTTTCAATCCTTTCTTCAAAAAGAGAACGAATCGATCAAGGGAAAGCCTTTAAATGGGTAAATCTCACCCTAGAAGCCCTCCAATCATCCTTCTGTCATAGCGAACGGCAGTGAAGCCATCTCCTGAAAGCTTTAACTCTGAGGAGATTGCTTCTTCGGCTAACGCCGAATCGCAACGACAGAGGGGCTGTTTCTTTTTACATCTGCCCTTACTCAGGATTTGAAAGGGCACTTCATAAAGATGCACTAGCACCACACGTTATCTAAAAGGATTATACTCACGCTTAGGACATTTTTGAGCTGTTTTCTAAAAGAAATTTTTTTTTGATCGACAATCCGATAGAAGGAATTAGAAGAGAAACACTACAGGCGCAATTCATCCCCTCCAGTTCCCCTGAGCTTTGTCGAAGGGTAGCCTGACGGCTTGAGGAAGGGGTATTCTTGCTTGTCTTGATAAAGAATCTGGAAGTTCCAAGAAAACCAATTTAACGATCTTCCTGAAACCTTCTTTAAAATGAGTGCGGTTGTAAGGGCGATTCATGAATCGCCCTTACGATTTTTAATAGTGATAATAATCGGGTTTAAAGGGTCCTTTTTCAGGAACATTGAGATATTCCGCTTGCTTTTTCGTCAGCACTTCCAGTTCTGCATCCAGTTTTTTCAAATGAAGATGCGCGACTTTTTCATCTAAGTACTTTGGAAGCATATAGACTTTATTTTCATAATTTTTTTGATTGTTCCAAAGCTCAATTTGAGCAAAACGTCCAGTTTTTTCTGGAATTTCACCCCGCTTAATGGCCTTGCGAATGGTATAGTCACAAGTGCCTATAGTCTTTGCGAGAAATTGCCCGAAGGTTAAATCGAGAGGCCACTCCTACCCACAGAAAAAGGGTGAAATGGTCTCCATAAGGCCATTTAGTTGCGTTCTATCGCTTTGGAAAACCTACTTATAACGGAGGCCCTATTAATGGTGCATTTGGTGCCGCTGCTAAATAGGCCGCCACTGTCACCTGACTTAAATTCTGCAATGTAAAAATCTCATATCCCCCTACCCAATATAAGAGTACCGTTGACACCTCCCCATTTATCAAAAAATACGCCAACTCAGTCGGCCCTGTACTCTTTTTTGCCGCCACTCGAAATAACCCTCTTCCTAACAGTCCGTTCATATTGATCGATACCGCTACCCCTACATTTTGCTCATCCACTGTAAAATCAATCGATATTTCTCCATTGTTCACTAAGGCCCCATCTTCTGCCGTTAAAATCGAAGCCGACGTTACATTTAGATTTGGAATCAAGTTACTATACGCTACGCTTAATGAGCTTCCTGCGTCCTCTCCAGAAATAAACGGAGCATTTTTCAATGAAGGATGCGTTGATATTAGAATGGGCAAGATTCACCTCTTTTCTTTTACTTGAATTCCCTTTAAAATTGATTTTTGATTATACTCCATTTTAAAATCGCTTCATTCTTATCTCTTGCCCGTCAAAGAAGCCACCAATGAACTCTATGCTTATGTAGGCGGATTCTATACCTTGCTTGTTCCTGAAGCTCAAGCCGCTGTCCGTCTTTTTAACATTAAACCTACTTTCTTTGCCCAATAACTTCTCTTAAAAGAAGAAAGCTTCTTATATGCCAGAAGAAAGCCCTCCACCTAGCCAAAGTAGCCCTCCTCAAAACACGTTCGCTCAAGAACACCAGAAGATACCACCACCTCAGCAACACGAAGCTTCTCCATCGGCTTCTCCAGCGAAAACGCTCCCACAAAGTTTCCTCGCTCATCTCCCCTTTTGGGAACAACCTTCTTTTCAAAATGCCGTTATCTCCACTAACAAACTTCCCTCTTCTCCTCCACAGCAAAAAAGAGAACCCTTTTCTTCTTCTCCGCCCTCTCAGAAAGAAACTTTCTCTTCCCGCTCTTCACAACAAAAGCCGCCAACATCGCACTCTCAGGCTCAACCGAGTCCTTCCTTATTTCCTTTTCAGAAGTCTCAATATTCACGAGGCTCTTTTCCTCAACCTAAAAAACTCCACCCACTCCCTTCTTCCAAATATATTCCTCCTTCTCCTTTTGATGAACTCTTTCAAAAATATTCTCTCCCTACTCACTTGAAAACTGCCCAGCAAGGCACAAAGTATCCTCTCGCCCGACCGGATTCTCTCGCGGATACTACTAAAGACTCCGATTCTTCAGCACAATGTTCTTGCGGTAATTCTTCTTCCGCTACTTGCTCTTGCAAAACGCCTCTCGCTAAAGAAGGAAGTCGCTGTGCTTCTAAAAAGTGTGGAAGTTCAAATAAAACGACTTCAACGCAACAAGCTTCGTC
>CAZHAR010000082.1:0-21026 GCA_964530615.1 uncultured Planctomycetota bacterium | reverse complement strand
AGCGCGCTTGAATGGGGTTCAAGAGGTCGGAGGTTCAAATCCTCTCGCCCCGACCAAAGTAAAATAATGGATAATGGATAATGGATAATTGACAATGAAAGAGGCACAACCACCAGTTGTGCTTTTTTTGTTCATTATTTTTGAGTTTTTGATGATTTTATAATGGAAGTGAGAAGCTTTAGAAGTTCGTCTATATCGGTGTTAATAGAGATATAGCTTTTTTTATCGATATATTCAGATTGAAAAAGCAAATCGATCCAGTAGTTACTTTCGTTAGCTTCTTTTAAAGCAATAGCCATTTTATGAACGAAATCCGCTTTGCTTTCCGCGTGTTCAGCTTCTCTCACCAAAGCTCCAATAGCCGTACCGCTACGCAAAAGTTGTTTGCTTAACACAAATTCTTTCTTTTGCTCACACAAAAATCGATATAGCTTCACCATTCTCAAAGCAAAAGCAAACGATTTATCTTTAACAACATTCTTTCTCATTATCCATTATCCATTATCCATTATCCATTATTTTATGTAGGATTCTGAACTCCAAGATTGGATTCCTTCTTCTAATCCTTTGAGAAAATTTTGGAGTTTAGGTAAATCGTTAAAGGGTTCGAGTAAATCTCTCAATTCCGATACGTTGTAATCAACTCGAACAAAAATTTTGTCGTTATCAATACATTCAAAATCCAGTTTTTTACGAGCTAAATATTTATATTGAATATCATTGTCTTTAAAAAATTGGGTAATTTGTTTTTGAGCATTTTTCCGGGCGACTTCAATTATTTCTCGATAACGCGGATTATTTTGCTCAGAGGCCGGAGTCTTTTTTTCATACGAAGCGAAACCTAATGGGTACCAACCAGAAAGGGTTCCTTGATTCTTTAAGACTTGCATTTGAATGTTTTCCCGATAAAAGATTTTATAAATTGCAATTGGATTAGAATAAATCGTCATCGGTGTTTCGGCTATTTTAGCATCGACTAATTCACCGTCTTTCATTAATCCTTCTGCAGTTCCTTCTTGATCCTTAGAAAGCACCTGCGAATAAATAAAAATGGTAATGCTTCCGGGAACACTAGCAATAGAGAGACGTCCAGAACTTTGGGTTTCGGACTGATCCTGAAACATGAATGGCACGACGCTATTTGGAACTTGCCATCCTGAAATAAGAAGTCCTTTTTCTAGTAAAAAGCGGTTTAAAACTTCTCGATGATGGGTTTGAATAGGGATTTGTTTTCCTTTAATTTCATGATAAAAACAATCCTTTCCATCGACCAATAATCCAACTGCAGAACGACGCGATTTTTTATCATAAATTTGGTTCGAGATCCGTATCTGAAAATTTTGCTTCGGCTTGGATTCTACAAAATAATAGCCAATATAAGCGCTAACGGGGCTATCAATATAATATTTCTTTAAGGGAACCCCATCGACAAGAATATCAAAACTGAAATTCTGATTGTTATAAAGATTTCGAATACGATTTAAATTTAAACGGGCGTCTTTTTCAGAATAAATACGGGCGCCACCCACAAAATGCTTATCTTCGGAACGAATTTCGGCATTTAATTCGGTTACTTTTCCCGGGTGGTCAAAAAAAATTCGAAGTTGAACCGGAAAATAATCCGCTTTTTTATACTCTTGGAGATTCAAAAAATCGAGTCGTCCAATAATAACCGCTTCGACCCCTAATTTTTGAACTAATTGATGAGCGGCGGGTTTGTCAAAACTATCCATCAAAAGCTCATTTTCTTTGGCGAGTACTTCTAATTGGGGGAGTCCTAAAAGAATTATATCTGGATCTTGGTTAAGAAATTGAGAGAGTCGACCATAAAGAATTTCCGCATAGCCTTGTATTTCCTCACTTTTATAACCTCGTTGATTTCCGAAAGGGAAAAGCGCTACGATAAAAGGAGCGTCTTTCTTTTTTCGATGATGAAAGAGTTCTAAAAGTTTCTTTGCGATTTTCTCTGAGCCTTCAAGAATGGGGCCTGATGCGGGCAAGTCGATCTGATCTAATTTGGCTAAGTCTGGAGGCATCACCTTTCCATTTTCATCTAATTTACTTTCGTCCACTTCACATTGGATTTTAGCGATGAAATAGGAATCTAGCTGGGTTTCTTTAATAAATACAATGTCTTTTAAGGCTCCATAAGTACGAGCCAAAACTTCTTCATAAACCGTTTCGTATTTTTGGTTTGGGTTTACTCCTTCTAAATCCGCTTGAATAAATTTGGCGGCATGAAGAAGAGCATCAATACAGGCTTTATTTCGAGCCGCTTCTAGGTCAAAATGTTCAATTTCTGCGGATCCGGTAAAAACCATTTTATCCGCAAGAAGACTTCCAATAAAAAAGAGGGAAAAGAAAGTGATCTGTTTAAAATACATTCCTAGATGTCCTCCTCTCAGAAACAATTTCATAAGCACAATCAAGGGTGTAAAAGAAAAGGAAGAAAAAAATCTATACGACTTTTCTCAAATAAGGTTTATCTGACTTTGGATGAAGAATCAATAGGGAAATGGAATTTTTTGTTTAGGGCGTTTATAACGAAATCTCTAGGAAGGTTCCATTTCCTTGAATTTCGATTTCAGAGTGAGGAATAAAAATAGTTTGTCCAGCGTTGATTTTTAAATGGTTTCCAAGAACTGAATTTCCCGATATCTGGAAAAGAATGATCCAGTCTTGTTGAGTTTGGATTTTTAGACTAGTCGATTCGAGTGTTTTCTTCTTCACTTGAAAATAGGGGCATTGGAAAGGTTCTTGCTCCAATGGAATCGTCTTTAATTGTTTTTCCTGATGATAATTCATGACCGCCAAGGCTTTTTCAAGGTGAAGCTCTCTGGGTTGATGATTTTCGCCTAAACGTCCCCAATCATAAACACGATAAGTTATTTGAGTTCTTTGCTGAACTTCTAGGAGCATAACCCCTTGATCAATCGCATGAATTGTACCCGCAGGAACATAAATAAAATCTCCGGCCTGGACCGGTATCCATTGAAGAATTTCTGTGATTCGATTTTCTTGAATGAGGGTACGAACTTCAGTTTCACAAGTATCCCGAAGAAAACCTTTATAAACTCCAGCTCCGGGTACTGCGCTTAAAATATACCAAGCTTCTGTTTTCCCGGGAATTGGTTTCGATTCTTGTTGGATTTCCGTGGGATGGTTTTGGACCGAAAGAACTTGCCACGCTTCGATCATTTTAATTAATAATGGAAACGGAGAAACGATTCCCCATGCTTGAAGCAGGTGAGAGAGTGGCTTTCCTGCTTCATTTCCATTCGCAACAATCGAATCTACAGCCGGATCTTCTGGAAAAACCGAAAGTTCCAAAGATTCGCCTATTTTTTGAAGAGTCTCAAACGGTTTTCTCCACTCTTTGGCTAGTGCGTTCCCTCCCCAGATTTTTGGGAGTGGAATAGGATGCAAAAGGCAGGGATAGCGGAAACCCATGAAACCCACAAAAATAAGAAATTTTTTTAAAAAAGAAGAAGAGTACGTTATTTAGGCGAGCACCCGCGGTGAATACAAAAATGACATTTGTGAAAATTTTCAGATTGTCGTTGTTCACATTTTGGAGTGTCGATACGTTCCCGAATTAAGGTAATTTGAGCATCAGCTCGGGTGGGACAAAGAATTTTTTTTGAAGAGATGGAAGAGGAAAATATAATTTTAGCACGAGGAGTAATAGCCATATGGACAGCCCCTAAAATAAAGAAGATTCCCTAAAAATGATTAAAAATGGTCCCCTTGAAGTTTATGGGAAAAAGGAATCCTTTCTAAAAAAACTTTAAAGACTTTATATTTTTTTTTATCTTTTTCAAGAGTCTCTCTATAAAAAAAATGAGTAATTTTTATAGGATTTGTAAAAATTACTCATTCGATGACGTTAATTGCTTAGAGTATATTCTGCGATACGATAAGGGAGGTTGTCAAATCCCCCATTGGACATAAATAAAACTAAATCGTCCGGACGCACCGATTTTTGAATTTCTTGCTCCAAACGAGAAATGGGTGCACTGAACGCTTTTGAACCTCGTTGATTGATGGTTTCTATGACCCACTCTAAATCAAGACGATCGGAAAGCGGGATTTTTTCTAACCGATGAAGGGGTGCAATAAAAACTTGATCGGCTAAAGAAAGACTGATGGCCAGTTCTTCTTGAAAATAATTGCGTACTGAGGTGTTGGAGCGAGGCTCAAATACCGCCAGTACTCTCCGATTAGGATAGGAACTCTTTACCGCCTGAATGGTTTCTGTAATGGCGGTGGGATGATGTGCAAAATCATCCAAAACCATAAATTGTTTATTAGCAAGAATTTCTTGTCGACGACGAACTCCAGAAAAGCTTTCTAGCGCTAGACGAATTTGATCTAAAGAAAGCTCGAGTTCCAAACCAACCGCGATCACTCCAAGCGTATTTTGCAAATTATGTTTTCCAATTAACGCATTTTGAAAGGGCCCCTGTTTCTTTCCGTGGAGTATTAAATCAAAGGTACACCCTTGTGGCGAAAAGGAATAATTCTCCGCGCGAACTTGAGCTTCAGGATGAAATCCGTAGGTTATTATTTTTCCGGGACTTTCAGACAAGATTTCCAGAACAGAAGGGTGATCGTGACAAGCGACGAGAAATCCTGAAGGTGGGATTAGCCTGAGCAGTTCTCGAAAAGCTTGCTGAACGGCATGAAAATTTTTAAAAATATCGGCATGATCAAATTCAATACTGGTTAATAGAACGCCTGTGGGTTGATAATGGAGAAATTTGGATTTCTTATCAAAAAATGCGGTATCATATTCATCTCCTTCGATCACGAAGTGCTTTCCTTCGCCAAGTTCAAAGTTGTTGGATTTTTTAGGAACGGCTCCGATTAAATATCCCGGTTGAAGTCCGGCACTTTTTAGAAGGTGGGCCAAAAATGCAGAAGTCGTTGATTTGCCATGAGTTCCTGCAACTACTAAAGAATCTTTCCCGGGTAAAAAGAATTCTGCAATAGCTTGAGGAAATGAAAGATAAGGAATATCCGATTGAAGCAGAGTTTCGACTTCTGGATTTCCGCGAGAAATTGCGTTTCCTACAATGACTAAATCTGGTGCAGGCAAAAGGTTTTCCGCTTTATATCCAATGAGAACGGGAATTTCCCATTTTTCGAGTTGATGGCTCATGGGCGGATAGATATTTTGATCCGAGCCTTGTACACGATATCCTTTGGATTTTAATAATCCAGCGAGGGATCCCATTCCGGTTCCACAAATACCCATTAAATGAACAACCGCGTGAGGAGACAAAGAAACCATAATCCATTCCTTTATTTCACAAAAGAATAATTGGGTTGAAAGAGTTGAATACGAACCTGATGATTACGAGCAATAATTTTTAAGGGATATCCCAGCGGAAATGCTGTATTTAACCGTCCATGACCCGCTTGGAGTCCGAAAATAATAGGAATTTCCGGAGAGTGTGGGATTAGATGTTCCTGAAAGAATTCCGTGAAAAATTTTTTGAGTTCGGATTCTGAGCCGCACTCTACAAAATCGCCTAAAACAATCCCTCGAAGTTTTGATAATTTGTCGCTATGAAGAAGTTGGTGCATCATTCGGTCGATGCGATAAGGCTTTTCGCCAATATCTTCGAGAAAAAGAATTTTATGTTCGGTCTCAATTTCATAGGGCGTTCCTAAAGAATGGCTGATCATCGTGAGATTTCCTCCCACGATTTCTCCTCGAACCATCCCTTCCTGAAAAACAGAGGTTCGCTGTGTCAATAAAGGAGATATCTCTCCTTGGCAAAACAGTTTCAGAAGTGCCTGTTGATTTTCTGACAAAAGCATTTGATCTCCGGCGACAAATGGCCCATGAACGCAACAAATTTGATATTTTTGGAGAAAAAGAAAGAAAGCTGTTAGATCAGAACAGCCTAGAATGATTTTAGGTTGAGAGAAAATGTGAGTCGGGATCAGGGGGATCACTTGCATAGAGCCGTATCCGCCGCGTGTGCAAAAAATAGCATCGATTTCTGGGTCCTGCCACATTTGGATAAAATCGTGAGCTCGAAGCTGAGCAGAACCCGCCAAATAGCCTTTTTTTGCAAAGACAGATTCTCCAATTTTAATCCTAAAGCCCAACTGTTTTAGAAGCTCTATTCCCGCTAAAATTTTTTCAGTGGGCGCTGGGCCGGAAAGCGCAAGGAGTCCGAGGGTGCTATTTTGTTGAAGTACGTTAGGAAAATTCATAAAAATCTCCGTAAAGTACTTCAAGTATCGGCACAAAAAGAATATTTCTGTAGGAGCGATTCAGGAATCGTTCAAAATCGTGGGAAGCGCTCTATTTTTGCGTCAAAACCAAGGGGTATGGCCGAGATAATAGAGCCCTGCGTTTAAGGTTCCTCCAAGTTGGAGAATGGAGAGTATTAATCCTGTGAGCGCGATTTCTTCTCCGACCCATTTTCCGCCAACAGATTTTGCGCGTTCTGTAAAAGCCATATAGGCAAAGGTAATTCCGCAAGCGGGGCCAATAATCGGAAGAAAGTTTCCGGGTAGTGAACCCAATAAAAGGCTTTTTCCAGAATAATGAGAAGAAAATACTTTTCCCCAAGTTTTTCCATGAATCACGAGTTGACTGATTTTGTTATCCCAAGAATGAAAACAAATTCGGTACAGGATTAAGCCCAAACCTGAGGTTGGAGAAAGAAACAACACGAATCGGGCTGGAAAGGTCAAAAACTTTTGGAAAATGAGTGCCAATATTAAAGAAGACACCAGACTTACAAGGACGGTGATCAAGACTAGAATTCGATAAGTTTTACGAATCAACTTAGCGGCGGCCACTTCATCAAAAGTATCCGGGCAATCGAAAACTTCTAGGTTCAAAGGGATTGTATTTACAAAACAGAGGTTTTGAAGGATGCCTTTCTTCAGCCGATATCAAGTATTTTTAGTGCTGTCTTTGTTTTCAGTTAATTTTAACATCTCAATTTTAGAAACATAGAGTGTCGTGGTTATTTTGCTAAGCATATTAAGGTTATCGAGGACTTGTTTGATTGACTTTCCTGCTTTACGAATCTTGTTCAGTTTGGCTTCTACGTCGGGTCCAAGTTCAGGATACTTCATCAGAATCAACTCTGCGTTCCCTAAAATGGTTGCGAGATGATTTTTAATTTCGTGATTCATCGTCACAGAAAGTTGTTTCATCGTTTTGAGTTTTTCTTCTTCATTGATGCGATCTTGTTGCGCTTTTTGAGAAAAAATAGCTTGAATTTGGGCCTTTAATGTTTCTAGCTCCACGGGCCGTAAAATAAAGTATGGAATATTCTGCTGAATGGCCTTTATGCGAAGTTCCATATCATCTATGGGAGCAATCAGAAAAAAAGGAATTTTGGCCCAATCCTTATTTTTCAGGAGTGTTTCTCTGAAAATCAATCCTTCTTGATCGGGTAAATCTTGAGCCGTAATAATTAATTGTGGAGCCTTTTTTGCTAAGGTTGCTAAAGCTTCTGCCGTTGTCATCGCCTTTTCCAGTTTATATCCCAATTCGGTCAGGCAAACTTCGATCGCTTTTCGACTTTCTTCTAGAGGCTCTACTAATAGAATAGTTTCTTTTGTCTCATTCATGATTAATACCTTAGGCAATAGGAGGAACTCTTGTCAGTTTGGCAAATTCCTTAATAACGGCGCAGTAGTGAAAGAGCGGCCACGATGATTATTTCAATAATTTGGCAATTTTTTTGAAATTTTCAGTTCCGGCTGTTTTTAAGAGACGAAATATCAGATTCTCAGTCGAAGCAATCCAAGCCCCTTCTCGCTCCATAAGTGATAGTCCTGTTTTCCAATTTAGCTTAGTTCGAGAACCCACGGCATCTGCTGGAACCCAAACCCAATAATCCTTAAGAATCAGATCCGAAACCGTTTGATAAATACAGACATGGGTTTCGATGCCCACCACCATTACTAATTTTCGATCCTGAAGTTTGGATTCAAAACCGGGGTGTTGCATACAAGAAAAATGGAGCTTTTCGACGGAAGGTGTATTTTCGGGAAGTAAACTTTTAATTTCTGGAAGTGTCTGCCCCAATCCAGAAGGATACTGCTCACTAAGAATAATCGGAATATTCAAAATCTTAGCGGTTTCTATTAAGATCTGTGTGTTTTTTAAGAGTTCCTCACGATGGTCGATTTTCGGAAATAATTTCTCTTGAATATCCACAATAAGTAATTGAATATTTTCAGGACAAAATTCATTTTTTGTCTCTTTTGAAATACCAAATCCCATAAGCATTTTCCTAAAATAAGAAGCTTCTGATTGTAACGGATGTTGGAGCGGGATAAAAATAAATAATATCTTATAAATTTAAAGGGGTCAATTCGTTTGAAATTCTTATTTTTGTTCGCTAAAATGAAATACGAATCCAGAAATTTTCCAAACTGATAAGGTTCATCCACTTATCCAGGAAAGGCCGTATATGCGTCCCATTTGTTTTATTCTTGTTCTTTTCATCTTTTTTTTAAGTACCGAAGAACTATTTACCGCGAACCAAAAATTTTCGGTAAATGGGATGAAAAATCTGAATGCAAAAAATTTAGCTCAATCCGAGTTTTTGTCCTCAGAAATGACGACCGTCATTGTTCTGTTCCGCTCTTGGTGCCCTGCTTCGCGGCTTCAGATTTCAGAAATTCTAGAGATGAAAGAAGAAAGCTCAGCCCAAAACAAGACTCCTTTCCATCCCATTTTTATTGCACTCGATCGAAAATATGGTTACGTGAATGATGATTTTGAGATTCCCTTGGATCCTATCCTAGAATATGTAAAAACAAATCACTTAAAGCCAGAAGTGGTTTTTTTAGGAGATCCTTCAACCGTAAAAGATCTTAAAGTGTTAAACGCGATTAAAAAAATTGATGTAACTCCAGTACTCCTTTTTATCGATAAAACAACACGAGAAGTACGTCAGCATCGCAAGGGCCTTACAAAAAAAGAAGCCATCGAAGAAATTTTGAGTAAATTCTAACCGGACTTCAAAAAGAACGCTTCGGCAACCCCTCTGCACTCTAGGAATTAAACGATGAAACAAGTCACTATTCGAGAACCGGTAGTCGCAGGTCGGTTTTACCCGGGAAGCGCTAAAACATGCAATTCCATGATTGCAGAGTTTTCCTTGAACGATTCGATCACGAAAATGGCTGTTCCTTTAGGCGGAATTGTCCCTCATGCCGGATGGGTATATTCTGGAGCGATTGCCGCGTCTGTGTTCCAAGCTTTAAAAAAATGCGCTAAGACGGAGCCTGAAACCATTGTCTTGTTTGGTGCCGTTCATGTTCCCGGAGTTCGTGAGGCGACCACTTCTCCGGATGAATTTTGGAAAACTCCTTTAGGCGAAATAGCTCTCGACCAAAAACTAGCAATTCAGCTTCCTTTTCCACAACGTAAGCAGGCTCATGAGCAAGAACATTCGATTGAAGTTCAGGTTCCTTTAATACAAACCTATTTCCCTCAAAGTAAAATTCTTCCGATCGCGGTTCCGCCAGATATCCGCGCCATTGAAACAGGAAAAATAGTCGCCGAAATCGTTCAAAAATTGCGAAAAAATGTATTGTGGATTGGCTCTTCTGATCTAACTCATTATGGTAAATCCTATGATTTTATGCCTAAAGGAAAAGGATTTCCTGCATTAGAATGGGTCAAAAAAGAAAATGATGCCCGTATCATTCGTCTCATGACAGACTTTCAAACCGAATTCATTGTTTCTGAAGCAATGAATCATCATAACGCCTGTGGTTCCGGCGCGATTACGGCAACACTTTCAGCCATTCGTACCCTTGATCCCACAGCAAATGCGTGGCTTGAAAAATACACAACGAGTTACGATGTCAAGCCCGACGCCATTCCCGAGCATTTTGTAGGCTATGCGGGTATTCTTTTTGGGCGGGCCTAGTCCTTTTTTTGCTTCAGAAAGCAAACTTCTTCAGACCGAGGTTTTTTTGGCCCCAGCACTTATTTCGATTATTGTGCCTATTTTAAATGAAGCTCAGGGACTGCTTCCTTTTTATGAACATCTCTCCAGCCAAGAATCTCCCTGGGAACTTATTTTAGTAGATGCTTCCGCCACGTCCTCTTTTCCGCCCTCGCTTCAAAACCTTCCACAAGTGACTTTGCTTCATTCTTCTCTGGGACGAGGGAAACAAATGAATGTAGGGGGTAGCGCTTCACAAGGAGAAATTTTATTTTTTCTTCATGTGGATTTAAGGCTCCCGTCCAAAGCACTTCAACAGATTCGAGAAGCCATTTCTCACGGTTATTGTGGAGGAGGATTTTTTAAAAAATTTACCCCCTCTCATTTTCTTCTTTTAGTGAATCAGTTCTTTTTGAACTGGATTCGAACAAGGTTGTTTCGTTCGATGGTTGGCACAAATGGAATTTTTTGTTCTCGCGCTGTTTTTCAAAAAATGCAAGGTTTTCGAGAGTGGCCCTTTTTAGAGGATGTTGATTTTTCGGATCGTCTCAAAAAACAAGGTCTATTAAAATTTTTCAAGACCCCTATTCTTGTTTCTGCTCGAAAATATCAAAAAGAGGGCGTTTGGAAACGAACCTTTAAAAATATCTATATCCTTTTTCTATTTCGTTTTCTTCAAAAAGATCCTCACTCTTTGGTAAAATATTATGCTTCTGATCCCGCTTCTTCCACTCTTGATTCTGGAATTATTTCATGAAATTTAAACACTTTTTTGTCCTAAAACGGAACTTTTTCACCCAAATGAAGAAGCAAGTCGTTACTTGTTTACTTTTTTGCTTCTCTGTTTTGCCGGGGTGCTCCTTATTTTCGACGCAAACCTCCCCTCCACTTCAACCGCTTTCTTTCCATCAAAAATTTCCTCCATTTTCGCTTTTGAATAATCAAGGACAAGCGATATCTCTGAACTCTTTTTATATGCAAAAAATGCCGGTGATCTTCTTTTTCCGAACCTTGGAGCAAGATCAAGAATGGTTAAAGAATTTAAAAACATTAGTCAAAGAGTTTTATCTTGAAGGTTGTGTTATTTTTGCCATTTATCCTGAAAATCAGGTTTCTGCGGAGGAGATTGAAGCGTTTAAATTACCCGTTCATTTTTTAGCAGATTCTCAAAACCAAACCGCAAAAAAATATCATGTGTATAATGCGGTCGCGCAAGAGCCGTATTTTGCCATTTTTTATGGAGATTTTGCGTTTCGTTGTCAATTTCAACAAGCGGTCACGCAAAGTGAGGACGCGATCTCTCCCACCCAACTCTTTCTTCAAATTAATCAACAACAAAAAAAATCCACACCCGAAACACCGAAAAAAAGGTAATTTTATGAAATTAAGAGGTTGGATTGTGATTTTGACTCTTCTTTTTTCATTTGGAAGCTGGATCCAGAGCCAAGATATTCCTATTTTTTCCTGCGGTTTTGAAGAGGAAAACACTTTAAAACCTTGGAAAGGTTTTCAGGGGAGTGTTCTTCAAAAAAGTTCCAAGGCAAAAGAAGGCTCCTATTCTTTAGAGTGGCAAGCTTTGAAGGGAAGTCTAGTTGGCTTTTCGGCACTTCCCCAAAACGATTGGAGATCTGGAACCTCCATTGAATTTTGGATTTTTCAGGAAGATAGCGTTCCCAGAACTTTAGAAGTTCGGCTCAAAAGAAACGCCCGTTCCCTATTTTGGAGAAAGATTCAGATCCAGAATTCGGGATGGCAAAAAATTTCTATTCCTTTCTATCAATTCGCCCGAAAAAATGGCCCTCTGTGGAAAGATATCCGTGGGTTCGCTCTCTATGCCCGAGACGAAGGCACTTTTTTTATTGATCAAATTCAAGTTTCTGCTCAAAAAACGACAGATATCGGGAAAATTGAGCCGGACGATCTTCTTTGTCAACGAGCCTTTCTTGAAGAAAAAAATGTTCATTTGTTTAAAAATGATTATTTTCGGATTGTGACTAATACCGATATCGACGGAAAAAAATTGTTAGAGCGTTGTGCTGATCTTTACCATAAATTTAAAACCCGACTCTCCTTATCCACGGAGTTGGAAATTCCTTTAACTTTGGTCATTTTTCAACAACGTGAGCGCTACATCGAGTTTTGTGGGGATACGAGCCAACGCATTTACGGACTTAATCTTTCTCCGACAACGACGGATGGACGAACGATTTTTGACTATTGTGTTTCTTGTTATTCCGAACAATTTCGAGAAGATCGGCCAGTTTATTTTCATGAATTGACGCATCAATTGGTTTCAAAATATTTGGGATTTGATGTGGATCAATACTGGATTCAAGAAGGATTGGCGACCTTATTTCAGTTAGAAATGATGAAAGAGGATCCACAAATTCGTCAAGCGGCTTCTAAAATGACGCTTCTGAAAAATCGTGTTTCTCTGCAACATCTTGATGTTAAATATCTTCCAGAAACAAAAGAGTATTTTCAAATGATGACCCTGATCGAATTTTTAATGAAAGGAGAATACGCCTCGGAGTGGACTCTATTTCTCAAGAGTTTTTCTACGGGCGCTTCTCTAGAAGAAGCGATTAAAGAGGTCCTCAATATCGAAGTGAAACAATTTGAAATAAAATGGCTAGAATTCTGTCGCTCAGAATATTCTTGATTTTGCAAAAAAATTGTTTTTTTTCATTGATTTTTCGGGACTTCCGGTACAATAACCTCTGTTTTTGAATGATAGTGATTAATATCTAAGGAGGAGAAATTGGAAAGGCTTATTCCTGTCATCGGTCTTTTTGCAATGTTAGCAGTATGCTATGTCTTGAGCAACAATCGATCCAAAATTGATTGGAAGTTGGTGGGGTGGGGACTGCTTCTCCAATTGATTTTTGCTTGGCTGATTATAAAAACAGATCCGGGAAAGGCCTTCTTTTCAGGGTTTAACAATGTCATCCAAAAAGTCTTGCAAGCTAGTAATGAAGGGACCCGCTTTGTCTTCGGTTCTTGGGGCGATATGGCTTATGACAACGGACATCCAGGCGAAAATTCGGCTCAGCATCGTTTTGAAAATTTTTATAAATCAAAATTTAAAATGGCGACTTTGCAAAAAGTTCGTTTTTTTATCGCAGGAACCCCTAAAGAGCCAATCACAGTCCCGATTATGGATGAGCGAGAAAAAGTCAATTCGACCAAAACCATCTCGAATCGACAAGATTTAATCACCTACTTACAAAAAAATGGGGCGATCGTTCATGACGCGATTGAAGCCTCCACCCATTTAGTGATTCTTTTAGAAGGAATAAAAAAAGACGCCGGAGAAGATCCTGAAGCCTTGGCGAAAAAATTGGAGGTTCCAGCGATTGATCAAGCCGTATTTCAATCTCTTTTGAATGGAGTCGGTCAACGTCAATGGTTTTTTGGCGCTAACTTTGTTTTCTTCCCTCAAATTTTAGGGACCATTATTCTGGTTAGTACGTTGATGTCCATCCTTTTTTACTTTGGCATTATGCAAGTTATTGTTCAATGCGTCGCTTGGGTAATGATGAAAACGATGGGAAGTTCAGGTGCAGAATCGCTTGCGGCATCGGCTAACATTTTCGTAGGGCAAACAGAAGCTCCCCTTGTGATTGGGCCCTATTTAAAAACGATGACGAAAGCGGAACTCTTATCCTTGATGGTGGGCGGAATGGCCACGATTGCGGGTGGAGTGTTGGTTGCTTATACCTTTCTAGGTGTTTCCGCTGGGCATTTGCTTGCCGCATCGGTGATGTCGGCTCCAGCCGCCATTATTTGCGCGAAAATGCTCTATCCAGAAACCGGGGAGCCAGTGACCCGCGGAAAAGTGAAACTAAAGGTGACGATTCCTGACCAAAATGTGATTGAAGCAGCCGCGCGAGGTTGCTCCGATGGACTGAAACTCGCTCTTAATGTGATGGCGATGTTGATTGGTTTTATTGCCTGTATTGAAGTCTTAAATATTATTTTGAGCAATATTACACTTCCGAGTGGTAAACCTTTGAATTTCCAACAAATTATGGCTTGGATTTTTTATCCTTTTGCTTGGTTAATGGGGATTTCAAGTAAAGATTTAAACGATGTCGCTCAGCTTTTAGGGGTCAAAACCGTCTTAAATGAATTCATCGCTTACCTCGATATGTCCCGAATGAAAGAGACGATGGACCCTCGCAATTTCATTATTACCACCTATGCACTCTGCGGATTTGCAAATTTTTCTTCCATTGGTATACAAATTGGTGGTATTGGCTCACTTGCAGAAGAACGTCGTCCGGAACTAGCTTCTTTAGGGATGCGAGCGTTGATTGGTGGCACTATTGCCTCTTATATGACTGCTTGTTTTGCGGCTATTTTAGTGGAGTCTAGTGAAACCTTTTACGAACGCGCTCAAGAACGTCTTAACATGGGAAATTGGATCGGAGCTATGGAAGATTGTAATGAAGCCATTGCGATCAATCCTGCTTATGCGGAAGCCTATTATTGTCGAGCAATGGCGCGCCAAAAAGAAGGAAATTTTCAAGAATCTATCGCCGATTATACGAAAGCACTTGAAATCAATAAAGATTATATAAATGCTTACAATAGTCGAGGTTATGTTCAAGCCAAAAATGGAAACCTCAAGGAAGCCATTGCGGATTTTTCTGAAGCCTTAAAGCGGGACGCTCAAAATGAAGAGGCTTTGTATAATCGCGGGATTGCCCATTTCAATTTTGGGAACAAAGAGGACGCACGCAAGGATTGCACCCAATATCTTGAAACCACCCAAAAGAAAAAGGATTCTGAAATTAAAAAACGCCGCAAAGCGGTTTTAGAGCTTTTCCCAGAGTTGGAAAACAAAAAAAAGTCTTCCGAACTGGAGGATTAATGACAGAAGGGGCACTTGGCCCCTTCTCCCATTCTCTTGTCGCGTTTTGTAAAGGGATTTTTATGGCCGAAATTAAGACCGATCTGGTTTCAAAAATACAAGAATCGGTCCATTTTCTTCGTCAAAAATGGCCGTTTTCTCCGAAATTAGGCATAGTTTTAGGCTCCGGACTTTCAGAACTGGCTCAAGTTTTGGAAAAACCTCAAACTCTTCCTTATTCTTCGATTCCTCATTTTCCAGTTTCTACGGTTGAAGGACATGCAGGGAACTTGATTGTGGGCCATTACGCGTCCCATCCGATTGTCTTTCTTCAGGGACGCTTTCATTATTACGAAGGATACGATCTTCAAGAATGTACCTTTCCTATACGTGTTTTGGGTGTTTATGGAATTAAAACACTGGTATTGACGAATGCCGCTGGCGGGATTCGTGGAGATTTGGAACCGGGCGATCTTGTTTTAATTCGAGATCACATTAATCTATTATCCCAAAATCCGTTGCGAGGAAAAAACCTGGAAACCTTTGGCCCTCGCTTTCCAGATATGTCTGAACCTTATAGTTCTGCTCTCCGAAAACTCGCTTGGGATTCTGCCTTAGAATGTCAATTATCCTTGAAAGAAGGAGTTTATCTTGCCACCAGCGGTCCTTGCTATGAAACGAAAGCCGAAATTCAGATGATGAAAACCTTAGGAGCGGATCTGGTTGGAATGTCTACGGTTCCAGAAACAATTGTCGCTCGCCATATGTCGATTCCAGTGCTTGGTATTTCTCTTGTCACGAATAAAGCGGCTGGTTTGAGTCCACACGCCTTGAGCCATGAGGAAGTAATGCTCACGTCCCAACAAACAAAAAAGAAATTTTTAACTTTTTTGCATCAGTTACTCCCTCGTCTACTAAACCGTCCTCTTTCGACTTCATAAGGCCGTTATGAATCACGATTCTGAATGTCTTAAACTCGCAAAAAAAATACTTCAACACTCTTATGCACCCTATTCCGATTTTCACGTTGCGGCGGTAGTTGTCGGAAAAACAGGAAAACTTTATCCTGGAGTCAATGTAGAAAATGCTTCCTATGGATTAACCATCTGTGCCGAACGTGTCGCCATTGGAACAGCGATTACGCAAGGGGAACGTGAAATTTCTACGGTCTACGTCTTAACAGATACCCCGCAACCGACCTCCCCTTGTGGCGCGTGTCGCCAAGTTCTTCGAGAATTTGGAAAAGAAATTCGCGTAGTGATGGCGACTGTTTCAGGAAAAACGAAAATTTCTTCTTTGAAAAAGCTCCTTCCCGCTTCTTTTGGACCTGAAAACCTTAACCGTCGTACATAACCTCTTATGAGATATAAATTTGTTTACGCACTCTGGGGAAGTTTTCTCGGACTCGGAGCCCCCCTTGGCGCCTTGCTAATTCGATTGATTTTTTTTCACGAAGGCCACTTCCAAATGCTCTCGGAAGACTATAAACAATTCGCATTTTTTTATGATTATATGGCATTTGGGACCATTTTATCCTTCACTTTTTTTGGATATGTTTTAGGACTTAAACTCGATAATTCCCTTCGGAAAGAACAACAATTTTATGAGCTTTCGATTCGCGACCCCTTAACTTCTATTTATAATCGACGTTATATGGAGCGTCAATTGGAAGCCGAATTGAATCGCGCGAAGCGATATAATACTCCTTTAAGTTGCTTAATGCTCGATATTGATTTCTTCAAAAAAATTAATGATACTTACGGTCATATTTTTGGGGATAAGGTACTCTTAACAATGGTTTCGATTATCTCGAAAAAGATTCGAGATTACGATATTTTTGCGCGTTATGGGGGCGAAGAATTTATTATTGTCCTTCCTCATACTAATAAAGAAGAAGCGGAAAATCTGGCGGAACGAATCCGATCCGAAATACAAATTTCAAAAGTAGACGTTCCCAATACTCAAATTTTACTTAAAAAAGATAAAAACGCTCCCAAACAAATTTCTGCGACTATTAGTATTGGTGTTTGTACCTTTCCCGATCATGTTATAGAAACACCAGAAGAATTTATTAAGCATACCGATTCCGCTCTGTATGAAGCAAAACAAAAAGGGCGTAACCAGACACGGCTCTGTAAACGAGATCACTAAATTCAACTCTATTTTGTTCGTATTTTTTTATGAATTTTATTATTGTCATTCTCACGCTTCTCTGGTTATTTTTTCTGGCTCGACTTGTTTTTCCATGGATCTCGCTGATTCGTCATAGTGTTCAGTGTTTTTTTTCTGAGCGACATCCCTATCAAAAAAGACACAGGGAATTCTGTCGGCATTACGCGCCTCAAGGACAATCGTATTCTCTTCGGGAATGGGACTCCATTTTGCTTAATGCGTGGGCCGAAGAAGAACCAATTCCAACACATTGTCCAGAATCCTTTACGCCTCAAGCCTTTGTAAACTGGATCAAACTCTTTCCGCTGAGAAAAATTTTTCTACCTTCTTCTGAAGGCCATTGTGTGCCAACCCTAGAGCGAACCGCGGGAGATTCGAAAGATCCGTGCTATGGGTTTCTTCATGGAATTTGGGATAGTTCAATGGGTTTTTTTCCTGTCGCTTATTATTTATGGCGACTTCATCAAGGAAGGGTTTGTTTTATTTTTCAGGAGATGCCTGGACATGGAGCGTATAATACGACTTCGGAGTCCTTAACGCTTTCATTTACTTATCCTCAATTAGCGGAACTGATCGGATTGAGACTTTCGGGGAAAGCGCAAGATGAGAACGGGAAAACGATTTCGGCTGTTTCGGCGGTAACTCTTTTTGGAAATTCTATGGGGGGCGCTGTTTGTCTTATCGCGTTGGCACGCTTCCCTCAATATATTCAAAGCGCTATTCCGATTAACCCCGCCATTGTTCCTCAAAAAGAGCTTCCTTCCATTTTTCGTCTAACGCGTTGGTCTACTCCCTCCTTGATGCGTCTTTTTCTTGCGTATTTTCTGGCCGATGTCGGACTCAAACAGATTTCGTCTTCCCATCTCCATGCTTTACCGGATAAACCGATGGGGCTCAGTCGTTTTCAACATTGGCATCGATATGCCTATATTCACCATCCTTTATTTCCATTCGTTGCCTTAAAAGTAGCGAAAGATCTGCTTGCGATGCATGGCGATTCGGTGTTGTTTCAAAAAATTTTGAGCGAATTACAAACAATTCCTACAGGAAAGATTTTCTTAATCAACGGACAAGATGATATTTGGCTGGATATTGAAGCGATGCCTAAAATAATAACGCAACAGTGGAAAATGTCGATCCGCTACCTTCTCCTAAAAAATGCGGGTCATTGTGCTCATTGTGATCAGCCAGAAAAAATTGCTAAAGCGGTGTTTCAATGGCAAAATACATCTCTTTAAGCCCATCGCTTTTTTAGTATTCTTCTTTTTTTTCTAAGGTAGACGTGGTATTATCTTTCGCGTTAAAACTCTTCGTTCTAATTCTTTTTATTGTCTAATTTCCAATTGGGGGTATTTATTTTATGAAATATACTCTTTTAATTCTTCTTTTGATTCTCATCCCGCAACTTTGTGCTCAAGAGGATGTTCCAACCCTTGACACTGTGAAAAAATTTCTTCAAGAAAAAGCGCCCAGTTCCATTTCGTTTGATGGAATGTTTGCAGGTATCGAAAAACTGGGTCCCAAAACGCTAGATCATTTGAATACGCTCATTAGCGATCCTGATTTTGAGATTCAATACCGTATGCATATTCCAAGAGCCATGGGAGAACTCGGAAATAAAGACGCGATTCCGCTCCTGAAAGGCTATATGGAAGATATCTTCATGGAAGATCAAATTAAAGGTGAAATTCAATATGCACTCTATGCCTTAGGAGAAACCGAAGCTTTAGATAATTTTTTGACTCAGGTTCAAACGGCCATTAAACAAGTTTCCGAAAATCCTCCCCCACCCGATCAAGCCACTCCAGAACAAGTTCAACAGCAAATTACCGTTTGGTATGTGCGGATGAAAGAAGTCAGCTATCGTACCAAAAAATATGATATCACCTGCCTTGCGTATGAAGCTTTGAGCAAAATGTATCCAAAAGAAACAGAATGGTATAACTGGGCTTGTACACTCTCATTAGCAGGTCGCTTAGAGGAATCCATTGAAAAACTGAAAATAGCGGTCGAGAATTCGATGAATCGATTCTCTGCGGAGGATATTGAAAGTGATGGCGATCTTCGAAATTTACATTCACATCCAGAATTTATTGCGATGATGAAAAAACTGCGTGAAAATCCACCCAAACACGAAGAAAAAAAAGAGTAAGGCGTTTGGTGCAAAAAACAATACCTCCTCTTTCGTAGGGGCGACCGGCCGGTCGCCCATACTGCAATCGTAAGATGGCATTTGAGACTTTTTTTTATTTTTTGAGGGGCCTTTATGAAAATTTTCTTTTTATGCCTTTTGTTCCCTTTTTTTGTTAGTTATGGACAAACTCCTGATTCTGAAAATAAGCCAACATTAAAAGAGGTAAAATCTTTTTTGGAAAAGAATCAGGTCGAAGGGGTTGTTTTTGATGGAATGTTTGCGGGTATCGAAAAATTGGGCCCCAAAACCCTTGAGCATCTACTAACACTCTTGCAAGATTCCGAAGAAAGTCTTGAATTTCATCTCATGGTGCTCAGAGCGATCGCCGAATTAGGGAACCCCAGCGCTATTGAACCCCTAAAAAATTTACAAGAAGATGTTTTTATCGAGGAGAGTCTCAAAGAAGAAATCCCATTTACTTTATATCATTTGGGCGAAACTCAACTGGTTGAAAAGGCGGTGGAAAACGTACAAAACCAAATTCAAGAAACTCAAAAAAAACAAGATCCGAATCAACCCGAAGTGAAAAAACGCTTGCTGGATCTAAATGTAGCGTTGGGTAATTTGGCCTATCGAATGCAAAAATATGAGTTGGGTTGTTCCGCTTATGCGGAAATCCAAAGAATTTATCCAAACGCTCCGATTCTTTATAACTATGCTTGTTGTTTAGCACTCGATGGAAAAGCCGATAAAGCCATGGAAAAGCTCTGGGAAGCGCTCGCAAATAAAGAACTTCATTCCGCGGATTCTCTTGAAAAAGATGGCGATCTACGAAGTCTGCGAAGCCGTGCAGATTTTCAGGACCTCTTGAAAAAACTCAAATCGAAACTCAAAGAAAATTATTAAATTAATGGTTTTTAACGTTTTAACGTTTAAAGACAACAGAGTAACAAAAAAAAGCAAGAAGGCTGGGTTTAGTAGGAGATATCTCTCGAAACACCCAGCTTTTTCTTGTTTAAAACGAAGGTTTCAGAGATGCGTAACAACCGTTTCGCTGCCTTCGCAAGGACAGAACGGAGTTTGTTGGTCAGAAATTGTGTATTCATAAGCATTTCAATCACACGAAATTTTTCCAGAAGAAATTATTTTTATGTTATACTTGAGGAAAAAGGTTCCTAGGAATCAAGAAAGCGGAAGGAGAAAAGAGGTGTGAAAAGGGAGAAGAGGATAGATTGGCACGGAATTGTAGAAGAACTCTTAGATGAGCATCTACCCTTGATGTCAGGAAAACAGATTCAAAAGATAACGCGCGAAAAAACGCATTATTATAAGGTGGATTATTATTGCGAAGTGACAGGAGAATCCTCTCAAAAATCCGCGTCTGAAGTGAAACCGTTTGACCACCTGAAAAAGAAGAATATCATCGAATATAAAAGTATGCATGAAGTGCTAAATGAAGGGATGTTCCGTCAATATCTAGCGAGAGTGTTGTTTATGGAGAATCCCAAACGAGAAGAAAGCTATCAAGGCGAAATGACCCTGACAATCTTAACGACGCACACCCCAAAAGCAGTGATATCATGCAAAGAATATGGGTTTAAAAAAGTTCATCCTTGGAAATACGAAAGCCAATTTTTTAAAGATTTGGACATCTATATTTTAGTGCAGAGAGAGATCAAAGAGAGTCAAGGAGAATCGTTGGCGTTATTGCAAGTGTTGGAAGGAGAAGAAGAAAGACAGAGAAAAATTTGGCAAAATTTGTATAATCAAAACTTGAAGAATATCAAGAGTCTCGAACGAGTCATGAACCAAATCAATGCGGAGGTTTTTATGAAGTTAGCAGACCATTATAAGGAAATCGGTCGCAAAGAAGGCAAACTCGAAGGCAAACTCGAAGGCAAACTCGAAGGCAAACTCGAAGGCA
>CAZHAR010000081.1:0-21928 GCA_964530615.1 uncultured Planctomycetota bacterium | reverse complement strand
TCGAAATGACAAAAAGGAAAAATCCGAATTCTTCTATTTTTAAAATGGCTTCTAATGATTTTCAATAGCCTTCAACCGGAGATTTTTCATGAAATTTATTTTTTGCCTCGTTTTCAGTTATTTTTTTCTAGGACTTCTGAGCGCGCAAACAGAAATCGATCTCGAAGGTCCCATTTCTTACAGTTCCACGACCCTCAAAGTTTCAGGAAAAGCCTACCCTTGGAGCAAGGTTCATTCTTTAACTGAAAACGCTTTTTCTATCGAAAACAACCTCTGGCTCAAGATGGAAAAGGGCCCCCCAGAAATAAAACCAGAGTTGCTTGAAGAACTTCAAAAGAAAAAACAAGCCTTGCAAAAGGGTGGAAATAAACTGGAACGAACAAACCTCGCTCAATGGTGCAAAAAAAACCAACTGTATTCCCAACAATGGGAACTTTTAGTCGACGTAGTTTGTGAAGATGGATGGTATCGTGCGGCTAACAATCAACTTCTCGATTTGACGGAGCATCGTTTTCCAAAAACGGTTGGAATTCCACCTTTTGAAGGATTATGGGAAGCTTTAGTGGATACAACAAAACATCATCAGGAAAAATGTTGGGCCCTCTGGGCCATTGATTTTGTCAAAGTGGATGAACAAGGACGCAATTTTTCAGGAACAGGCTTGAAATTAACGGATCATTATAGCTGGGGCGAAACCATTTACGCGATTGCCGACGGAACAGTCACTCACGCAGATGACCATTTTCCTGATTTTCCAGTCAATAAAGTCGGCGGATACGACGAAGCCAATTTTGTGATGATTCTTCATGAAGGCGGAGAATCTTCTTCTTATGGGCATCTCCAACAAAAATCCGTTCTGGTCAAAATGGGAGATCTAGTCAAAAAAGGACAAGCGATTGGGAAAGCTGGAAATTCGGGACGAAGCGGGATTCCTCATTTACATTTCGCCTTCGCGGTTGCGGCCTATACAAATACTGGAAATAGCCAATATATTAGTGTCCCCTACCTTTTTGAAAATTTTCACGCGTCTCTCCGAAAAGAGACGCATAAGAAAAAAATTCTGATGAAGCGCGTCCGTCCGCAAGAAGGCTGGATTTTAGAATGTCCTCGTCCAGAAATGAAAAAAGATTAATTCCCGGTTTTTCGGTAGCTTTCTTTCCCAAAAACAACCATTTGCCCGTTTTGTTCCATTTGGATCACAGCATCAAATTGAGACGCAGAAAAGTTCCAGAGAGAATAAATGGGTTGTCCATCTAAAAATTGGAACTGAATATTTTTTTGATCTAAGGACATTTTTCCAACCAAATTCAAGGTATTTCCGGGGGAGTAAAAATGATACCATCGATATTGAGCCGTAGCGGGGTTATACGTCATCATAATCACGGGAGAGGATTCAGAACCTTGCTTTGCTCCAGAGATATAACGAAGGTGAAATTCAAACTGAATATAAGTGCTTTGAACAAGGGGTCTGACGTTAATTTGCGCCTGAAAATTTCCTTCGGGATCCGATCCTTCACCTTGCCACGTTCCGTAAAGAACCGTCAGCGGACGCAATCCTTGAATCACTTGTTGCGTTAAGGCATCCCCTTCAAATGTTTGAGGTGTGTTATTTTGAGGTGTGTTATTTTGAGGTGTGTTATTTTGAGGTGTGTTATTTTGAGGTGTGTTTCCGTAACTTCCTAACGGGGGGCACGCTTGAGGAACAGTTGAGGTGCCTGCAGGTAAAACAAATCGGCGTGCTATCACCGCGGTTTTTCGTTGTTCCGCAGACGATCTCGCTTGTCTTCTAGCGTCTTCAATATCTTGTAGTCGCTGTTGTTCCTTCCGGTAAGCCATGTTGGGATCATCTGTTCCACCAGAAGGCATATTATTTATAATATTCATCTGCATTAAATGATTAAGACGGCTAATATCGGATTGGAGTACTTGATTTTTTTGCACGTTTTGGAGATAACGAACATACTCTCGGCCCAGAAGCAGCGTAGAGCATTGAGGAGTACGGGTCGGAATATCGACCTGAAACACTTCTGTATAATCACTATCTTTGCGATTCATATTAGCAGTGATTAACATGATGGTTTCATGATTAATCGCCTGAAATTCACTATAAATCCAATAGAGTTCCATCGTATCTGCTTGAGAAATGCGCATTTGATTATAAAGTTGGATAAAGCGTGGATTCTGAAAGAAAACGCGATAGGCGGGTTCATCATGAATCGCTACAAAATCGTTCATTCCCGCTTGAATTCCTTTTTCCAGAGCATTGAGTGCTAAATCGGTTTGATTCTTCATCGTATAAGCGAAAAACAATCCATAATAAGCTCCAACTTGAGCCCATGCAGGGGGGTTAGATTGAAGGATTTGTTGATAAACAGAAATCGCCTGATCATATTTTTTTTCAGAACCGAGTTGAGATCCCTGAATCAAGTAATCAACATAATTAGTCTGCGCGAGCGAGTATGAGAGGAAAAAAAAGAAAGCGAGCGATACTATTTTTGTCATAAAAGGTTCCTTTCTGAAACATCGATTTAACTTTTGCTGTGATCTTCGATCATTTTGAGATACAAAAGGAGCAGTGCCGCTGTGGTGGCCCGTTTTCGGATGGAATCTCTAGTTCCATAAAAGTGACGAGTATAAGAAGTCGTTCCTTTGGGGCCACTGACTCCAAAACAAACCATCCCGACCGGTTTTTCGAGGGTTCCCCCATCGGGGCCAGCAATACCGGTCACAGAAACGGTGTAGGTCGTTTTCGCTTTTTTCCTTAGCCCTTCAGCCATTTCACGCGCGGTTTCTTCGCTAACAGCTCCACATTTTTCCAACGTGTGAAGTTGGACCCCCAATTGTTCCATTTTCGCCGGATTGCTATAGGTAATCAAGCCCTGAAGATAACTTTTTGAAGCTCCGGGAACACTGGTAATTTCAGCGCCAAGCATTCCTCCTGTGCAGGATTCTGCGGTCGCGAGGGTTTGTTGGTGTTGACTTAAGTGTTCTAAAATAACTTGAGGGAGGGATTGATTTCCATCGCCAAAGACGGCCTTTCCGAAAAGTTGACGAACCTGAGTTTCTTGTTCTAGGAGTTTTTTACGAATCTCTGCTTGATTGTCTCCGAGGGCAGTGAGTTTAATGGTAATAACTCCTTCTCCGGCAAAGATTCCAGAATGGATATCATCCGCTTTGAGGACGGGTTCAAGCTGTTTAGCCACTTCTGATTCTGGAAGACCTGCGATTTTCAAGAGCCTTGACTCCATAAAATGACTTATTTTGTAGTGCTCGCGAATCCAAGGATCCACTTGT
Source organism: uncultured Planctomycetota bacterium (assembly GCA_964530615.1). GTDB lineage: Bacteria > Planctomycetota > JBBTDB01 > JBBTDB01 > JBBTDB01 > JBBTDB01. The sequence goes on along the minus strand of CAZHAR010000081.1, from coordinate 18,634 downwards.
TCTCGGAAAAGCGTCTTCATTTCTGTGGGGACACCGGGGAGGAAAAAAAACACTTTTTGATTCTGTTCCATCCGAAAGGCGGGAGCGGTTCCTACCGGATTATGAAGAATAGTGGCCGTTTGAGGAAAATAGGCTTGAAGTTTGTTGCTATCATTGAGTTTAGGGTACCGCTGACGAATGCCTTGCCAAATGGATTCATGAAAATTGAGGGGTTGTCCAAAAGCTTTTGCGGCGGCCTCTCGGGTGCGATCATCAAAGGTTGGCCCTAAGCCTCCTGAAATAATATTAATGGGGGTTTTTAGTTGTTGGAGTTTTTCAATAATTTCGTCTAAATAATCGCCTACGGCATAGTGTGCTTCGATCTGATACCCATAGGAAGAGAGTTCTTGAGAAACAAATTGGGCATTTGTATCGGCAATCATTCCTGTCATCAGTTCGGTTCCGATAGCGAGTGTAGAAACTTTTATAGTGGTTAACATAAAAATAATCCTAATGATAGAGACTGTATTCAGAGGATCTTCCTAAAATAGTAAAAATACCCCTTTGCAAACGAAACCGTATTTTTCCTTGAACTCGTTTTTGAGTCCTCAAAAAAAAGGAATCTAGCGCCTCTCGTAATTCGCTAAACCATTGTCCGCGATAGACCAACCCCGTATATTTTTGGGATAAAAAAAGTTGAAATTGAATCGTTTCTTGATCGAGAGTGAGTTCTTCAAGGGCCCGATGGCATAAAAAGAGAATGAGTGCGGCAGGAGATTCACTAATTTCGTGGGATTTTTTTCCTGAAAGTTTATTTTCAAGAAGAGTCATCCGCCCAATTCCATAACGGCCACCTAAGCGATTTAGAATGCGTATAATTTTTAAAAAACTTAAGGGTCGATCGTTAATTTGGATTGGAATTCCATGATGGAAGTAAATTTCTATTTCAAGGGGAGTTGCAGAAGCTTTTAGAGGATCGCGTGTCCAGAGATAATATTCTTCGGGAGGATCTTGGTCAATTTGAGAGAGTTTTCCTCCACTGATACGACGTCCCCAGAGATTGCTTTCTTCTTCGAGCGATAATTCTTCAGATTGGAGAGGAATATGATAACGCTGAGCGTAACGAAACTTCTCTTCTGGGGTTTCTAGATCCCATTCCTGATGAGGAGCAATAATTTGAATCTGGGGTGCTAAATGAGTGATTCCTTCGGAGAATCGAAGGTGATCATTGGAATGAATACTGGCTCCATGAGCGATCGCTGAACAGCCTTCTTTAAGAGCCAGTTTAACTAATTCTCGAATTAATAAGGGTCGAGAGATTGCCGTACTTAAAAAATAACCGCTTTCCGAACGAACAGAGGCTCGAAAAGCAGGAAGGATATACTCATTCGCAAAAGTTTCTCTCAAGTTGAGATGATAGACGCTTTGGGCTCCGAGTGTGATTACTTTTTCTCCAATTTCTTCAAAATCGCCGCCTTGCCCCAAATCTGCAATAAATGCGAGTACTTTGACTCCACGATGATGGCGTAGCCAATGAAGACATAAAGAGGTATTGAGCCCTCCTGAATAAGCCATAATGACCTTATCCAATTTAAACCTCCTAGGTCTTTTTTTGAAAAACAGGGATGATATAAAACTCCTCTAGAAAACAATCATTTTGCTTTTTGTTGATTGGCATCGCCAAAATTTCGATTAAAATAGTAAAGAACATTAGCGAAAGGATTATTATGGGGCACTGGGATTCTCGGAATAAGATTATTTTAAAAAATCTAGAATTTTTTGCATCGGTAGGAATTTATGATATTGAAAAGAAGCAAAAACAGCCAGTCATTGTAGATTGTGATCTCTATTTTTCCTTTGAAAAAGCAACACAAACGGATACACTAGAAGACACCCTCAATTATGAAGAAATTCAATCTTATTTTCAGTCTATTTTAAATAAAAAACACTTTTTTTTAATTGAATCTATGGCCTCAAGTTTAATGGACGAGTTATTTTTCCGATTTCCACAACTTCGAGCCGCTCAACTTGTATTAAAAAAGCCGAACGCGTTTCCGAAAACAAACGCTTTTGCGGCGATAGAATTACATCGAGAACGTCTATTTTAGGAGAGGTTCCTTTGAAATCCAATCTCTTTTGGTTTACTTGGTTCTTTTTTTTTATTGGGGTTCAATCCTTCCATGCAGAAGTACTTTTTTTAAAGGGAGTCCATTTACTTGGACAAGAAAACTCTTTATTTGATCTGACACTTCAAGACGGACGTATTACTCAAATCGCTCCACATCCCTCAAAAATTCCTTCTGAAGCCGAGGTCTTTGATTTTACGGGAAAGTGGCTTATTCCCGGATTAATTGATTTAAATTGCTCTCTTTTTTCTAGTCCCGGGGGAGGGTTTTCTGGAGAAGAATTTTCCGAAGAACAACTCAGCCGAAATCAGTGGAGTCTTTTAAAGGCTGGGATTACCTCTATCCGCATTTTAAACGGCCCCGCCTCTCGTAGCCAAAAATTAAAAGAGTTGTCTGAAAAAAGAGTCGGCCCTCGCCTTTTTTGTGCGAGTCCCACACTGATCGCTCCAAAAGGCTATCCTTCTCCGTTGTATCAAGATATGGAAGATTTTGAATCCGATTTGTTTCTTCCCATTACCGAGGAAAAACAATTGGAGTCGCTCTGGAACCCTGAAATGAACTGTCTTTATGTAATCGTTAGTTCCGGCAGAAGTATTTCTGAATCGCCCTTACCAACACTTTCAGAGGAGCTTTTAAGCCAAATTTGTACTGAAGCCAAAAAGCATCACGTTCGGGTGGTCGCGTATGTAGAAACTTGGCAAGAGCTTCAACAAGCAGTTCAAGCCGGAGTTCAAGAGGTTCAAGGAGGCGCTTTTTTCTCGTCCGAACTTTCCCTACTTGAGTCTCCAGAATGGCAAGAAATTTTTCAAAAAATGCGCGAACAGCGGATTGACTATTGTCCAAAAATTTACAATTTTCAGGTTCTTTCTCAATATCCAGAATTTCTTCAAAAATTAGGTTCTTGGGAAAAACAAATCCTTTCTCAAGAGATCCTCAAATCCGTCTCGCTCCCCTATTCTGTCCCGTCGGAACTTCTTCCTCAAAAACAAGTTGCAGGACAATGGCGCGATTTTGCTGTACAATCGGCTCTGTTTTTAAAAAATAAGCAGATTTCGATTTTAGTGGGCTCTGGTTCTGGAGAACCGCTCACTTTCTTCGGTGTGGGTCTTTATGAACAACTTCAACTATTGAATCAATCGGGTTGGACTCCAGAAGAATGCCTTGAACTTGTTACTCTGCGCGCATCGCAAGCGTTAGGAGTGTCAAACGACTTAGGAAAAATTCAAGAAGGATTTTTGGCCGATCTATTCGTTTTAGAAGAAAATCCGCTAGAAGATTTAAGCGCGTTAAAAAAAGGAATTTGGGTCCATAGTCGTAATCAAGGATACTGGATTAAACAGATCGATCCTCAACTCAAGGTCGGGTTAAAATCTTCTCCAATCACCAGTCGATTTATTGATGATTTTGAAGATCGAAACCTACTGAGTTCACAACAAAAAAATTGGGATTGTTTTTCAGATCAGGTGTTGGGCGGAAAATCTCAAATTATTCTTCAGTTAAAAGAAGGAGGCGCCGAAAAATCTCTCTGTTCCGCAGGAATTTCCGGAGAATTAAGCGTCGCTTTTGCTAAACGTCCTGCGTTTGCAGGGATCGAAATCAATTTGGTTCCAGAAAAAGAAAATGCGATTGATATTTCGGCTTTTTTGGGATTAGAATTCGCTGTCCGAGGAAAGGGTAGTTTTTACCTTAAATTGGGTACTCGAAACATTTATGACTTTGATTATTATGCGAAAGAGTTTAGACTAACAGACGAATGGACGACTTATAAAATTTCTTTTTCTGAATTTCAACAACAAGGATTTGGTACCCCCGTATCCTGGAGTCCTGATGAGTTTACAGGACTTACTTTGATCTTTTATAATCAAGAGGATCACCCCCTTCCCATTTTGGCTCAAGTGGATGAGTTTCGCTTTTATCAAAAGTAACAAAAAATTTGAGTTCCCTCTTTCTCAGGAAACAAATGATGTCTAGCTCTAATAAATATGTCGATCCGTTTGAAGCGTTTAAAACAAAACGCGACGCTGTCAAATTACAGCCCAAACTGGATAAAGCGAATGAAATGACGGTCAAAAATGAGAATATCCCTACCTTTCAGAGTCATCGCTATGAAAAAAAGATCCTAGAAATAGAAAAGCTCTCCGTCCCTAACCTTCAAACCTTCGAAACGGTTCGGACCGAAGAAACAGTGGAAAAAGTAGAACTTCTGGTTGAACGGGCTCAACGTATTGAAAATATTGAAACACCTCAAGTACAAGGTTTTGATGCCGGCCGTTATCAAAAAGTGGCCGATCTTCAACCCACGGACATCGAAAAAGCGGAGGGTTTAATGTCTCATCGTTATCAAAAGCCAGAAGCGCAAAAATCTCTAACACCAATAGAAGCTCCAAAACCAAAAGGTTTTTTTAAATATTAAGTTCTTTATGTATTTCAGGGGGAAATCTTATGCTTCCCGATCCTTCTAAACCAAAACCTGTTGATTCTTCTCAACAGTTAAAACCGAGTATCACGCCTAAAAAACCATTCAATCTCGATTCTAAAGAAGCCCTCTCTTTTTTAGATCCTCTAGAAAAAAATATTTCAGAATCTGTTCCTTCTCATACTCCAGCACCCCCTTCTGACTCAAAGGGAAACTATCAAGCACTTCAGTTTTTGGATATTTCTGAAGACCAAAGTCGTGCGACCGCCTCTTATTCTCAAACAAAACGGTTAGAACGACAAAAGAGCGTGGGAGGAATTATTGATCACTATAAACTCGAACGGGTCTTTAAAGAAAACTCATGGTCTATTACTTATATCGCTTCGTTAGAAAATAGCCAAGAGACCTTTTTTTTACGCCTTTTAAGAGCCTCGGTCCTTCAAATTCCTGGGGCGGTTGAAGAAATTGAAAATGCCTTGAATTTGATGCAATCCTGGAAACGAGAAGATTTTCTAATTTTTTCTCCGCTCATTCGATCCAAAGAAGGAATTTATTTTTTGGCCCATTTTCAGGATTTGTTCCTTTTAAAAGATCATCCAGAAAAAAAATTAAATGCCCAACAATCCTTGAAAATAATATCTAAACTGATCGAAGGATTAATTTTTTTGCGGGAAAAAACGGTGTTGCACCGACAACTGAATCTTTCAACCATTTTAATCGACAAACAGAACCGTGTCATTTTTGATGAGTTAGAGTTATCTTGTGTGTTGGAACGCCGGGTTCAAGAAAATAATATCCATCGGAACCCCGACTTTTTGGAACTCAATAATGATTACCATAGCCTAGAGTTTATTAATGGCCAATGGGTTGATCCGCGTTCCGATATTTGCTCACTTGGCTTGATTTTGTTTGAACTTCTCGCCGGAGAATATCCCTTTAAAGCCTTGTCGCCAGAACAACAAAAATTACGACAAATGACAAACACTTTAGGGGATCTGAAAAAATTGAATCCCTTATCTCCAGAAGAGATCCAAAAATTGGTACTGAAATGTTGCGCCGGTGAACCTGTAAACCGATATCAATCCCTAGAAGAACTTCGAGAGGGCATTGAAAAAATTCGAAAAGGGTGGGCCTCTCCTACTGGCAAAACAGGAGCGACTCGACGCAATCCTACTACCCAAACCCAACAACAGCATCCTGTTTCCGGTTCTGTGAAAAAGAGCCCCCCTCGTAACGCTATTTTTTGGATTGCGGTAGTCGTTCCTTTGTTGATTCTTCTGGTCTTCGTCATGAATTCTCAAAAATCAATACGAGAGGATAGCGATCAACTATGGGTCGTAGATCATAGCGGTCGTTGTGCGGGAATCATCCAGTCGATAGAAGAAAAAAAATCGTCTATTCGGGTCGTTTTGAACGATTTTGAAAATATTCAAAGAATTTTGAATATTTCAAACGAAGTGCTTCAAGAACAAAAAATTCGCCTTACAGAGGGGAATTCTCTTGTCTGTGAGGGACGAGTTTTTGTGGAAGAAAATGGAACCCTTAGCTTAAACGTGGCAGAACACACCCTTGCGCATCCGCATCAAAATCATTATTATCAACAGGTTACAAAAGAAACTACTGAAGAAAATCCTGAGAAAACAACAGAAAAGCAGCTTTGGGAAGAAATTTCGTCTCCTAATTGGGAGAATCCCCTACGAATTGAAGGGCCCATATTGCGCTTGATCTATGAGGAAAATCAATGTTTTATTCAACTTGGAGAGGGTGACGATGGCGTTAAATTTTTTGTGCCTCTCAAAATTCTCCAAAAATTAAATTTTTCTCCTCGATTAGGACAAATTTTAGGGGTGGAATTTTACCAAAATATATTTCCCTTAAAAGTCCAAAATGAAAAACATTTGACTCGCTTGGAAAGTTGGATTCCCGGGAAATGATTCAACAAAAAACCTTAATAAAACATTTAGATAAACTCTTCCAGATCCACCAATTTATTGATGTTGGATTGAATGGATTACAAGTCGAGAGTGTTGCGCCTATAAAAAAAGTCTGTTTTGCTGTGGATGCTTGCCTCACCTCTATTGAACAAGCGATTCAGCATCAGGCTCAAATTTTGATTGTCCATCATGGGTTATTTTGGGGCCGAGAAACCTCCATTACCGGAATCCATTATCAAAGGATTCAACGACTCTTGCAAAATCAGATTGCACTTTATGCAATTCATATTCCGTTAGATGTCCATCCGGAACTAGGCAATAATGTTTCTCTCGCAAACGCTTTAAATTTGGAAGTGATCGAATCTTTTGGAGAGTTTCGTAAAACCAAGATTGTGCTCGGAACAAAATGCGCTCAACCTCTGCCGGTAAAAGACTTTCAAACACAAGTAGAAAACTTGTTACGAAACAAAACACATCTGCTCTCGTTTGGAAAAGAAATGATTCAAAAAATTGCCCTCTGTACCGGAGATGCGTCTTTTGGAGTTCATGAAGCCTACGAAAAAGGATATGATTTATACTTTACAGGAGAGCGGGAACATATTAGTTATCATCTCTGTAAAGATCTCGGATTTCATTGCCTCTTCGGAGGACATTATGCAACAGAAACCTTTGGTCTTAAATCCTTGGCACAAAAGCTCCAGGAAAAATTTTCACTAGAAACCTGTTTCTTGGAAATTCCTACCGACTTATAAAAAAAAGAGGTCCTTTCATTTTATGTCCGTGTGGGAAAAAAAACTTCCAGATATTTCTTTATGCGCCTTGGATCTTGAAACTTCAGGATTTTCCAAAGAAGATTCCGAAATTATTGAAATTGCCATTTGGCGAAAAGATCCAGGAAAAAATTGGGCCTGTGTCTTAGATACTTTGATACAACCTGAATTTCCTATTCACAATAGTTGGATTCACGGGATTACCGACAAAGATGTTCAGAAATCGCCTCGTTTTCCAGAACTAGTTCCCTATATTATGGCGCTACTTTCGGAGTCAATGCTCGTCGCGCATAATGTGTATTTTGATGTACCGTTCTTAGTCGCTTCTCTGGAAAAATATGGATATCCGGTCAAGCGCCCTCCACATACCTGCAGTATTTATCTGAGAAAGATGGCAGGTTTCTCTGTACCTGACGGCACTCGTCATAGTTTGGAATGGGCCGCGGAACAACATCAAATTGACCTAAAAGATGCACATCAAGCGAAAAATGATGCCTTTGTAGTCACTCAATTAATCAACATTTATATTCGTACACTTTTGCAACAGTCTCAACAAAAAACATGGGGCGAATTGGCTCAAGGCTATTCCTACCAATTTCTTGAAAGCTGGCAAGTTCCTTTTTGGAACTCTCAACAATTTCCAATTCCTTCTGTTTTACCCTCGCTCAGCCCTCGTTGAATGAAGTTTAGCGTTCGATCCAAGATAAAATATTATTAAAACGTTTGGGAATAGGGGGCATCGTCCGGTTTTGACCGCTAGGCAAGCCCGGTAGCCACTCTCGATCCCAAATGAATTGACGAATGCGCGCATCAAAAGTAATACGAAACTGAGTCCGATCTTCATCCGGTAAAGCACGCCAAGAAGAATGGATATACTCTTGATTCAATCGGAGCAAATCTCCTGCACCCATACTTCCATTGAGAATGAAGGTTGGAGAAATGAAACGAGATTGAATCAAAAAATCATTTTCAGCAAAGAGATACCCATCGATCCGATCCAAAGTATGCGAATGAAAATCGGCTAATAAAATATTTCCTGTTTGTTCTGGATTTGGAACAGATTCTTTTTTTAAAGCAATCATCGCAAGGGCATCTCCGAAGGGGTTCCAGCCTTTTTTGCTATAGGAATATTCTTTGGAGTCCCGATAAATTAAATTATTCTCAAAAAGAATATTTCCCTGAACCAGAAAGGTTAATCGGACAGAGTCAGAGGAATTCGTCGGCTTAAAAGTCAAGTCTTCAGCCGATTCTGAGCGAATCCAAAGATTTCCCTCAATGAGATACACTTCCCGATTTCCATTTGAAGAAAGGACCGAAGGATTTCCGCTAGTGACTTCTTTAAGAAGGTAGGTATCTAATCCATTATTAAGAAAAGGCACCGGTCCGGTTTCTCCAAAATCTTTCAAAAGAGATGAAATTTGCTCGGGTTTTAGCTGGACAAAAAAATGAGCTGGATGAGTAGCGTCCTGAATAGCGAAGCCCTGAACCGCTTTCGTGTTTGGATTTAAAGGATAGAGCGTTCCCTTTGCTTTAATTTCTTCTGCAACTTTGATAGTGACCGCGTTTAAAGAAGCGTTAAAATTTGGAGATCCAAGAAGAGGTGCGTGTTCTGTAAAAACAGTTGGATGTTCACCCAAGGTAGGTTGTTTGGTTTGCCAGTCTTCTCCAATGGACGAACGAATGCGGACATCTCCGGTGGCTTCACTCCCGAAATTATAAAATCCAATTTCCTGCCCCTTGATATCTTTTACAGATTCTCCCAAATCAAAGATTCCGTTTTCGTTTGCATCTTCAAAACGTTCTTTCTGCCAGAGTAATGAAGAATCTCTTACGCGAATATTTCCCTGAATATACATATCTCCTTGAATATCGTCGAATTTTGTGGATTCTGATCCCCCAATATCTAAAGAGTATCCAGCCGTATTAGAATCATTTCCTACGTAAATGGCTTTAAAGAAGCCTTCAAAGAGATAAAAATTTTCGGAATTTCCAAGAAGTGCTTCAATTTTTTGTTGCTGTCCACTGTAGGAAGCAACGGCTTTCAAGCGACGAAAAGAGGCTTCAACCAGATCATCTATTCGAGAAGTATCTTCGAGGTCATTGTGGTTATCATCGATTCCATTCTTGCCTAAATCTTCATCATAAACAATATAATAACATTTCAAGATTTCTTCTTCGTAGTCTGTGACAATAATGGAACTCCAGTGTCCACCGGGTTCCCCGGGATCGGTTGTTCCTGGTAAAGCAAACGTAGGGTATCCGTCTTGTTCGCCTTCGTCGTGGGTATTCGGTACTCCATCTAATCCAACATCATCTGTTTTAGGGTTCCACGTGGTAACCCCAATGTTCCCAGTAGAATGGCTAGAGCGTGGTTTGTTGTTGAGTTGATTTAAACTTTCGTAAATGGCTCCACGAGCAACATTGATAACCATTTCATGATATTTAAGAATCTGTGTGGAATGCACATCCGTCCGAATTTGTAACACGAGACTTCCGCAAACCGCCAACATCAGAATAACCGCAATCGTCGAAAAAATGAGAATAGAGCCTTGTTTTGGAAAAGGAAAAAAAAATACAAGCGACATAATTACTCCAAGAGACTACCAGCGACATTAGAAATTAAAAATTATTAACGACTATCGTTTTTTTTATTCAGGTTCTTTTACCTGTATTAAATTTTTTTCTTGAATACTGAGTTTCCAATACTCGTCATTCATAATAAATGCAAGATCGTCGCTAACAGGATCCAAATAAAACTTTGGAATATTTGAAGGATCTAATTTAGTGGAGAAGTAGGGTTGTCCTGTAGACATATGAACTGCTATCAGTTTATTCGCTTGACTTACTGCCCAAATTATTTTAGAGCCTACGACAAGAATTTTTTCATATTTTTGTTTTGAATCTAAATCTTTAAAATCTTTTCCAACCAATCGTTTCAATTTTTTGTTATGAGAAAGAGCAAAAACTCCACCAATTCCCGCATAAGCATCAGAAATGTTCCAAAATTGTTCGAGGAGTTCCACTCTTTTTTGGAGCAAATTAAGGCTCCAAAGTTCACTATAGGCAGAACGAGAGCGTTGATCTCCACCATATTCATTGAATTTTTTCATAGGGTAAAAGAGGGCGATGATAAAATTGAATGGATCTTGTTGGTATAAAGAAAGATGATTTTCCTCGCTGACTTGCAGAATTTTGCGAATTGTAGAGTGTTGTGGCTCAACGAGATGAAGTCCACTTTTAGTGACAAGGAGAAGTTCCCGATTTGTTCCTGGAAAGATGAAATCAATTTGTTCGTCAAAATTTAGTCCAGTTACGAAACTCCAAGGGTTTTCGCCTGTCATTGCTAATCGCCATAGTTCTGGGCCGAGAGTTTCTCCAAATGCTACCGCATAAACAACTTCTTTTGACGGGATCACTTGTAAAATTTCGGTTCCTAAAAAATGATGACGTCCGTCGGGTTCAAGCGCGAGTAAATCCAGATTACTTAACTGATAATAAGTTCCATTATAAAGAGAGGCACTGAGTTTCGTCGGGGCCGGCAGCGGATTATCTATAAATTCTTGTCCGTTCCAACGAATTCGAGTTGGGCGATTTGTGAGGGATGAAAATTGGACTGTATCTCGATTTTGCCAAATTGCAGAATTTACTGCTCCTTGAGGTACATAAGGATGATCGGCCCACCAACGCATAACGGTTTCACGAACTTTTGGAAGTTTTTTAGAGGAAAGAGCAAAGTTTTGTTTAGAGGGGGCTGCTTTTCCTGACTCTAAACAACAAGTACTGACCCTCAATTTTCGTTTTTCTTTAGGCAACAGTTGAATAAGAACGTTTCCTGAACCTGTTGAAATAGAATCTTTTGGAAATACGGTTGGACCCAGTGCTAACGGTTGACAATCGATTCCTTTTGGTACTAAATACGAGCCTGCAAGGTCTACAGATATTTTTTTATCGTTCAGATTTTCTAGGGATAACTCGATCGACTGATAACTTTGTGGATTTGAAGCTTGTAATTGAATTAAATTTTGTTGAATTCCTTCATTTAAGGACAGGACGGGAACCTCTTCCCAAATTTCTTGAATTCTTTTCAAAAAATAACTCAATTTTAGGGACGCTTCAGAAATTTCTTGATGATCGGCTTGACGAAGTCGAACGAGCGCAGGAATGGCAGTTATCGACAATTTCCCAATTTCACTGAGCGAATTAATTGCTCTTAAGCAAATAACTTCTTGAGAAGACGTTAATGCTTCTATTAGAAGAGGAACTAATTGTTTTTGTAACTCTGGATCTAATAAGGAGATTTCTTCTCGAACTAAAGGAAATTCTTCTGAAAGCACTCTCTTTAAAATGATTTCAGGGGAGTTAAACATAAGGGGCCCATAGATTTTATGTTGTAAGTTTAAAATCTCCTTTTTATAGAGTGAGGAAAGGATTGGTAAACTCTCTTTAGTTTCTTGAGAAATTCTCTCTAATATTTGTACAACAGACGTAATAGAAATATTCGTTCCTTGTTTTAGTAATATTTTTATTAAAGTGTTTGCTAGTTCTTGCTTTTGAGTCTTTTCTAAAAAAAATACTTCTTCTTTAAGAAGATCATATTCTGAAGAAAGTAAACGTTCCGCAATCATTTTAGAAGAATTCAAATGTAATGGCCCCAAAAGTTTATTTTTTAGAGCCAAGACAGCTGTGGTCGCTTCTAAATCTGGATTTTGAGCGATTTCAAAAACAATATCTAGTATTTCTTGGTAAAGTTCTGAATGGAATTCATTTAAAATAGAAACCACTTTTAAATGAATTCCTTTTCCCTTGCTTTGAAGTGTTTTTTGAAGGAAAGGAATAAGTTGTTTTTGAAGTTCTACTCCTAATTTTCGAGTTTGATTTTTTATCCAATCTAGATCAGAAACAAGTAATCGTTCCAGGATGATTTTAGGAGGATTTTCATGAAGTGGATGTAATAGATCTTCGTACAATTGTTTCGCTTCAATACAAATTTTTTCTTCTTTATCGTCTCTAAGTTTCGATAGTATTGGTAGTGCTTCTTTCGCTTCTTCACCTATCATTTTTAAAACAGAAATTGCCCTTAGCCGCTTATTCTGATTTTCTTCTTGAAGTACGTTACCTAAACTCGCTACTAAATCCTTTTTTCGATCCGCTTCTAAAGAAACGATTTGGTTTTGCAAGTATTCAAATTCTTGAGAAAAAATTCGTTCAAGAATTTTTTTGGTGCTGTCTCCTTCTAAAGAAATTATTTTACTGAGTAGCTTTAAAGCAAATTCTTGAATCTTTTTGTGGTCCTCTTTCATTGCAATTTCGAGTAAAGCCACCCGCGCTTCTCCAATATCAATTTCCATTTTATTGAGTAACAGTAATGCTCGGTAGCGGACATCTCCTTGTTTGTGAGCTAATGCCCGAATGAGAACAAATAAAAATTGTTTTTTAGAGAAGCTATTTTCTAAAGGATCTTCTTTGCACAGTTGTTCCAGTAAAGAAATACAAGACAGAGAGATCTCTATATTTTTGTTTTCGGCCCCATTCATTAACAAAGGAATTAATCTTTTTTTAAGATCGAGTTCTAATTTGCTAAGTTCTTCTTTAGCTGTGTTCTCATACTCCTTAGCAAGTAATCTGACGAAGATATCTTTTAATTGCTTCGATTCCTTTTGCTTCTCGGAATCGGCTTCAAGATCTCCAACAATTTTATCGAGTGCTAAAGACACAGCCTTTTGAATTTCTTCATTGTCTTCTTTAAGTAGTTGACGGAGAGATTCTTCTGCCTCTTTAGCGATTGGCCCTAAAATACTAAGACTGGCGATTGCTTTGAGACGAATTTGAGGATCCGAGTGCTGAAGGCCTTCTATTAACGAAGGAAGAATTGTTTTTTGAGATTCAAGATCAAGCGCCGATAATTCTTTTAAAGCAGTTTCATGATATTCTGAGAAAAGTCTTTCTCCCAAAGTATTTTGTGCAAATTCGCTATTAAAAAAACACGTCAATACGAATAAAAATAGCCATCCTAAAAATTTAGATTGGAATTCGTATATTTTTCTTTCCTGAATTATTTTCATGTTTTTTATATCCCCGCTAAACTTATTATTTTTGTTAGGATTTGTTCATTAAGAATTCTGCGATTCCCTTTAAAAGACGGAAAAAAAAACTTTTGTGACAATTTTTCTTCAAACAGGCTGATTAAGGAGATTCTAACTCTACCAATTCATCGGTAGCGGTTCGGAACCGTTGTGATTGAAGAACAACCCGCTGGCTTCCCGAAACTCCCTTCCAACGAACAATAACAACAATTTCAATATATTGAATTCCTTGAGCGTTCACACTAGGAAGGCTCCCGAATGTATTTATTTGGACTTCACCGGGCCGGATAAAGTCCTCCTGAGGTTGTAGGCCCTGAACTAAAAAATCAGAAGTGAGTTTAAATTCTGGAGTATTCAGGTCGCGAAAAATAAACGGATAGGTCATCCACTCTTGTAATTTTGTTTTTGCCGCCTGAAGCGCTATTTGGGTTTCTTGGATATTCCGTTGAATCCGAAATTTTACTGAAATCGCTACCATTAGCGCAAGGAGAGCTAAAGTCAGAATAAATAAGGAAATAGTCGCTTCAAGAAGGGAAAAAGTTTTTCGAGACATTTTTTTCACTAGGGTAGAGACTGAAATGCTGAAAGGGAATCATCATAACACAAAATGAAATATCCTACGTATACGATTTTATTCTAATTTTTTTCTGGGCAAGAGTTAAAAGAGGTATCAATGAAAAATTTTTTTTCTATCCACTTTCTAATTATTTTCATTGTAGGCCTCTTTTTTTCTATTTTAAACGCTCAAGGAAACGCAAAAGAGAAGACAAATTTTCTTCTTTATAATTACCTCCGAACACTTCAAACTCAAGAAAATTTTCCAAACCCTCTGAAAAAAGAACAGCTTCGCTATGTAGGTTGCTTTGTCGAAGATTTTTCCCAGGCGATTTCTTTAAGTCTCTTTCATTGTCGTTGCGTAGAAGATATTGAAAAACCGTTTCTTCTTAAAACATTACAGTTGGCTCAGCAAGGGTTAAAAATCACAGCAAAATCTTCGTTTAAGAGTTCTTTGCCCTTTCATAGCACGCTAAAAACTCTCAATGAATTGAATACATTAAAACTCGAAGACGAATCGGTTCCACTTGAAGGGTGGTTCTCTTTAGAAAAAAGTCAGGATAATCCTCCCTATGGAATTTTTCAAGGCGAAATGAACGTCGCAGAAATTTTGGTTTCCGGACAATCTTGCCAGATCCAATATCAATGGACTGGAGAATTTGATCTCGACTCTGATCGGCTAGAATATTTAGAGTTTCAGCTTTCTTGTACACAGGGGAAAGGAACGTCCAAAAACAAAATCGGTTATACAGAACCTAGGAAACCTGTCGAATATCTCAATCAATCCCCACTAACGATTTTAGGAAAAGGAAAATTACAATATTTAACAAAAGACGACCCACCCTCTCAAGCAATGATTGATGACGCCATCGCGTTAGGGGTGCGTTATATGAAAAGATGGTTAAAAGAGAATCCGAAACAATACGGAGCCATTGCGCTTGTCCTATTGGCTTGTCTCAAATCGAATTTGGTTGAAGTCGATCAAGCGCTTTTCTTGGAAAACCTCGACAAACTTTTGAAGGATCATCAATATACTGAAACTCTGATCGAGTATGATACTTATACCCCGGGATTAATAATGATGTTGGGGGAAGCCTTTATTCGCGCCTCAGAAGGACTTCCGCCTTCTCGATTGACTCCAGAGATTTCCGTACGGGCGAAGCAAATGGAAGAAAAAATGCAGAAAACACTGGAATGTTTATTGGCCACTTATGAAACCCGTATGCAAGAGGGAAAAGCAGGGTGGGGGGGGCCCGATCTCTCTAACACTCAATATGGGATCTTGGGTCTCCACGCGGCAGCTCGGTATGGACTCTTTTCTCCGACACATCCTAAATTCAAGATGATTTGGAACCATATTTTGACTCTGGTTCTGGAAAATCAATGCACCAGCAATAAAAAAATAAATGTAGCCAATATTTTTCTTCAGAAGAAAAACGCCAAAGCCGGAGAGAGTGTCGTGATGGCGCAAGTAAAAGTCGGTGGATGGCCCTATCAGATAAAAACCTATGGAAGTAAAAAAAATCTAAAAAATGAAACCAATGAATCGGCCCAAGTGAGCCATAGTATGACTTGTACAGGAATCGCGTCGTTAGCGATTGCCATGCAATATCTAGAAAAAGCGAAGGCGTTAAAACCGGTCGATCAACAAGTTTCTCAACTCGCCATTTTACAAGGATTGGCATGGCTACAAGAAAACTATAGTATTTGGAACAGCTACGGAATTGGAACCCAACATTATTACTATTATCTCTATGCGCTAGAACGAGCCGGAATCATCGCCAATTTCAAATATATTGGACAAAGAGATTGGTATCGAGAGGGCGCTTTTGCACTATGTGTCCAGCAATCGAGTCGTGGAAATTGGTCTTCTTCGACGTTTGGCTCCGGAGATGAAGTTCACACCGCCTTTGCAGTGCTCTTTTTAAAACGAGCCACCACGACTGTCATTACCACAGGAAGCGACAAATAGCGGCTCATTTAAAAATCTTCGCCTTTTTCTTTTTTAAGCGCCTCTTCTAAAATCTCTTCAATTTTTTGGTTTTTCTTATTTTTCAACTTTTCTTCCGCGAGTTCGACACCTGCTTCTGCCGCTTTTTTGAAATACTCTTCAGCCAGAACCCAATTTTTTTCAACGCCAAGACCGTCTTCATAGCACAAACCTAATGCATACCAGGCCAAGTCATAGGCTTCTTCCGCCGCTTTTTTGAACCAACTCACTGCGGTTTCTGGATTTTTAACGGTTCCATACCCTTGTAAATAGCATTGTCCTAGATAATAGGCCGAATCGATACTTCCAAGCTCTTCCGCTTTTTGAAAACAGCGGAAAGCGTCAATCTTGCTCTGAGGAACTCCGGTTCCTTCTAGGTAACAGAGGCCAAGTTGATTCAACGCGTCCGAATGATCGTTTTCTGCGGATTGTTGCAACAACTGAAAGGCGCGTATAGGATCCCGAATAACGCCTTCTCCTTCGAGATAAAATAAGGCTAACTCGTATTGTCCTTGTGCACTTCCAGATTCGGCTGATTTTTGGTACCAAAAAATGGCTTTCGGCAATAAATCTAGAGTGGGGTCGTCGGTTTTTTCATAATAATAGTTTCCCAAAGCCAGTAGCGCTTCATCAAGATCTTGATCCCCAGCTTTGGTCAGCCATTCAATCCCTTTGTTTTCTTCTTTCGGAACTCCTTGTGCCATGAGATAGCAAATTCCGGTTTGGAATTGAGCTTCAGCAAGACCTTGATTTGCGGCCTTTTCAAACCAGAAAAAAGATTGTGCAAAATCTGGGGGTATGCCTACCCCTTGTGCATAGCATAATCCAAGAGCGTATTCAGAGAGTGAATGTTTGAGAGTGGCTCCTTTTTTAAACCATTCTAAGGCGAGCGGAAGATTAATCTCAACCCCTGTTCCTTCCTGATAGGATACTCCAACTTGATACTGAGCCTCTGGAAGGTTATTTTTGGCGGCTTGATGATACCAATGAAAAGCCGTTTTGTTATTGATTTCGACCCCAATTCCGTCTTCGTAACATTCGGCTAAATGAAGTTGCGCCTGAGCATTTCCTTTTTCAGCACAGTGGGTTAATAGGGTAATTCCTTCCGTATAACGTTCCTCTTCGAGATATTTTAATGCCTGCTCAAGCGTTTCTTCCTGAGCCCATAAAAATCCAACTAAACTAAGAATTCCAATGAAATAAAATCGCATTTTTCCTCCTTGGGATAAAACAGATCCATAATAAATCAGGAAGCCGTTGCTTTCAATCTTTTTGTTTAAAGAGGAACAGCCGCTGAGATCTCGAAGTTTGACATGGCTTCTCTTGAGGGTTATAATTTGTATAACTAAATTTTATATGCTATTCAAGTAAACTGGATCAATTATTGGCCTTTATTACTTTATGCGAGGGATAAATTTTTATTGAAAACTACTTACAAGATTATTGCTACGCTATTTGGAGCAACAGTGCTAGTTGCGCTAGGGGTCGTTGTTTCATTCTGGGCTTTCGGACAAATTGAGCTCCTGTTTGTGCTTTTGTTCGCCTACTTGATTTATCGAGAATCACAGCATCGGCTCAAGAATTTAGTTCATCTCGAAACACAGAATTTTCTCACTGTTCAGGAAAAGATGAATAAAAAACTTCAGCAGACCAACGCCATCTTGCAAGTCAGCGAGGAAAAGTTCGCAGTTACACTCAACTCCATTGGTGATGCCGTAATAGCCACCGATACCGAACGGCGAGTGACACTCTTGAACCCTCTTGCCGAACGCCTTACTGGTTGGGCGCAAGCAGAAGCTGTCGGTCGACCCATAGACGAGATTTTTCACGTCATCAACCAAGAAACTCGCCAACCTGCCACTATCCCAATAAAGGAAACCTTGGAGCATGGCACGATGCATGGCCTAGCCAACCACACTATCCTGATTGCACGCGATGGGAGCGAGTGTGCTATCGCCGATAGTTGTGCGGCGATTCGCAACCACGACAGTCAGATAGTCGGTGCCGTGCTGGTGTTCCGCGATGTCACCGAAAAACATGTAGCATGGCAGACCTTGAGCGATAATGCCGTGTTGATCCAGACGATTCTCAATACCGTGGCGGACGGCATTATCACCCTCCATGCTAGCGACGGCATTGTCAAGACACTTAATCCAGCCGCTGAGCGAATGTTTGGCTATACCGCCGCAGAACTCATTGGACAAAATTTTAGTATGTTGATGCCCGACCTTGATCGAAAGAAACGCAATGATTCCATCGAGTATTATAGTGCAAGTGATGAGGCACAAAGCCTTGGCCTCGGACGCGAAGTCGTAGGACGACGCAAGAATGGCAGTATTTTTCCGATGGAAATAGCGGTAAGCGAGATGTGGTTGGGTGGCCAACGTTATTTTACCGGAATTTTACGTGATATCAGTTCGCGCAAGCAGACCGAAGATGCTCTGCTTAAGGCAGGGCCTTTACAGAGTGCAATTTTCAATAGCGCCAATTTCTCGAGTATTGCCACAGATGCGAAGGGCGTCATTCAGATCTTCAACGTCGGCGCGGAACGTATGCTGGGTTACACGGCCGCTGAAGTGATGAATAAGATCACTCCGGCTGACATTTCCGATCCTCAGGAATTGATCGCGCGTGCCAAGGCATTAAGCACCGAACTCGGCACCCCAATTACGCCGGGCTTCGAGGCCTTGGTGTTCAAGGCCTCGCGCGGCATCGAGGACATTTACGAACTAACCCATATCCGTAAAGATGGAAGCCGCCTTCCTGCGGTCGTGTCGGTCA
>CAZHAR010000080.1:0-22515 GCA_964530615.1 uncultured Planctomycetota bacterium | reverse complement strand
AAATTATTTTATCCAAAATAAGAATAGCCAAAGCAAGCAAGACGAATTTTATCACATTATTGCTCAAGCTTTAGGAAGGATGGAAAATCCGAAAGCAGGCGAAACACTGCTAAATGCTTTAAAACAAATGCAGGAAAAACTGAAAGGATCTAATTCGGAAACACCCTCAATCGAATTTAGTCAGTATATGGTTTATCTCGCAGAAGCGTTACTCTATACAAAAGACTCTCGCTATTTGAACGAAGTAGAAAAAATTTATATTGAAGCTACTTATAATAGCTTATTTGAAAAGAATCTTAGACCCTTCCTAAAAAAAATATCTTTAAAAAAAAATAGTTCTGATAATAAACCCTTAGAATCCTTTGAAGACTTATTTCATCAAGCCAGAACCCTTTATTTGCAGAACAAATTTGACGAATCGATTTTATGCTATGATCGCTGTATTCAACTGAAGCCAAATAATTTTGAACTTTATTTGAATCGAGGAATAGCGAAACAAAACAAACGTGATTTTTCTGGAGCACTTACAGATTATAATAGAGCGATTGAATTGAATCCTCAATCTTCGGATGCTTATAATGATCGCGGAGCCTTAAAATTTAAACAAAAGGATTTTTCTGGAGCCATCCAGGATTATACGCAAAGTATTACTTTAGATCCTCAATTTACTTCAGCCTATTCTAATCGAGGAATGGTCTACAGTTTTCAAAAAAATTGGGATCAAGCGCTTGCCGATTTTGAAAAAGCAATTCAAATCAATCCACAATATCAAGAAGCTTACTATCAACAAGGAGTGGCTTATTATTACAAAGGCGACTGGGAAAGTGCCCTCTCTTCCTATAATGAAGTGTTACGATTAAACCCCCAAGATTCGTATTCCTACATGGGACGAGCGGCTATCAAACAATCTCAAGGAAAATTGTTTGAAGCTTTGGAAGAATATAATCAAGCGATTCAGCGCAATACTCAAAATTCTAATGCCTATGGAAATCGAGGTATCTTGAAATGGACACTTGAGGATATAGACGGAGCGCTTTTAGATTTTACAGAAGCGATTTATTTAGATCCCAGTTCTATCCGTTATTATAATCGGGGAAATGTTTATTCGGAAAAAAAAGATCATTCTAAAGCGATTCTTGATTATACAAAAGCGATTGAATTAGATTCTAAAAATTTTGTGGCCTATTTTAATAGGGGCGGCATTTATTATGAGCAGGGATTTTTAGATAAAGCGTTTGATGATTTTAATAAAGTAATTGAATTGAATCCTCAAGATTTTGATGTCTATTATCGTCGAGGACTGATCTATGAAAGGCGAAAAGATTTTTCTAAAGCCATTCAGGACTATTCAACAGCGATTACCTTAAATCCGAAGTATCTCTTAGCCTATAAGAGACGAGCCATTCTTCGCGTAAAACTTGACTTGGAAGGCGCTTTAGAAGATTTTCAGGAAATTTTAAAACTAGATCCTCAAGATAAGGAGGTTCAAAAGTTGTTTCTCGATTCGCTTATTCAATACTGTATTCAAAAGGTTCAAGCAGAATCTTTTCAAGAAGCAAAAGAGGCTTTGTTAAAGTTCAAACAGTATGCACCTCAGGAGCATCCCGATCTCAAACGAGTCCAAGAACTCCTCTTCCAAATTGAAAAAAATCTGGAAAAAAAAGAAAAGAAATAACCCTAAAAAATAAAGGAGTTTTTATGACAAAAAGAAAAAAAGTGATCCTTCGTGTTTCGTTACTTTTATTGACTTTCTTACTCTATCTTTTATTTTGGCCCGTTCCGGTTGATCCAGAAGCTTGGACACCACCCGTTGCTCTTCCTTATGAAGGAGATTACGCGCTTAATTCAAAACTGGAAGCCATTGAACGAATTCCTGTTTCTGGCGAGGGTCCGGAAACAATCATCCTAGATAATCAACAACAGATTTATGCTGGACTTAATGATGGACGAATTCTTCGGATTAAATCCGATCAAAGTACAGAAGTATTCACGAATACAGGGGGCCGCCCTTTGGGTCTTTGTTGGGATATGGAAGGAAACCTGATTGTCGCGGATGCAATCAAGGGCCTTTTGTCCGTTTCAAAAGAGGGAAAAATTAAAGTATTAACCTCGTCTGCGGATGGTGTTGCGTTTGCTTTTACCGATGATGTTGATATTGCCAAAGATGGCAATATCTATTTTACCGATGCCTCTACCCGCTTTAGTTTCCACAATTATAAAATGGATTTGATCGAGAACCGTCCCAATGGACGATTGTTGCTTTACGATCCAAAAACGCAACAGACTCAAGTTTTATTGAAAAATCTTTATTTCGCGAATGGAATTGCGCTGAGCCCGGATCAGACGTTTCTTTTAGTCAATGAAACGTCTCGTTACCGAGTGCGCCGGTATTGGCTCACCGGAGAAAAAAAGGGAACTACGGATATCTTTTTAGACAATCTTCCCGGCTTTCCCGATGGAATCTCTTCAAACGGGAATGATCTATTTTGGATCGCCGTTGGAGCTCCAAGAGATCCAGTTCTCGATACCATTTCTCCCTATCCGTTCCTCAAAAAAGTGGTGACCCGATTGCCAGAATTTGTCCAACCCAAACCACAGCGTCATATTATGGCTCTTGGTGTTAATGCCGAAGGAAAAGTGATTCACAATCTTCAAGATCCTCAAGGAAAAAATATTGCTTTTATGAGTAGCGTAGAACAAATCGGAGAGATGCTCTATTTTGGAAGCTTTCAGGACACGGCCTTAGGACGGATGAAATTCCCTTGAAGGATATTTCTTAATCCAGTCCTAAATCTTTGATGAAATGATCATCTTCTTGAAACTGAGTGATATTAAAAGCTTCCCTTAAAATTTCTTGAATCACGTTTTTAATTTGATTTCGGGTCCAGGAATACGGAGCGAAGAGAAACATATTTTTGGCGACAAGAAATCGCACTAGGTCCCGAAGTTGTTGATACTTCCAAGGAAAATACTGTATCCATGAACGAGTACAATAAAGTCCGAAAATTAGGAAAAAAAAACTCAGAATCGTTCCCATCATCAATGCGCCTGAAGGCGGGTAAGACAGAACCGTTTGAAGTTTAAAATAGGTCCAGCACAAAAAACTTAAGGTCGTGACTCCAAGAATCGTTTTGATCCAAACCGGACGAGCGAGCAAGGGCCAGTGAATCGCTTTTAGACTTTCTTGAAGTTGCCTCCAAGAGGCAATTCGATTCTGGAGAGGAATTAACTTTTCAAGCGGAGTCGAGGGGCGGATTTCTTTTTTCGCAAGATCAAAATGTTGCAGTAATTTTTTTCTCAGAACAAAAAAGGCTCGTTGCGTTATACAAATTTCCGGAGGTTTAGTTTCTGTCGAACGAGAGGCTAATTCTTGATCGAGCCAATCGATTAACTTTCCCGGAGTGTCTATTGAGCGCCAAGCTTCTTCTGGAATAGACACTTCAAAAGCATCTTCAACATCTAAAGCCAATTCGGCTAAATCCAGCCCCATGAGTTCTCTCTAGAAAAAAGTTTAGTCTGCTTTTGAATAACCCTCTTCTTGCTGTTCATTTTTATAATAGCAAAGGATTGTTGCTTCAACCATCGCGTCAAGGCGTTCTTTAAGCTCTTTTTCGGAGAGCGGAATAAATAAGAACATATCTTCTATCGTTAGAAAGGGTTCTTGCTTAAAAAAAGCTAGAATTTCACGATTTTTTTCATCAGTCATGAGTTGAATAATTTTCTGTGATAACGCAACAGCTCTATCAAAATGAATCATTTGGGGTTGTTTGGGAAGAGGGTTTTTTACCAACCCTTCTTCTTTTAAGGTATTCCAAAGCGTATCAAATTCGTCAAGATATTGGTCAAGCACAGCACCATGATCGGGATAAGGACGACGAAAGATCATGAGGTTCTCAAAATTACGTTCTTCTGCGGAATCAGACCAATTAAAGCTTCCGTTCGCCATGATACTTCGGTTTATAATCATCAATTTATGATGGAGAAGAAGGTTTTCAGAGTGAAGAATATCGATTTGTTTCTTTTCTTCATCCCAACCATACGCATTGGATCTCCATTTATAGCGGACTTCTACGTTTTTCAGTTTTTGGCGTTTAATTTGTTCATCGAGCCAAGGGCCCATGACTCCTTGGCGAGAATCCGTATTGGCAAGCATCGTTTGATCCATCATAATACGGAATTTGGCCTTAGGATTTTTTCGGGCGCAATCCATCATCGTTCGAGCCAGTTCATAATGAGTAAAGCTGAACATTGCTAGATCTAAGCTTCCTTGAGAAGAGACCTGTTGAATTAATTTTTTAAGCGCTTCGTCAATACTATAATCAGCCTCTTCCGAAATAGGTTCACTGTTGAAAATAACTTGAACATCACCGGGGACCGGATCGACTAGAATCAATTTTTCAGAAACGCAGTTTCCTTCTATGGCGGTTCCAAATTCGTTCCAAAGTCGAGCAAATTCTTCTTGAAACTGACGAGCCACTGCAGGACGATTATAGAAATACATACGACTTTCGGCGTAAAGCTGATCGGCTCCCGTAGAAGCGTTTGCGCTTCCCGCGAAGCAATCAAACGGAATGGGAGAATCTTTCCGATAAAAGACCCCAAATTTTTCGTGCATCGTTCCGTAAATAGTGGTTCCATCCTCCAGTTGTTTTGCACGTCCCCGCGCCGTCATGGTTGAAGTTTCAATGAATTTGATTTGGAAATCAAAATTCTTTCCGTCTTTTTTAGAGAGTTCACGCGCGTCTTGTATTTTTTTTACAATCCCTTTCGCGCGTTCGGCATTATACGGAGAACAAGCGTCCAGAAGCAACTTTACGGTGATATTTTTCTCTTGCGCGGCCTGAATCATCGCGGAAAGGATATGAGAATCTCCCATCGAATACATACAAATCTTCATTTGTCCGCCGGGTTCCGCTTGCTCAAGCATATTCACCAAAGAAGAACTTAAGGTTCCGGGAACTTGTGAACCATCGGACATTGTAATCATTCGGTTTTTATTTTTTAGGTTAAAACCACCATTAGGGCCAAAATAAACTTCAATCGAATCGGCTTCGCAGCGCGCTGCTCCAAGAAAGCAAAGAAACAAAGAGAAGCAGGCAAACCATGATTTTTTTTTAAAGTGCATTGTATTCTCAATAGTTAAAAAAGTTGTGTTTTTAGAACTTGGGAATGGGTTAATTTAGGCTAATTTGGTAGGGTAATTGGGTTTAAGATAACGGGAAGGAAAAAAGAAGTCAAGAAAAGGGACTCCTTTCCAAAAATTTAAATTCATTTTTTGTCCCTATCGGAAATAGGCTATAAAACTATAAGTTATTGATAAAATTAGGAGTCGACTAAAAGCTTAATCTGTTTTTAATTTATTTCTAATGCTCAAAGTGTAAAATAATAAAGGAATTTTTTCCACAGCTCAAGATTTTCCATCTTATTTTTAATCTTTGCTTGGCGTTTAATTGGCCCAAAAATTGCGTTTAAACAAAAAAAAGGGTTATTATTTTTATGAAAAATTCTTGATTATTTTTTTCAGTCGATACCCCTTACTTGATTTAGAGGCACCATGAAGATTATCACCACTGCGATTGCGAAGGCACCCTATCGCTATTCTATTGATCAAATTTTGCCTAAAATTGAAGAGTGGCTTCAGGATCAATCGGAAAGTCTAAGGAAACGAGTTCTCTGGCTTTTTAGAAATGCTCAGATTCAAAATCGGAGTTCTGTTCTGCCCATTGAAAACCTTTTCCAAAAAATGTCTTTTGAAGAAAAAAATAATCACTATATCAAAGTCGCGACCGATTTGGCGGAAGAGGCTTTAAAAAAAGCGTTAACTCAAGCTAAAATTGACCCTGAATCTATTGATTATCTCATTACAACGAGTTGTACCGGATTTATGATTCCTTCTGTAGATGCTTATTTAGTGAACCGCCTTGGATTAAAACAACAGATCGAGCGTCTGCCGGTCACCGAAATGGGTTGTGCTGGAGGAACCGCCGCGTTGATTTATGCTTCCCACTACTTACGCGCCTACCCGAATCGTAAAGTGGCCATCGTAGCCGTTGAAGCGCCGACCTTAACCCTTCAACTCGAAGATTATAGTATGGAAAATTTTGTTTCCTCTGCAATTTTTGCGGATGGCGCCGCGTGTGTGATTCTCGGAAATACAGAAGAAGTCGCCCCTCAAATTTTAGATACACAGATGTATCATTTTCCGAACTGCACGCATTTAATGGGATTTTATTTGCAAAACTCCGGCTTGAAAATTATTTTAGATCGGGATGTTCCTCAAGAAATTCAATCCCATTTTCCATCTGTTTTGTTTCCGTTTATCGAAAAAAATCACTTAACGATCGATAAAATTAATCATTTTATTTTTCATCCGGGTGGAAAAAAAATTATCAGTATCGTCGAAGATCTTTTGGGAAAATATGGGAAAAATATTGATTTATCGAAGCAGGTTTTAGCGGATAATGGAAATATGTCGAGTGCCACGGTACTCTATGTACTCGCGCGTTTCCTTGAAAAACCAATTCCTAAGGACGATTATGGTTTAATGCTCGCCTTTGGCCCAGGATTTACGGCTCAAACGTTATTGTTACAATGGAAATAATCCTTCGTGAAAAGAATCGCTAAACTTATTTTTAAAATTTGTATTTTTGTCAAAAAGAATTCGTTTTTTTTGACAAAAATACAAAATTTGTAAATTCCTTGAAAATTGTTAAGAGTGAGGTGATTTTTGAAAATAGCTGTTCCTGATTACGATGTTGGAATCATCGGTGCAGGCCCCGCGGGCAGTTTTTGTGCGTATTTGCTTGCAAATGCTGGTTTTAAAGTTCTCTTATTAGAAGCTTCTGCGGAAATCAAGCGGAAAATTTGTGGAGAATATCTCTGTCCAACCGGCCTCGAATTACTTCGTCAACAGGGCTTTGGCGAATATCTGGAAACGCATTTTTTACCGATTTTCGGGATGAAACTTGTTTCGCCAACGTATCAATTTGTGAAAACCTACTTTCCGGATTTCGTTTCGAGATCCGCTCAAGGAATCTCGGTTCCAAGAGATCAATTTGATACTTTTTTATTTGAAAAAGCAAAACAGGGTGGCGTCCATGCTAAAATAGGTATACGCGCACTTCGATTTCATTTGGATCTTTTTTGGAATATTCAGCTTTCCGATCAAACATCGGCTTCTTGTAAAATTTTAATTGGTGCCGATGGACGCCGATCCATTGTCGCTAAACATTTAAATCTTCATTTACCCTCTTCTAGTAAACGTGTCGCTGTTCATTGTTTTTTACAGGCAAAACATAAAAATGAACGTTTGGGTGAAATGCATATTTTTGACGATGGGAGCTATATTGGGATTAACCCTGTCGAAGAAAAACGAAGTAATATTTCTCTGGTATGCGATGTCGATATCCTAAAAAAAATGGGAACTGTCGCGAAGGTGTTGCATTTCTATTTAAACCGCTCTCCTCTGATTCGAGACTCGTATGAAATTCCTGAAACGGATATTTCTTTTTCAACAACATTTCCCATTACGTATCGAACCCGATCTGCCATTGGTCCCCAATGCGCCTTAATTGGAGATGCTTCCGGTTTTATTGATCCTCTCACCGGCGAAGGGATCTATAACGCGCTATGGACCGCTCATTTTCTAGCTCAAAAATTGTGTGAACTTGCCAAACCTTTAGAGCCAAAAGAAATCGAAAAAAAATTGCAAGAATATGCGCGAGGAAAAAAGCGACAGTTTCGCCAAAAAGTTTTTTTATCCAAGGTTTTTCAGAATGTAATTCAGCATCAATCGCTTTGTGAAGGGATTGCGTTTTTTCTCATTCCCAGTCAAAAAAGGGCGAATATTTTTATTGGAATTATTGGTAATGTATATAATCCTCTCTATGGATTATTTCTTTTCTTTAAAAGTTTTTTTCCTCAGGTTGGACCCTCCTCCAGACTTCATTAAATCAAGGAAACCTCTATGCAAGAAAAAACCGGCCACGATTTATCTCTCCAAGAATCTTGCGATCTTTATTCAAAGTATGTGAATCGACAATGGGTGAAATTACTCAGTGTACTCGATATGAATGTGTATTATGTTCGTTGTAGCGGTTCAAAACTTTATGCCGAAGATGGAACCTGCTATACCGATTTTCTCTCGGGTTATTGTGTCCAGAATGTCGGACATAATCATCCTTTTATCGCAGACGCAATTCGTGATGAATTGAATCGACAAGGGCCTCTCATTTTACAGAGTCTCGTTCCGCCACACGCGGCTTGTCTGGCAAAACGCTTAGTCGACTTAGCGGCCGGTTCTCTGGAATGTGCTTTTTTTACCAATACGGGAAGTGAAGGCGTTGAAACCGCGATCAAATTCGCAAGGGTTCATACCAAAAGGCCCGGAATTATTGCCTGTTTAGGAGCTTTTCATGGAGCTTCTTATGGTGCGATGTCGATTATGCGGGATGAATCGTGGCTAGGCGGTTGTGGGCCCTTTTTATCCGACACCGAATGTATTCCTTATCTCGATTTGGAGCAACTAGAAAAACATCTCAAGACCAAACGATTTGCCGCGTTTATTGTGGAAGGAATTCAAAGCGAGGCGGGTCTTCGATACCTCTCTAAAGAAATTTTTCAAAAAGTGGAAAAACTTTGTCGTCAATACGGAACCTTACTCGTGATGGATGAGGTCCAAACCGGAATTTTTCGTACTGGAAAATTTCTCATTTCTCATCATTATGAAATTCAACCTGATATGGTTATTCTCGCGAAAGCCCTAAGTGGTGGGATGATGCCTGTCGGAGCTGTACTCACGACTTCCGCGATTAATCACTCTGTCTTTAATAGCGTAGATCGAGCGTTTTTCAGTCAAACGACCTTTAGCGAAAACGGACTCTCGATGCGGGCCGGATTAGCGACACTTGAACTTATTACCTCTCAGAAGCTCGATGAGCGAGCTACAAAATTGGGCCAAATACTTCGTGAAAAAGTGAGTGCTTTGGTTCCAAAATATGAGATGTTGAAAGAAATACGGGGCATTGGCTTGATGAATGGGGTGGAGTTTAAGCCTCCAGAATCACTCAAATTGAAAGCGTTATTTATTCCGTTTCATATGGCACATCCTGCGTTATTTGGTCAAATGGTAGTGATGAAAATGTTTCGTGAAGGACATATTCTCACGCAGATTTGTGGAAATAATTATATGACGATTAAAGCGTCTCCGGCTTTTGTAGCCTCGGAAGAAGATCTCGATTTATTTGTCTCGGCGCTGGATCACGTGATGGAGTCTTTTCATAGTGGGAAAGGATTTGTCGAAGGGCTTAAAATTGCAAAACGCGCGTTTTCAGCATAAAATAGTACGCCTCTCCTGTATGCTTGATCATTGCGAGCGAAGCGAAGCAATCTTCCTATATACTTAAATCTTTTGGAGATCGCCACGTCGCCTTGAGGCTCCTCGCGATGACAATGGGAAACTGAAGAATTTTAAAATAACTTTTTATTGCGATGATGGATTTGAATTTATGAAACCTGTTTCAAAAAAACTCTCTATTCTCGGTATTGTTTTATTTCTCTCCTTTCATGCGTTTCTTGGATTTTATACGCGCAATTTGAAACAGCTTAATTCAGAACATTTGTTTTTGAGCCAAGATTCGATTGCTCGTTATAGAGATTTTCAAAGTCGCTTTCCCGAAAAAAAAGTACTTATTTTCCAACTTAGTTTTCCCAGTGCGCTCTCGGAGGAAACGTTTGGCGCTTTTAGCGCGGAAATCCAGAAATTACGACAATATTATCAAAAAAAATATCCGATACTCACCCAGAACGAAGAGCAGGAAGACGAAGAATGTTTAGTAGAAATTGTTACTTTTTTTGATATTTATAAAAATGTCTTGAAAGAAGAAAAATTTGAATTTATACAACCTTTTCTAAAAAAACATGAAAAGAATATCCAGTTTCGTTTTATCGGAAAAGACTCTATCGCTTTTTTATTAATTGTGAATGAAAATCTTTCTACTTTTGAAATTACCACGATTATTGATGAATTAAAAGCAAATACGTTCTTTCAAAAATACTCTTTGAAAATCGCGGGACTTCCGTATGTAAATTATTTATTGGATCATTTTTCTGAGGATATTAAGAAAAAAGTCTTTCCGACGATGTTCGTTTTGGCTTTTTTATTGACATTCTTTTTTACAAGAAACTTTTTCGCTTCTTGTATTATTTTTATTCCCGCTCTTGCTTCATTAATCTTCACTTTAGGGCTAATTCAAGTGTCTTTTCATTATATGAATATGATTACTTCGATTATGCCACTTCTCGTTTTTGTCATTAATCTTTCTCTTGGATTTCATTTGTTTTTTGCGGGGACTGAAGTAGGAACTTTTCAAGCGGCGATGCGTGAGAAATGGAAGCCTATTTTTTTGACCGTCTTTACGACCGTTATTGGTTTTGGATCTTGCTATCTTAGTAGTATTGAAGTGATCAAGCAGTTTGCGATTCTTTCCATTGTGGCACTTTCCTTGACGACTTTATTAAGCGCTTTCTGGTTCTCCTTAACATTAAAAGAATCGCTGATCAAGAAAATTCAACAGAAAGCAGATTATTCTGCTTGGAAAAAATATGTCTCTTTTTCTTTTTCGCATCGAACCATTTATTTGCTATGTTTTTTTTCTATTGTCGGAAGTATTTTTCTTGCCCCTAAAATTGAACGATTGACGAATTCAACACAATATTTCCCTAAAGCTTTAAAAATCAAGGAAGATCTAGAAAAAATTCAAAGCGAAATTATAGGTTCGCCTAATTTTGAAATTATTCTTTTTAAAAAGAATAAAGAATCATTAATTTATGAGGATCTAAAAATTATTCAAGAAATCGAAGATAAGTTAATTTCTCATTTTAAACAGGAATATCAGTTACTTTCTTCGAATCATTTTGTAGAAGAAGCAAACTATTTTTATACCGGAAAATTTGAACTTCCCCGATTTGTGGAACCTTATTACGCTTTGCGGTCTGGAATTAAAAAAGATATGGTCCAGATTTATCCGACTAAAGAAGTTTATCGTATTTCACTTTTAGGAAATCTGATCAATACAAATTTGTATTTTGAACAATTAGAAATTATTGAAAAAGTTCTAAAGGAATATCCCTATAAATATGAAGTCAACGGACTTTATTATAACTTGATGCTCACACAAGATTTACTCATAAAAATCCTCGTTTGGAGCTTATTGAGTACCTTTGTGGTCATTACTCTAATCGCGGTTTTATTTTTTAAAAATCTTCGACATGTCTTCATTTTTATTGTCGTCAATACGGTACCCATTTTTATGACTCTTGTTTTTATGTATTTCGCCGGTTTGTCTATTAATATCGCAACCGTGATGACATTTAGTATTTCTCTTGGAATGATTGTGGATAGTACGATCCATTTAACTTATGTTTTTGAAAAAGAAGTACCCTTTGATTATTATTTTAAAACGACATTGGTCCCTATTGTGACCAGTTCATTGTTGTTAGTGATTTGTTTTGGAATTTTTGGAATTCACGGATTTCTTCCGATCCGTCATTTTGGACTCACGCTTTCTTTTACCTTGTTTGCTGGAGCTATTTTTGACCTCTATGTTTTACCTACATTACTTACAGGAAAACAAATACGTTATGGCGTTACGACGAATTCGCCTTCTACAGATTGATTTTGTATTTTTTTTGATGACTGTTCTTCTCGTGTTAACAAGCTGTCTCGGATTGACTCAAAATTTTTATCCAGAGTTGACCCAAAAAGAAAATGTTTCTCCAAGTGTTCATTCTTGCGCCGGGTGCCATATTGATATTTATGAGGAGTGGAAAAATTCTCCTCATGCGAAAGCATTTACCAGTGAAACTTATCGAGAACGAACGAATAATTATCAATATCAACAATGTCTTTCTTGTCATACTCCAGATTCTGTTTTTAGTGATACTATTTTAGCTCGAAAAGAGCGTCTCGAAGAAGGCGTTAGTTGTATTGCTTGCCATTTTATTGATGGAAAATTTGCAGGACCCGTCGAAAGTACTGCTGTCCTTTTGGTCCATCCTGTAGAAGTTCGAACGGATTTCTATCGCTCAAGTGCTTTATGTGGAAAATGTCATGAAAGTACCTATCAAGAATGGCTCTCGGTAGATTCCTTAGGAAAAAAAATATGTCAGGAGTGTCATATGACTCCGGTCGTCCGCAGTTCTACACAGGGAGATAATTTAATTTCAAATATGATTGTAAGTTTTGAAGAACAAGGACATTTCAAGCGTCACAAATTTCATTTATCGGAGATCGAGAATTTAGAAGGAGGCGTGGAAGTTCTTTGTTCCTCAAAAGGGCTTTCTTCCCAAGAACAAGAAATTCATTTAACGATTCAAAATCATATTCCACATCGTATTCCGACCGGGAGCTTTGGTCATCGGAAAGTGGTTCTTGATGTTCGTCTCCTTGATGAACAAGGAAAAGAAATTGAAACGTGGTCGCGTGAATATTTTCGACAAATGGATCAAGGATTTCTTCCGAATAGTATTCAAGAAGAAGTATTTAAAACATCGATACGAACGAAACAATTAGAAATTACTTTGAAACGGATTAGTCCTTCGGAAAGCATTTCCATTTATTCTGAAAAAATTAGGCTCCCATGAGATCCGATAAAAAATTTAAACGCTTTACTCCTACAGAAATTTCTTATCATTGGGCCTATGCGGTTCCCTTTCTACTACTTCTCTTGAGCGGATTTCTTTTACTGATTCAAAAACTCTTCGGAGATTTTATTAGTAAGGAAACGGTAGTTCTTTTTCATCAATATGTTGGACTTCTCTTTATCGTACTTCCTTTTTTAGTCGCTCTCGCAGGAGACTGGCGTATTCATTTGTTGAATTTAAATGAAGCTTTGACTTGGAGCAAAAAAGATCTGGAATGGTTTTCCAAAATGGCAAAAAACTCAAAGGATCTTCCTCCGATGGGAAAATTCAATTCCGGCCAGAAAATGAATATGCTCCTCTCGTTACTTGCTTATGCAATTTTCTCCGTGACCGGCTTGATGATGTGGAACGAAAAGGGAGCTCTGAGTACTTGGTATCTTCATTTACTCTTTTTTTTTGTGATGGTTCCTGCGGTCGCTGGACACCTTTATTTAGCGATCTTGAATCCAGATACTAAAAGCGGGTTACCCGGAATATTTACCGGAAATGTTCCTTATTCTTATGTGGCACATCACCATCCTTTGCAGTTACAAAACGAAACACCACTATCCAGTTTTTCTTTTCGTCGTCTTTGGAGAATTTTTTTAATGGTTCCGGCGGGATTAGGGATTACTTTTGTGATTTTCTTTTTTATGAATCTTTCGGTAACGGAAACCACTGTAAGTAAAATTGAACGGATCAATAAAGCTTTTTTAATGCCGGGACCTTTGATTCTTGCTCATGAACAAAAACTAGAAACAAAAAATTGTTATGTCTGTCATTCGCTAGATGGGAAAATTTCGGATACCAAGTGTTTAAATTGTCATCAAAAAATTCAAGAACGAATAAAAAAAGGGCTTGGATTTCATAGTCAGTTTAAAGATAATTGTGCTTCTTGTCACGTAGATCATCGAGGGAATCAATTCGATTCGGTTCCTCTAGAAAAGGACAAATTTAATCACACCTTAGCCGCACTCTTTCCCTTAGAAGGATCGCACCTAAAACTTCAATGTAACGAATGCCACCAAAAAAAAGAGCAACGACAATTTATTGGTCTTCCTTTTGATAAATGTTCGGATTGCCATCAAGATACGCACCAAGGACAATTTTCAAATAAACTCTGCACTCAGTGCCATCAACCCGAGGGATGGAAAGGAGATCATTTAAAATTTAAGCATACACAATCTCAATTTTCCTTAGTAGGAAAACATCAGGAAGTCCACTGCCAAGATTGTCATCAAGAAAAAAAAAATAACGCAACACACCAAAAATTTATTCAATATACTGCGATTTCTCATCAACAATGTAATGATTGTCATAAAAATCCTCATACAAAACCTCTCGATTCGCGTTGTAAGGATTGTCATCAAGTTGAAGGGTGGAAAGGAAAACAACTCTTATTTGAACACCAAAAATCCTCTTTCCCTTTACGAGGTCAACATCAGGAAGTCCACTGTATCGAATGTCATAAACCAGTCCAATCAGAGCAAAAAGAGCAAAAAGAGCAAAAAGAGCTTATAGAATATGCACTTGGGAAAAAAGCCTGTCAGGATTGTCATGAGGATGCTCATCATGGAGAAGTTCAAAAAAATTGTACTCAATGTCATCTCGAAAATCGCTGGTCTGAAATTGTAAATTTCCAACATAACAAGGATTCTAAATTTGCTTTAAAAGCAAAACATCAAGAAGTGAATTGTACAAAATGTCATCGTCGAGAAAATGCAACAGGAGAAAAAGAACTTCATTTAGCTCAGTTTAATTTTAGCGGTTGTCAATCTTGTCATTCCGATCCGCATCAGGGACAGATGAAAAAATCGTGTGATTCGTGTCATACAGAGCAGGGTTGGATCGGACGCGAAATCCTTTTCAAACACAATCGAGATTCTTCCTTTAAACTGGTGGGCGTTCACCAACAAGTGAGTTGTGAAGCCTGTCACAAAAAACAAGAAAATACGGTAGTACAATACGCTGGACTTCCGGCCAAAAACTGTAACGATTGTCATCAAGATCCGCATCAAGGGCAGATGAGCAAATCTTGCCAAACTTGCCATACTGAGAAAAGTTGGGCAGGGAATCACCTCTCCTTTATTCATAATCGAGATTCTCGCTTCCAATTGACCGGAGTCCATCAACTACTGAAATGTCAAGAGTGTCACAAGCCTGAAAAACAAGGGGTCCGTTATGTGGGGATACAATCTTCACAATGTTCTAATTGTCATGAAGATGTTCATCGCGAACAATTAGGCAATAGTTGTACTCGATGTCATACTACAAATGGCTGGAAGGGAGATTTTTTACTTTTTCAACATCAAAAAACTCGATTTCCTCTAGGCGTTGATCACCAAAAATTGGCCTGCCAGGAATGTCATACTCAGAAAAATTTATTTGCGATTCTCGAAATTTCTTGTCGATCCTGTCATAACGACTATAATCAGATATTGGAAGGAACGTATTTAACGAAGTCGTTAGTCCCTTCCGTTCACCGGATTTTAAATTGCGAGCAGTGTCATCAAGATCAAGAGCAAAGTTCTTTAAAAGATCCTGAAAAACAATGCGTGCAGTGTCACTCGATCCATTATGAACGACTTTATTTTGATTGGAAGCTGAGTATTAATAAGTTATTGAGAGAGGCCTCAGGGACATCAAGAAATGATAAAGAATTAGAATTGATCTCGAAGGTCGGAACTCATAATTTTAAACTCATTCAACAACTTTTGCAGGAGGCGTCAACAACTCCTAAAAAATGATCCCGAATTATTTTCAAAAACGCTATTATAGTATAACGATTACCTATAGATTGAATCCAAAATTTATATGTCAAGTAACCAAAATATAACCTCTAAAAAATTCATTCATTTATTAAGAGAAGAGATTCCTCATCCAATAAAAAGAAAGATACAAATTGCTGGATTTATAACAATTTTAAGCGATATCGCTGTTTTTGAATTACTGAAAAATTTTAAAATTCAAACAGATTTGTTGTATATTATCAGCTTTTTTATTGCGATACTGATCAATTTCTTTCTTTCCTTAAAAATATATAAACCTGCTGATTCAGGAGTAGTGAAGCTTTTTAGATCTTTAAAATGGCTAGCGATTTTTCTTCTAGCGTTTGCTTTACGTTATGCAATGTTAGCATTTTGTTTGCATTGGAACTGCTCGCATACGATTGCCATTCTTCCTGTTAGTATAATTACTACAATTGTTTTATATTTTGGTAATCTTTTTTTTATTTTTTGGGACGAACAAAACCCGACAAAAGTTGATTTACGATGGAAAATTGCAACGCTAGGCATTTTGGTTTATCTTACTGTTACGCGCTTGCTTTATATGGGAGTTCTGGAACTAGAATATCATGAAGCTTATTATTGGACCTATTCTCAACGAATCGATATTGGTTATTTCGATCATCCGCCTATGGTTGCTTGGTTAAATTTTATAAGTACTCTCATTTTGGGAAATACAGAATTTGCGATCCGTTTATCTGCTGTATTTTGTTATATCGTATTGAATCTCTTTGTCTTTTTACTGACTAAAGATATTTTTGATCGAACAACCGCCTACCGAGCATTAATTTTACTGAATGTACTTCGGCCATTTTTTGATAATAGCTTCGAAATGACGACAGATGCACCTTTAATGCCCTGCTGGGCAGGCGTTTTATATTTTCTCCATTTAGTATTTTTTCGCGAGAAACGATGGGCTTGGCTGGGAGTTGGGATTTGTATTGGATTAGGAATGCTTTCTAAATATACAATATCTCTTTTAGGATTCTCGATTCTGATCTTTATGCTCCTAGATAAACAGTCTCGTAAATGGTTTTTTCGTTTTGAACCGTACGTTGCTTTTGTCGTGGCCCTGCTCATTCTTCTTCCGATTGTTATTTGGAACATGCAAAATGAATGGGTATCGTTTACTTTTCAAGCTAAAAGCCGACTCTCTCATTTTTACGGAATCTATTTTCATAAACTCCTGAAAATTTGGTTGAAAATGTTAACGCCTTTAGGAATATTTGCAGTATTTCTGGCCCTTTTACCACGATCCTATAAAAAGGTTAAATATGCCTCTTCTAATTATTATCTTTTTGTTTTGACTTCTACTTTATTTCCACTCTCTATTTTTGTTTATCAAAGCTTTCTTGGCACTCCTAAAGAGAACTGGACCTCTCCTATTTGGTTATCGTTGATTCCGATGATGGCCCATCAAATGTGTGTGGAAAATTTAGTAAACTTGGGTCAAAAAACTAAATTTATTTTGCGTTTCTGGACACCTACTATTATTGGGATGATGCTTTATTATAGTTTACATTGGTGTTATTTTGTCTTTGGTATCCCATGTATTGGGTATACAGTACGAAGTAATCATACTCAGCGCTGGCGAGAAATTAGTAAAGAAGTAGAAAAAATTGAAAAAAAGTTAACTCTCGAAACAGGACAAGAACCTCTTATTGTAGGCATGGATGAATACGAGATAACGACCTTACTTGGTTTTTACCGATACCAAGACGATACGAATAGACCCAGAAAAAGTATATTAAATACTGCGGGTCAGCACCTATTTGACAAAGAAACAACCATGTATTCTTATTGGTTTCCTATTGAAAAACAAACAGGAAAAAATATTATTATAGTCGCTAGTGAAGAATCGGATTTGCCTCAAAATCATCTCAGCGAGTATTTTGAAAAATTGGGCCCGATTCATGCTATTATGGAAAAAAAAGAAGGAAGCCTACTTCAAGAGTATTGCTATCAAATTGGCTATAATTATCATTATCCAAAACATTAGAAGCCATTTTAAAAATAGAAAAATTCGGATTTTTCCGTTTTGTCATTTCGAAGCGACAGCGAGAAATCTTAAGGTTTTTAGCGACACCTAAGATTTCTCTTCGGCATAAGGTCTCATCGAAATGACAGAGAAGATGATTTTATTTAACCAACTCTTTAAGGATACGAACTAACTCTTGAGGACGATAAGGTTTGGCTAAATAATAAGTGCACCCTGCGGCCAAAATTTTTTCTTGAACTTCTTTGACCGCATGTGCGGTGACAGCAATAATTGGAACTTTTTCATAGTTTTCTTTTTTTCTTAATTGGATCGTGACTTCTATTCCGTTAATTCCCGGCAATGAAATGTCCATTAATATTCCGTGAGGTACTGGATATTGTTCACACCATTGCAACGCTTTCTCTCCGTCTACGACGTATTCTACCGCATATCCTGCATGGGTTAAAATTTTCTCTGCAAGAAGATAATTATCTTCTTGATCTTCTACGATCAGAATGGTTTTCTTTTCATTTTCCATAATTATTCCTCAGTGTTGTTTACACTTTTAATAATTTTAATTTATTATTTTCGAAGAACAGAATAAATGATTTGAAGAATTTTCTGTTTAGATATATTATCTTTTTGAAAAAATGTTCCTTGGTAATGAATTAGCGAATTGCGTTCAGATTCATTAAGATCCTTAGAGGAAAAAAGAAGAATTGGAATTTTTCTTAAAGTTTTATCTTCATTGATTGTAGAAAGTAATTCAAATCCAATAGTACCAGACATCGTTAAATCTAAAATCAGGAGATCCGGCTTCTTCTGCTGGAAGGCAAATATAGCCTTATTTGAATCTTCATAATCAACAATGTTACAAAGAAAATTGGACAAAGAGTTCTGAATTTTTTCACGATCTTCTTGATTATTCGAGACAATGGCAACTTGGTTCATTTGATTTAAATGGACTAAAGTATTTAAACATTGAACCAAATCTTGTTTTTGGAGCGGTTTGTCAAGATATTCAATCGCGCCTAAATTCATGGCGAGTTCTTTATTATTAAACATCGAAATAATCACGACCGGAATATTTTGGGTTTCTGAACTTTCCTTCAGTTCTTTCAAAATTTGAAGACCGTTTTTATGAGGCATCATAATATCTAATAAGATAAGATTTGGCTTATATTTAAAGATCATTGGAAATGTTTCAAGTGGATCATTTGTAGAATAAACTTGAAATTGTTCTAATTGTAATTGTTTTCCAATCACTTCTATTGTAATGGGATCATCATCAATGAGTAAAATCTTAATACTATTGGTTTTTTCTTGAGGAATTACAGGCTGCTGGCGCGGTTTTTCTTGATCAGAAAGTAGAATATCATGGATCGGTAATCTCAGAATAAAAGTACTTCCTTTTCCTTTTTCGCTCTGAACTTGCAAAGTGCCACCGTGCAATTCAGCAAATTTTTTAGAAATAGTTAAACCTAAGCCCGTTCCTCCATATTTTCGTGAAATCGAACTATCTACTTGTGTAAAGGGCATAAAAATTTTAGCCGTTTCATCAGGAGACATTCCAATCCCCGAATCTTTTATCAGAATACAAAGTTCTTGGTTGGCTTCCAGTTTAACTTGAATTTGGATTTTGCCTTGATTTGGAGTAAATTTTATCGCATTACTCAGCAGATTGATGATGCTTTGACGAATCTTCATGCTATCTGCTTTGATTTTTAAATAAGGAATTTCATAAGAAGTGCTTAAAGATAATTCCTTTTCTTGAATAAGGGGTTCAACAATTTCTATACAACTTTGGATTAATCCGATAATATCAGATTGTTCTAAATAGAGTTCTATTTTTCCAGATTCTATTTTGGACAGATCCAAAATACTAGTAATAAGTTCTAAAAGCGTTTGACTGGCCCTCAGAACTTTGTTTAAACTGTTAGCTTGTTCTGTGGTTATGGGTCCATCCATTCCATCTAGGATACACTCCGAATATCCCATAATGGCGTTTAGTGGAGTTCGAATTTCATGACTCATATTCGCCAAAAATTCACTTTTGCTCTTGTTCGCTTTTTCTGCAACTTCTTTTGCAATCTTTAATTCTTCTGCTTCTTTTTTTAGTTGTGTAATATCACGAGCTACTGCATAAAGGAGCTGTTTTTCCGGAATAGGGATAGTACTCCATAATAACCAGCGGTAAGAACCATCTTTGCATCGATATCGATTCTCAAACGAAAAAAGAGGTTCTTGGCTTTCCGTTAAATTTTGGGCCACTGTTTCTGTTTTTCCTCGATCTTCTGGATGAATAAAATCAAAATAAGGAGACGTTTTCAGTTCCTCTAAAGTGTAGCCTAAAACTTTGCTCCAGGCTGGATTTAATTGTTTAAAATAACCATCAAATCCGGCGATACATAACATATCGAGTGAGAGTATAAAAAATTGGTTCCGCTCATCTTCCACTTGTTTTCGCTTTTGTATTTCTTCTGAGAGTTGTTGATTCATTATTTTTAAGTGGCTATTATATAAAAGGCTACTTTGATAAAAATAAATAATGAAAGCAAAAATTAACCCAGAAAGACCTCCCCAAAATGCCAAAATATGAGGAAATAAAATCCTTTGTTTATCCAAATTTTCTGGATTAATAGAGATCTGTAATTTCCATTCAATAGAATTTAGAGAAATAGGCGTTTGGAAAGAGACGAAATTAAAATTTAGAGGTTCATTAGGGTTAGATTCATAAATTTTAAGATCTCGTTCAAAAATCTCGATATCAAAGGTTAGTTTTTCTTTTTCAGAAAAAATATGATCTAAAAAATTCGGAATCGATAAAACCGTAAAAAGCACGGCACTAGGTTTACCAGAAGCTTCTACTGGGAAGATCCCGAAAATGAAATTTCCCGAAAGTTTCAACGAAGACGAAGAAATTATTTTCCACTTTTTAGACGTTTGAACGGACTGAAATAATTCTCGCATTTTTTCATTCAAAAAGAAGTTTTGAAAAAAAACTTCTTTCTTGGGATTGGATGAAAGGAATTCGTATTTTTGGAAAGAAGGATCGCTATATCCTAGCATTTGGTAAATAGGATTTTGGAGATAAATAGTGGCGTCTTCTTTCCAATTTTCATTGATGGGCTCTTGGCTCAATTCCATTCGTTTAGCCATACGATCTAATGCGTGTGTTATTTCGTCCAAATTTTTAACGATTTCATCTTGAGTAATCGCTAGATAAAAAGAAATAGTTTCTTCAATTTCTTTTTCTTCTTGCCCAATTAATACTTGCCAAAATAAAAGAGCAATCATTAAAAGAAAAATGAAAATATAGAGAGGAATCTTTCGTTTGAAACTAATGGGCGGATTAGAAAGAGATTTCCAAAAAAGAGTATTGAGTCCGAATTCTAAAATAAGAAAACTAATAGAGGTATGAAGAGCCATTTTTGTTAAATGTTTCCATCCATACTCTGTTTCGATATTAAAAAGATCTCCAAAAAGATTAACGCTTGAGATTGCAATAACGATTGAATTTAAACATAAGCCAATCAATAAGCCAGTTTTGGAAGAATTATAAGTCAAAATAAGAGAAATTCCGGCCAGTAAAAAAGCGAAAGCAGTATTGGGTGACATCCGACCGGGATGAAGGTTTAATGTTGTTAAAAAAGAAGCATCGACAAAAAGTTGATCGATCCCTAAATTTATTTTCAGGAGATACTCGATTAGCGTGAATCCCGCCAAAGTGATTACTAACATTGCTGAGAACTGTGGCCAGAAAATAGATCGATACCTGTAAAGAAGAATGCTTGTACCGCATAAAATAAAGCTTAATGCGGTATTAAATTGCATCGGAGCATAATTCGGAACGATCTGAATGAGCCGCAAATTTTTCGTATACCAACCCAATAAGACAGCAATTCCTAAACAAATGCAAAAGAGTCCTGAAAAAAGAACTTGCGGAGAGGATCGAAAATCTTTTTTAAGTCTATCTATAATCAACATCATAGGTATTCGGAATTATCCAAAAAAGACTAGAAGGGTTGATATGGGGGTCATTAGTCAGTTTTTTTATCTAGAATAGAAAAGATTTTACCTTAGAAGAAAGCTTTTTCAAAGAGAATTAGTTATGGGTTTTCAAAAAGTTCATCTGGAGGACGTATATACTTTGCAATTATTTCTTTTTTCTGAAAATCGACAAGAATCATGGGTTGCCAAATCTCACGGATCTCGTAATAAGTATCAAGAGAATTCGGTACTTTGGATACAATTAAGCATTGTTTTGCTAGAAGGATTATTTTTAGTTGATCTTTTTCCTCAAGATGAAGTGGCCAGAAACAATCTTCAAACTCTTTTTTTGAAAATTCGATTTTCAATCCATTGGATTCACAATTATTCTTAAAAAAAGAACTGGCGGGAATCACGTTCTCTGTAGATTGAATGAGTTTTAAAGTTTCCATTTTGTCTGGATAGGGACCCTTATACGATCTTGGCATCGGCCCAAAAAGTTTTGTGAGAAAATGAATCACATAATTATTGGGTGCTTCCAAAAAAGGCTCTATTCCGAAGGTGCAACATCCCGAGCTTGAGTGATGACAACGATAAATGGGATCCAAATTAAATCGTTCTCCTTCATACATTCCATGCCCCTTGATTTCGGCGGTTCCAAGAAAATAACCAACGGTTCCTTGGAGAAGACTTGTTATTGGAAAAAAAAGAATGGGTGAACTCAAAAGAAGTCCTGCAATCAAATTTTTTCTTTTTTTTGAGAATGCAATAGTAAGGCCAGCCAAATTGATAAGAATCGATACTGGCCAGTATACAACAAACGTAATCCAGGAAATAATCTGAGTAAATAACAGCACGATCGACAAAATAAGATTTCCCATAACGACCCTTTTAAACAGAGAAAACGACTAAGTATTTTTTAATACGTTTCTGCTTTCAAAAAAGTTCATTCAAAAATTTAAAAAATTTTGTAACTGTTCAGGTACAACCTGTAGATTTTAGTTTAGGTCAAACCACAAAATCTTGTGGTCCTTGTCCCCCGCTGGCTAATGGCATTAAGTTAAGGGACATCGTTATAAA
>CAZHAR010000079.1:0-23568 GCA_964530615.1 uncultured Planctomycetota bacterium | reverse complement strand
CTGTCGCTTCGAAATGACATTAGTGTGTTTGTTTCTTCGGCTACGCCTCATCGCAATGACATTAGAGAACAAGGATCGCAGATGGAAGGTGAAGTTTCTTCAAGCCATTTTAAAAATCATGTTCTCTGTCATTTCGATGAGGCTTTATGCCGAAGAGAAATCTTAGGGATCGCTAAAAACCTTAAGATTTCTCTCTGTCGCTTCGAAATGACATTAGTGTGTTTGTTTCTTCGGCTACGCCTCATCGCAGTGATAAAAGAGAAGATGGAGCTTCAGATGAAAGATGAATTTTCTTCAAAAGATATCGTCAAGCTTTTTCTAATATTTTCTCATGCCTTAACAGGTAAATTACAACATCTAGATACCCAAGCACTTAATGATATTGGAGAAGAAGAGTTTCTCAGAAGAATTCATTATCTTCGGGAATATCGAGAAGGCTTCGCCGAAGATTTAGTTTTAATTTCGGCTCTCCTCTATAATCGTATTCAAATAGTTGAATGCTCCTCTAAAGCAAAAGGAAATTTCGTTCCGTATCTTCCTCCGTATCTTCCTGATTGCAAAAAATGGGTTACTTTAGTACTAAATGAACTTAAACAATACTTCTTTTCCGCTTGTAACAAATGTATTCTCGGACATAGGCTGTATGTTTTTTCGGAAGAAATTGATATTCCAATAATGACTCTAGCTTGTCGCTGGATGCTAGAGATATGGAATGATTCTTATTTGCGACCCGATATCTTGCAGTTTTTTAGATATTGGACAGAAAGCACTATTGCAGTACCACCAATTGTCCGAATTCTAGCGGATCGGACCGATTATCAATTTTCTCTCGAAGACGTTCCGATTTTTTTGGGGACGATTTTAGATTTAGAGGAACATCCGTTTGAGTTGATTGCTTTTGAATGTCTAGGACGCTTGGGCCCCATTCATCCTGAGATTGTGCCTACTTTGTTTCGTATCGTAAAAAATGCCTATGTGCCGTTAGATTTGAGACAAAGAGCGATTTTTACGATGGGCGAAATGAAATCTCAAGACGAAAGTATTTTCAATCTTTTAAAAAACAGTTTGGCTATCCCAGAACTTCGGTATGCTTCTGCGGTCGCCCTAGCAAAATTGAGACAAAATTTATCGGAAGTCATTCCAATTTTAGTGCGACATCTGTTATCTCCAGAAGCGCTTTTTGCCTCTCACGCCGAGCAAGCCTTGATAGAAATCGGCCCTCAAGGTGTTTTTGAAACGCTTTCGAGCCTCAATGATACAGACGCTTATCATCGAGCGGAAAAAATTTTGAGCCGAACGATGATCGACCTCATCAAAAAGGTTCCACAAGAAAAAGAATCAGGCCCTAAGCTATCGTTGATGAAAAAGGGGGTTAAAGAACTCATTGAGATCAGCAACAAGAAGTTTGAAGCCTATCAAAGCGCTACTCGATTATTAACAAAAATACTAGAGACTATTCAAATTATTTTAAAAGAAACTTCTTCTCCGAATGAGGCTTTGAGAGAATTAGCGCAAAATACCCTCCAACAACTTCAACAAGATGAAGTCCGACGAGAATCGATTGCTAAAGCGCTTGGAGGAGACAATGCGTTTGAACACAACCCTAAAATTTCATTGTTGAACGAAATTCTTAAACCAACCCACGAAAAATTTTGGTAGCTTGTTTAACTCTTGGGAGTGTTAATCT
Organism: uncultured Planctomycetota bacterium; assembly: GCA_964530615.1. Lineage (GTDB taxonomy): Bacteria > Planctomycetota > JBBTDB01 > JBBTDB01 > JBBTDB01 > JBBTDB01. The sequence continues at coordinate 21,881 of CAZHAR010000079.1, read as the reverse complement.
GGACCCCTAATTGTTTCAAGTATTTCAAATAGGGGCCCTCGTCTACGGTTAATTCAACGGCTTGTACGCCGGGGGCAATCATTTTTTCTCCGATCATAAAAGCGACGACAGCCGCGGAGTAGCCGGTCGTTTCTGCCATAGCCGTGAATTTTCCTTGGTTATGATAGAGCGTGTATTTGGGTTTTAGTCCTTTCCCGTCTCCGAGATCGGCGTGTACTTCCAAAATCACCTTATCGAGTATATCCGGGAAATGACAGGTACGTGCAATCGCGCTTTCTACTTCTTTGCGCATTGGACCTTCAAACCAGCCAAAATCCTTTAACAGTTCCATCTTCTGAAAATGTCCTTCGTATCTTACGGTTCGATAGGAATATTGATTTAGCTTGCCAAGGAAGGATTGTGGCGAAGTGGAAACGCCTCCAGAAGTAAAAAAAGATTCATAGTGGTATTCCGTAGATTGTTGAGGTTTAAAGGGAATACAAGCCGTAAAAGCTTCCACTTCTTTAAGTTGGCCCTCTAAAATAAAGGTAGTGGGTCCGTAGTATTCATTAATTAATCCTTCTGGATTAAAGACCAATTTGTATCCGAGCGGACCTATTGGTTTTTGTGGCAATCCCCCACAATAGATTTTTATAGATTCGAGTTTCTTTTTGGCCTTTCGAATGATATTTCCTGCAAGAATGTTTCCCATGCCAGGTTGAAGCCCGTTATCTGGAGAAATGACGACACCTGCCTTGATTGCTTTTTGATGGAGTTGATGTTGTTTTAGAACGACTTCGGTGTTCCCTCCGAGATCGACAAAGCTGACTCCGGCTTTGATACATTCTTGGCTGAGATATTCATTTAAAGTGTACGAAATAGCAGAAACAACGACCCCTCCTTTCACCTGTTTTAAAGCCGATTTCAAGGCGTTTTTATCTTTAACGTCTAAAACAATATCAGCAATTCCAGCGCGAATATCGGCGGTCAGAACCTCTTCTGGAGTACTTAAGGTTTTTAGTGCGTGAGTAATGGCCTGACCTTGCATCCCAACCCCTAATATTAAATATTTCTTCATTTTATTTCCTTTTTTTCAAGACCTTGTTCCTAAGTGTATTTTTTTCTAGGATAACTTTTATAATAAACGGAGTACAGAAAATTCTGAAACAGAATTATAATAAGGGAATCCGCTCATGTTGAGACGCGAAGATTTTGAAGAACCGGATCGTTGGCTACGTTGTAAAACGCAACATGAAAGAGCCGATAGTCTCGTTCTCTTGCAAAAAGAACTTCTTCAACTAGCCGAGAAGGAAACGAGTCCCTCTCGAAAAGTGCTTCTCTGGTCAAGAATCTCCGAGATTTGTTCCCGAAAAGAATATTTGCGTCAACTTGCCAAAAGCTCGTGGAAAGGAGCGCCAACCCTACTTGGATACTTTAGTAATGCAATTACTCCACGAGAAATGGTTGAAATTTTTTACGAGATGGCGAAAGGAAATGATTTGATTGCGGTCCATACGCTCCATTTTTTTTTAAAAGAATCGACCTTGGAAGAACTGGTTCTCGGAGCGCTTATTGAATTGAATCCGCGTGAGTCTAGAGATCTGATCACCAAAGGATTAAACGCGAAATCTCCGACTTTAAGAAAACAGTGTATTCAGATTTTATCGACTTGGGGAAACCAAGAAGCGTTCGTTTTTTTGATTGAAAAGCTAGAAGATCCAGAAAAAGAAATTCGATTGCAGGTGATGAATCTTCTGATGAATTTTGAAGAGCAAAAAATTGTTTTACCTTTGATTTTACGGCTAAAAGATAAAGAAGCGGAAGTGCGGGAACGCGCGGCGTTTTATTTAGGAGCTTTAGGAGATCCTCAAGCCATTCGTCCATTATCAGAATGCAAGGATATGAATCGTAGTGTTCAAGAACAAATAAAAGCTTCCCTTCTTCTTCTTCAGAACTATCGCCCCTTTTCTCGAAAAAAAAGATATTTTGACTAATCCCCCGGTTTCCTTTAAGGTCAAGGACCTATTTCTCTTTTTTAATTTTTTTAAGTTCTCCGTCAAATTCTTCATCGAGGGTTTTTAGGCGTTTTAGATCTTCTGAAGAGAGTTGAGGAATTTGTTTCTGGAGTTTCTGGATTTCTTCTTGCTGACGAATGGCGAGATTCTGAAGTTGTTTCATTTGTTCTTCTATCTGTTTTTGAACGGTCTTCAGAGCGCGGAGTTCTTCTTCTTTAAGCGTGAATTCTTTCGCAAAATTTTGAGTCAGTGTTTGTTGAATTTGATGCAATTCATCGATTTTTTTTTCTTTTTCTTCTAATTTCTTTTGAGAATCTTCATTTAATTGATGAAGTTTATTTAATTCGTCTTGGGTTCCTTGTAAAGAAATTTTAAGAATATTCTGTTGTTCTTCAATGGCCTTAAAAGCGGTCTCGTTTTGAGGAAAAGAATTAGAGGGTTGTAAAAAATCTTGATTTAACTGTTTTTTTAGGGAGTTTTCTAGTTGTGTTTTGGTGAGTTCCTGATGAAAGAGGAGTTCCCGAAAGAGATAATGATATCCGAAAATACCACTAGCGAGGAAGAGAGCGAGAAGTAAAAAAAAATATAAAACAAAAGAAGACGAAGAGGGCGGAGGATTGGGTTTACGTAATTGCTCCACCAAGTTTTGGTTCAATTCATAGATTCCCTGTAGGAAAGGAGCAAGTTCCGACGATACTGAGGCTTGCGGAAGGATAATTTGATTGGGTTCTTGGGAATAAGAAGTGGGGAGATGGGTAAAATCTGTAGGAGAAGGATTTTGTGGATCGGCAGAAAAACCAGAAACAGGGTTAGAAAGATCAGGCATAAGAACCCCCAAAAAAATAAGGGTAACAATTCAGAAAAATATCCTCAGATGAAGTCTCTGTCTCAAGGAGAAGTAAATGAAGATTCTTTTTTTGCGGGTTGAGAAGAAGGGGTGTTACTAGAAGTTGTTTTTGAAGAGTCAGTGGTTGTTTTTGAAGAGTCAGTGGTTGTTTTCGAAGAATCGGCGGTTGTTTTTGAAGAATCAGCGGTTGTTTTTGGGGTGCTATCCGATTCTTTTTTGACTTGTTCCTGATATCCTTTACTGCGGTAATCTGTGATATAAAAACCGCTTCCTTTAAAAAGGATTCCGGCTCCTGCAGAAATGAGTCTTTTTACTTCTTTTCCGCATTGAGGACATTCTTTTAACCGTTCTGCGTTAATGTTTTGAAAGGCCTCAAATTCGTGGGAACAAGAGAGACAACGATATTCATAGGTGGGCATTCTCAAATCCTTTCTTTAACGAGAGCCTTTTATTCCTTTATCTTAGGGTGAGAATGTGTAGATGTCAAAAAGGGACTCGTTAATCTGGTTTTTTGCTGACGACCACTTTCGCTGGACGAATGAGGCGATTTTTCAAAAAGAAACCTTTTTGAAAAATACTCAACACCGTTCCAGAGGGTTTGTCCGCAGAGGGTTGTTGCATTAAAGATTCTTGAGTCGCGGGATCAAAAGGCTTTCCTTCCGCGTCTACTTCCGTAATTCCTTGCTCTAAATATAATTTTTGGATATCCTGAAAGACCAATTTTAAGCCTTCGTGGAGAGAGGTAAAGTCCGTTTTTTTTTCGACACTTTCCATGGCGCGATAGAACGAGTCAAAAACTCTCAAAACCGAGTTCATGAGAGAAACTTGAACCATTTGGGACCAATTTTCTTTTTCGCGTATAATGCGTTTCTGATAGTTATCAAAATCCGCTTGGATATGTTGAAGTTGTTCCAAAACTCGATCACATCGAACACTTTTCTGTCGCAAGTCGCGGAACTGCTCGAACGTGAATTGCTCCCATTCTTTTTGATAATCTTCTGGACGAAGAGCAAAATCATCAAAAGCAGAAGATTTCGATTCTTGAGGTTGTTCTGAAGATTTTTCTCCGGGTTTGGACTCAGTATCGCTCATAAAATATCCTTTCTTTTTCCGAGATTTAAATTAATCAAAGTAAGTTTTTAGTTTCTCAAAAAAGGATTTTCGATTAGGAGTGGTATGTTTTTCATCCAACTCTATTAATTCTTGAAAGAGTTCTTCTTGTCGTTTGGTTAACGATTTTGGGGTTTCTACAACGACAAACACAAGTTCATCTCCAACTCCGTATCCTTGCATATCAGGAAGTCCCATTCCTTTCAAACGAAGAATTTGACCTGATTGAGTACCCCGTGGAATTTTCAAAGTCGTTTTTTCAAAGAGAGTGGGAACTTCCAGCGTTGCGCCTAGAGCCGCTTGGGCGAAACTAATCGGGAGTTCACAAATGATATCAATCTCTTTTCGTTCAAAAAAAACATGAGATTTAATGCGAATGAGGCAAAAAAGATCTCCTGGTGGAGCGCCCCGTAAGCCAGAATCTCCTTCTCCATTAATACGAATTTGAGTTCCATCCTCAATTCCTTTAGGGACTTTAATGAGCAATGTTTTTTTAACTTTGTTACGACCGCTTCCGTTGCATTTAGGGCAAGGATCTCGAATGATGGTTCCTTCACCGTGACAAGTTGGACAAGCGGTTCGAATTTCAAAGAATCCACGTGCTTGTAACACTTCACCTCGTCCAGCGCAAGTTTTGCAGGGTTCGGGTTCGCGTCCTTTTTTGGTGCCTAAGCCTTCACAAGTTTCACAAATTTCATTTTTCTTTAACTCAATACTTTTTTCTATCCCTTTGGCGACTTCTTCCAGCGTAATTTCCAGATCTATTTTTAAAGAAGGTCCTCTTTGTGTCTTGCGGGATCCGCCAAAGAAGGAATCAAAAATACTCCCGCCGGAAGACCCGCCAAAAACATCGGCAAAGACAGTAAAAATGTCTTGAACGTTGCTGAATCCAGCACTTGTCCCACGTAGACCTTCACGGCCATACCGATCATAACGAGTGCGTTTTTCTTCATCGCTTAAGGCTTCGTAAGCTTCTGCCGCTTCTTTAAATTTTTGTTCCGCTTCGGGTTCTTGGTTCCGATCGGGATGATATTGAAAGGCCATTTTTCGGTAAGCTTTTTTTATATCCTCTTTGGAGGCATCCCGAGGAACTCCTAAAATTTCATAAAAATCACGTTCCGACATAAAAATCACCTTGAAGAGGGGAAGATTTTATCCGAACCGATTCAGTGCCGAGTGAATCGGAGTCCAGAAGTCTTAAAAAAAGAGAGTCCGGCTCCTGAAACGAGGAGGAGTCGGACTTTAGAAAAAATTAGAACAAAAGTAAATGATTTAGTAAGTGGCTCCAGAAATGACGGACTCTTCGTCTGCCAATTCTGTGATTAGGGTGTTGGTGGTCAACATCAATCCGGCGATACTCGCGGCGTTGATTAAGGCGGAGCGAGTGACTTTGGTCGGGTCAATAATTCCAGATTTAATCATATCCACATATTTTCCGGTATAAGCATCAAAACCAATATTTTGTTCTCGGTTTTTTACTTCTTCGATCACCACATCTGGATCGATACCAGTATTTTTCGCAATATTATATAAAGGCGATTCCAGTGCCTTACGAATAATCTGAATCCCAATTCGTTCATCTTCATCTTCGAGTTTGAGTTGATCAAGCTGAGAGAGGCAACGAATATAGGCGACTCCGCCGCCGGGGAGAATTCCTTCTTCGACAGCGGCTTTCGTGGCGTAAAGGGCATCTTCAACTCTTGCTTTTTTCTGATTCATTTCGACTTCGGAGTGAGCGCCAACCTTGATAATAGCAACCCCTCCGGTCAACTTCGCAAGACGTTCTTGCAGTTTTTCGCGATCGTAATCTGAAGTGGTTTTATCGAGTTGAGTACGAATTTGTTTAATGCGGCTTTCAAGTGCTTTGTGATCGCCGTTTCCTTCAATAATCACACAAGCATCTTTAGTAATAGTTACTCTTTTAGCGGAACCTAAGTGTTCCAATTTTACATTGGCTAATTCGATTCCGAGATCTTCTGAAATGCATTTTCCGCTGGTCATAATCGCCAAATCTTCTAGCATCGATTTACGACGATCTCCGAATCCAGGAGCTTTCACAGCGCAAGAAGAGAGAATTCCTCGAATTTTATTCACGACAAGCGCGGCTAAGGCTTCAGATTCCAAATCTTCCGCAATAATTAAAAGAGAACGTCGGGTTCTGGCGACTTGATCTAATAAGGGTAAAAAGTCTCGAAGATTGGAGATTTTTTTCTCATAGATGAAAATGAGTGGATCGGTCAATTGGACTTCTTGCGTTTCTGGATGGTTAATAAAGTAAGGGGAAATATAGCCTTTATCAAATTCCATTCCATCGACAAATTCCAAAGTCGTCTCGACTGTTTTTCCTTCATCGACGGTGACGACCCCATCTTTGCCAACACGTTCTAGAGCATCGGCTAAAAGGTTCCCGATTTCAGGATCATTGTTTGCGGAAATGGAACCGACTTGTGCAATTTGTTTTTTATCTTCCACTTTTTTCGACATAGAAATGAGATGTTTGACGACGACGTCTACGGCTTTTTCAATCCCGCGTTTCACGCTAGTCGGATTCGCGCCTGTCGCGACTGCTTTCAATCCTTGTCGAAAGATGGCCTCTGCAAGAACCGTCGCTGTAGTAGTCCCATCTCCAGCAGTGTCGCTGGTTTTAGTGGCAACTTCATTGACTAGTTTTGCACCAATATTTTCGAACCGATCTTCTAATTCTACTTCTTTAGAGACGGTCACCCCGTCTTTAGTGACAATTGGATTTCCAAAGCTTTTTTTAATCAGAACATTTTTGCCTGAAGGGCCGAGGGTTACTTTTACTGCTGCGGCTAGCTTTTCTACTCCGGCAAGCATTTTTCGCATTGCCATATCATCATGAACAAATTGTTTGGCCATGTCTCTGCACTCCTCCGAATTAGCTGACAAATTTTCCTAAAATTTCATTTTCACGCATAATTTTGTGGTCTGATCCGTCGATTTTGACATCATTTCCAGAATATTTCCCAAAGAGAACGACATCCCCGACTTTGACGGCCATCGTGGTACGTTTCCCATTTTCGAGAAGCTTGCCACCGCCCACAGCAATAATAGTTCCTTTTTGAGGTTTTTCTTTTGCGTTATCCGGAAGAATAATCCCACCGGATGAGCGTTCTTCAGAAGTGGCTATTTTAATGACGACACGATCATCAATTGGCTGAATACCCATAACTCAATCTCCCAACGTAGTCAATCAAATATTTATTAAATTTATAAAAAGAAGCAAATAAAGAATTACATCATATCTGGCATACCGCCCATACCGCCCATGCCGCCCATGCCGCCCATGCCACCCATGCCGCCCATGCCGCCCATGCCGCCCATACCGCCCATACCACCCATACCAGGATGAGCATGACCACCATGATCGTCTTTTTTCTTAGGTTTTTCAACAATCAGACAATCCATAGTCAGTAATAATCCGGCTACGGAGGAAGCATTTTGGAGACAAATGCGAACGACTTTACAGGGATCGACAATTCCGGCTTTGAACATATCGGTATATTCATTTTTGAGAGCATCATAGCCATAAGCGCCGGTTTTGGCTTTAACGTTTTTGACAACGACTGAGCCAGCAACTCCGGCATTATCCGCAATTTGTCGTAGAGGAAGGTCAATGGCTTCCAGAATAATTTTGCATCCGAAGGCTTCATCACCCTCTAGCTTCAAGGATTGCGAAACAACTTGACCAGCGCGGATGAGTGCAACTCCACCGCCGGGAACGATTCCTTCTTCGACAGCGGCTTTCGTAGCATATAATGCATCTTCAAAACGATCTTTTTTCTCTTTCATCTCGACTTCAGTGATGGCGCCCACTTCAATTTGAGCAATTCCTCCGGTCAGTTTAGCGAGACGTTCTTGCAATTTTTCGCGATCATAATCCGAATCGGTTTTTTGAATTTCTTTTCGGATGGAAGTACAGCGATTTTCAATATCGCTTTTCTTTCCGGCACCTTGAATAATGGTCGTGTTCTCTGCGGTAATGAGAACTTTTTTAGCGGTTCCTAATTCTTGAATTTTCAAATCTTCGAGACGAATTGAAAGATCTTTAAAAATCGCTTTTCCACTCGTTAAGGTCGCCAGATCTTGGAGCATTGCTTTGCGACGATCTCCGTACCCGGGAGCTTTAACGACGCAGACTTTTAAAACTCCACGAAGTTTATTGACGACAAAAGTGGCTAACGCGTCTCCTTCAATATCTTCGGCAATGACCAATAATGAACGTCCAGATTCGGTCACTTTTTCTAATAAGGGAACTAATTTAGAAGCGGAAGAAAGTTTATCTTCGTGAATCAAAATCAGTGGATTTTCGAGAACGACTTCGAGTTTTTCTGTATCGGTCACGAAATGAGGAGAGAGATAACCGCGGTCAAATTGCATTCCTTCCACAATTTTAATTTCTGTGGTGACATTTTTGCCTTCTTCGACGGTAATGACTCCATCTTTACCGCATTTTTCCATCGCTTCCGCAATGATTTTGCCCACTTCAACTTCGTTATTCGCGGCAATAGAGCCTACAAAGGCAATATCTTTAGAGCCATCGATGGGTTTCGCGAGTTTTTTGAGTTCGCTGATGACGGCCTCTACTGTTTTTTGGATTCCTCGATTTAAGGCAATGGGGTTCATTCCTACGCTCAGATATTTGAGACCCGCTAAATAAATAGATTCTGTTAATACAGTGGCGGTGGTGGTCCCATCTCCGCATTTATCCCCAGTTTTAGTTGCGACGCTCTTGGCTAAAGCGGCTCCCATCTTTTCAAAAGGATTGAGAAGTTCAATTTCCTCGGCAACACTTACTCCATCCTTCGTTATACTTGGACTCCCATAGCCCTTATCAAGAACTACGTTCCTTCCTTTCGGGCCTAAGGTCACTTTTACGGGTTGTGCCAGTTTTCGAATTCCTTCACGAATGGCTTCTCGGGCTTCCGTATCAAAAAGTAGCTGTTTCGCCGCCATATCGTCTTCCTCCTGTTTGTGATAAATAAATGCAAAAAAATTACAAATACACCGAAGTGATCCGTTCAAAAATAAAATACGGAAAAATTTTATTCATTGCTTAGAGCAAATGGAATACCTTTTCTATTTTATATTTATAATCTATTTATAATATTGAAGTTAAAAAAAACTTTTTTTCTGTTTTCTCAAGAATTCTGTCACAATGACAGAGTGGATTGCTCTAAAAAAATGAAATGAGGTCATTATGGCAATCTCCTATTTTCAGAACGAGACTCCGAAAAATCATTCCCGTGAAAAAAAAATGATGAGGAGTTTTAAGAATTTGTTAAAATGCCTCGTCTATTCAATAAAAAGACCCGTTCATTTCTGAATTTGCTAGAAATATTCTTAAAAAAAAGAAGGAAAATTTGCTCTATGCCGATCACCGTGCCGATTATTGATCCCAAAACATTCCAATTTTCACCACTGTTTGCTACTCTTGAAACAATTAATCAATACAATAAACAACGATTTGAACTGCAACAATTAGATGGAATTTGTGAGCTACGAAAAGACGAACATCTCATTTATGGCTACAAAGATATTACTGCAAACGAGTTTTGGGTTCGGGGCCACATTCCCGGACATCCATTAATGCCCGGAGTTTTGATGATTGAATCTGCGGCTCAACTTTGTAGTTTTTATTATCTCTATGTCACCCAATCCAAAGATTTTTTTGGTTTTGCGGCTTTGGATGCGATAAAATTCCGAGGAGTGGTTCAACCCGGAGAGCGATTAGTGATTGTCTCAAAAAACACGAGCCTTCGTAGTAGACTGGCCGTTTTCGAAACACAATGTTACCTAGGGGAAAAATTGGTTTTTGAAGGAAAAATCACCGGGAGCTTGGTTCGTACTTGAACCTTGTTTTTGGAGTATTTATTCTGGCGAAATCCTCATTAAAGGATGTTTATGGAGCCAAAACAAATTCTACAGATCTTGACGGAAGCAAGGCAATACACCAAAACAAATCAGTATATGCCGGCGATTAATTTGTTTATGCAAGTGCTTGAAGAGCAAGATACGATTCAACTTCGAGAAGAGTTGATTGACTTGCTTCAGAAAGTGAATAATCCTCGTGCGAGCGCGGAGCATTGTGTTATTATTGGATACCGACTCTTATCTAAAGATGATCGGGAGGGCGCACTCAAAAGTTTTGCGCGGGCTTTAAAATTCAATATGCAAGAATATGAGGCTCTCGAAAAACTCACGGAGATCTGTATTGATTATCCGGAAGTTCCAAAAAACCTTCATTTTAATCTCGATAATTTTCTTATTGAAATTTTTAAATATCACTTCCAAAATGACCAATATCTGACCGTTTCTCAAGCCTATAGCAGTATTGCGGATCTTTTATTAAAAAAATCTCCCGTACATCAATTGATCGCGGAAGTCTTTGAAAAAAAATCACTCCCCGGTATCCCCGAAGCCAAACGTCTAGAAATTTTGGCCCGCATTTACTCGATCCAGAAAAAAATAAAAAAATCTAAAAAAATGTATGAACGGATGATGGCTCTTGATGAAAATGCCTCCAGAAAATCCGGACTTTTAAAGAGTGTCGAATTTTTACGAGAACAACAACGCAAAGAACGAAAAAAATGGTTTCTCCTCCTAAAATTAGTTTTCTTAGTCGCTTTTTTTGTGGCGACTGGCGGAAGCTATTATTCTTATCATCGCAGGGCCTATGACGCTTTTCTTGCGGTTCAAACGGAGCTACAACAAAAACTTTCTCAACAAAAATTGCCATCGATCGAAACCTTTACTCTGCTCCAAAAAACAGTTGATTTGGATTCCTATGCTCAATCGTTGAGGCAACTGTGTGATTTTCGTCTCCAGGAAGAATTTATTCAAAAATATGAACGCGACATCATTCAAGCGTTTCCTTTCACTTCAGCACAAAGTCAAGCGCAAGCTGAAATTCTCCTCTGTAAACAGAAACCAGAAGCAATAAAAAATGACTATCTTTCTTGTATTCAGTGGTTTCAAAAAGAAATCGATCAACAAACGAAACAAAGCCTTCAATGGGTTCAAGAAAAGAAATTTCAAGACGCGATTGAACTCTTAAAAAAGCTTCAGATCCTGACCCAAAAAATTTCGGAATCGTCGATTGTCCTCTTGCAAAAAGATATTGAAATCCAAATCACTCGTCTCCAAAAAGAATATGATAGTTATCAAAAATTTCAGGCCAAGCTGGAAGAAGAACGACAAGTCAAAATCAAAGAGGTTCAAGATATCCTTCAAAAAGCTCAACTGTTGATTGAGCAAGAACAATATGGGCCTGCCTTTACTCAACACTATCTCCCGCTCCTTCAAAATCTTCACTATCGGGAAGTGCCTGAAGTCCAAACATTGAAAGTTCCTTGTTTTTTTAAAGTCGCTCCCCTTCCACTGACCATTTTTCAAAATACTCAAAAATTGCCAGAGACGACCTCGTGGAGTCGCCTCCCAACGGGAATTTTGTTGGGGATTTCAGGCATAGATCTTCAGCAAGAACAGACCCTCACATTTAAAAGCCCTGGATTTCAGGATATTTCTGTTCCTTGTTCCATCAATAGCTTTCCGAGCGGAGAAACCCTTTCGTTTAAACGTCAGACTTTGTATCAGTGGAAAATAGCGGAGCCTTCCAGCGCCCCCATTGCTAAAGAAGACGAGCTTCTTTTTGCGGGCCGTGACGGGAAATTTTATCGTCTTGATTTGTCAAAACCCCTCTCCGAGCTCCCGGTATTTTCTGAAAAAAAGATTGCTGGACGCGATACCTGGAGCGGAAGTCCCCAAATTTTGCAAAACCGTGTATTGCTGAGTACCCGAAAAGAAAATGCTTATTTTTTAGAGTGGAAGACCGATAAAATCAAAAAATATGACTCCAAGGACGGATTTCCTTGGGGCGGAACGACCAATGGTAAAACTTCGTTTCTTTTGGCCGAACAAACCGGAAAGCTTCTGGAATTTCAAATTCAGGACGAAAAACTCTCCATTTACTCTAAAACAACACTTCCCGCCGCTCCTGAAACCGCGCCACTCTATGATGAAAAAACAAGCTCGATTTATATCGGGGTTTCCGCTGGAATGCTTTATTCCTTAAAAAATCAAATCGGATTTCCGGTTCGATGGAAGCTTAAAATTGGAAATGAAATTCAGAATCCTCTCCTTTTAGGAGAAGATCTCTTATTTTTGAAAACCAATTCTCAAGTGATTGCGATTCAACTCCAGGATCAACAAATTCAGGGACAAATAAAATGGACCTTTCCCCCCGTTGAACAAAAAATAATGATGGTAAAACCAATTTCTCCTTTAACCTGGAACCGAAACGAATTATTTTTTACCGATGGCTTGGGAATCTTATATTGTTTAGAATCACGAACGGGTGTTTTGAAATGGAAAACAGAAAAAGGAGCCGGCGCTGGAAAGTTTGCCCCCCTTGTCCTACAAAAATCTTTATTTTGTGGAGGAAGCGAACCCGTCCTCTTTGCTTATGAACGCCAAACGGGAATGCTTCTCTGGACGCATCCAATCCAAGCTCCTCTCCTAGGATTTACGCTACTTTCCGCAGGTCCAAAAACTTCATTTCAGAACGATTTACTCCTCGTATCTATGGAATCTTCCTCTTTTTTTCTTTTTGAACTTTATGAAAAATAAGCCTCTTTCAGAAGAAAAATATCTCGAATTGTACATTAAAATATCGTCCGCTATAATATGAGGCATAGAAATTGTTCTCCTTTCCGTTTTTTCTCTTGCTTCGTGAGAAATTTTCATCTTTAGCAATTCGTAAAGAAAAGGAGTTATAGTATGTCTTTAAAATTTACCTGTGAATCTGAAAAAATAAAACATCTCTCTCACTCCCGTAGTATTCATGCTCAGCCTAAAACGCCCCTTAAAGACGTTTTAGAAAAAATGCGGACAGAAAAATCTGCAATTGCCCTCATTGTTGATTCTCACCAAAAACTTGTGGGTGTTTTTACAGAACGAGATGTCTTGCTCAAAGTCTTAGGAAAAGGACTAGATTTGACTCAGCCTATCGAAAATTTTATGACCCCGAAACCTTTCTACTTGGATGGAGAAAATTCGGTCGGTGAAGCCTTAGAAATGATGGTTAAAAACAAGATACGTCATATCCCCATTGTCGATCCCAAAAAGAATACAGTAGAAGGACAAGTCGATGTTTTAAATCTTGTTCAGTTTCTTGTCGAACATTTTCCTTATGTCTATAATCTTCCTCCAAAACCTAACCAACAGTTAAACTTGCCTGAAGGAGCATAAATTCATGAGTGAACTTAACCCAGTTCCCCAAGTTGAAATTGAGCGAATTACCATTCGTTTTGCCGGAGATTCAGGAGATGGAATGCAACTGACTGGAAGCCAATTTACGAGTACTTCCGCAATCTTTGGAAACGATATAAGCACCCTTCCCGATTTCCCCGCCGAGATCCGCGCGCCTGCCGGTTCTATCCCCGGAGTGAGCGGGTTCCAAATTAGTTTCTCCAGTCAAGATATTCAAACTCCGGGCGACGAACCCGATGTTCTGGTCGCGATGAATCCTGCCGCTTTGAAAGTGAATATCCGCGATCTCCCGAAAGGTGGAGTTCTCATTGTCAATACGGCCGCCTTTAAAGAAGCAAATCTGAAGATGGCCGGATATGCAAAAAACCCCCTCGAAGATGAAAGTTTAGCTGGTTATAAAATCTATCAGGTCGATATGGATGATATGGTAAAAACCGCACTCAAAGACAAAGTGGCACTCAGCGCCAAAGAAATTGTTCGTTGTCGTAATTTCTTCGCTCTAGGACTAATGTACTGGATGTACAGTCGTTCGATGGACGCGACTTTAAAATGGATTCAGGAAAAATTTGGACATCAGCAAGATATTGCACTCTCCAACGAAATTGCGCTAAGAACCGGCTATAATTTTGGAAATATCACCGAAGCGTTTGAAGTTCGTTATCAGGTTCCCAAAGCAAAAATGACCCCGGGAACTTATCGCAATATTACCGGAAATACGGCGACCGCAATCGGTCTGGTGACTGCGAGCAAACTCGCGTCGATTCCTCTTTTCTACGGATCGTACCCGATTACTCCGGCGAGCGATATTCTCCATGAACTTTCTAAAATGAAAAATTATCGAGTCCACACCTTTCAAGCCGAAGACGAAATTGCGGCCATTGGTACGGCTATTGGTGCCTCCTTCGCTGGCCTTATTGGTATCACAGGAACTTCTGGCCCCGGAGTTGCACTCAAATCAGAAGCGATTGGATTGGCTGTAATGACCGAACTTCCCCTCGTGATTATCAATGTTCAACGCGGAGGACCCTCTACAGGATTACCGACAAAAACAGAACAGGCCGATTTACTGCAAGCCCTCTTCGGACGAAACGGATAATGTCCAGTTCCCGTTATTGACGCCCAATCTCCAGCAGATTGTTTTTATATGGCGATTGAAGCTATCCGTCTAGCGATAAAACATATGACCCCTATTTTTCTGCTCACCGATGGCTATTTAGCAAACGGCTCCGAACCTTGGAAACTCCCAAAAATAGAAGACCTCCCAAAAATTCAAGTGACCTTTGGCACCGAACCTAAAGATTTTCGCCCCTACCGACGCAATGAAAGCTTTGTACGTCCTTGGGTCGTTCCGGGAACTCCGGGAATGGAACATCGTATTGGTGGAATTGAAAAAGCCATAATTACGGGAAATGTGAGTTATGATCCCGACAATCACGAAAATATGTGCCTTATTCGAGCGGCCAAAGTCGCTTCGATTGAAAACGATATTCCTGATCTAGAAGTGTTTGGAGAAAAATCTGGAGAGGTCCTACTCGTTGGATGGGGCTCTACTTTCGGCGCGATTCGTACCGCAGTCGAAGAGTTACAAGAAGAAGGAAAAAGTGTTTCCCAAATTCATCTGAAATACCTCAATCCTTTCCCCAAAAATTTGGGTGCAATCTTGAAAAACTTCAAAAAAGTGATTATCCCCGAAATGAATTTAGGACAACTCCTGATGATCCTGCGCGCTAAATTTTTGGTGGATGCGATCGGACTCAATAAAGTCAAAGGTCAACCTTTTACCATCAAAGAAATTAAAAATAAAATTTATGAGTCTTTAAAATAATTTTTGCTTATTTTTTGATCGAAATTTGTTTATTATCCTCTCAAAGATGAGAGAAACCCTTAGGAGTACATTCTATGAGCAATCCCCCAACGGTGAAATTACAAGTTCCCACCCAACTTCCTATGCAAAAAAAAGACTTCGTTTCGGATCAGGAAGTTCGTTGGTGCCCCGGTTGTGGTGATTATTCGATTCTGGCTCAAGTTCAAGGTGTTATGCCAAAATTAGGTATTTCTCGTGAAAAAACCGTGTTCGTTTCCGGAATCGGTTGCTCCAGCCGCTTCCCTTATTATATGAATACCTATGGATTTCATACGATTCACGGGCGAGCACCGACTATCGCAACCGGCATTAAATGCGCTAACCCCGATCTCGATGTCTGGGTCATTACTGGAGATGGGGACGCTTTAAGTATTGGTGGAAACCATTTTCTTCATGTCTTGCGCCGTAATGTTAGTCTGAAACTGATGCTTTTTAATAACCGAATTTACGGACTCACCAAAGGACAATACTCGCCGACTTCTGAATTGGGAAAGAAAACGAAATCCACCCCCTATGGAACGATCGAACATCCACTCAATCCCATTTCGTTAGCGATTGCCGCTGGATCCACATTTGTAGCTCGTTCCATTGATATCGATGTAAAACATCTTTCAGAAACGATTGAAGTGGCGGCAAAACATAAAGGAACCGCCTTCATGGAAATTTACCAAAATTGTAATATCTTTAATGATAAAGCCTTTTCCCATTTTACAGAACGGGATGTTCGTCAAGATCGCGTTTTATATCTGGAACACGGAAAACCCTTGCTCTTCGGAAAAGATCGAAAAAAAGGAATTCGTATTAAAGGATATCACCCCGAAGTGGTTGAAATCGGAAAAGATGGCGTGACCGAGGCCGATATGGTCGTTCATAATGCCCATGAACCTTCTCCTCATTATTCTTATCTCCTTTCTCAACTTAACTATCCAGAATTTCCAGTTCCTGTCGGTGTTTTTCGTGCTGTTGAACGACTCACCTATGATTCTGCAATGAAACAACAAATCCAAGATGTCTTAAAAAAGAAAGGCGAAGGTTCTCTCGAAGATCTGATCTATGGGGGAGAAACCTGGAAAATAGATTGAACAAGAACTAATAAACAAATAAGGAAGAGGAACTCTCTTCCTTATTTATGGGAATATCTGATACAACAGATTCTAAAAAAAGGGGAAATACTATGAATTGTCCTGCTTGTGGTACCGAAATCACTTTAGGAACTGAAGTCTGTGAAGAATGCCACACTTCACTTAATTATCTTGAAGATTCTCAACGTTCTCAGTTGAAACGCAAAATTCTTCATGATCTCATCCTGAAACTCAAACCTGCTCCCGTAATAACGATTCTAGAAAAAGAATCCATCGCCTCTGGCATCAAACTCTTGCAAAATAAAAAAAGTGGATGTTTGGTTGTCGTTAATTCCGAAGGGAAAATTTCCGGGATTATGACCGAACGCGACTTGCTCTTCAAAGTCGCAGGAACCTCCGTGGATTTGGATCATTCTCCCGTTGCGGCGATTATGACTCCTCATCCGGAGTGTCTCTCTGTAAACGATACTCTAGCCTACGCGCTCTATAAAATGGGACACGGCGGCTATCGGCATATCCCACTGGTCGATCTCGAAAAAAGACCCTCTGGAATCTTAAGCGTTCGTGATATTATGCAGTACATTCTGTCCGTATGGAACGAAGATAATACCAGTGGTGTCTAATCGTTGCTTTGGAAAAAAAACGTGAAAGCCCTAGATATTTTTTCTCGATTAATCGCTTATCCAACAGAATCCTCTCGTTCTAATCAGGAGTTGATTCATTTTATTGCGGATTATCTGGAATCGTTTAGATTTCGGGTTCACTTTTTTCCTTCTGCAACCACAGAAAAACAAAATCTTTATGCAATCCTTGGCCCAGAATGTTCCGGCGGATTCATGTTTGCCGGACATACTGATGTGGTTCCTGTCGCCAACCAAAACTGGACGGTAGAACCGTTTCAATTAACCGAAAAAGAAAATCGGTTCTACGGACGTGGTACTGCTGATATGAAAGGTTTTATTGCTCAAATTCTCTCTATTGTGCCCCACATTTCTTCTGCTTCCTTAAAATATCCGCTGATTCTCGCGTTTACTTACGATGAAGAAGTGGGCTGTCTTGGCGCTTCCCAGTTAATGCAACAACTTTCAGAAACATCACTCCCAAAACCTGCTCAAGCCATTGTTGGAGAGCCTTCCGGCTTTATTCCTTTTCGTCTACACAAAGGAATGAATCTTGCCACCATTTCGATCAAAGGCATTCCCGGCCATAGTAGTAAACCCGAACGAGGCGTTAGCGCAATTGAAATTGCTGGAGATATCCTTCAGTTCCTAAAAAATATGGCCCGAGAACTTCAACAAAAACGCACTCTAGAAAACCTATTTGAGGTTCCCTATTCCACACTCAATATCGGCCAAATTCGCGGAGGGACCGCACACAACATCATTGCCTCCGACTGCTTTTTAGAAGTAGAATTTCGCTCGATGCCGGACTCTGATCCTCTTTATTTTTACCATCAACTCATTGATTATTTAAAACAAGATTGGAAGTGGAAGACGCGTGGCGGAGAAGTTAAAGTGGATTTGAAACAATCTCTCAAACCCATGATGACTCCAGAAAACAATCAGATTCAGCACCTCGTTTTAAAACACGCGTTGGGCCCAAAATGTTTGGCGGCTCCCTATTACACAGAAGGCGCTATCTATAATGAGGCTGGAATAGAATCGATTATTTTTGGACCCGGAAATATCGATCAGGCCCATCGAGAAGATGAATTTATTTCCGCCGAAGATTTTTTCCGAGGGATTCCTATCTGGGAACAAATTATTCACGAACGTTTGAGGTAACAATGTATGAAAATTTTAGTTCTGTGGCTTTTTTTTCTCTTTTTTACTCTATTTGAAGCTCAAATCAATCCTTTAGCTCCTAGCGATCCTTTTCAAGGAACTTTTAAAAATGCACAATTAACCCTTACTTTACAAGGAACTCTAGAACAATATAGTGGAACCATTATATTCAACGGACAAACTTTTCCCATTAAAGCTCGAAAGACAGGAAATACTACATTAGAAGGCACTTTTCAAAATCAGGGCTATGAATTTCCTTTTACGATTTCTCTACAAAATACGAATCTAAGTTTCTCTACGGGTGGAGTGACCTACTCCTTAAATAAGGAAACGACGATGAATCCTTCAGAACAAACGCCACAAAATCCTTTAAATCCTCTAGGAACTTTTGAGAAAACAGGAAAAACCTATCGCCATCCGCTAGGATTTACTTTTGGATATCCAGAAACGTGGAAAATTCAAGAAGGTCAAGGCGGGCTTACGTTGATCCCTCCTGATTTAAAAACCAATGCTTATGGACCTGCCGAAGTTTATTTTATTTTTGGAGCTCCCTCTCCTGGAATTTCTCGTCCCGAGGATGTTCGTGTGATCCAATATTTGCAACAGACGATGATGATGTTGGCTCCTTTTCTCCAATATACGGGTAAAGTAGAATCTCTAGTGGTCGGGAATACTACAGGAGCGATATTAACGTGGGAAGGTCAAAATCCTATGGGCGCTAAAGTACGAGCCCGCGTTTTTGTCATGATTTATAAGGATTTTGCATTAGCGATGTCGGCCTTAGGGGAAATTCAACATTTAGAATTACGAGAAAATACGCTAAAAGAAATCTTCTCTTCGTTTGGGGTAGGCGAAGGGGAGCAAGATCCAAGAATAGTAGGGTCTTGGAGAAATACCTATTCGCATACCTCTCGAACTTCTACAGAATCTTTTAATATCGCTTCGGATCGTTTTATGATCTTAAAACCGGATGGGACATTTCTAGCTGGAGGACAGGCTATTTTTGGTGGAGAGCAAAGAGACTCCTCTGGCGAGCAAACTTCTTCTACCAGCGGAGATACCGGCCAAAAATTAAATGAGCAAGGCCGATGGGGAACGCGTGGGAATCAACTCTTTTTATTGTGGAGTGATGGCGGCTATGCCGAATATCAATGTGTGCTTGAAGGGCAACCTGGCCAACGTAATTTACTATTGGCTCCTCCAAATGGCAAAAAACAACTCTGGGAAGAAGTGCGTTAAATTTTGGAGTAATGGAGCAATTTAGGCGCTTCAAGCATTGTCGTTATTGAATTCAGCGAAAATTTGTGGCAGAAATGTTGCAAGGTGTGGCATTTCTTCATTGCAGTGGACAAAGAGGGCGCGTGCGTCAGCTTCGCTTGGGCGTGCCACGAGGGCGGCGAGTCTAGCAGCGACCCTCCCGATACTACCACCGCGGCGGGCGGCCACGTAGGGTCCCCCAAGCCAAAATCGGCAATACATTCGACTGCCGCTTGCTGTGCGGCGGACATAATGAATTAGGTAGCCAGCGTCAATCGGAAAGTCTCCGAACCCGATGCGGGCGCAGATAGCGGTGGCCTGGTTTTTAGATTTCAATTCGGCCGCGTCTAGGCCGAATTTTTCTGGTGGCTGAAACTGAATGGCATAGCGCCCAAGCGTGCTACCCAAATATTCATCAACAATAGAAACCCGCCCGATGTAGGCATCTCTGCCGGTGGCTCCGAGGGGCGGTTTTTTCAACCACTCGGCGTGGACGTGTGCCTCAGGGTGCCAAAGTTTGTAGCGCTGTGGCTCATCGCTATGCCAGCCAAACCACCAGTCGAACATCATCGGCGTTGCGTCGGGGAAATCGATGACGGTCGTGACGTGCATCGCGCCATTCACGGTCAAACAAAAACCATTTTCCAAATATTCGCCGGGTCGTTTGAAAATTTCTGCGGACTTTTCTAGGGACGGCAGGAGGGATGGTGCCACTGGTCCGCGCGTCAAGGCGGCAGTTGCTTGTTGCGAAAGCGCCGCCGGTTTTGGATTCCAATACTGTGCGTAAGGTTTGTTGGCTAGGTCGCTGGGGTGCATCCCTAAGTAGCGTCCCGGCTTGTGCAGGATCGGAATCATGGGCGACCCATCCAAGGTTGAAAGCGAGATTGGGGGTCGTGGAGGGCACGCAATTGGTCCAGTTTTTTCATATTCGTTTCTATAACAAAGCGAGCTGGGCGCTGGCCTAGGTTTTCGTCAGCGAGTTGGCAACCGCTGGCTAGGTGTTCCATTTCGCGCAATCGCTGCTCGGGCCAGAGTGCGATTTTCGCGTCGTCTTTCGCCTGTTTCCAGACACCGTATAAAGCCAAGTAAATATCGTCTTCAATCGAATAAGCCATTGCTGGCCGCGTCTTAGGCGGCATCCAATTGAGCCAGAGCGCATGCGAGGGTGCAGGCGGGAGTGTTTCGGCGATGCGCTTCAGGCTAGGGAGCAGATCCTCAATTCCCGCGTGTGTCCACATATTGTCAACGGCGTAGCGATAGTTGTCGGGGTAATGCCTGCCAATTTCGTGGTACATAAGGCTTAGACCGCTAGGAATAAAGGGGACACGCCAAGTTGTTTGTCGGTTGAGTGGACTTTTGTTTAAAAACGCTAGGGCCTTGAGTGCTTCGCCAAGAGAGTCGGCAAAAACCGGGGCGAAGACCATAATGCCCGTGCCTCGTACGCCTGGCGCGTGGCGTGTGAGGATTAATTGTAGTTCAACGGCTGGCGAAACCGAAGGACCAATGGCGTGCGCCCAGCGAAATACCTGTTCCAGCTTGTCGATAGGGAACGACTGGGTGGCAAAACCAATGATGCGTGGCCGTTTGTAAAGCCGTACGTGGAAGCGAGTCGCGACAGCAAAAAAGCCTGGTCCTGCACCGCGTGCGGCCCAGAAAAGATCGGCGTTTTCTGTTTCGCTTATGTGCAAAATCTCGCCTTCAGCTGTCACAACATCGATGCCAAGAACGGACATACAAGCGGGGCCAAGCGTCCGACTGTGCCATCCGTAACCTCCCTGCAAAAGATAACCCCCCACAGCCACTCCGCGGCAGTGCCCGGATGGAAAGAATAGCCCTATGCCGCCAAGCTTGGCCGCCAATTCGTGACCCGATCGACCGGGGCCGACTGTTGCTCGCATTGCTTTTTTATCAACTTGAATGGCGTCCAACCTTGAAACGTCCAAGAGAAGCCCCCCATCACGCACATGATTGGCGGCCCAACTGTGGCCACCAGAGCGAACCGTTAGTTTGAGTTTGCGCGCTTTTGCTTGTCTAACCGCCGCGACTACGTCGTTTACGTCACTAGCTTGCACGATGATGTCCGGAAACCTGTCCGGAAGTCTGGCGTTCCAGACGCTTGCTCGCCGTGCCGCTTCGTAGCCCTGATGTCCCCGCTCGAATGTCCCGCTGATACTTTTTAATTGGTTGGTCATAGCCTGCGTTTCTCGAAAAATTATACAGCTAAATAAGTTATGCATATGTATGGATTCGTTTCTTTATGGTACTTTAAAAATTCAAGATCCAGAAGAACTTTTTGTCGGGATGTGGAGGTGGCAAAAAAAAACAAGTCGCCGAAAATGGCGACTTGTTGCGTGTGGTACCCTTGCGGGAGAATTATCGAACCAATTTTATGAAGAACTCAACAGAATGTTTAATTTACGCCATCATTTAAGGATCGATGCCCCAACACCCGTATTTGAAAAAGAATTAAATCGGCTTTACTTCAAGTTCTTCTTGGATGCTTCGGAATTGCTCAAGTGCGGATTCTAAACTTTCGGTAATTTCTCTGGCAAGAATTTCGGGATCGGGTAAGTTTTCGGAGTCTTCCAAACTTTCGTCGGTAATGGATCAGTATAGGTTGATTTGGTAGGGTAATTTGGTAAGATAACAGGA
>CAZHAR010000078.1:0-23743 GCA_964530615.1 uncultured Planctomycetota bacterium | reverse complement strand
AAAGAAAAAAAAGAAAAGCCGAGCACTCACTCGGCTTTTCTCTTTCTTTCCCCTCCTGTTTTGATATAATAATCATTTAACTTATAAAACAGGATAAAATTTTATGGAAAATCTCCCCGAAAAATCGCTAGAATCCAAAGAAAATAAACTGGGACTCGATATTGCCTGCGATGCCTTGGGAAATATTATTGAGTTCTGGGGCTTTAAAAAAGTCATGGGACGAATGTGGACCTTGCTTTATTTGTCTGAAGAAGCAATGCCCGCCGATGAAATTGCCAATAAATTAAATATTTCTACAGGGTTAACAAGTATGACGATTAAAGATCTCCTGCGTTGGGGCGTCATCCGTCGTTCAATGAAAAAAGAAGGACGAAAAGAACTTTATGAATCTGAAACTAATATCTGGACTATGCTTATCAAAGTGATTCGAGAAAGAGAACTCTTTCAACTTCTTCAGACCATTGAAGGGCTAAAAGAATCGATGAATCATTTTCCTGACCAACAAAATCCTCCATTTCTTAAAGTTAAACAATTGGTAGATATCGCGGAACTTTTGGCAAAATTATTTGAAGATTTTTTTGAAAACGCCAAAGTAGACTTGGGCACCTTCAAGAAAATTTCTAAGCTAAATAAAATTATTCGTAAAGATTTTTCTTCTTAATAAACTGCCTACTTTGTCGGCAGTGCCTATCTTGTCGTCATTCAAGTAAACGATTTTTAAAAATTATATTTTTTTGTAATTTATTTGTTTATAATTACTTATATGATTTAAAATAAATTTGGCATAAAATGTGCTTCTCTTCTGCTTAAGATGTTAAAAATAAGTAAGGAGCACAAAATGAGTAAGAAATATTTCCTGTCTATCTTGGTCGCAATTCCTCTCTCTGGCATTATCGCTTATTTTCTATTTGGTTCTAATGAACAAATTTTGATTCAAGATAAAATTTCTCAAAAAATCAACTCTTCAAAAACAACGAACAACACCCCCGAAGAAATTACTTCTTCCAATGAAACCCATTTAATCATTAAAAAAGCAACTAAAAACGTAAAAGTTGACACCACAAAAAATTCTTCCTCTTCTAAAAAAGAAGAAATCGTAAAACCTTCCGCTCAAAACGAAGAAAATTCTTTGAATGTTCTTCCTTCTGTTATCTCTGAAGAAGAAGTTTCTTCTCAAGATGCTTTTTCTGATTATCCTACCCAAAATGGAAAACATTATATTGGATTCGTAAATCCTCAATTGATTCAAAAATTTGATCCGTCCACTTTACAAGAATTTCAATATGTTTCTGATGAACTCTTAGTCGGAGTCAAGGCAGATTTTAACGAAGAATCCATTCGCCAATCTCTAGGAAATGTGGAAATTCGACCCTTCGAAAAACTTCCTGGAGCGTATCATGTGATTCTTGGAAAAAATTCTGATTTGGCAGGAATTATCAATCAACTAAATCAAAATAACGCTATTGATTATGCAGAACCTAACTTCATCAAAAAATCTTCTGCAACTCCAAGTGATCCTTATTTCAGTTATCAATACGCTCATACTATCGCAAAATCAACAACCGCTTGGGATATTAGCACTGGTTCGAGTTCTGTTATCGTCGCTGTAATTGATACCGGAGTTCAAACAAGTCACCCCGACTTGGCTCCAAACATTTTTGTCAATTCCGCAGAAGCTTCTGGAGTCGCAGGCGTTGATGATGACGCGAACGGATATATCGATGATGTAAGTGGTTGGGATTTTTATTACGGAGATTCTATTCCAGAAGATAGTGTAGGCCACGGAACTCATTGTGCCGGTATCATTGGCGCAAAGGGAAGCAATGGAATCGGTTTGACCGGAGTTGCCTGGACCGTTAAAATTCTTCCTTGTCGCATCGGCGCAACCGAAGGACTTTCAATTTCCGCCGCAATCAGCGCGATTGTTTACGCTTCAGATATGGGCGCAAAAGTCCTGAGCAATAGTTGGGGTGGACCCGGTTATTCTTCGTCTCTGGCAAGCGCAATTTCCTATTCTAACAGCAAAGGATGTTTGTTTGTCACAGCCGCGGGAAACGATAGCCGAAATAACGATGTCTCTCCAAGCTATCCAGCCAACTACCCAATTGCTAATGTGATTTCAGTCGCCTCTTCAACTTCTTCGGATACTATGTCCAGTTTCTCTAACTATGGTGTAGGAACAGTTCATCTAGCCGCACCTGGAAGTGATATTGCGAGTACCTATCCAACAAGTGCTTATAGTTATCTCTCTGGAACCTCAATGGCTTGTCCTTTCGTATCTGGCGCTCTGGCTCTGTTGTATTCAGTTTCGCCTTCCTTAAGTGTAACCGAAGCAAAATCGAAATTAATGTCCAGCGTGGATGTTCTTCCCGCTTTCACCGGAAAAACAATTTCAGGTGGACGAATCAACGTCACCAAACTTGTAACAGGAACCACTGGCGGTTCTACTCCTCCTCCTTCCGGTGGCGGTTCCACTCCTCCTCCTTCCGGTGGCGGTTCTACTCCTCCTCCTTCGACTAGCGAATTTCTTCTCTTGGGAACAGGGGAAGCTGGAACCAATACACTTGTTGAATCCGATTTGGCCGGTGGCTCCTCTTCTATGGAAGTTTTTGGCTCTGATAATGCGAGCGGAGAAGTTTTGGTTGCGGGTGGCGATGTTCTTCCTGAAAGTGGAACAGAAATCGTAGTCGCTCATGGAACCGGTGGAAAAAATAAAGTATCGGTTCTCTCGTCTAAAGGAACTGTTTTAAGCTCGTTCACCGCATTTTCTTCTAGTGAAAATCCTTCTGGAAAAGTCAACATTCACGTTGCAGAGGTGATTGCAAGTAATGCTGGAAAAGAAATTATCTGCGGAACGGGTCCTACAGGTGCTTCAAAAGTAAATGTTTATTCGGCTACCGGCACTCTCCTTTCTTCCTTCGTTGTCACGGGAAACGCGGGTGGTGAACTTTATGTAGCGGGTGGTGAATTGTTGTCCAGCTCTCCGGGAGCCGAAATTCTTGTAGGTTCCGGACTGTCTGGTCCTTCTTCGATCGCTTGTTTTTCTGCCACCGGAACCTTGATTTTTGCTTCAAGTCCTCTGACCACTGCGGGTAAACCAATCACGGTCGGCATCGGAGATGTTCATTCTGCCGCTGGAACTGAAATGTTGTTCTCCTTTTCTAACACGGTCTATGTTTATAGCTTCTCTGCAAGTACTTATGTGAGCGCTTTCACCGCGTTTAGTGCTTCCAGCAATCCAAGTGGAAAAGTGAATATCGCAGTAGGCGAACTCATTTCGAGTGTTTCTGGTGCAGAAATTTATGTCGGAACGGGTACGGGCGGAACTTCAGAAGCTAAAATCTTTTCTGGAGCCGGAACGGTTGTCGCCACAAGCACTGTTTTCTCAAGCAATCCCGGCGGAGAAGTTCATGTTGGCGTGACAAAATAATTAAAGAACCTTCACTTTCAAGGTGCTCTTCTTACTTTTCTCTTGTTTTTCTTGCTTTAAAAAGCCCTCCAATCGAGGGCTTTTTTTGTTGTAATTTTATTTGATTGAAACTTATTGTTCTATTTTTTGAATGGAAAGAACTTTTTAGCCTCATTTCGCTTGACTTTGGATAAAGAAGCAACCAAACTTGAAAGACTTTCGCTTTTTTAAGAGGAAATTTTTTTTCACATAAGTGCCTCTCTTTGATAAGGATATGTTTATGTTTAGAATATTTTTAATTTTTAATTTGCTCTTGACGAGCCTGTATGCTCAAGAACCAGAAAACCCGCTAATTGGAAAGCAATCAACCGAAGTGAAAGATTTAACATCAAATTTAACGTGGATGAACCGAGCTTTTAACGAAAAGCTAACTTCCTTTAAAGATTTTAATGGAAAAGTAGTTGTTTTAGAATTTTCAGCCGTCTGGTGTGGGCCTTGTATCGCTTCTATTCCTCATTTAATAGAGATACAGACTCAGCTTAGTCCGGTCGGTCTTCGGGTAATTTCAATTTTCAGCCCCGATAATGATCCCCCATTAGAAGGAATCATTAAAGAATTTAAAATCAATTACGATGTCGCCCGCGATAACAAAAATGAACTATTTACCGGATACAGCATTCAAAGTTTTCCTCAAGTTTATGTTCTGAATAGCACCGGAAAAGTAGCTTGGCACGGACATCCTATGGAACTTGATAAAGGCTATCTTGTCGAGCTTCTGTTAGCCAATATTCCAATCGGTAGCAACGAAATTCTAAAAACCGCAAAAAAAGAACTTATTGAAGGAAATATTCTGGCCGCACGAACTACTTTGGAAACAGCGCCTCCAGAAACTGCATTGGCCGCGGATCAACTTTCTCAATTTATCCAGAATCTAGCCAAAGGAACCGTGGCGTCTTTTCCCGATTTTGCTCAATTAAGCGAGATGGAAAAATTTGCTTATGCTGAAAATTATGAAAATTTGCTTGTACGATTCGGCGAAATAGACGCGTTTAAGTCACTTAAAGCCAATGTCGAAGCCTTGAAAAAATCAGAAACCTATGAGTTTCAAAAGGCTCTTTATGAACAAGAAAAAGCGGAAAAAGAAAAGCAAGCCGCGATGGAAGAAGCCGCCCAAGCCGAGTGGAATAATTTAGTAGAAACGATGATTTTACCTGCAGAATCTGCAGGAGAAACAGATTTCAAAAAATTTATTCCCCAATTTAAGGCGTTTCTGGAAAAATATAAAGGCACTCAAATGGCAGAACAGGTTGAAAATATCCTTCGCACCCGAAAAATTCTCGAATAATCAAAGGAAGGGAACGCCTCGTTCCCTTCCCGTATTTTAACGGTGATGGTAAAAGCAGGTGCCAGCCGTCCGAAAATTTTTCAGATCGTTCAAATGCACAATATAAGCTTCACTTTTAGGACAAGCTTCCAAAAATTCACGGATTGCCATCACTTTTGGAAGCATGTCTCCTTTTCCAAAATGTCCTTCTCGAATATATTGATCAAGCTCCGGTAAAGAAATCGAATCCAATTCTTTTTGATTCGGTTTTTTGAAATGAATACAGACTTTATGCACGGCTGTTGCGATAATCAAAATATGCGCTTCTAATTGCCTCGCTAACAGAGCGCTCGTCAAATCTTTATCGATGACAGCTTCTACCGGATGATAGTGAAGACCGTCTCGATATAAGGGAATTCCACCCCCTCCACCCGCAATACAAACAAATCCTTGGTCCAATAATAGTTTAATAATATCGCGGATAAACACATTTTTCGGTTTCGGAGAAGGAACGACTCGTCGATATTTGTTTTCTGGAAGCTCTTGAAATATCCAATCCGTACTATTTTTCAAAAGTTGATATCGCTCTTGAGTTAAGAGCGGGCCCACGCCCTTGACCGGATTTTGAAATGCGGGATCATTTTTGTCGACTTCCACTTCCGTCAGCAAAGAAATCACACGAATAGATTTTCCTTGATCCGCCAACACATTTCCTAAGTTATTTTCCAGCAAATAACCCAAGCTTCCTTGGGTCATCGCGACACATTGATCTAAGGGGGATGGAGCAATCCCAAAATGCCGTAACGCTTCCATTCCAATTAAAATATTTCCAACTTGAGGGCCATTTCCGTGAGTAATGACTAAATGATATCCTTCATTCAGCAATCCCATTATTTTTTCGCAAGCATGATAGGCCGCTTGTTGTTGATCCTGAATAGTACATTCTGAAGAGGGATCGGCAATCGCGTTCCCTCCTAAAGCGACCACCGCAATTTTTGATGGGTTCATAAAACTAATTTAATCCAAAATCAGGATCGGAAGGAGGAAGAAGAGAAACAACGATGAGTTCTAATCGTTTATTCGCAAAACGTAAAGTAATATTTCGCCAATCCGGCTTTTTACTGTCTTCCGCAGTTTTTGCATAAAAATAATGAAGATGCAAAATATCATGTAAACGGGCAGATTTTGAAATTTGATCGGCTTGTCGTCCTAAAATCACATTCACGCGATCAGGGGATTGCGAAAAAGTGAGCTCTATTGGAAGAATCTCTAAAAAAACTTTTCCTTTTTCGATCAGATCTTGTCGGAACTTTGGATGGGTAAACAGAATCGACATTAATTTTTCGGTATCTGCATCATAAAGGAAGGTGACGGATCGATATTTAAGTATCTTTTTGACGGGATCGGTGGGTTCTTCTACTGGCGGACCCAATTGTTGTTTAACAAATTCGAGAGTCCAGTTTGGAAACGGATTTGCTCCACCTTCGGAAGCGGTTGGAGTGGAAGAACACCCTAAACAGAAAAAACAGAATATAAAAATAAGGATACGCATAAAATTTATTTTTTCTTAAGAATAAAGATAGATTGAATTTAATGAAAAAAACATATTTGATCAAGAAGATTCTAGTTTCTTCGCGGGACTTCCTTTTTTTGAAGAATGGGACTCTTCTTTCCAGTAGTACGATAACAGCGGCTCTTTCATCCAATCAGGAATCGCAGTAGGCACGTGTTTTTTGGATAAACAGGCTAATAACGTAGATCCCCTTGCCAGGATTTCTTTTTCTCGTAAGAGTTGATATTGGAATTGGATACGTACAGCACTCAGCAAAGAAATCCAGATTTCGATTTGGAGGTCATCATCATAGTGGGCGGGTTTAAGATATTTACAATAAGCTTCGGTCACGACTAATAAAAAGCCGACTTCTTCAATTTTTTTATAGGAAAATCCGCATTGTCTTAAAAGTTCGGTACGCGCGACTTCAAAATAATTAAGATAATGAATATGATGAACAATTCCCATTTGGTCTGTTTCTCCATACCGCACTCGTACAGGGATAGTGGCTTTTATTGGATCCATAATAAAATCCTTTCCGCAGATTGAGCCTTAAGAAAGTAGAATCCTCCCAAAAAAGGTCCAACACTTGCAATTGCATAAAAGGAAAAATAGGGATAAAGCGTTGCTAGAAAAAAACTACAGAGCCACCAGAAAATAGAAAAAACAAACAGATTTCGATAAAAAACCACAGGCGTTTTTTGTTGAAGAGCAAGATAAATTGAAGCTTCTAGAGAAAAAAAACTGGTACAAAAGAGAAACAAAAAACCCCAGAATAATAATCGGCTCCAGGGGAGCCCTAAAATAAAGCAAATCGTATAAAGAGGCAAAGTCGGCAAAAGAAAATAAATCAAACACAGAGAACACTCTATTCTCGAAATGTGAAGAATTTTTTTTAAGGAATACGGGCTCGCACAAAGCCATTCAAGAGTTCCCTGTAGGGCAAGTCGTTGGAAATAATTTCTAAAAAAAATCCCAATAAAAAATAAAAGAAGGATTGCTTCTGCGCCTACTAAACCCATAAATAATTTTTCTGGCAAGGATCTTCCAATGATCATTAATTCTGTTGAAAACAACTTAGAAGAGCGAGATCCCCATGAAATTCTCTGAAAAAGCCGCTGATGTTCATTATAGAAAAGCACAAACAAAAAAATGCTTAAGAACGTTAGATGCAGTAGACTCCAACGATACGTCTTTGGGTCAAGAGCAAAGGTTCGTAGTCCGGTTTTCAAAATAATAGGCATCAAAGACACTCCATCGAATTTGAAAAGAAGTAAATCCTTGAAAATAAAGGCTGTCTTCAAGCGTTTCTCGTCCTTCATATCCAGAAATCGCGCCCGTTAAGACTTCTTCTTGAAGGTGAAGTTCTTTTAATACAGGTTCATTTTTCAAATAAGCATAAATTTCTCGGATGGCATTCGCAGTGATTTCAAAACGAAATAAAGTCGCTTGCTGGAGTTCGGCTAAAATATTTTCAAGAGAGCGATCCCATTTCTCCATCCCTAGAATTGTTTCTCCTAAATAGATTTTCAGCTCTTTCTGTGCGGTTCCAAAGGGTTCCGAAACACCCACAATCCAATCCTCTCCTAACTGGTAAATTTTCTGGAGTGATGAATAATTTGTCAATAAAGACATAAAGGGTTTAATTTTTTGAGGATGGGGGCGTAAAAGAATATAGGTTTTTTCTAGAAGTGGACGAAACAAACGAATTTTTTCTTTAGAGAGAAACTCGCCCTCCAATAAAAATAGAACTCGATGACAAATTGGAGTTAAGTCGGAAAGGCGTGTTGAAGTTAAGAGAACAGTATGTCGCATTTGTGTCATTTCTTGAAGCACTGCGCGAAATTCTTTTTTTTTAGATTCTTCGAGAGCAAGAAAGGGTTCATCTAGAATAAGAAGCTCTGGCTGTGTTAATAACATTCGAGCAATACCAACCCAAATCTTTTTTCGCGATTCCAATAATTTCAAGGGAAGATGCCGTTGTTTCGTTAGATCAAGTAATTCTAAGATAGGCACTAACGTTTTTTCGAGCGGTTCGATTTGAAACAAAAATGCCTGTGTAGCAAGAAATTCTTCGACCGTCATTTCCGGAGGGAATCCCCAATATTGAGGAAGATATCCTATTTTTCGTCGACTTTCTGGACTAAGGGGCGATTTTTGAAAGTAGATTTGTCCAGTTCGAGCCGGAGCTAATCCTAAAAGTGTTCGCAATAAAAGCGATTTTCCGGAATGAGGGCTACCGAAGATTCCGACAATTTCTTCGGAATTAAGATGAAAACTTTGATTTTTAAGGAACCATCGCCCTTGCGAAAAAATGCTCAAATCTTGAACGTCCAGCATCAGTCCGCTCCTTCCATGAAAACATAAGAATAATGATGTTTGGAAGAAGATTTTTCTTGAACACTGACTCCAACAATGAGGGTTTTCCCTCGTTTTAATGGGAGTGTTTCAAAAAAATGATGTGTTTCCCAAGAATAAGGAGAAGCGCCAATTTGGGAAAGAGTGCTATCCCAATCTGTCGAAACGCTTATGGATAGAGGAATTTCTCGAAATGCAAGTACCGCATGAGGTTCTAATGCATTTAAAGTCGCGATCCAGGGTGGGTATTTGGCGTGATTTCCAGTTAAAAATTGATTTAATGGAGATTCCCGAATCACCAAAAGACATTCAAATCGTAAATCGGTATGATTGATTAGGTGTCCCGTCATTTTATCGTTTTCCCATCGAATACTATAAGAAATGGGAGCTTTGGATGCCTGAAGGAGTTGCGCTGATTGAAAATAGCACCAATTCCAGGAATTGATCGGAATATCCTGAAATTGAGGCGAATCGTCTTGCCATAAAATTCCTGAAGAAGGCATCGAAGTGGTTGGGGGTGAATCTTTTTCTGAAATCGTTCTCCAATAATTCGGAACTCCATTTTTTTCTAGATCCCACGAAAAAGAAAGAAGACGGCGTTCAAAAGAAAAAAGGCTGAAATAGGAACGTCGAATTCCTTCTTTTTCCCAATAGTAAGAAAGATCAATTTGTACTTGTGTTTCCGGAGTTCTTTTCCATCGGAGTTGACTCAAATAAGCCATTCCAGCCAAAAGGAGTAAAATCGTTGGGAGCACTAGATACCAGCGTTTTATCCAGCGTTTGACTCCAAAAAAAGTAACCGGCCCCGTTCCCACTAACAAAAGACATAAATAAAAGAAAAGAAAATGGACCTGCCCCGCATCAGAAATTTTTGACAAACTATTTTCGAGGAATTGCTGAAAATGAGCCTCTCCTGGCAAAAAAAAGGGTTTATGGAGAAGCGCGATTTGTTGAACTAACTTTTCTCGATCTTTCCACTCTTTTAAAGGAGGGCGACCGATATCTAACGCCAAAAGAGTCACTTGCCCCGCGCCAATGGGTCGACTTAAAAGAATTGGGTGGGTTTGTGTGGTGAGTTGAATATCTTGAATTCGATGCCCAGAAACGACACGACAAAAAACAGGACCCGGCTCCAAATTTTGAAAAAATTTTAAATCGTTTAACGCTTCCAGTTTTTGGATCTCTCCGATTTTCCAGTGAGTGAGTTCGGTCAAAAAACTGTTACTTTCGCTTCCCGGCGTATCGGTAAGGCAATAAATCAAATGCCCTCCACGAAAGATCCAATCTTTAAGTGCTTCTCTTTGGGTGCCGATCAAAAAACGTTCTTGTGTATCTTCAAAAATAATTCCCTGCGCGTGTTCATATCCTTCGGCTTGGGAGAGCAAAAATTTTGCGGATTGACAATAGAGCGGGAGCCATTCTGACAGAGAAACTTCCTCTGTGACGAGTGGAGGGAGAAGAGATTTATTAAAGAATTGAAATAGATGAGGACGGTTTGAATAACAAAGATAATAAGGTGTTTTTGCAGGGAAAATATCTTTGATATTTAATTCTTGTTCGATTGGGGGTAAATCAGGAGGTTGAATACGAACTTTGAATTGAGTGGGTAAGGAAAATGGGGTGAAATGGAGAACGAAGCGTTTTTTGGAGGCTCCGACAAGAGAGATTTTTTTTTGAACTACCAGATTATCGCCCTGAATATCAGAGAGCGAAATTAAAATTTGTCGCTCTCCTTGGGTCTGTTCAAGAGAAATAAGAATAGGACAAGGAACGCCTTCTCTGGCGTAAATTTCTCCGCCAGAGATTCCACTGCAAGACCCTTGAAATTCTTGAGCATAACATATCCCGAAAAAAAGAAATACGAGATAGGGGGACATCTATTATTTTTGAATTCCTTGAGCTTCTTTCGGGACATAAACGGTTTCTGGACGTTTATTGAAAATAGTGACTTTGAACAAAATATCTCCATTATTAAAAGAACCTAAAATGGGGTCCGAAAGCGAGGTTACAATTCCTTGAAATAACTCTTTAGGAATCGAAATCTCATTCTCTGTAAACTTCTTGTTCAACTCAGACTCAAATTCGCTTTGGGTCCAATACACTTTGAATCCAAAAGAAGCCAGTGCTTCCATAATTTGTTCCTGTTGCTTGCGACCAGCCTCTTTTTTAGCTTCTTCGGTAGGAGCCTCAGCCAATTTTTTGAATTCTGCTTGTTGCTTTAGCTTTTCCAGTCGTGTTGGGGAAACGAAGTAGTTTAATTTCGTCTGATCTTCTTGTAAAAGACGACCAAACACCACATTTTGTTGATCTTCTAGCTTCGAGTCTGTCGTAGACATTTTTGCGGTAGTAAAATAAAACTTACCATCGATTTCATCGCGTTCCATCAAAGTTTCCATCGCAAGTGCACCCGCATCGTCATGGGGTTCATCAGAAAATTCTTTCTGAAGAACATAGCCAGCATTTCCTTTTCCATCGGACATTAACGAACCACAATGAACGCGGTTATTAAAAGCGTCACGAAATTTCATATTGTCATAAAATCCGGTTTCTGCCAGATGAACAAACATTTTTACTACATTCGGACTATGGCTTTCATAAAGTTCAAAACGTAAGGTTCCTTTGGAAGTAAAAAGCTCTGCTTGAGGATTATTCTTTTTTTCTGGATTCTTCCAATCTTTCCAGAAACCAATTTCTACTTCGATTGCCGCAAGAGATTTAGCGATAGGGGTAGAATCTTCTAACGCGGTTACTTCGCGTTTCTGATTAAGATAATGTTTTGGATAGCGAGATCTCAAGGCAAGAAGTTTTTCTTTTGCTTCATGAAACTTGTTTAGAGTCACATAAGTATGCGCTAATTGCCACATCACCCAAGGTTCTGCTTCGGTTCCTAAAGCGTCGATCTCAAGCATTTTTTCGAGATCATTCGTAACCGCTTCCAGATTATCATTTTCGATAATCTGAGAAAAATTTTCCCACGCTTTATCCGTGCGATCTTTTAAATTCTGAGTATACGAAAAATAGGCGACAATAATAGCGACCACAAGCACTGTGCCCACTAAAATTTGAACGCGATATTGTTCTAACAAACTTTCCGCTACGATTAAGATTTCTTCTTTGTTTTCAGAATTCGCAGTCGTCGAAGTGACTGACATTGGCGGAGTCTTAGATTGAGTCGATTCTGCCATTCTCTTCTCCATAAGCCAGAATAAGCCAAAAATGAAATAAGGATTTAAAAAATTTAAAGAAAACTAGATTTTTCTAGAGGTTTTCTTGTACAATAGAGCTAATATCAGATTTTTTCTGTTTAAGAAAAGGTCTTATTATAAAATAAAGGACAATGAGAACAAGAGGCAAACGCCCGAAAAAGAAAACGATTTACATTTTTCAGGGACAATTTATAATTTTTTTGAAATTATTTTTAGAAAAAATTCTCCCGAATCACGAATCACTAATGAGTTAGGAGACTGTTATGTTGTTAAATATTCCGCTCGATGAAGCCCTTTTTCAAATTTTATTAAAATTAAGCTTGGCTGTCCTTTTTTTAGGGACGCTAGGATATACTGCGCTTTATTCTTTTTCTCGTTTTTTGAGCGAAGCAAAGGGCGGTGCAATGATTGCTTTTCTGGGCTGTGTGGGATTGATGCTGATGGTGACTGGCGAACTTTTTTATGAAGAACCTCCGGAAATATTGACCCAATTTGAATCCACAAACTGGGTGGTTAAACAATATTTAAAAGCGGATCAATCTCAATATGTTCAATACTATACCACCCATATTCCTAAAAATTCGCTACAATATTATCTCACTTTTTTTATCTGCTTATCATTACTGTTGTTAGGCTATATGCGCGTCACTTCCAAATTTACCTATAAATATGCTCCTTTTGTCCAAGCAGAGGTCCAACAAAAGCCCGCTCCTTCTTCTCGCCAGCAACCCATCCCTGCGAAACCTCTTCATAAAGCAGGTCCCGGAACTCAAGGAGATCCTCGTTTAGATACACTTCGCTCTCAACAACAACAACAAGAACAATTGAAAGCCAAGATGCAAGCCCAAAATCGTCCAAAAGCTTAAACAATAAAAAGGAATGAAGCTTTTTTTTCTGTCATTGCGATGAGGCTCAAGCCGAAGAAGCAATCTCCGCAACGGTATCGCTTTCAGGAGATTGCTTCACTAGCGTTCGCAATGACAATAGAGATAAAGAGTTACGGCTTAAGTTGACACTAATGATTGTATACGCCCTTTTCAGTAAGACCTATTTGAGCCGGAATAATGAGAAGATAACAACAAGCGGCAATATAAAAATTGGTCGAGATCCCCACATAAATCGAGATTAAAACTCCAAGTGCGGAACAAAGCACTCCAAAAATACCGTTGAGCGCCCAATACCAGGGAGTTTCTCCAGAAGAAGTAATTTTGACGAGCTTCATCCCTGTTGGAAAAAACAGCCCCAAAAGCAAACCCATAGGCGAGATAACGGCAACGGCCATAAAAATGCGAGAAGGAATAGGCGCGGCAATCATCGTTGCCACCAGATACTTGAGCAAAAAGTTTAATCCAATGAGCGCGCTCGCGGTGACTAAAGGATATAAGTAGAGCCATGGCGAACGAGTTAAAGGCAATTTTTCGCTCACAAAACTGCCGATTCCAGTGCTGGCAATGAGAGTAAATAGCAAAATTCCCAAAGCATATAAGGGATGACTCAAAAGGACGGTTAAGCGCTGAATTAGAGCGATTTCAGTGAGCATAAAGCCACAACCAATCAAGCTAAAATAAAGGGCTCCAGAAAAGAGAACCTTTGATGACGAGTTTGTGCTCATTCCTAAACGTTTCCGCAATGCTAGCGGAATTACAATGGTGATAATTGCTATCAAACACAGAATGAACAATAACAGGATCAAAGTAAAGGTAGCAATGGTGTTTCCTTGAATCACCCCTTCTAAAACAAAAGAAGTATTTAGTATTTTATGAAGACGTAACATATTGAAAAAATAAGGGCTTTCATCTCTCGCTGGAAACAAATTTAGTATTTCGTTAGAAATGGCTGTTTCAAGTTCAGGTAAGGTTTTAGTTGCCATTATGGCTCTAAATAGTGGATCCGGAGGAGGTCCGTTTGGAATTAATGTCGTTTGAAATTGGAGTTCCTGACAAACGGAAGAAATTTTTTGAAGATCTGTTTCCGAAAAAGGTTTTTGGCTGATCAAGAGTGTAGAAATCTTTTTAGAGGTAATAAGCGCAATATGCTGAGAAGGATCAGAAACACCACGTTCAAATAACATCGCAATCGCAGTCGTGAGGACACGTCCGGTTTCTCCAATCATTTTGGGGTTGTGCCAGCGAGAAATCATAAAAAGCCCGTTATCGTCCAAACGGTTCATAAAGAGGTTCCAGGCTTCTACGGTATATAAAGAGTTTTCAGAAAGAGAAAAAGCTCCAGCTCCGGTCGCCGCCCAGGTATCGATTAGCGACATCTGAATCGTTGAAAATTTTTCAGAACTTGCGGATAAATAACTTCTCGCGTCGGCTTTAACTAGCGTTACCTCGGGACGATTGGCAATTCCGGCAAAGTCTCGAAATTCATTTTGTAATAAATCCACAAAAATCGGATTCAGTTCCACTCCTGTGATTGAAGGTTGCTCAAACAAAATCGCACTTTGAATATCTCTTCCTCCCCCAACCCCGATAATACAAGCTTTTCCCTTTCGTCCCAAATAATAACCGACATTCGTGACATCATAACGAAGATGCTCGATGTCTTCTTTTTTCTTAAAACCTCTTAAATAAGTTCCTGCGTCTCCATCAATCGTTATTCTATATTGCACAATAGAGGTTTTTGGGGCTAAGGGGCTTGCTCCCCAGTAATGAGGTGGGTAAAAATCCGGTTCGTAAACAGTAATTCGGGAAAAAGAGTTCCAGCGTTCGAGGTAATAAGTAGAAGCGGGTTCAATTCTTTTTCCTTTCACAACCACCGGACGAATACCATAGGAAGTAAGGGAGTTTGCACAGGCTAGGATCACAAATAAAAGGAAGCAAGTCAGGCTCAACCGTTGTTGGGGGAGCGAGGAATCCTGACGGGCAAAACAAAACGCCGCTAAACTAGCGATACTGCTACAAAATAAGGCAAAACTTGGAACATCGTAGGCTTCTAGCCCTCCGAGAACGAATAAACACCCTAAAGATGCTCCTAACAAGTCACTAGCATAGAGTTTACCAATCGGAAACGCTTCATATTTCGTCAGAACCACACAAATCACTATCCCTGCAAAAAAGAAAGGAAGCGCGCAGGCTAGAGTCGCGAGGATGAGGGCAAAAAAGCTCATTACGCTGGGATAAAGAGCCACCGGTAGTAGACAGAGCGTAATAATGGTGAACGGAATGCTCCAGGCGAATCGAAGAGAGTACGAGTACATTTTTTTCGAGAGGTTTTCTGCGGTAAATATTTTTTGAGAAAGGTAGACTTGGGTGGCTCCGGCAGTCATACCTAGCATTGCAGTGGATATCGCGAAAAAAGCGAGATGGTACCAAGTCGTCACACTTAAAAGACGAACAAGCGTCACTTCTAAAGCGAGAGAAGCAAACGCGATTAGAAAAATTCCTAAATAAATCATAAAAACCTGTCCGTTCTCAATATTAATTTGACTTTATGCGATAGAGTCCAAAAATCAATGGCTCTCCAACGACAAACTCAAAAGATTCAGGGTGTTCCCTCATCCATTCTAATTCTATGGAACACGGATCGAAACTCATTACATAATCGATCTTTTGATCTCGAATTCGTTGAAACCAAGACAAAAAATTTCCAAATCGTTTGTCAAAGAAGGAAGGATGAAGTGGAACAATTTGCCTTGTAAATGTAATGGGAATATAAAACAAGCGATTTTGAAGTTCGTGTCCTAAAAAGAAATACATAAACCAATGATCTGCAAATTTATGAGGTCCGGAAGTGACCGCGATGTTTAAAGGCTGCGACGTTTGATCTACGACAGAAACGGCAGGTATCCAGTGCGTAGGAACAAATTGATAAATGCTACTCTGTGTCAAAGCTTTGTGGCGAATTTGATTGCGATAGGTCTCCAAAAGGGGAAGACCCAAGAGCCAAAAGAGAAGGAACAGGACAAGACAGGATTTAACAGAATGGAGCCTCTTCGCTCTTTTGAATAAAAAACCCAAAACAAAAAAAAGAACAAGCAGACTAGGAATCACCAGAAATTCAAAAGTCGCCCAACCATAAAAGGCGCATTGGATAAAATGACAACAAACTCCCATCCAAAGAAGGCTCTGATACAGAATGGCAGGAATTAACTGTCTGTTGCACCAACTCAGACTGATCAAAAGAGCAGGCCCGATTAGTGGAAAAAGAAAACGCGTACAGTTTCCGCCCCAAAAAAGGCGACGCGAAGCAAATTGCGGATGATAAAACATCGCTATTATCAAAATCGCAACTCCTGTAAAAAAAAAAAGCACAGAACGATCAAGCCGAGAGTGGATAAAAAAATCTCGTTTTTTAAGGAGATAGCCTAAAAATAAAAGACAAAGCAGATCAAAAATTCCAACGGAGAGATAAAAAAAAAGCGAGTCCAGAGGAGTTTTATGGTTGGAATAAGAAACAATGCACGCATTCACAAACCAGACATTTCCCAGAAGCAGAGCCAAAAAAAAGATCCCGCCTAAAAAAAAGAGGTTCTTTCCAAGCGGGGTTGCACGTAGAAGAACCAGCGCAAAAAACAAAAGCGGGAACAACGTAAATGGACTTAAAGTAGCATAGCTATTGAGATCCAGTTGATACGGAAAGCGAAAAAATGTCAAGAAGGTATAAATCTCGGCACGAATATCATAAGCCAGTAAACCAGGAAAAGAGAGCGCCCATTGTAATTCAGGGGTTCCTTCGCCTAATTTCAGTGGCCCTAATTTAAAATCGATATGTCCAAAAGGATAACCTGTTTCTTTCCAGAGTGTAAAATTCCAGGGAAGAATCACCAGACTGGAAAAAAATAACCCTAAAAGGAAATAATATCTCAAAACGGAAGAATGACACCGCCAGAGAAACGGAGTCAAAAAAACAAGAAAGAAGAAAAATAAGGGCCAGGAAGTCAACTGCACTCCTAAGGCAACTCCAAAAGCCATAAAACTTAACAGGAGACATCCACCCGATTTTTTTCGTAGAAAGCGAATCAAAAACAAAAAAGCTAAAGTCAAACTTAAATTCAGGAGAAGTTCAATATATCCACTTCCCACGGCCAGAAAAATAATAGGAATAGAAAGTAAATAAGAAGAAGCTAAAAAACTATAACGGAAACTTAGCCCCATTTCTTTACCTAAGGCAAAAAATGTCATTCCTAAACAGAGCCATTCCAGAAATTCAGATATCCCGACTAAAAGATCTCGATGAAAAAATAGCATTGCCCAAGCAGAAAAAACTTCCCCACCACTAAGACGAAAACGGTGAAAACTCCAACCTCCGGGAGCTTCAAGAGTAATATTTCCCCCATTTTGAACCCACATTCCTGCTTTGACTAAATGGAACGTTTGTCCATCCCATCCTAAAGGAGGAAGAATAGCCACTCGAAGAAGTAATAGAAGTATGGATATTTTTAAGAAAAAATAGATCCAGCGCCCCGATCTTTTTTGGAGAAAGCGATGTAATTTTTGCAAAAGGCGCCACTCTTTTGCGAGTCCTTGAATCCACAGAGTCAAGGAGGTTCCTGTTTTTTGTAAAAGAAAAGAAGCAATGCTGATTAAAATTAGGGCCGGAAACCAATGAAAAAGAGAAAACGCTCTTAATAAATGAAAAAGGGCAGTGGCTCCCCATAGCCCAAGAACTAAAGCAGCACTATAGTGAATCCAGAGAGGCGATTTTTTTAAAATTTTGAAAGAAAGCGTGTGTGTAATAAAGAAAACGTTACAAAGAAAAAATAACGCAACAGCGCATTGTCCAACCAAAACCAAAAAAGAAATTAGAGACATAGTAACCTTAAACGAGATGTTCCATAATGAATTCCCTGCGTTCTGGCGTATTTTTCCCCATAAAAAATTCTAAGGTTTGATACGCTTCTTTTATATGTTGAACCCCGACTTGGATAATTCGTATTTTCTTGCCAATAAAATAACCAAATTCTTTTGGATTAAATTCTCCTAATCCTTTAAATCGGGTGATTTCGATATCGCGTTTTAGTTTCTCGATCGCAGACAATTTTTCCTTTTCATCAAAACAGTAAATGGTTTGCAATTTGTTACGCACTTTAAAGAGAGGGGTTTCGAGGATAAATACATGACCCTGCGTGACCAGTTCCGAAAAATAATGAATAAAGAAGGTTAATAACAAGTTACGAATATGAAGACCATCTACATCCGCATCGGTCGCTAAAATAATTTTGTTATAACGTAAATCTTCAATTCCGTTTTCAATGCTGAGCGCTTTCATAATATTATAGAGTTCTTCATTTTTATAGATTTCTTCCCGCTTTAAATTAAAGCAATTAAGTGGTTTTCCCTTAAGCGCAAAAACCGCTTGGGTTAAAGGATCACGACAAGTGATGAGGCTTCCACTAGCGGATTGTCCTTCGGTCAGGAAAATCATGCTTTGCTCCCCTTCTTTTTGCCTCTGATTCAAATGATATTTACAATCTTTTAAGTGGGGGACTTTAATCGAGGTCTTTTTCGCTTTGTCTCTCGCTTCTTTGGTAACGTTTTGTAATTCTTTTCGTAAAGATTCGTTAAAACGAATCTTTTCTAACAATTTAGCCGCAAGTTCTTGATCTTTATAAAGTTCTTTCTCAAGGGCGGCTTTGATTTCGCTAACAATTGATCCTTTAATATCGGTATTTCCGAGCTTGTTTTTCGTTTGGGATTCAAAGATCGGATCTTTAAGTTTGATCGCGACTGTGCCGACGATTCCATCATGAACATCTTTTCCTTGAAAAGAACGTTTGGAATAGGTGTTCACCGCTTTGGTGATCCCTTCCTTGAAGGCACTTAAGTGAGTTCCTCCCTCATTGGTATACTGACCGTTAACAAAAGAAAATAACGTTTCGCCGTAATTATTGGTATGGGTAAACGCAAATTCTAGATGGGGGCCACGATAGTGAATAATATTATAGAGATTCTGCCCGGACACTTCTTCTGCAAGCAAATCTTTTAACCCGAATTCAGAAGTAAACGTTTCTCCGTTGTACCCTAATTTCAGTCCATTATTTAAATAGGCATAATATTTCAGACGCTGACGGATCAGCTCGTCTTTAAATTGATATTTCGCAAAAATCTCTTCGTCTGGAGTAAATTCCACAAAGGTTCCATTGGGCTCAGTAGTTTTCTCTTTTCGCTCTTCTTGAAGCTTCCCTTGCTGGAAAATCGCGGTGACTTTGTGACCTTCACGATGTGAAGTCACCAAAAATTTTTTAGAAAGGGCGTTTACCGCTTTGGTTCCGACCCCGTTTAATCCCACAGAAAATTGAAAAACCTCATCATTATACTTGGCACCGGTATTAATTTTAGAGACGCATTCGACGACCTTCCCCAATGGAATTCCGCGCCCATAATCTCGAATACGAACGGTTTGATTTTGGATCTCAATACGAACTTCTTTCCCGAATCCCATAATAAATTCGTCAACGGCGTTATCAATCACTTCTTTTAAAAGAACATAGATTCCGTCATCGGCGTGGGATCCATCCCCAAGTCGCCCAATATACATTCCGGTGCGGGTTCGAATATGCTCTAAAGAACTTAATGTTTTGATTTTATCTTCGTCATAAACGACTGCTTGATTTTTAGTGACCATAACCCATTCTCTTTTAGAATTTTAGATAAAAACTTAAAATGATTTGTTTTTTTGAATTCTCCTTAAAAGTATATCCGTCCAAACGACACTTTTTAGGATATCAAATGAACCGGCGTATATAAATAAAAGCTCCTAATGAGAATACTGAATGGTTTTAGGTGGGTAGGATAATCGATAAAGGGTTCTATCCGCATAAACTCCTAGTACCGCCAAAATAAAACTGAATAACACCAAAAGGAGGATCCCAAAAAAACGTTTATTCCTTGGCAAAACGGACTTCAATAGCGAAAAAAATAAAATTAAAAAAAGAAATGCCGTTGAAAGAAGCGCCACACGAACCGAATAGAAAAATACTTTGGGATAATATTGGATCAAAACCACATGCTCTCCGGGCGGAACTAAAACCCCTTTAAAAGTTCCATAGGTTTTGAGTACTTGGGTTTCGTTCCCATCGATTTCCGCGATAAAATTGGGGTGGTAGAGATCCAGATAATTAACCACAATCGGGGCCTGTGTTTGAACCCGAAAACGAATCTCGTTTGGAGTATAGTGGATCACTTGAAGCGTTACTTTTTCGGTAGTCTGCAAAGAGCGATAGCTCCAGTCCGAGTTTTGAACCGATTCAGAAGGCGATACTTCTTTAAAAAATTCTTTGAGATGGGTTCGTTCTGCCTCGGTAGCTTCAATTACACAACATTTTCTTAACTCTTTTCCCGCTAACGCCGTTTTCATCTCAGAAACAATCTGATATTCCTGAGGCACAAAAAGTTTTCCTTCCTTTAAATCTTCATAAAGTGTGGTTGCGGAATCTCCTCCACAATCTATAAAATCCAAAAGAGAATGAGGCACGTTAAAATTAACCTCTCCCTCACTCCAAAAAACAGAAGATAAACCGGGCTCATAGAAAAAAAGATGAGAAGGGTGAATTCGGTTGTGATATGTATCAAGTCCCAAAAATTCCGTGCTGGACATAAATCGCGGATATTTCGGGAGTATCCAGGTCCCTTTTCGATGATAAAAGCTGGTTTCAATCAAGAGTAATAATGTTAAACCCGCGTAGCTGAGTAAACGGATTTTTGGATTTTCAGAAAGAATTTTTTGTAAGAGAGCAATGGTTAATCCCGTAAAAACAACAAATGCCACAAATTGAATCAAAATCATTTGAGGGTCAATTGCGATAAAAACCGGAGTATACTCATCAAAAATTAAAGGAAGAATCATCAAAAACCGTGTCGCAATCTCGGGAAGTGTTTCCAGATAAAGAATATCGTAAATATTCCAGTAGAAACATCCAATGAGTGCCACGCTTAAAAATAGAATACAAAAAAAAAGGGTTCCGCAAAAAAAAGAGATCCCTAGTTTAAAAAAAGAAAAGGACGGTTTTTGGTGTTGCGTTAAAGCAGATTCTAGCCATTGTATAAAAAACACCACAATTCCCGATAGACAGAAAACTCCGGCTCCCATAATACGACCATGAGCCCTTGTAAATTTTAAAGGAGGGACAAGTATTTGTGTGAGCGTGGAAACATAGGCACTAGAGCCTAAAGAATAGAGGAGTGCAAACACAAAGAAGCTCAGGAAAAAAATTAAAAAATAGCGTGTGTCTCGAGGCAGTTTCTCTTTGTAAAGGGCAACACAAGCAAACAGCATCAATAAGGTCGTTCCCATTGCACTATAAAAACCGGAATGAACATCCGCTAACCACGGAAAGCAGAAGTTCATCAAAAGCGAAGTGCCCCCCATTTTGTGGGTATCCGTAAAATTTCCGAGAGTTCTTTGATAAAGAAAAGGAAAAACATCATTGCGAACCGTTAACAATAGGGGACTTGCCAAGCAAAACGCAAAAAAGCTGAATCCTCCAAACAAGAGCCATACGTTGCGTCTTGTTTTTAAATAAGTAGATATTGGAATCGTTGGTGTTTTGAAAAAAAGTTCGCGGAAGAAAAAATAAGCGGTAATCAATAAAACGTTATAAATCCCATGTTGAGGATGTCCTGCAAGAAATATCGATCCTAGCACAAAGGCATAGAAAGAAGCATATACAGGACTTCCCCGTTGAATCATTCGTTCGAGGAGCCATAACACCAGCGGCAATAAGACAAGTATTTCTACAGAAACGCCATATCTCAAGTTATCCAGCATTCGAAAGTTGAAGATAAAAATAAGTCCGCCCATT
This sequence comes from uncultured Planctomycetota bacterium, assembly GCA_964530615.1. GTDB lineage: Bacteria > Planctomycetota > JBBTDB01 > JBBTDB01 > JBBTDB01 > JBBTDB01. The sequence continues at coordinate 2,149 of CAZHAR010000078.1, read as the reverse complement.
CCAGCCGCAATCCAAGAGCGAGACACTTCTGCAAAAAAAAGAAAGGCAAAATAGCCCCCAAGCCCCATCGCAAAAAGTTTGAAATGGAGAAAGAGGAAAAGGATCTGTCCTTCGTAAGCCGCTAAAAATAAGGAATAGAGACAGGTGATTGGAAATAAAACCTGATTTATCGCCCAAAAACAGGATTCACTTATCCCTCCAAAAAGACCCGGGTTCCATAAAATAAAACAGTCTTCCTGAAGATAGGCCAAAAACCGTAACAAGGGATAGGGTTGAATAATCAGAAAATCGTTCCCTATTGGAGTCGTGAATAAAAATTGGTAGAGAATATGGGGGGACAGCAGAAAAAAAAGAAATGCGAAAAGGTGTATTTTTAAAGCTCTAGACATATTATTTTTTATCCTGAGAGATTTCTGATTTTTTTTCTTGAATTTGGGTTGTTAATTCTTGTAGCCAAGGTTCTAGATTCGCTTCCTTTCCGCCGCCCTCTTTATAAGCTTTCAGATACTGATACGCATTTTCTGGATCATTCGAAAAATTTTTATAAATATAGCCAAGGGTCAGATTCGGAGCATTATAACGCGGGTTTTGCTGAAGCGCTTTTTTCAGAGCATTAATCGATTTTTCGGTTTCATTCTCGAAAAAATAAACAAACGACTGGTAGTGAGAAACACGCTCGGGGGCGGATCCCATTTGAAGCGCCTTTTCCATTTGTTGATGGGCCTCTTCAAAAACATCCAGACGCGCCAAAAAATAGCCTAAGCGAAGATACGCTTCCGAACTCTCTGGAATTTTTTCGATCAATTTTCGATAGCAAGTAATCGCCTCTTGAATACGTTCAGAAAACGCTAAATATTCAGAACAGTACCACGCTAAGTCAATTGATGGGTGAATTTGCAAGGCCCGATAGTTCGCTTGAAAGGCAAGTTCCTCCCATTTTTGAGCATACAACAACTTTCCCATTTTCTCGTAAGCTTCCCATAAGTTAGGATTCCTTTTTAACGCTTGTAATAAAGCCTCTTCCGCTTTTTTCCAATACTCCTCGCGCGCTTGTTTTTCAATTCCTTTACGCATCGATTCTTCATAATAGATCTTGCCTGCGATCAGAAGTGCTTGCTGTTCTTGAGGGTTTTTTTGTAACACTTTTTCTACTCGCTCTAGCGCGAGCTTTTTCCGCTTTTGAGCCAGTTCGATTTCCGCCATTGTTAAAAGAGCAAAAGGCTCCTCTGGATAGGTTTTTAGCAATTTTTCTGCTTCTTGGTAGGCCTTGGAAACATTTCGCAAGGACCAATAATGTTGGCTCAAACCGTAGAACTGGCGTGCCGAATCTTCTTCAAGAATTTTGGGTAAGTTCCAAGAAATCGCTCCAAGCCCAAAAAATTTTGTAACTTCGTTTCCTAGCGAAAGAATCAGTTCCACCGGATTATTTTTTCCAGTAGCTTCAAGAAGAGTCACTTTTCCGTCACGGGAATGCAATTCTCCAGAAAAGGTGAATAAATCATTGTTGGCGCTTAAGGTGAGATAAAGAACATTTTCAAATTCTATAAATTTTCGAACTTGCGTGAGTGCTGGCTTCAATTTTTGATGATCGGTCAAACGATTCAACATCCGAAAAAATTCTGGAGAGCGACGATTCGGGATCAACCCGGGTACTTCCGAGAGTGCTGAGGTCAGTTGTGCCGCCATCATTTCTCCTAACGGATCAGGAGTCGCCGATTTTTTAAGATAAAAGATCAAAAGTGAGGAGTATTCCTTTTGTAACGCCGGATACTCAGGTTCCACACGAGTAGGCGGGTTTAACTCGGAATTAGTGGTTGCAGACGATTGTTTTTTGATCACCACAAAAACAATCAAAGCGATTAAAAAAAACCAAGGGACAAGGGTTGTCCATTGAAATTTTGATTCAGGTGTTTTTGGCTCAGTTGTTTTGGGAGAATCGGCAGGACTCAGTGCAGACATCGAAATCCCTCTTTCTAGAAGCCTATTGCGGGCGAAATATAGTGGAAAAATCGAGAAAAGAAATTATCCTGATATTTTGAATGAAAAACAATAAATTGCTCAAGAAAGTTACCGCTACTGCTCTAAAGAGAATATTGAATGGTTTTAGGTGGGTAGGATAATCGATAAAGGGTTCTATCCGCATAAACTC
>CAZHAR010000077.1:0-23983 GCA_964530615.1 uncultured Planctomycetota bacterium | reverse complement strand
TTTTACTTTTTTTTTTACTTTTTTACTTTTTTTTTATAACTTCAATTATTTAAATAGTTTACCAAATGGTTTCCCCTTGAGGTATTTCTTTCTCTAAATCGATTTGAATTTGATCATTTTTTTCAATCCTCTCATTTTTAGAAAAAAATATGGTTTCTTCTTCAAGGCGATGTCCTTTATAAGCCATAAACCAACTTTTTCCGTACCCATAAAGAATTGAGAGTGGGTGATTTAAAATAACGACGGTTTTTAATTCATTCGGAAGCCAATTTAAAACCCAATCCAATTCTTCTTGAGGAACTTCAAAAAGGATCTCTTGCTCGACGTTGATTAAAAATTGGATAGAAGAAGCTTCAAATTCTAAACGTTGTAAACTGGAAACAACTGCAATCTTTAAAATCTCGGAAATACTTCCTTGAATTAAATACTGTAACGCTTTCGATTTCGCCTTTGAAACATCTTCTTTTACAGACGAACGTAACTCTGGAAAGCCTTTGTTTCGACCACATAAAGTCGTAAGCGCCCCGGTTTGTTGTATCTGCTCAAAAAAATGTTCTTGCCATACTCGAAACTTTTCAAAGTGACTTTGATAAAAGCTCAAGATATCACTTTCTTGCTCTTTGTTTTCTTGTTTATAGAGGAAACGTAAAAATATCTCCATCAATTGTTTTTGGGAGCAGTTTTTTTTGCCCAACGAAGAAGTCACCAACTCTAATAAACGACGAGAGATCTCTTGAGGACACATCGCCAGATTTCGAAGCGAAGGATCTCTACTGAAATAGGCAAATAAACTGAATTCCAAGCCAATATATCTAATAGAAAGTAAAACGTTATTCTCTGTACTCCCTATAAATATTTGGCGTAAATTTCTTTTTTCTGGAGTTTCCCAAGCTAATTGTTGAAAAAGAGAAGAGGTAAAAATCTGACCAAAAGGTTCTCCAATTTGATTAAACGAAAAAGAATATCGCTGTCTTTCGGAAGAAGACGCCTCATAGTAAACAGAGGTAAGTATTTTTTTTAAATCTAAAAGAATACGATAGCGTAAAATAGCTTGAATCGTTACATTTTCAGGAAAATCCTTCCATTGTAATGTTTTTATCTCTTTTGGATGTTCACTTTTTGAGGGCAATTTTGAGATTAAAATCTGATTCAATTCTTCGTCCGATGTTAGATCGAATGAATTCCCTAGCTCTTGATAAATCAATTGCTCCTGAACTTTCAAAAGTTCAGTAATCTCGTGTAATAGCGGAAGACAAGCATCTCGGTCTAAAAATAAACCTCTTTTTTCTGCAGGAAACAACATCGAGGACAACTTCAGTTCCACATTTTCAAAGTAACCAAATAACTTTTGTTTCTTTAAGACTTCAAGATGATATTCCGTGAGATTCCAAATACAGGTGGCGTAATCACAAGCAATTTCCATTTGGCGACGAGTCAAATATCCACGTGGGTAGCGATTTTTTAAGTTATGTGGAGATTCCAAAATAATATGAAGTTGTTTTAAAATTTGATTTCGTAAATCATAACTTGATTTCTCTGAATTTTGTAATGCGCCTGCAAGCAAGATGTCGAATACAGGAGGTTTTAGAGAAATTTGAGAGTGTTGAAGAAGATAAGAAGCATTTTTCAAATCAAAGCCACTTTTTTCAAAAGTGTTCTCTTCAAAAAAAGGCTTTAGTTGCTGTAGTCTTACCCAATCATTTTCTGTTTCTAACGGAATATAGTACGCCAATGAAGAAGAAAATGCGATGGCTACACCCAATACAGATTCCGGCCCCTTATCTGTTTCTAAAAAATAAAAACTAAAACGCTTTTTTCCATGAAACAGCTTCAAAAATCGATCTAAGTCTTGACGCGAAGACACCAGTTGAAAATCTTGTTTTTGTTGCTGTTTTTGTTTAGATAACTTTGAAAGATATTGAAAAAATTCAAAATGTTGGAAAAAATGAAACAGCGCGGTCTCGTTTTTTTGGCGTAATTTCAAATCCGTAATTTTTAACTCAAGAGGAACTTCTTTTTTCAATAAAAGCAATTGTTTTGAGAGAAGAATTGTCTCTCGATACTTTAATAAACTATCATGAATATTCTTTCGCTTTATCGTTTTGGCATGGGCTAACGCATTTTCGATAGTTTCATATTCTTGCAAAAGAAAGAATGCAGATCGCTCTCCAATATCAGGCGCGCCCGGAATATGATCCGATGGAACCCCCATCAACGACAAAAAATCTACAATTTGATCAGGACGTAGAGAGAGTTTTTCCTGAATTTTTTCGACTCCCCAAATTTCATGAGAAAACCCTTTTGTTTGATATAAAAAAACCCGAGGATTGACCAACTGCATTACATTTTTTTCCCCGGAAACAATAAAGGTTTCCAGATCGGGTATTTTATTTGCTTGTTCAATATAGGTACTCAGAATATCATCCGCTTCATACCCTTGCTGAATAATCACAGGAATATTAAAGGCTTCTAACAACTTATAAAGGGAAGGCATTTGTTGTAAAATATCCAAAGGAAGTTGTTCTAACGTCGTTCGATATTCTGGATGAAGTTGATGTCGAAACGTCGGAGAAGTGGCATCAAAAATAGCAACCAAATAGTGAGGATTCTCCTCTTCTAAAATCGTAAAGAGTGTCTGCACAAATGTTAATAAAAATGTTGTATTCATCCCCTTAGAATTTATAATCGGTTGTTTAATAAATTCGTGCCTTATACGATAAGCGAATGTGGAGCCATCAATCAAAAAGAATTTTTTTTTCGTTGCCATACCTTTTCAACTTTAAACTTTTTATCCCAGAAAATTGCTCGTTTGTATTTTTTTTAACCACAAAAAAATACCTATTTACTCTAAAAATTATTCTACGTTTTCAGAATTAAAAATATGTAAAATATTATTTCAAAATAAATTATAAAAACCAATTTTTGAATGTCAACGTATATAAAAAAATAAAAATTAAAAAAAATTAATTTTTATTTTTTTAAAATTAAACCTTTTCTTTCAAAAATAAAAATTAAAAATGTGTAACTTTTTTTAAGACCAATGGTTTTTTTTGTGAAAGATGTTCTTTGATATTTTATTAAATATGATAGGATCTCTTTTGTCTCTTAGAGATTGTACTCCCAAATTATATACGTACCGAAAGGAGGTGATATAGTGAAACGTATTTTATGGGGTTTTGTACTCGTCTTTTTATTGGCTGGCAAGATGGCGACTGATGCTTTGGTAAGTTTAGGAATTCTTAGTTCTCAAAATGATGATGCCTACGCCTGACCTGTGGGAGGTCATCCTTCGAATCCTACTCCACCACCACCACCGCCGCCACCAAAACCACCACCACCAGATTTTCCGCCGTTCGGTGACGATGATGACGATGGCGATGACGATGATCATGGTCATGGTGATGACGACGATGACGAACACGATGGCACTGCCGGCTCACATAGCGGTAAAGGTGACCGAAGACGTATTCGTATATAAACCATTCGAAGGAGAATTTTCTTAGTCTAAGAAAATTCGAAATCACTTAAAAAAAGGAGGAATTGTTCCTCCTTTTTTCTTTCTAGACTTTTTCTTAAATTTTAAAAGAGGGTTTTCTCTCTTTATATAAATGATACGTAGAGAAAGGAGGCGATATTGTGAAACATATTCTATGGGGTTTTGTACTGATCTTTTTATTGGCTGGCAAGGTGACAACCGATGCTTTGGTAAGTTTAGGAATTCTTAGTTCTCAAAATGATGATGCCTACGCTTGACCCGTAGGAGGTCATCCTTCAAGTCCTACACCACCTCCGCCACCACCACCTCCGCCACCTGATTGTCGATGGAAATGGGGTGACGATGATGACGATGGAGATGACGATGGGGGTAAAGGGGACGACGACGACGACGAACACGATGGCACTGCCGGCTCACATAGCGGTAAAGGTGACCGAAGACGTATTCGTATATAAACCATTCGAAGGAGAATTTTCTTAGTTTAAGAAAATTCAAAATTACTAAAAAAAAGAGGACTTGTTCCTCCTTTTCTCTTTCCAGATTTTTTCCCCAATAAAAAAAGAGGGTTGCCCCTCTTTAATAAATAAAATTCGATCCAATTTGTTTTACTTCAGGTTAATTTTTATAGGGTCCGTTTTCCAAATTTCTTGCGCATATTCTAAAATCGTCCGATCCGTACTAAATTTTCCACATCGAGCCACATTTAAAATAGCTTTTTTTGCCCATTCTTCCGGTTTTCGATAAAGTTGATCCACTCTTAGTTGAGCTTCAGCATACGATTCGAGATCCGCTAAATTTAAAAAATAATCGCCTTTGCTAAAAAGCATATCCTGAATAGGTTCATAAAGCTCTGGTTCCGTTGGATTAAAGTAGTTACTAAAAATTAAATCCAAAGCCTCTTGAATTTCCGGAGATTCTTGATAAATCTTTTTTGGGGAATAACTTTTGGATTGTTTAAGCTCTTCTACTTGTTGAACCGTCAAACCAAAAATAAAAATATTTTCTTCTCCAACTTCCTCTTTAATCTCAACATTGGCTCCATCTAACGTCCCAATAGTCAAAGCTCCATTTAAAGCAAACTTCATATTTCCCGTACCAGAAGCTTCAAATCCGGCCGTAGAAATTTGCTCACTTAAATCCGATCCAGGAAACACAATTTCAGCCAAAGAAACATCGTAGTTTTCCAAGAAGACTACCTTCAGCTTATTTTCCGCAACAATATCTTTATTAATCGTCACAGAAACATCGTTAATTAACTTAATAATCAATTTCGCTATAAAATATCCCGGGGCGGCTTTAGCCCCAAAAATAAATGTTCTGGGTGCCATATCATAATCCGGGTCTTTTCGGAGACGATTATACAAGATCACAATATGGAGCAAGTTTAACAACTGGCGCTTGTATTCGTGTAATCGTTTCACTTGAACATCAAACAAACTTTGCGGAGAAATCAAAATTTTGTTCCGTTTGAAAATATAATCCGCAAGCCTTTGTTTATTTTTTAGCTTCACTTCTCTAAATCTTTTGCAAAATTCCGGGTTCTCCGCATATTTTTCTAAGGCACGAAGTTCATACAAATTTTTGTGCCATTTCATTCCAATGGTGGAGTTAATCAGATCGGTTAAACCCGGATTACAGAGAATGAGCCATCGCCTTGGAGTCACACCGTTCGTTTTATTATTAAAACGTTCTGGATACAATTCATAAAAATCTTTCATTAGATTTTTTTCCAGAAGCTCTGTATGTAAAGCGGACACTCCGTTAATGGAGTGAGAAGCAATTACAGAAAGATACGCCATCCTCACCTGCCGCGACGGCTTTTCTTCGATCAAACTCATTCGGACCGCTTTTTCGATTTGATTGGGGTATTTCCGTGCAAGATTATCTAGGAAACGATGGTTGATTTCGTAAACAATTTCCAAATGACGAGGAAGAAATTTTTCAAAAATTGAAACAGGCCATCGTTCTAAAGCTTCTGGAAGTAATGTATGATTTGTATACGCAAAACAAGCTTGACAAACTTTCCAAGCTACATCCCAGTCCATTTCTTTTTCATCGACTAAAATTCGCATGAGTTCCAAAATCGCGAAGGCCGGATGAGTATCGTTTAAGTGAATGGCCGCTTTTTCGTATAAGAGTGAAAAATCTTTATTATTTTCATGAACGAATCGACGAAGAATATCATAAACTGAACAAGCCGCAAAAAAATATTGTTGCCGAAATCGTAACTCTTTTCCTTCAAAAGTATTATCGTTTGGATACAAAATTTTTGTGATATTTTCCGCTTCTATTTTATCCTGGACTGCTTGAGAATAAGAACCCTTATTAAAATTATGTAAATCAAAATCGGCCATCGCACGCGCTGACCATAATCTCAAAGTATTAATGGTATTCGTCTGATAACCAGCAATCGGTATATCATACGGGACCCCATGAATGATGTAAGAATTGATCCAACGAGATCGTTTTTTCCCTTCCTTCACATAGGTTTCTACCTGCCCACCAAAATGAACAGGAACCGTATATTCCGGACGATGAATTTCCCAGGAGTGGCTCAGATGCAACCAACTATCGGGCTGCTCCACTTGGTACCCATCAATGATCTTTTGCTGAAAAATTCCGTAATCATATCGCAGTCCATAGCCCACTGCTGGAATCTCCAGAGTTGCCAGCGAATCCATAAAACAAGCGGCCAAACGTCCCAGACCCCCATTTCCCAGACCCGCATCATTTTCCAACTCCGAGATTGAATTAAAATTCATTCCTAACTTATGAACCGCTTCTCGAAATTCTTTTTCCAATCCCAAATTAATAATGTTATTTACCGTGGAACGTCCCATCAGATATTCCAACGATAAATAGTAGACGCGTTTGGCTTGATATTGATGATAAGTTTGTTTGGTTTGAATCCAACAATCGACTAATTGGTCTCGCACCGTACGTGCGAGAGCGAGATAACAATCCATATTGTTGCGATTAAACTGATCTTTCAATAAAAAAAATTTAATATTATTTAAAATCGCATTTTGAAGAGATTCCGCGAGAGTGCCATTAGAAATCGGGCTAGGTTGAACCATACAAATAAATCCCCATTCTGGAAGCTCATCTATAATTTTAAAAGAGTCAAGACGTTCCTGATTCTTCCTTGATAAAAACAATCTAGGCTTTCGAGAAAAAATTCAAGCGCTTTAAGAAATACGACTCACAAAATCGATTCTTGTATTTGAATGCGCTGAGAAAGAGATTGTTTTTTTCTTTCAATATATTGAGTACGCTCATTTTCTGTCTTAAATTGACGATTCTTAACCAACCACTCTTTATTTTTCCGTAAAAGGGCATTTTGTTTTTGTTCCCCCAAATAAAGAGAGGACAGCAATGCTTTTGTTCGATACGGAAATTTAACTCCTTCTTTATAATTGAGATAAATTTTGGCCAACGAAAGCCCTTTATCAATCAATTCATGAAACTGTTTTGCTGAATTATATTGCCATTCCATAGCGTTAAATCGTTCCTTTATTTGAAATCAATCTCATCTTCCGTTGTAGGTTCTTTCGTCGTTTGCAATCGAAATACTTCGACACACAACTCTCCAAGTTCCTTTCTCAAGTCTTTCAGTTCCTGCAAAATTTGGTTCAGTGCTAAAGAAGGATATCGACTTTCTTCTAATTGTTGTCGTAACTCTAACGTGATTTCAAATATTTCCTTTTGGGACTCTAATTCCTTTTTCAGAGAGTGGATCTGTTTCTCTTGTTCTTCGATTCGAGTGCGACAAATTTCAGAATCCGTATGTTCTTCGACGGGTTTGGGGGTCGCTTTCAGAATGATGTCCAATACTTTTTCACGATCTTCCAGATCCGACTGCAAAATCTTTTTTTCTTGTTCCAAAAGCTCAATACGCTTCTGTTGTTCTGCTTGGAATTGTTGCATTTCTAGCACGTTATTTTGAAGCTTTTGCATTTCTAGCACGTTATTTTGAAGCTCTTTATAGAGACCTACATAATGCAAAAGGACTTGTTGCTTGGATAGAGAAATCGTTGTTTGAGCGTCTCCATTTTCCAGCACTGTCGGACCTTTAACCTCATAAAAAGTCATTAATTTTTCAATTCCATAAAATTCAGGATCGACTAACCCGCTAAGTTTCAAAAGCGCATCCTTCAAATTCTTCATCGCAATGACTTGAGAAGCCCGTTTGGCTAAAAGTTTCTTTTGCGGGCCACTGGCTCCCTCGGGCGCTTTACCAATCCCTTCCGCGGAAGCAAAAACTTCTTGCAATTCAGGTTCTTGGGCCCATAGATAGCCTATCCCTAAAAAAATAAAAACGCTTAAAATACGTCCCATACGCGATCTCCTTTTCAAATTTTGTGTTGTTGCCATTTTAGCGTTGAAGATACGCTTTCGCAAAACGAAATTCGATATGATCCAATTTTTTTGTTTCCAAACATTTTTTTAACAGTTGCTCCCCCAACGCACGCTTTCCAATGGCGATTTTATAGAATCCCATATAAAAATAAAATTCAAGCCATTGATCTTCTGTTTCAGGTTGTTTTTCGGGATGTTCTAACAAAAGAAGTTTTAATTGATTAAGCCAAGGCGTTTGAAATGTTTTCTTAGAGAACGAAGTCGGTTGCTGTAGAAATGATTCACTTAAGTAATTCCAAAAATAAAAATATTCATATTCTGGAAATAACTGAAGACATTGCTGAAAATATTTTCGGGCCGATCCATAATTTTCACGCAACAATTCAGCTTGTCCAGAATAGAACAGAAGTTCAACGGATTGTGGCCATTGTTTTAAAAATCGTTGCGTCTGAAATAAGCTTTCCTGAAGATTCGTTTCTAACAAAAATCGAACATAAGCAACCGCTGTTTCTTCCGAAATATTGCCTTCTTGGACCCCATTTTTCTGGAAAAATGTAGTGGCTTCTTCTTTCTGATCGGCATAGTGTAAACAACGGCCATAAGCTAAATCTTGACAGCAACCCCGCTTTAACCATTCTAAGGCTTTTAAAACCTCTCCTTGAGCAAGATAGAGATGTCCAAGCTCCTCTTGAATTTCAAGTTCCTCGGGTTTTTGTTGATAAACTTTTTGCAAAATCGGCAACGCTTCTTGAAATTCTCCTAAAATGAGAAGTATTTTTCCACGCAAAAACAAAGCACGCAAATTCTCTGGATACTTTTTAAATACCGCTTCTGCAAATTCTAATGCTTTTTGAGGATTTTGTTCTTCTAAATATAAATCACTCCAGACCAATAAAATTAGCGGATGGGTTCCAAGTTGAGATTGAACCTGCTGGAGTAATTCTTTAGCGGACTCTCTTTTTTTTAGTTTGAGGTAGGCTGTCGCGAGTTCTGAAACCAAGAGCGGGTCTACGTTCCCATTTTTCCATAATTTTCTAAAAATTTGAATGGCCTTTTCCCACTCCTTCATTTGAAAATAACAACTCCCCAAATAACGAGCAATTTCAGGTTTTTCAAGGATATTTTGGGCCTGCTGAAAATAAGCTAGCGCTTGTGAATATTGTCCCTTCCTAAATGCGATTCGCCCTAAATTAAACAGGCTCCATTCATGATGGGGATTCCTTCGCAGAGCTTCTAAAAAAAGTATTTTCGCTTCTTCTTCTCGCTCCAGTAAAATCAATACATACCCTTTTTTTGCCAACAAATCCTCGTCGACTTGATTAATTTGATGAAGCGATTGTAGACTCCAATGATATTTCCCTTCTGCTAAAGCATAGTCTCCAAAACGACGACAAAAAATATCCGGCTCCGGACTTTTCTTTCTTCCTTCTTCTAACCAAAAATCATATTTTGTGGGTTCTTCTTTGGAGAAAAAATAATAGAGCAGAGGGTTCGTCGAACCTGCCTGGTAAAGCCGATCTAACAAGCTAAAAGAAGGTTTTTGTTGATACCGAATAAGCTCCCAAGATTCGATCCGAATAAAAAATTGCTTCATATATTCAGTCAATAGCTCTGGGTGTACACTCAGATCGGTTTTTTCTGAGGAAGATTCAAGGTGAAAGCACCACGGACGAAGATATTCTTCGACAAACTGAAGACGCTCTTTTTCCGTTTGTCCTGTTAGTTGAAGCCCTATCCCTAGAGAAAGATTTTTAACTTCCAATAAAAGGGCGTGAGGTGTTTGGAGTGTAAGGATAGAAGAAATTTTTAGATCGAGAGGAAAAACAGAATTTTTCGGGACACCTAAATAAGTCCCTCCAGAACCACTCTTTAAAGGAAGATCACTTGAAGGAATCTTTGCGTTTCCAGAATGAAGAAAATAAAGCGCTATTCCTTCAGAATTCCAAATAATTTGTAGATGAGAAATTTCAGAGACATTCAGAAAAGCTTGCCATTCTTGAATCCACGAATGAAAACCCGGAGTCCAAGAGGCAGGAATAGAAATTTTCCAGTCTCTTTCTTGCGAAGATATTGCAGAGAAAAAAAAATTTAAAATTAAAACGAAAAAAATTTGTCGCAAGAGAAAAATTTATAAAAAAAGAGTGAGCAAGGAGGGAGTCGAACCCTCACGGGCTTAAGCCCAACGGATTTTAAGTCCGAAGCGTCTACCATTCCGCCACTTGCCCATATTTTAAAAAGAAATACAATTCAAAAAAAGGAGCTAAAAGCTTAGCAAAGCTTTAAAAAATATCAAGAGGTCGAAAACTTTTCTTTTAAACATTGACAAGGATTCTGAAGTTCAGAAAATAAAAGAATTCACTATTTTTTTTAGAAGTCTTTTTTTCGTGGGGCTTATGCAATCTTACTATTGTTTTCGATGCTCCAATCCCATTCCTGAAAATGAACTAGAATTGGGACAAATTGTTCTCACCAAACAAGGTAAAGCATTCTGTCTTCGTTGTGTGACTCGTATACAAACTCAATATCCGAAACTCTTGATTTTGTCTTTTTTCCTGAGTGTCTTTCTTGTGATCCTCGAACTTTTCCGTTTTCTTGTTTTAGGCTCAGATCTTTCTCCTTCTCGTCAAAAATATCTGGAAACCAAGCTAGAACAATATGTAGAAAAAGAGTCGTTTGAAAATTCACTTAACCGTTATAAAATCTCCATTCGGGAATATCTCAACTCCCTATCAAAAGATTTTCAAGATCTTTCGCTACAAACTCAAAAAGAAATCTCGAAAATTCAAAATCAACTCCAGACCGCTTTGGAGAAAAATCCTCAAAACAATGAATCCACTATCGACTGGACTCCGATTCAACAACGTTTAGATCAACAAGCAAAGGATTTATCACGCTTTACCACGGATATTGAATCTCTTCAAAAACAAATGCAAGAGACCCAGACCCAAATCACACAAGTACGAGAACGCATTTCGCGCTTGAAAACAGAACTATCACTTACCGCGGACCCCAAAAATGTAGCCGTTTTGGATCTGGAAGATGTTCAAATTTTAAAAAAGACTGATCCGATTGCCACGAAGTCCCTTTTGATCCAAACCAGTTCGATTGACTTCTCTAAAGAATCCTGGCAGGCCCGTTTAAAAGATCGAAATCCTAATATTCGTATGGCCGCAATTTTAGAATTAAGTAAACTCAGCGAATCCGAAGTTATTCCTCTGCTTCTGGAAGCTACAAAAGACGATTATAATTTTGCAAGGCAGGCCGCCATTAAAGCTTTAGGCGATAAAAAAGTAGAATCCTCAGTTTCCTTGCTCATCAAATCTTTAGACGATCCCCATAAAGGGGTTCAAGATGCCGCACTAAAAGCGCTTTACCAAATTCTCCAGAAGGAGTGGGGACAAGAATATGAACGCCTAGACTTAAAAAAACAAATGATCCAAAGTTATCAAAAATGGTGGGAAAGTGCCGGACAAAAATAACTCGAAACTTCCTCAAAAATCGGCTTATCTCTTGCTTTTACGCCTCCGTTAAAACATACTAAAAAGCAAAAAAAGAGTTCCCTTTTGTGACTTTATCATTCAATAAAAGGAGGGTTTTATGAAAAATCAGCGTGGTTACTCGGCCCCTAAAGAACCTCTCAAACTCGTTTCACCTAAACCCGCTCCTCATCAAATTGTTTACAAACAACAAACAAAGCTTGGTGAGAAATTTATTGTTTATGTTCCTCTACGCGTTTCTTCCAGTTTTTTAATTTTTATGGGAACCCTTTTTAAATTCTTCACTTTCTTGGCCTTTCTCGGATTCTTTTCGTTAGGAACTCTATACTTGTTTGCTCCACCACTCTGGCATTATCAAATATCCTCCTGGATACAAAAATTTTCAACCACCACTCAAAAAAACGCACTCCAAAAAGGACTGTCTAGTCCCGATAAAAATATTCGTGAGGAAACTCTCCAAATCCTTGCTGAAATGGGTCCCCTCGCCAAAGAAATACTCCCGAATATAGAACCTCTCCTCAAAGACGAAGAAGAAAGCGTTCGCAATTTAGCGGCCCAAGTTTTAGGTAAAATCGCCCCAGAAGAAAACTCCCTAATTCCTCAAAGCCACTCCTCCTCTCCTCCCCAAAAAGACTCTTCTTCCAAGACCTCTACCTCCATAAAGCCTAAAAATACGACTACATCCGAAGATCAATCTTTAATAAAACCTCCCTCCAATTCTGAACCGACTCTCCCTCAAAAAGATTCTTCAGATTCAGAAAAAACATCTCAAAAATCAACAGAAATTCCTAGATCTTCAGACGAAAAAAATGAAACGAGGATCGCGTCTGTCTTTCTTGAAAAAAAAACTTCCAAGTCTCCTCAAAATGAAACAGATTCTATTCCTCGTTTAATCGAAAAATTGAAAGATAGCGATGCTAATATTCGCTCTAATGCAAAATTTGTGCTTAGTAACAAAGGATCCATCGCTATTCCAGAATTAGAGAAAGCACTCCTACAACCAGAAGAATACGAACTTCGTCGAGAGATTGGTCTCGTTCTTGGGAAAATGGAAACACTCGGAGTGTCCACACTCATCAAAGCCTTACAAAATGAAAACTGGAGCCATCGCTATATTGCAGCAGATGCCCTCTGCGATATTGGCCCAGAAGCGATTACCGCACTTCCTTACTTAATTCAAACTACTCAAGATCCAAATAAAAATGTTCAAGAATCCTCAATCAAAGCCATCGGCGAAATGGGCCCCGCCGCACAAGAAGCAGTTCCCGCACTACTCACGCTCCTCTCAGATAACGCCACAAACTTTCGTATTCTTGCCGCTGAAGCTCTGTTTAAAATAGGATCTCATTCAGAAAAAGCCACCCAGACTCTTCAAGAAATTCAAAAAAACCATGATAATACGGAAGTAAGGAAACTCGCTGGAGAAGTCCTCCAAAAATTTTCAAATCAATAAACAGAAACAGGCAAATCCCTATATTTGTTCTGACAAAATTTTTTTTTATGACAACAAATGAAGAAACCGAGCTAGAGGAACTTATGCATACCTTTCTGAAAGGCAGATTTTGGATCTGTCTTTTTTTGTTTGGATTACTAGGTTGTGGCGATGTCGAGGAGATCCGAAAAGATTCCAATTCTCAGCAAAAAAATATACAGGAATTTTCTGAGAACCAGAATACAAATTCTTCCTCAGAAGCAGTTGTTTATTTCTCTGGAAACTTGCAAGGCTATCTGGAACCTTGTGGTTGCACTCGTGGACAATTCGGAGGAATGAAACGAAGAGCGAATTTTATCACTTCCCTTCAAACCCCCGGAATTTATGTGGAAAATGGAGATATGACCTCCATGAGAGAACGCCTCGATGAAATGAAGCAAGAGCTGATTTTAAAATGCTTTCAATCCTTAGAATATCAAGTCGTAAATTTGGGAGAAAAAGATTTATTTCTAGGGATAGAACGTCTCTTAAAGTCTCCGGTTCCCCTCCTTTCTGGAAATTTCCGTTCCAGCGGAAAAATTGTGTTTCC
Organism: uncultured Planctomycetota bacterium; assembly: GCA_964530615.1. Taxonomy (GTDB): domain Bacteria; phylum Planctomycetota; class JBBTDB01; order JBBTDB01; family JBBTDB01; genus JBBTDB01. The sequence goes on along the minus strand of CAZHAR010000077.1, from coordinate 10,610 downwards.
GGCAACTCATGAGATTAAAACGAAAACATTTTCCTTAACGATTATTGGACTTTTAAGCGATTCCTTTCGAGCAGAGCTTCTCAAAGTCAATCCAAATTATGACCTGATTCCACCCAAAGAAGCTTTGATCGAAATTATGAAAACCATTCCAGAAGATCATCGTGTTCTTCTAATGCTTCACGGAAGCCGATTTGAGGGGGGGCCGATCCTTGCAAATTTTCCCAGGATCGAAGCCGCTATTTGCGCTCATGAATATAATATGCCTCAAGAAGCTTCTCTGCTGTTTCCGTCCGGGATGTATGGGAAAGAATTAGGAAGCTTACATTTCAAAAAAGAGGAGCCCCTTCAATATAAATTAATCGCACTCAATAACTCGGAACAAGCGAATCCCAAAATCCAACCTTTCATCAACGATTTTTATCAAAAATTGACTCAGGAAAAAAATCTTATCCGCCCGATTACCAATGAATATTCTACCGCTCATTATGTAGGGAGCGATACTTGTCTGGCTTGTCACCAAAATGAATATGAAACCTGGAAGCATTCGCTTCATTTTAAAGCCATTCCCACTTTAAAAGAAAAACAGCAAGATCAAAATCCAGAGTGCCTTCGTTGTCATACAGTAGGATACGGGCTTCCAAGCGGTTTCTTAAAAGTGGACGCGCCCAATGCGATGACGGAAAAACTGGGTGCCGTTGGATGCGAATCTTGTCACGGGTCTGGTGAAATTCATTTACAAAATCCACTGATTTCAATGAAAGCGACCGCCAAAAGTTGTTTAAAATGCCACACGCCAGAAAATAGTCCTACCTTTGACTTCGTTCAGTACTGGCCCAAAATAAAACACTAACACTCCCCTAGCCCCTCTCAAGAGGGGAACCACTCCCCTAGCCCCTCTCAAGAGGGGAACCACTCCCCTAGCCCCTCTCAAGAGTCTGGAGGGAGAGGGTTAGAATTAGAAGTGGGTTAGCGGCGAATGAGGAGATAACGTTTATAAATGACATCTCCGGAGACCAAATAGAGATCTTTGAGATAGTCCAATCGTTTATACTCTTCCTCTCCCTCTAGAAAACTTTGAACCTTGGAGCGAAAAGCAAAATCCGTTGGAATTTGGTCATCATTAATAATACGAATAAATTCTTTGACTTCTTCCGTTAAATAAGCCGCATATTTTTCTTCGCTCGAGACTTGTTGTTTTCGTTCCTCATATTCTTTGTTATCGCCTCCGGCTTGTTTAAATTCTTTATACATCTTGGCCGCTTCTTCATAATCTAATAAGCCATTCTGATAGATACTTGCCATGAGCCAGTAGTGATTAGAGTTTTTTTGTTTATCGGGAATTTGTTGAATGGTTTGGTAAGCATCCTGAAAGCGACGTCCTTTGAGATAAGCAATCCCTAATTCAAATGAAGCGATCCAATATTCAGAGTTTTGAGCAATCGATTGTCGGAAATAGCGTTGAGATTCTTCATAATTCCCTTTTGCCAGATAAACTCTTCCTCGCCAGTAGTTGAGTTCATAGGTGTCAAAGAAGCGACTTTCTAACTGATCAATGGTCGCGATGGTTTTATCCCATTCTTTACGATCATAAATGGCTTTCACTTCTTTCAATTCTTGCTCAAGTTGTTGATTCAATGGAACTTCGGTTTGACGTTTTCCACTATTGGGAACAATTTCAATATTAATAGGATCCGAAAAAAGTTTTCCAGCCCAAATTCCTTCCTTATCGGAATTATTCTTGTAATACCCGCGAATCTGATATTTGCCGGGTTCCAATAAAAATCGCTGTTGGAGATCAAAAACAACTTCAAGAACCTCTTCATTTTCTCCTTCCGCAGAAAGGGCCGCAGGTTCACGGTATTGAGATTTAGGAGGAATCGAAAAAACGCGAAATGAACTCGGAAATTGATCGTAAATAGGTTCTGGATTGAGATTTGTATTTTTTTTGATATTTTTAATTTGAATGATATCTGAAAGCGCTAAGAAAGAAATCAGCACTGCCTTATCATGAAGCACCCTTGAACGACTATAGATGGCACGTCGGATTTTAATAGTATCCGTATGGTTATTTTCAATTTGAAATCTTAAACGGATAGGTTCTCCAACCTCATAAACTGCCGTTTCTTTTTGCAAAACAAGCGTTAACTTTAAAGAATCTGTTAAATCGGGAGTTTCTGTGGGATCAATAAGCGTTTTTTCTTTAGATAGAATGATTCCCCCATCAACAATTTGGTCCTTCTCAATCTGAATTCGGTTTTTTGAACCTTCCAAAATAATCACAATATAAGAAGAAGTTTCTTTAATAATTCTTCCATTAATTTCATTCCCATTGATGAGAATGACTTTATCGGCATAACAAAAACTAAATACAATAAACAAAAATACAGAAAATTTCATCCAGAACTCCTTTGCGGAACGAGATCAAAGGGGAGACATTATCTTCATCGCTATCATAGCAAAAAAAATCAAATTCAAAAACCTTCTTTCGCCGAAATGGAGATTTTCTGAATACGAACCCTAGAATTTATGTCTAAGCATTTTTTGATTTGTGCTGGCTCCCGCATTAAAATCATCAATATCCTCAGTTCGTCGAACATTTAGCCCTCGTCAATCCGACACTTCTCCTATTACACTAGAAAGGAAAACTTATGAAAGTTTTTTTTGCAATACTTCTACTGCTCTCTCTTATTTTAGGTTGTGATCCAAGCCCTTCGCCGGATTCAAATTCGTCTTCTTCTTCAAAACTGAATGTCGCAACGACGTTCTATCCGTTGACGGAATTTGCAAGACGTATTGGAGGGGATGCCGTAGATGTACAATGCTTTCTCCCTGAAGGAGAAGATCCGATATTCTGGAAACCCTCGCCTGAAGTAATCCAGAAATTTCAACAATCCGAGATGATTTTGATTAACGGTGCTGAATTTGAAAAGTGGGTTTCACTCACAAGCCTTCCTGCAAAAAAACTGGTCAATACGGCTCACCCATTCAAGGAAAAATGGGTACGCTTTGAGAATGCGATCACTCATTCTCATGGAGGCCAAGACGCGCATTCCCATGAAGGTGTGGATGGACATACCTGGGTGAGTTCCTCGTTTGCAAAGATTCAAGCTGAAGAAATCAAAAAAGCGTTTGTGAAAGCGCGTCCAGACAAAAAAGAAGTTTTTGAAAAAAATTATAAGGCTCTGGAACAGGAACTATCTGCCTTTGAAAAAAAATGTTCCGACTTGGCTTTGCTGGCGCAAGGAAAAATAATTTTAACCAGCCATCCAGCTTATAATTATTTGGGAGTTAGCTATGGTTTTAAATTTAAAAATTTCAATTTTGATCCAGAAGAAGTTCCCGCTGAAGAAAGTCTGAACGAATTGGCACAATTTCTTCAAGAGCATCCAGCGACTTTTATCCTCTGGGAAAGTTTTCCGAGTCCTCCGATCGAAAAACTTTTCAAGGAAAAATTAAAACTTCAATCGATGGAATTCTCTCCCGTAGAAAATTTAAGCGCGGAAGAAATCAAATCCGGTAAAACGTTTATCTCGACGATGAAAGCCAATCTGGAAAATCTGGAAAAGGCGCTAAAATCTTAATCATCGTTGTCATTCCGAGCGAAGCGAAGGAATCTCCGAAAAAATTAGGTATAACGAAGATGGCTTCACTTCATTCGCCATAACATTATTCAGTGCCTTCGCGATGACAAAAGGGCCGTCTCTTTTATTTTAGTTCCCAATATTGGTAGGTTCCACCGTTGTCTGCGGCTAATCCACCCAAGAGATCATCCATCGGGATCGGAGGAACTCCCACACAATTGATTTTAATTCGGCGCATCTGATTGAGACGAACTACGGCATCCAAAAATGCGGTGACAGTTTTTTCACGCAATTCTTCTTTATCATTTTTTCCAAATTGAACAATAAATTTTCCAGTGCTGGGAAGTCCATCGGAGATGAGAATAATGGTATCGACCCCCGAATTATAATTTTTATCAAAACTCCCTCGACCCGCCATATTAAAAGCTTCTTCTAAAGCTCCGAAGGTGTTGGTTAGGTTGGTGGCCTTCAAGTTTTTGACGAAATCTTGAGCCTGAGCGATATTGGGTTTCGTCGCCGGAATGAGTTCTTTTTTCCACCATTGTACTTCGTGATTATAAACAATGATTCCAAAATTTTGATGAGGCTGTAATTTAGGGAGTTCTTGCACAAATCGGATCAACAACACCTTCATCTTAGTCATTTTATCGGCCATTGGAGTTCCAACAACACTGGCCGCTTCTTTCACAAATCCGGCGGGGGCTTCTTCGTTCATACTTCCGGAAATATCGATAATGTAAACCAATCGTTCGGAATCGGGTACAAGAACACGAGAGATGAAATTTCCTTTAGGATCGCCCGCTTTAGCGGGTTCTCCACCTCCAAGAGCGGCTCCGCTGGAATAGTATTTTACGGTTCCTCTTAAGGATTGATTAAATCTCGATTTAGGTTCACTACTTTCTTCTTTATTTCCCGAAGCTAAGCGTTCGATCCATTTTTCTTTTTCGGATTTCAGTCGAAGTCTCCAAACCGTGTAATTTCCTTCATGAGCTTCGCCAGTAAGTTCTGAAAGTGCTTCATCAAAATCGGTCAGCAAACGGCCCTTTTCATATTGTAATTGTTCGATGAGTGGTTCAATGGCTCGCGCATCTTTATATTTTCCCAGTGTTTCAGCCACAGCGGAACGAACCTGCCATGCTTTATCTGTAACTAATTTAATCAGAGAGTCAAGCGCTTCCGGTGGAGTTCGCACTTTTAAGGCTTCTACGCCCAACTGACGAATTTGAGGAGATTTATCTTTTATTGATTTGATTAGCATATCAGTGACTTCTGGACTATTCGCGCCACCTACGGCCATCATCATCGCAATCTTAACATTGATACTCGGGCATTTGAAGGCTTCTTGTGCCAAGTAATTAATGGCTTTTTCGTCCGTAATTTTTTTAATGGCCTCTCCGGCTTTATCAAAAATGACTTCGTATTGAGCAATTTGTTCACTCAATTTCAGCACTTCACTTTGAAGTGCCAGCTTTTTTTCATTTCCTTCGGGCAATGGACTCGCGTCTTTTGCTTTTGCTTCGATTTGGGCTTCCAGTTTTTCTTGAATCTGGCCAATTTCTAGCAAACATTTCATCATTAGTTTTGCCGCATTTAAGTCACCACCCTCGCCTAATTTCAGTATCGCTTCGGCTTGCTTTTCGATACTTCCTGATTTCCAAAGTTGTTCAAATTCTTTTTTATAATCCTGAGCTCTGGGTGCGGAGCTTAAGCATAAAAAGACAAAAAGAAAAATGAGGGATGAGGAATATTTCATTGAGGAGACTCCATCCTAAAAAAATTGAAAAAAATTATGTTCTTAATGGTGCGTTATTATTATTTACTTTCCCAATATTGATAGGTTCCTCCACTATCTGCCGCTAAGCCTCCGAGGACATCATCCATTGGGATAGGAGGGATACCAATCGTATTAATTTTGATACGACGTAATTGATTGAGTTTAAGAACCGCATCCAAAAATTTAACCACAGATTCTTGTTTCAGGTTCGGGTTGCTATCCGAGTTCGGAAGAATTTGATATTCGCCGGTCGGCATCCCATCTGAAATCAAAACAACGGTATCGAAGCTTGTTTCATAGCTTTTATCAAAATTTCCACGACCGGCCATATTAAAGGCCATTTCCAGTGCGCCATAAGTATTGGTGCTTCCTTCTGCCGGAGTTGCCATAACGGCTGTAATTGCTTTATTGATATTTTCAGGGGTTCCCGGAACGAGTTCTTTTTTCCACCATTCGATTTTATGATTATAAAAAATGATTGTGAAAAACTGATGGGGTCGGAGTTTCGGGAGTTCCTTACAAAACCGCTTACGAAGAACATCTATTTTGGTCGTTTTACCTTTGGATTCTCCAACAATAACACTCTCAGACTTGATTAAAGTCTCTGGAGCAGGGTCTAGCATACTTCCAGAATAATCCAACAGATAGATGATTTTTTGACCCGCAGGAACAAAGACAACGGTCCCACCATCTTTTGGTTTTTCTTGGGTGCTTTCCTGACGACTCTGAATATCATTGTAATATTTTTTGCTTCCACGAAGCGGATTATTGATGGTTGGAACCTCAACCTCTTTTGGTTTTTCTTTTTTGATTCCTTGCATCCATTTTTCTTTTTCGGTGTTGTATCGTGCGAGCCACGCGTGATAATTTCCTTCATGGGATTCCCCGGTGAGGACATTCAAGGTTTTTTCAATATCTTCGGACACTCGTCCTTGTTCCTCTTTGAGTTGATCAATTAAGGGTTTGATTGAATTCGGATTATCATATTTAGCTAGCGTTTCTACTGCGGCAGAGCGTACTTGCCATACTTTATCGGAAATGAGTGGAAGAATCGGCTCAAAAGCTTCTGCTGGGATTTTCGTTTTCAGAGATTCTAAGGCGATTTGGCGAACTTGCGGGGATTTATCTTTGAGCGATTTAATCAACAAGTCAAGTGCTTCTTTACCATCGACTTTCCCCAAAGCTTTCATAATGGCCATTTTGACCATAACACTCTTGAATTTTGGAGCTTCACTCGCCAACACTTTGATGGCTTGGGGATCTTTAAAAAGAGAGATTCCAATGGCGGCTTTTTCAAGAATAAAATCATATTCTGCCATTTGATCGCGCATTTTAACGAGTTCTACAAGAACAGGAACTTTATTCTTATCGCCATCTTCAAATTTATCGCCTTCACTCGCTTTTTTGTTGATCTTTTGTTCATGGCCCAACTGAAGGGTTTCGACAATTTTGAGATAGTCTAGCATCAGTTTCGCTGATTTTGCATCGTTCACATTTCCAAGACTCAGGAATGCTTGGCCTTGTTTTTCAAAATCTCCTGTGTTCCAGAGGCCTTCAAATTCTTTTTTGTAATCTTGAGCTAGTAAAACGCCATTGAGGCAGAGAAAAACAAGAACAAAAAAAAAGGATTTCATCATAAATTTTCTCCAGAAGTTATCTTTTTACGTATTTTCCCTGATTTTGGGTTGCCAGTCGTTCCATAAACGATCGGGCGTGTTGTCCTACCCCAATCGCATGAATTTGAATCTTACGAAGTTTGTTCCATTCCTGAACACTCCAGAGAATTTTTTCTGGATCAATGAAGGTTCCTGCGGTCGGTTCTCCATCGGTCAAGAAGAAAATGGTATCTACCGAAATATCGTAACTTTTATCAAACGATCCTCGTCCGGCAAGATAAAAACCTTGCTGTAACGCGTCATAAATATTCGTTCCTCCATCAGCCTGAAGGGCATCGATAAAACGAAAAATCGCTTCTTTATTGGTTTTCGAAGCTTTCATCAATTTATTTTGCCAGGCTTTTACGGTATCACTATAAATCAAAAGCAAGAATTCCACATCCGGATCGAGACTGGTGATGGCCGTTTTTAGTTCTTTTTTCGCACCCTCAATTTTGGTTTCACCTCCGGTTCCGAGCGGTTCATTCATACTTCCAGAAATATCCAGAATAAACAACAATCGTTTGGAATAAGTTTCAATTCCATAATATTGGGTTACGGGCGCTTTGTTGTTTTTTTCTGGAGCGACTGGTGGATCGAGTTTAGCCGGATTTTCTTTGGGATCTTGATTTTCTTTGGGATCTTGATTTGTAGCCTTCGGTTTTTCTCCATAAGCCACTTTAAAATCAGGATGAAGTTGGAGCCAAGATCGCCAGAGCGCGACATTGGTGTGAAAGGTTTTCCCAGTAATTTTTTGAAGAGCCTCTTCTGCATCTTGGCGAAGGCGGCCCTCTTCTTTTTCTAAATGTTGAATCAATAGAGGAATGGATTTTTCGTGCGGTAGCATTCCTAAGGCTTTAAATGCCGAGGCTCGCACTTGCCACGCCTCATCTTCGAGCAAAGGATAAATGGACTCTAAAGCCTCGAAGCACTTTAAACTGGCGAAAGTATCGCAAGCCGTTGAACGGATCGGAGATTCTTTATCTTTTAAGGCTTTTTCTAGGAACGGACGCAATTTGTTAATATCCACTTCAATTTTTTGAAACGCTTCGATGCTCGCCACCTGAACCCGCCAGTTTTTATGGGTCCATCCTTTTGCCAGCAAGAAATCCAGATGCTCCAGATTTTTAGCCTTTTTCAAAGTATCTGAGGCGGCAAATGGAATCAGAGAAGCCATAGCAATTTTTTGTTGAATTTCCTGAAGTTGGCTCTCCACTTTTTTGAATTGCGCCAAATCTCCTTCAGAAAGCATTCCAAAATTTTTGCTAGCGATTTGAGTGACCCGATCTCGCTCTTTTAGCCATTGTGGAAGCATTTTTTCTTTTTCCTGCTCCAGAGCCAAAATACGTTGGTCTGGCGCAGAAATAATCGAAAAGCAAATCTGACTAGCTTCGATTCGGTCCGCTTTCCCTAAAGATTGAATCGCTTTCACCGGAGTGTCTGGATTGTCTTGAGTAAAGTCTTTTTCAAACTGAGCCTTAATCTGTTTCCACTCCTGATCTGAAACTTGGGCCCAAGCCCAACTAAAAGCGCAAAGAAAAATTAAAAATCTACTCTGGACGCAATTTTTAATAGCCACGATAAAAACCCCCGGTGACTTCGCTGATGGCGCGCATAAAAATTTTATCATGTTCGGGTCCAATTCCGATGGTGTTAAAAGTCACCTGTTTCCCCATATTCAATTCCAGAATCTTTCGATACATAATGGTTGTCCCCGGAGAAGCATACTTACCACAATCGGGAACTCCATCGGATAATAAATAGAAGGTATTGGCTTTTGTTTTTTCCGTAATTTCAAAAGCCAGCGCCACGGCGTCATAAATATTCGTATTCACATGAATGACAAAGGTATCTTTTTTACTTTTATCGACGGGCTGTTCTTTATCGTCTTTGTGGAGACTGTCTAAAGTCCAACCGCTGACTTCAGCAATAGCCGCATTAATATTGTTCTCATTCGCCTCGACTAAATCGGGGTGCCATGCTTTTGGAGTTTTATGGAACCAAATAATAGTAAAATAAACGTTAGGTTTTAATTGGCGCAAAGTGTAAATGATATTGGCCTTCATAAAATCCATTTTCGTTTTGATTTTACTGATATCCAGCCAACTTTCGTCTTCCACCTGCACTTGTTTTCCGCCACCAGTAACAATAAATTTAGGTTGATTAGAAGCTCCTGCAAACCGCATTGCATCTCTCATAGAAAGAGAGACATCACAAATAAAAATAATTCGCTCTGAGCGGATAGGCATTCCATAGAAGGTAGGATCTATTTTGATCACCTTGGAACTCATGGGTTTATTTTGTGGACGTATAAATTCGCGATCGTGATTCAGGGCCCACCAAGAGCGCCATACTTTAGGATCTCGTCCTAATTCCTGATAGGTAATTTCTTCGAGTGCACGTTCCGCATCGTATTGAAGTCGTCCTGTAAACGTTTCCAGGCAGCCAATCAAGGGTTCTACGGATTCTCGCGCGCGAATTTTTACGAAAGCGTCAATAATAGCCGCAGAAATGCTCCAATATTTGGGGCGTGAGTTGAGTTGCTGAATGAGTGTTGGAACGGAGGCGGTACTTTTCATGAGGCCAAGCGCTTCAATAGCAACCACTTTATCTTCATCCGGGCCGGTATTAACGACTTTCAACAAACCATTTTCGATGACTTTTTTATTTTCCTCATTCGCTTTGTTAAAAAGAGCGAGCGAATTAATAAGACGCATTTTTTCTTTTTTCTTGAAGTTCCCTTTTATAATGGCTTCTTCAGCAATCCATTGCAGCGCTTTCGGATTAGAAATTTCGGAAAATTTCATTTTTAAAAATTCCCGCACGTCTTCTGAAGTACGTTCATCCATCAAAATGCCAACGGTGACTTTAGCCGCAGGAAGGTTATTGGCTTGGATCACTTCAGAAACTAAGGTCATTTGCTCATTGGAAGAAAGAGAGTTCCATTCATTCAAATATTTTTTTTCGAGTGCCTTCCATTCCTTAGAAGTGGGCTCTAAATCCGAAAAAGAGTGGGTTCCAAAAAAAGAGATCAGCAGACAACAAATGATTGAATACCGCATTATTTTTTATGCAATCCTCGTTTTAAAAGAAGAGTTGCATCCTCCAAGAATCAGAAAAAAAATAGAATCTGAGTTAACGTTGTGAAGATAATTGGATTCATTCTTCCTTGAGAAGCGACAGCGCCATCCCCATCCCTCCACTGATACAAAGGGTCGCTAGTCCTGAAATTCTCTGAGAACGATTCATTTCATGAACCAATGTCACTACAATACGACTTCCTGTAGCTCCGATGGGGTGTCCAAGAGCAATGCTTCCTCCATTGATATTCAAGACTTCCTCTGAAAATTTTAACTCTCGTTGACAAGCCAAAACTTGCGCGGCAAAGGCTTCATTCAATTCGATACAAGAGAATTCGTTGATCTGTTTTTTTGTTTTTTGAAGCAATTTTTGTACCGCGGGAACCGGACCTATCCCCATTATTTTAGGATCAACACACACTTATGAAAAGGATTCAATGACGGCAAGACTTGTCAGTTGATGCGACTTGAGATAACTTTCGGAAACCAGCACTAACGCGGCCGCTCCATCCGTAATTCC
>CAZHAR010000076.1:17538-24353 GCA_964530615.1 uncultured Planctomycetota bacterium | reverse complement strand
TTTCTGCTTTGTATTAGGTTAAAAGGTTAAGATAAGGATAAGGGGGCATTTTTGAGCGCTAACTCTTTATTTTATAGATATTTAGTTATTTCAAACTTCGACTGATTTCTACCTATTTCGTCTACTGATTTCTACCTATTTGGGGATGAGCGTTACTGATTTCTACCTATTCGTCTACTGATTTCTACCTATTTTGAGTTGAACTTCGACTGATTTCTACCTATTTTGAGTTGAACTTCGACTGATTTCTACCTATTCGTCTACTGATTTCTACCTATTTTTCTTGTCATTTTGGCCGTGTTCAACTGATTTCTACCTATTTGAAACCAGTACTATTTTTTAAAAAGACTCCCTTTTATTGTTTTAAGGTGTTGTTCAATTTCTCGTTTTTGTTCTTCAGGTCTTAAATTATAAAATTGTTTGTTAGCGAATTTGACCTCAGCAATAAAAGATGGATGTGGAACAATAGAAAATTTCGCATCTACGATCTTGCGCCCTTCAAAAATATTTATGGATTCATATTTTTCGATTACTTCCTTTTCTTTCATTTCGTTTAAGGCATCTTGAACTCTATAAATGTTGTTACAGATGTTTTTATATTGCTTCATTCCCGAATCTCTTATGATTGTGGAAACTTTAATGCCATAAGGAGAATTTTGAGCGGCTTGAATGTAATTATGGGAAAGCCTTTTATGAAACCATCTGGCCAAAGTTCTTTTATAAGCCATTGATTTATCGTAATTCAAAAGCCGGAATGTTTTTTCTTTGATGCTTTTGGTGACTAGCGGGTTGAAAATGATGAACGCTTGGGTTTTTTTGCCATGTCCTTTCCAATCTTCTTGAGTCTGCAACCCGACAGAAACAAAAAAACTGGCACCCATCACTCCTTTTCCATCCTTTGTTTTGACTTCGATATTGGATTTATTGCACACCATAATCGCTTCCTTAATTTGCTCTTTGTTGTGCCAATGACCCATCCGCTTAAGTTCTTGTTCGATTTCATAAAGAGTAAACATCACGGCCGCTGAATCGTCCAAAAAAATAGCTTTTCCTTCGCAAGCCAACTTTCGGAGAGCATCCTCGACCAATTCTTCGCGTTCGCCCGGAAAACAGGTTTTAAAGTTTCCGTTTTTGTCTTCGATCGTTGCAGGTTGGATCGATACTTCATAGTCGAATCCTTTATGAATAAAACTTCTTTTAAGAAGCCGAAGATTTTCTTTTTTGGTTTGTTTGGCCCATAAATATTTGGGGATCGCGTCATAAAACTCGATCGAATTGGAATAGGCTCTTTCGTCTGCTTTGGTCAGCGCAAATAAAGCAATTTGTTCGGGTCGGCTCTGACGATATTCTTCCAATTTTTTCTGCGAAGTTCCATTTTCTTTAAGCTCTAGCGGGTTATTCTCGGGAGCAGAGTTTTTGTTTTCGCTTGAGCAGGTAGAAACATTTTCATTGACGGATGAATCGGTTGGAGGTAAATTAGTCATAAGATATCCTTTCATTTGGGGGTAAATTAGTCATAAAATATTCCTTTCATTTGAAGGTAGGATGTTTAACAAAACATTTTTTGAAAAATCCAACTAGAATTTTGAGCTCAAGTTGGATTTTTCTGCTTTGATTATATCAATTTTCAAAAAAGAATTTATTTTTTTCTAAAAATTTGTAAAAATTCCTTCTTTAGCCTTAAACACTTGACATTCATAACGTCACTACCTATAGTGACTCTATGGCAAAGAAAGAAAAACTTTTAGAAAAAGCTCAAAATAATCCCAGCGGATTACGATTGAGCGAGTTTGAAACACTTTTAAAAGCTTGTGGATGGTTATTGGATCATCAGCGAGGAAGTCATCGAATTTGGTATTCTCAACAAGAAACAAGGCTTCCGATCCAGAAAAGTAAGGACGGAAAAGCAAAAGGATATCAAGTCCGACAGTTTTTGAGGATTTATGATGAAGAAACCAATGAAGAAAAAAACGAAGAAACCAACAAAAATGAAAAAAATGGCAATGACGAAGAAAATGAGCCTTGACGGTTTCTCCATTACTCTTTTTCGAGACGAGGACGGAGCCTGGGTTGCTCATTTCACAGAAATGCCCCACATTTCCGCTTTTTCGGATACTGCGAATAAAGCAATTACAGAACTGGCTGAAGCATGGAATGGAGTCAAAGAAAGCTATAAAAAACACAAAAAACCGATTCCGGAGCCTTCTGCGTTAAGGAGCTACAGCGGCCGATTTAATGTACGTATTGATAAACGAGTTCATAAATCGCTTGCCATCGAAGCCTCCCAAGCAGGAGTCAGTTTGAATGCGTTAGTGTCTCAAAAATTAGCTTCCGCTGTTCAATTTAAAAATTAGATTTTTGTAGTGGAAGGTAAATTGAAAGATGAATACCCAAAAACATCCTTCAGCTTCGGATCCTGAAAAAGAGAAACCCTCTTCCGCATTGGATCTTCCAACAAATCCGCCTACAACGAAAGTCTCTCTTTCGAGTTCCGAAAAAGGAGAGACGATCCTTCAGTTATTAGCGCAACAAAAAAAGACAATGCCGTCGCAATCGACCCTTCATTCAAGCGTTCGTGGGGAAAAATCTTCTGTTCTGATGTCTAAAATGAGTCATATTTTTTCTCAAGAACGATACCAGCCTTTAGAAATGCTGACTCAAAAAGGATCTGAAAACTGGCAAAAGATTTTAGATTCTTGGCTAGATCGAAAAGTGTTGCGTAAACAAGTTCAAATAAACGCAACGGATAAAAATTCTACGATCGCTTTCGAACGATTAAAACGAGAAGCTCAAATTACTTCTGTTCTAGAGCATCCTAATATTGTTCCTCTGCATGATATACAACAGGATAAAAGCGAAGCCATTTCGTTTACTTTGAGAACCATGGACGGGGAAACCCTCTTTGACTTTTTTCAAAAGAAGCGATTAGTATCCGAAGCGCTTGAGGAATCGTTCTTTCTAGGAATTTTTTTGAAAGTGTGTGATGCGATTGCTTATGCTCATTCGCGCTCGATTGCACATGGTTCGTTGAATCCTTCCTGCATCTGGATTGGGCACTTCGGAGAAGTCTATGTAGGCGATTGGGGGGCCTCAAAATATTTCCACGAAACTGGACAACCCGCCAAAGATATTGAAGCCTTAGGAAAAATTTTGCGACAAGGGTTTCTCGGTATTTCTTCAGAAGAAGAATCTGAAATGATGACGGCCGGATCTTCGCGTCGTCAATTGGCGCATTGGATTCGTGGACGGATTCCTTTTGATCTCCAATGGATTATCTATAAAGCGATTGAAGAGGATAAGAAAAAACGCTATCCAGCGATTCAAGATTTTGTAACTGATATCGAACGCTATCAAAAAAACCTTCGTGTTTCGAGCCGAAAATATACACGAGAAGAATTACTCTCGAAGTGGATGCAACGAAACAGTCGCGTGATTAAGGTGGGTTCTTTCATCGCGATTGTTGTCTTTCTTCTTCTGCTTTATTTTCAATGGCTCCGTATTGAAGACCGAAAAAAAACATTCCGTCTTGCGTGTGAGCAAGCAAGAGAACATCTTTTAGCGGCGGAAAAAACGAGTGATCAAAATACAAAAAACTCGCTTTTTTTTAGTGCTTTTCATCAATTTCGTATCGCCTTATCGATTGAGCCTGAAGAAAAAACCGAGCGAGAACGGGATGAATTCGGAAGAAAAATTTTAACAGAAGCTTATCAAAATCAAGATTATGCGTTGGCCCAATATATCATTCAAGAACTAAGAACGTCAAATTTTCTTTCCTTGGAAGAAAAAGACGCTTTGTCCAAAGAAATGACTGAAAAACAATTAAAAATAAGTAGAGAACATCTCCAAAAAGTAGAAGAATGGCTGAGAGTACTTAAAAATAGCCGACAAACCGATCTGTTGCGTAAAGAAGCCTTGCTTGAAATTTGTAAAATGAAAGAAGACGAAGTCTTTCTGTTATTAAAGCAACACTTTGAAGAAGGAACCCAGTACTTTCTTTCAAATATACGCAACACTCGTAGGGATGAATTTTATGGAACCGTTGCATTAATCCTTGGATATCTAGGAAACCGTAAAGCGATAGATTCGTTCGTATTGGCTATGGAACAGCTTTCAACTAAACTCTCTTCAACTTCTCAAGATGTCGCCTATCTGATTTTATTAACACAAGGATTAATTCATTTAAAACCGATTGAACCCGAATTAATGCAACGTTTACGAAAAATTCGTGAACAATTAGGGGATAACAATCTCTATACGCAACCCTTCGCTTCTTTTGTCGAAGCGCTGGAAAAAGAACAATAATACTTAAGTCTCCCTTAGTTTTTTGGTTAGACCCACGTTATGGCTAAATCTTATTTCGAAAAAAGAAAAAATAGCTTTTGGATTGTTGGTACTCGGATTTCATTAGATTCGATTGTCTATGCGTTTTTGGAAGGAGTTTCTCCCGAATTTATTGTAACTGAGTATTTTCCTTCGTTGAGTTTAGAACAAGTTTATGGTGCGATTACCTACTATTTAGCCCATAAAAAAGAGATCGATTCCTACTTGAAAGCAAATGAAGAAGATTATGAAAAACAAAGATTGGGGGCTCATCAAAAAAATCCTCAATGGTATGAAAAAATAAAACAATTTCGAGAACAAATGAAGATAGCCCACTTATAGATTTTAAAACCAGCGAAGAAGCGCAATTAACCGGGATAGACGATAGGCATGTCTTAGAAAAAACAGCTCAAGAAAAACGTGTGCTAGTTACTCACGATCAAAAAACGATGCCAAAACATTTTTATAAATTTATAGAAAAACAGAGTAGTCCAGGAATCATCATAGTGCCACAAAGTTTGGCTACAGGAAAAGTAGCAGAAGACTTATTAACCATTTGGAATGCTTCTGAAGCAGAAGAATGGCTCAACCGTATTGAATATTTACCCTACTAAAATCGGTAAAAATTAGGAGAGGACTTTCTCTCCTGAAAAAATAGGGCGCCCACGATAACGTTTTACTTGGATTTGATCGGCTTGCTTTTCGACTTTTGCTAAGTCATAGGCCCATTGCATTTTTAGCCATGATCGTGGACTACTTCCAAATGCTTTAGAGAGCCGGATTGCCATTTCTGGGGTAATAGAGGCTTTCCCGTTAATGACATTAGAAAGAGTAGGTCGTGTCACTCCAAGAATCTTTGCCCCAGCCGTTATAGAGAGACCCAAAGGTTCAAGACAAGCATCTTTAACAGACCGTCCGGGATGTGGAGGATTTTTCATTGCCATAATAAACTTTTTTAAAATAAAGGATTAGAAGAATAAAAAAAGACAATTTTAATGATAATCAATTAAATCAACATCAAAGACACTTCCATTTTCAAAACGAAAAATAATACGCCAATTCCGAGAAACCAGCACACTCCATTGATTTTTGAGAGTTCCTTTTAATGCGTGTAACGAATATCCTGGCAAATTCATATCTTGGATGACATCGGCAACATCCAATCTGGCAAGAATATCTTCGATACGTCCAATAAATCGAGGATCAAGTTGCTTTTGATCTCCATGTTGATAAAGTTTTTTTAATCCTTTGTGTTTAAAGCTTTCAATCATAAGTGTATTATGTAAGATTACACTTTACGAATCAAGAGGGCGAAAATGAACGACAAAAAAAAGCAAGGAACAGTTATGGAAGAAGAACCAAAAAAACTAGAAGAATATAAACAAGACAAAGAATCCATTAAACCCTTTATTGTCTCAAGTCTACCCCATAAAGAAAACATAAATCCTTATTCAAATACCATAGATTTTTATGACGCTATTCCTAAATATTGGTGGGGTAATCAGAAAAGAGATGCGTATGGAAGGCTAAGTTTCAGTGTCTTAGAGCGAGAATTTATTTATCGAGATAATCTCTTTAAAGTGTTTATTCAACCTGCAAAAATCAAAATGAAAAATGGCCTTTATAAGGAATGTCTACCCGGTCAACGAGAAGAATTAGTTGAAGATGCCCTTCGCAAAATAGCTAGCGAAGGAAACGGTGTATTTTTAGATGATACTGCAGGCGTGACTTTTACCTTATACGAATTAGAGCAAGAACTGAAGCAAATGGGTCATGGATTTAATAAAAATGAAATTAAAGAAGCAATTATGGTGTGTAATAAATCCAATATCGAAGTCAAAACCAAGGATGGGAAAAGAATGCTAAGTGCCAGTTTTTTTGTGGCTGTGGGATTGCAGACCCAAGAAGATTGGAAGGGACACGGAAAGAAAACCCAAGCGTTCATCATTTTCAACCCTCTAGTCACAAAAAGTATTAAAGAAAAAAACTTTCGTTTAATTAACTATAAAAAATCCATGTCTTACAAAAAGGTTTTAGCCCGATGGTTCCATAAACGATTATCACATAACTATAGGCAAGCCTCGTTAACTGAACCATTTACCATTAGTCTCAATAGAATCATTAACGATTCAGGAATAAAAAGATATAGCTTAATGCGAGTTCATATCAATGAACTAAAAAAAGCTTTAGACGAAATGAAAGCCAAAGAAGTGCTTTCTGATTATAAGATGGAAAAGAAATGTAATGGTCGAAAAATTGAAGATGCCAAAATTATCTTAATTCCACATGAATCTTTTATCAAAGAGATGAAATTTTTTAACCATCACTACACAGAAATCCGAAGCCAAGAAATTAAAGAAAAAGCAATCGCACAAATGAAAAAATACGGAATAATCATTCCTAAAACTCCTGAAGAAAGCAAAAAAAAATAGGTGGGAAGCGTTTACGCTCGAGCAAAAAACGGCATCAAATAGGTGGGAAGCGTTTACGCTCGA
>CAZHAR010000076.1:0-17438 GCA_964530615.1 uncultured Planctomycetota bacterium | reverse complement strand
CATCAAAATAGGTGGGAAGCGTTTACGCTCGATATCAAAATAGGTGGGAAGCGTTCACGCTTGACATCAAAATAGGTGGGAAGCGTTTACGCTCGATATCAAAATAGGTGGGAAGCGTTTACGCAAATCAGTGGGAAATAGGTAGGAAGCGTTTACGCTCAAAAAAAATAAGTCGATATAAATAAAATAGTTAACGAAAAAAAAGCTTCCGTATCCTTTCTTTAACCTTTTAACCTTTCTAGAAAACGATCAAAGGCGATTGAAATGTTTTGGTTTTTTAAGTCACTGGAAAAAGAAAACACCCGTCGCTTTTTAAAAAAAAGCTTGGCAAAAAATGGGGAAGCCGCTTTTTTTAAAAGCGCTCCCCATCCCCCTCCCGCAAAAATTCTTTCTAGAGGAAGAATTTTCTATGCATTCACAAGCATTGAAGAACATAAAAGAAGCCATTAAAGACCGAAAATGAACGACAAAAAAATCGCTTGCTTGGGGATCATGATGATTGCCTTATCCATAGCCACTCGATGCTTCTTTTTCCCGAAAGAGTTGGGCCATTATGATTCGTTTAATTTTGCGTTTGCCTTAGATTTTTATCATATTCCTTCTCTTTCTCCCCATTTCCCCGGATACCCGTGGTATATTCTGATCGCTAAATTGCTTTACTTGTGCGGTTGTTCAAAAATTGTTGCGTTAACACTTCCGGGGTTTGTTGCGTCAATTCTTTCGCTCTGGGTCCTCTGGAAAATAGCGGATCACTATTCCTTTTCTTTTGAACAAAAAAGTGTTCTTCTTCTCTTTTATGCGTGGAACCCATTAGTCTCGGTAACCTCTTTAAAAGCGTTTTCCGATTCGCTGGCACTGTTCTGCTTTCTGATGAGTTTTGAACAAACCTTGCGTACTCGTTCCGGACACGCCGGATTTTGGGCCGCGCTCGGGCTTGGCGTTCGCCCAAGTTACGCGATTTTAGTCTTCCCACTCCTCTGGCAAAATCGTTCCCGCTTTCGTTTCTTTAGCGGAATTTTTGCGAGTACACTCGTTCCGCTCCTTTGGTTTTATAGCGTTCATCTGTCCTGGAACGAAGTAAAATTGTTTCTTCCCGGACATTTCACTCAATGGGGTGGAACCGTTTTTACCCAAAAGTCCTGGTTTCATTGGATTTGGTTATTTTGGACCCATGCCTTGGGTGGATTTGAGTTCGGGCGTTCAAAGGCGCGTTGCATCATGTTACTTTTCTTGACGCTTCCGCTCTGGAGCTCTCAGCGACAAGCAGCGTTTTTTTTTCCTAAGGAATTAAAACAATGGCTTCTCTGGTACGGACTCTGGTTTCTAGTCGCACAAAATTTAAATAATCCCAGACATTTGTTGCCGTTTCTCTTTCCGTTCGCCCTAGTCCTCGCTGGAAATTTGAGAAAATATTTTAGCGTGGCTTTTTTGCTGTTCATTCCGTATAGTCTTGGAACGTTCTCTGTTTTACAAGATCTACAACAACCTTCTCTCTATACACAATTTTCGGAAGTCGTGCTAAAACAGTATACCCCCTTAGACGTGAAAATTTATGGTGGCAAATTATTACGAATTTTTGATGAGCCAATTTCCTGGAAATGGAACAAACGAGAGGTCGTTCATTTTTCAGAAGTAGAAACAGATTTGAAGGTATTAGAATATTGTCCGCCGTTTATTCTGATGACTTCTGAGGTCCGATCGATTCCTTCTTTCTGGAAAGAGCACGCGGATTTACGTTTAAAGCTGGAATGTTCTGTGTGGAGCTATGCGCCAGAGCAGGAAGTCTATTTGTATCACTTTTCGCGGGAAACCATTCAGATTCTGATAAAAGAGGCGCGCAAGTGAAAATTTTGCTGGTAGAGGACGATAAAAAAGTGGCCGATTTTATTTATCGAGGTTTAACGGCAGAAGGCTATTTGGTTGAAATTGCCGTGAACGGTCAAGACGGATATGAGCAGGCCCTCGATGAGCATTATGATATCCTTCTTTTGGACTGGATGCTTCCTTTAATGAACGGAATCGAATTATTAAAAAAAATTCGAGAACAAAATAAACAGATTCCGATCCTGATTCTAACGGCGAAAGATTCGATTGAAGATCGTGTTCGCGGGTTAGATGAAGGCGCAGACGATTATTTGACCAAACCCTTTGCTTTTGCGGAACTCGTCGCCCGCCTTCGAGCTCTGGGTCGAAGAGAACAAACCACTCAGCAAAAAAAACAAATTCTAGAAGTTTCGGATCTGAAAATGGATCTCAAGAGTCGTGTCGTGACGCGGGGCGAAAAAGGGATTGATTTGACGGCCAAAGAATTTTTATTGCTCGAATATTTTTTGCGACATCACGATAAAATCGTTACCCGAAGTATGATTGCGGACCATGTTTGGGGACAAGATTTTGATGGATTTACGAATGTCATTGATGTGTATGTTCGTTACCTCCGCAGAAAGATCGATGACGGATTTTCTCGATCCCTGATTCATACGATTCGGGGCGTGGGTTATAAATTATCGGAAGAACCATGATTCGCATGACGTTTCGCTTTCGGATCGTGTTCTGGATTTGTTTAATTGTCTTTGAACTGATCCTCTTTCTTGCGGCGTTTCTCCATTACCAATTAGGCGGGTATCTTTATCAAAATCTGGATCGCTACATTCATCATAAGTTGGAAGAATATTCGGCACTCTTTTTTCAAGGGGCAAATCTGCAAGAAATCGAACATTTTTTTGAAAATGAAGTGAAGGGCCATCAAGATGATTTTGAATTATTTATTGTTTTATTTTCAGGCAAGGGACATCGACTCTACCGATCTTCCAATTTAGAGCCTTTCAAAGAGGCGGAACCTTTGGGAAGTCCTAAATTTACCGATGTTGCGTTAGGACAATTTCGCGTCTTATGGCTAAACGATGGACAAAAAGGACAAATGGTTCGCGTCATTACAATTCCAGTTCGAGGAAAACTAGGAGAAACCAAGCAGAGCTATTTATTACAGATCGCCTTTACCTTAAATCCGCTTTATAACATTTTAAATCAACATCGCTCGAGCATTCTTTCCTCAATTCTGTTGATTCTTTTTTTTACTGTGACAATGGGATGGCTGGTGACCGCGAAAGCAGTGGATCCGATTCTTCAAATTATTCAACAAGCCAATTTGATTTCCGCACAAAATTTGACCCATCAGCGCTTAAGTCTCCGTGGAACTGGAGATGAGATGGATCGGTTGGTGGAGGTCCTGAATAAAATGTTAGATCGAATTGAAAATTCTCTAAAAAAAATTCAGCAATTTACAACGAATGCGGCTCATGAAATTCGGACTCCACTCACAACGATTCGAGGAGAAATAGAATTTTTGTTAATGTTTCCAGAAAAACTCGAAGAAAAGCGTCTTCAATCGGCTTTAGAGGAACTGGATCGTTTAAATTTACTCTGTAAGCGACTCTTATTTCTGTCCCGTTTAGATGAAGGAGAGGGTCAGAAGAAAAAAGCAGTGCCTCTCAATGCACTCTTACAAAAAATTTTGGAACAACTGTATCCTCTTGCGGATTCTCAAGAGATCCAAATTTCCTATGAAGAAAAAGCTTCTCTGGTGATTTGGGGGAACGAAGCTTTGCTATTTCAAGTTTTTTTAAATTTGCTGGATAATGCCATCAAATATAGGACGAAAGGGGGCAAAATTCAGGTGTTGCTGGTAGAAGAAAATTCTTTTGCTAAAATAAGTATCCAAGATAATGGTCGAGGAATCGCCCCAGAACATTTGCCCCATATTTTTGAACGATTTTACCGGGTACAAGAGTCGACCGCTCCGTCAGGATCAGGGTTAGGATTAGCCATTGTGAAAGAAGTGGTCGATTTTCATGGCGGACGAATTGAAGTTTTAAGCGAGATTCAGAAAGGAACGACTTTTAATTTGTTTTTCCCCCAAAGTATAATTTCTCTTTCTTAAACTATTAAAAAAAAATAATCATTCTTTAATATCGTTCTCATATTCATAGAGTACACTAAAGATGTTTTAGCGTATTTCTTTAAAAAATAGGCTCTTGATGAAAATTAAAGCCATGTCTCTTTTGGAAATTTTGATTTCTACGGCGGTTTTAGCCATTGCTTTATTGGGACTCTCGTCTTCAATTCTAAATAGCCTAAAACTAGATCAAGAGAACCAAGAGTTAACGATAGTCTCCTACGCTTTGCGAGAAAAAGTGGAAGAACTGCGGGCGTTTGCGCGCTTAAATTTTGAGAGCGTTTATGCGGAATATGGACCCGGAAGCGAAAAAGAATTTTTTCCGATCTATTCTAAAACGGACACTTTGGAGGAATGGTCCTCAGAATTGTTTCCGCCCTCTCGGTTCCGACCTGAAAATGGAGGAAAATGGATTCATTCCGGGCGCATCAAAATCGTTTCGAATGAACAAGTGACTGCCCCAGATTTACCGATGGTTCTTCATTCTGGAACCGTTCAACCTATGTTTAAATCCGAAGGCGTTTTTCCATCAGGAAGTGTCGATATTTCTGAGGCTTTAGCCGGAAATCAATCTTCCGATAATATTAAAATTTGGTATATCATTGTCACTGCAGTATGGGAAAGTCCTAGGGTACAACAGCCTCATGTTTTGACGTATCAAACCATTATTGGAGATCGGTTAAAAGGGTTTTAAAATGAATCGATTAAAAATCACAAGATTTAAGAAAGGAAGCGCACTCATTATGGTGATGGTGTTCGTTGCTATTCTTATTATCTATAGTCTTGTGATGACGACCCACTCCCTTTCTAACAGTTACAGCGTCAAGCAGTCCGTTTATCATATGTCTGCTCTGTATATCGCTGAATCGGGACTCGATGCTTTTTTGGCTCGAATTCAGGCAAACCGTGTTGATGCGATTAAAATTCCACTCCACTCTGGACCGGGCCTCTATCCGGGAAACGGGTATCCCGGGATCGGAGAAAATTGGAACCGAATTACTTTAAATGGGATCCATTATTTTGTTTCTTCCATTTTTCATATTCCGAAAGATATCGCTACGCCAGACGACATTGTGCTTACGGTTCTCAATGACCCCGATCGGATAGAAACTTTATTTCACGCCGAGGATGGTACAGGAATCAGCGCGGCCGATGATCGGAAACTGTATGAAAATTCTGTAGGCTCATTCTTTCTTCGAATCGCCTATTTTCGCAGAGATTTAGAAGATCAAGATTTCGATGGAAATAGAGAAGAATTTTTATCCTGGGGCGGGGACAACCCCGTTCCTAATCCGTTGGATGCTACTTTTTTTAATTCTTTTTATATTCAAATTTCTTCGATTGTCCATCTTCATCCTCGTTCGTCTGAACCTGTTGAGCAAATTGAGAGTATCCTCGATATCAATCAAGATGGACTCTATAACTTTGCGGCAGGAGATCGCCTGATAGATACAGATGGAAATGGTCTTAGAACCCTTGCTACTTATCGAAAAATCTCTTATGACACTTTACGAATTGTCGAGGGAGTTTTACAGCCACAAACGACACCCGACGTCACAGAATTTGTGAAGGGCGCCATTATCAATGTGGGAACCTCTTCGCTCTCTGGAGATCCAAAAATTAGCGCAGATGGGTCTGATATTTTGTTTGAAAATGCGAATGCGGCGACGTTTATTAAAGGCGATCTTCTTTCTAATAGAAATATCAAAGTGGGAAGCTCTGTTTTAGATACAGGATCACAATTTTCAATTAGCCTTAAAAAAGCGGCTGTTTTCCTAGATATGAAGGGATTTTCTATTTTTAAATATGGCTGGAAACCCAGTTTGTTAGCAACAGAATCTGCCGAAGGCATAGCTATTTCTTGGCAGGATTTACATATTGTCAATCCTCTTGATCGAACCGTTCTCTATCAATATCCCTATTCTAAAGTCGACGAAAATTGGTTCGATAGTTCAAATTCTCAGAAGACTTTGGCAAAAACCTATTCCAACTTGGTTCGATCTAATTTAGCTGGAACTCCAGAAGAAATTCAGAGCGAAATGGTTCAAGCGGGAAGCAGTTCACAGTTATTTGATTTTGATCAATACACCGCAGTCGCTGCGGCAACACGTGTGAAAAAAGCCGATGGAAGCATCCTTGAGGTGCCTGGTGTTTACTATAATAAACTTGGAAATACCGTTTCTTCCGGAATGTCTGCTCGTACCGCTACTGGCGATATTGATTGGTACTCAGCGGAAGTACTTGCGTCTCAAATTGTCGCTTTTCATGGTCCTGCGGGTTGGGTTTTTAAAGATATTCCCTCTTTTGCGAAAATGCTCTCAAAAACGGGAGCGCTTCATGGCGTAGTGATCGTCAACATTCCTACCGCGATGGATATTAGTGATGCGTCCAACATTGGGACGAACGGCGGATTAAAATGCTCGACTTCGAGCGGGTTAGATTTTCCGGGGAATCCGACCGGGACTCTTCGTATTCAGGGGACACTTGTCTTTCGCTGTACCCCCAGCATTACTCCCAATACGAAAATTAAAATTCAGACTTCGTTGTTCATTAATCCCGCAGAATTTCCTGTTTATCCTTTAAATTATGGCGATGAAGAACAAGCCTCGGCAGGTGATGTCTTAGAAGCCGAGAAAATTGCCTTGCGGGGTTCATTAATTCCTCCAAATGATCCTATTTTCTTTAACTCGAATGGCGAGGCCCCTTCAGGCTATCCAGAAACACAAGCAAAACGAGAAAGTTTTTACGATCAGGCTCACGCCACTCCCGGATTTTCTAAAACCGTGTTCCCCGCTGAAGTCGATATTAGTCTTTATAATAACCCAAATGGAGCTCCGGGCAGTAAGTTTAACAATTTAGGAGAAAGTGCTTCCCTTCCGGATTATCCTGCGCTGATGTTTAATCAAAGCGTTATTGACATTCACGGAACCGCAAATGTTTGTGGGGTTGTTTTTGGACCCGCTTCAGGAGAAATCGAAAATAAAGGAGAGACCGCTTCAGGGGATAACGGATTATTGTATCAGTATTTTGTCGGAGCCCTTATTGTGGGAAATGGAATAAAAATCAAAAATAACGCAACTTCTGTAGGAATTCCTCCGTTTTCCGCCACAAATCATTGGACCGCTTCAGTTTTTATCTATCAACCTAGTTGTATTGATCAACTGATGATTAGCGAATTAATTGTTCCCCCGGGGCCGCCTTCCTGGAAATTACAGACAATTTATATTGGAAAATAAGGAGAATAGCGAATTTTGGAGCGATAAACGTTTACAGTAAAAGAAAAACTATTGTAAAATGGAAAAAATCTCCAAAGCTAGAAAGTATATTGATGGAGTCTGTCGTTAAACGAATTAGTTTTTTTATCTTTTTAGGGGCGCTCGCTTCCTTGATATTGTTGTCGACGCTTCCTGCTCCAGCCTCTTTGTTTTTTGCGACTAAAACGACACAAATAATTTCGACTCCTCAAACTTCAAATACGGTTTTGAAAGCAGAAAAAGAACCTTTTGTTGAACCTGAAAAACGTTCCGAGGCTCAATGGATTTTTCTGTTGAGAAAACATCTCTGGCGCATTGCTTATTTTAAAAATAAAAAAACACTTTTTGAGGCTAAGACCTTTTTTAGACAAATTCCGGAAAATTTAGTCGAACCTTATATCCAGAATATGCTTCAAAGTAAAACCTTGTCTGAAATGACTATGGGCGCAATTGCTGTCCGGTATTTGGCATTAAAAGGCCTTCTCCCTCAAATTTTGAAGGATTTATCTCCTGTCGGAGAAGATGCCCAAGATGCGCGAGTTCCTTTTTATTTAGCGGCCCTAGAAATCGGCGAAAAAGATCAAGTCGCCTCTGCTCTTTTTCCGTATTTAGATTCGGAAATCATTCATCACCGTTTAATCGCTTTAGAATCTCTTGCCCAATTGAAGTGTTCCGAAGTCATTCCTCAACTTGTAAAACGACTCTCTCAACAAAAACAAAATTCAGAGTTCCATACATTAAGTCAGACAATCACTCAGTTGATTACGCCAGAACAATATCCTGCATTAATCGAACTCTCTTTAGAATCTCGGCCCGAACTTCGAAGAGTGGCGCTATCGATGATGGAATCGGTAGATTTGAATCATTTTATATCGCACTATAAACAAGCGTTAAAGGACCCGGATCTCTCTGTTCGTCGCCAAGCATATTTTTGCTTTCTAAAGCTTCGTGAAACTTCGCTAGCCTCTTATTTTTTAGAATTGGCTCAAAACGCTCTCCTTTGTCGTGAGGAACGTATTCTCGCCTTGGAGGTTGCCAATCATTGTGGAAAAAATTTGAAAAGTAAGAAATTGGACCCCTTCTTGAAATCTCCTGATCCGTTATTTCGATTTGTGGCACTCACAATTCAAGCCAATCTGAAAGACGCCTCTGCTATTCCGGCCTTAATTGAACTGCTTGAAGTCAAAAATTCAGAGTTTATTATCGGACAAGGGTCAGACCTTGAAGAAGAACGAACATGGTTATTCAAACAAATTCATCATGTTTTAAAAGTGGTCACCCAAAAAGAAGTTTCTGCAGAGTTTTCTTGGAAACAATGGTGGTCCACTCAGTCTAAGTTTAAATTTCCAGAGTTTTCGTATATGGAGAATCCCCCATCTCTCTACGAAGAACGCTAGCGAAATCGCTCCTCCTGCGTAAAAAGGGGGAAATAGTTGGGGGATGGGAATAAGGGGAATACCCGCTTTTTTTCGATTTCGGAACAGATTGACACCGAAACCGCCATCGGGAAGTTTTTCTTGACGTTAATGGGGGCTCTCGCGCAAATGGAACGCGAATTGATCGCCGAGAGGACAAAAAGCCACGTTAGCCTACAAAAAACAAAAAGGCGAGCATTTAGGGGCCATCCCTTACGGCTTTAAATTGGTCGAAGGAAAACTCGTCCCTCATGAACCAGAACAAAAAAAAGATGGAAATATGAAGGAAAGTCTTTGCGAGAAATTGCCAGAAGGTTAAATCAAGAGACCATTCCTACCCACAGAAAAGGGGTGAAATGGTCCCATAAAGCCGTTAGTTGCATTTTATCGCTTTGAATCTTAACATGAAACCCACCTTCTTTGCCCAATAACCTCTCCTAAAAGAAGAAAGCTTCATTTTATGCCAGAAGAACGACATCCACCCAGCCAAAGTAGTCCCCCTCAACATATTTTCGCTCAGGAAACTCGGAAAACGCCTTCGACTCAACAACAACGTGAGGCTTCTTCATCGAAAACACTCCCCCAAAGTCTCATCCCTCATCTCCCCTTTTGGGAACAACCTTCTTTTCAAAATACGGTTATCCCTACGAACAAACTTTCCTCGGCTCAACACCAACAACGAGAAGATTTTTCTCTCTCCTCCCAACAAAAAAGGGCTATTCCTCCCTCAAAAACCTCCATTTTTCCTCAAGCCTATCACTCTCAAGAGTTACAAATTCAACTGCAAGAAGCTCTCTCTTCATATAACCCCCCACAAAAGAGGCAATCCCTTTTCTCTCAAGATCAAACTAAACCTTCTAGCCATTCTCCCCAACAAATCCGTCACACACAAACCTCTTCTCCTCAACCTAAAAAACTCCATCCTCTCCCTTCTTCCAAATATATTCATCCTTCTCCTTTTGATGAAATCTATGAAAAATATTCTCTTCCGAACCCAGTAGTTATTGGCAAAGAAGGCAAGTTCCTCTATCGTCAAGATCCTTTAATCTCTCAAAATTTTCGAGAAACGTCGGATCAAGACAAAAATTTATCTTCAGAAGAAGAATTAGAATGGATTCGTCAAGAAGAACAAGAAATCGAAAAACAATGGGCGCGTACTTCCGATCCCGAAGAAAAAAATTCTGCTATTCCTTTTACTACACAAAATTTACAAGGAATTGTTGGTCGAGGAGGATTTCCAGGCGGTGGACAAGAAGGAATTCTTTTTGATAAATCTGATATTCATGGAAAAACCCCACCTTTAAAACGTCAGCCAATGTATAGAAGTGTTAGTCCAAAATATGTTCATCTGCTTGGCCGTATCCGTTCTTGGCGTAAGATTACTTTATCTGGTGTAGATTACTATGAATATATTTTTCGCCCTTATTATAGATCTGACGGTCTTCCACTAGACGATGTTATTTTCCGCTTCGATTCTTCACTACATGGAGGATATCATCCAAATAGTTATTTATTTCATAATGCTTATGATTATAGGGAACAACAGGTTGCTGCCTTAGCTGCACTAGTAGCTTTGGGCCCTCTGAGTCCGATACCTGGTAGTTTTCCATCACCAACTAATCTTACTATTGCTTTTAATAATTCTTGGATAGAATACTACACAGATCAGTTAACACCAGGGAACGCTCTAGGACAATCTAACATTATACAAATAGCTTTAAATGTATCTGTTGCACCTATCTCAGCAGGAACACCATCAACTCCTACCGCAGTAGGAACACCATCAATTTTAAATGGAGATACTTCAATTTTGATGGCAGGATGGCTTGGAGGTCCTCGATAAAATTTTTTTTGAAAGAGTTATTTATGAGTAAAAATAAATCTACTCCGAGTATTTCAAAAACAATTTTCGTAAGCTTTATTGTAGCTCCACCATTATTATATATGGTTACGCCAGTATCTTTTTTCATTCTAGGTTTTTTGTCAATTCATATGGGATTTTTTTATATTCCTTTTATACTAGGTAAGATGATATATTTTTCTACATATATTAATATTTTCTCAACATTTCCTTTAGGAGCTTACCTAGGATTAAAATATTTGAGATATTATCCTTATTTCAGTAAAACGCTTATTATATGTTATTTTATTGCTATTTTTAATATTATAATTATATATTACGATATTTTAGAAAAATTAAAAAATTCATAAATGTTCGGTCTCAGCAATTCTCAGTTTAGCCTAGAATCGGAGAAAGGAAACGAAAATAATAACGTTTTGGTGCAAATAGAGTGTATAAGCACTTTGATAGAAATTAATCCGACATCAGAAGAATTTGTTTTATTTTTAGAAAATTCTCTTAAAAACGAAAACAACCACATAAAAGAAAAAGCTACAGAAATTCTAAAAAAGAAGTGAAACCATATTCAAGCCAATTATTAAATTTTTTTTTATATCTCATTTTTGAAAGCTTTGATTGCTGTGTAAATAGCGTAATTCCATCCTCCATCTTTTGCCCGCTGACTCACTTCCATCAACTTTCTTGCTATTTCATTTTCATCTGTCCATCCCATTTTTTTCACCGCATATAAACACCACCTAAAATCTGCCGCACTTCGATCTGGCGTTCCATCTTCTTTTGATGGGGCTCCGGCTAACGATATCCTATAATCCGACCACTTCTTCCCCTCTCCAAGCTACTTTCCTCTCTCTAGAAACACAGAGCAGACAGGCGGAAATTTAAGGTCTTTTACTAGTCCTAAATTTTAAAATCTAACCTATTGAAAATAAATAGGTTAGATTAAAGTTAAAGTAACCGAAACTATTGCCTGCCTGCCAGTTGTGTTTTATCGCTTTGAATCCCACTTATAACGGCGGGGCTATCAATGGTGCATTTGATGCTGCTGCTAAATACGCCGCCACTGCTACCTGACTCAAATTCTGTAACGTAAAAATCTCAAATCCCCCTACCCAATATAAAAGTACCGTTGACACCTCCCCATTTATCAAAAAATACGCCAATTCAGTCGGCCCTGTACTCTTTTTTGCCGCTACCCGAAATAACCCTCTCCCTAACTGTCCAGTCATATTGATCGAGACCGCTACCCCTACATTCTGCTCATCCGTCCCAAAATCAATCGCTATTTCTCCATTGTTCGCTAATGCCCCATCTTCTGCCGTTAAAATCGAAGCAGGCGCTACATTTAGATTCGGAATCAAGTTACTGTACGCTACACTCAATGGACTTCCTGCATCATCTCCATTAATAAACGGAGCATTTTTTAACGACGAATTTGTTGAAATTACTATTGGCAAATTTCACCTCTTTCCTTTTATTTTATTTGATTTCCTCTTAAAATTGATTTTCGATTATACTCCACTTTAGAATCCCTTAAAATTCTTTTTATTCTCCTCTTTTTAAACCAGCGAACCAATGGGGAACTTATGCCTAATAACCAGACTATCCAAAATTTCAATCAACGCGATTTACATCCTTCTTTTTTCAGTAATGACGCTTTTATCGACCAATCTTTTTATAAGTTTCCACGCCTTGGAATTTACGACAGTGCCACTCTCTTTGATTTTAATCGCGCTGCCGCTTTACCTACTGTTCCCTTCGTCGCTAAAGGCGGGGCTGTTCCCCTTTCTGAAACCGAAGTAAATCTCACTCAGCTTAGTTTCGCCCGCATTGCCGCTACTCCTAAAATTGATGTTTGGGACCAATCTTCTTCCAGAGGCGTAGACCAACTCGCTCAACAAATTGATGCCGTTAAAAGAACCATTCAGCGACAAATCAGCTTTAACATCATTCAAGGCGTGGCTCCCGCTTTTACTGGCCTCGAAACCCTTGCTTTTCAAACTTCCATTGTCAACGCTCTTACCGGAGCTTTAACTTTACAAGATATTTATCGCGCTAAAAATTTTATGTGTGGTACAGGCGGCCCCTACCGATTTGGTGGCCCCGGAATTCTCTCTTGTAGTATGATGATGAACGAAAAAACCCAACGCGAACTCTTTGGCCTACTCGATCAAGCTAGCCTCAAGGTCGATTGGGTTATGGATGAAGATGTTGGTGCTAAAGTTGCCGAAGTTTTCGGAATGAGAATTTATGTCAACAATTCCATCAAAACTAATCAAGGGGCTGGTACAGATCGCACATCCATTTATTTCCTCAGTTTTGACTCTCCTAGCGCTGTTAAATTGCTCTACTCCAAAGATGAACAACACGATTGCGATATCGATGGCATTCACTCCTATCTCTTACCTGTCAAAGAAGCCACTAATGAACTCTATGCTTATGTCGGCGGATTCTATACCTTGCTTGTTCCCGAAACCCAGGGCGCTGTCCGCCTCTTTAACATTAAACCCACCTTCTTTGCCCAATAACTTCTCTTAAAGAAGAAAGCTTCATTTTATGCCAGAAGAAAGACATCTCCCTAACCAAAGTAGTCCTTCTCAACACACTTTCATTCAGGAAACTCGGAGAACACCTTCACCTCAACAACAACGTGAGGCTTCTCCATCGGCTCCTTCAGCAAAAACACTTCCTCAAAGTCTCATCCCTCATCTCCCCTTTTGGGAACAACCTTCTTTTCAAAATGCGGTTCTCTCTACGAACAAACTTCCCTTGGCTCAACACCAACAACGAGAAGATTTTTCTCTCTCCTCCCAACAAAAAAGTGCTATTCCTTCCTCCAAAACCTCCATTTTTCCTCAAGCCTATCACTCCCAAGAGTTACAAATTCAACTGCAAGAAGCTCTCTCTTCATATAACCCTCCACAAAAGAGGCAATCCCTTCTCTCTCAAGATCAAACTAAACCTTCTAGCCCTTCTCCCCAACAAATTCGTCACACACAAGCCTCTTTTCCTCAACCTAAACAACTTCGTCCTCTCCCTTCTTCCAAATACATTCATCCTTCTCCTTTTGATGAAATCGTCCAAAAATATTCTTCTCAAAAACAAATGGGTATTGGCAAAAATGGAACAAGTTTATCTTCTGAAGAAGAATTAGAACTCATCCATCAACAAGAACAAGAAATTGAAAGAAAATGGGGGGCTACTTCTGATCCTAATGAAAAAGCTCGTTTGGAAGCACAAGTAGCTACTTTATGGAAACGCTCTAAAGAAATTCAATTTGGTGCTGGTTGGCAACCTGGTGGTCCTGTTCAGCCTCATGGTGACAGTGGTAGCCCAGTTTTAAAAGGTCCAGGAGTAGGATTAGGACAAGTGGCGGATAACCTTGCAGGTGTTATTTCTACTGATGCATTCAGTCAAATAATAAGCTATTTGTTCCGGTTAGGCTATACGGCCACTGAAATAGACTATATTATGGATGCAATTACAAAACTTGAAGATTTAATGGGAGAAAAAAGTGTATTATGGTCGCTTATTAAATGGAGTAGAGAACGGCTAATATACCTTAGGTTTACATTAAAATCTTTACGTAGAATACTTCTTAGGGCTACCGATCCTGAGACTATTGCTATTATAGAAGAGGATATAGAGGAATTTCTTGAAGAAAGCAGGATATTGTTAGAGCAAACACCTGAATTAGAAAGACAGCTTATCCAAAATCATCGCGAACACAAAAGAGAAAACAGCCAAAGACGAATTCTCTTGGAAAGAATAAAGATTTTGTTAGGGCTAAGAGGAAAAGGAACATATAAAAAAGAAATTGATGATATAATAAATAGAATAAATAGAATTCTTAGAACTAATGGAGAGGAACAACTCCTTAAACAACCAAGGTCCATACATTAAAAACAGAAAAAAAATAAAAATAAGCTTCCGGAATCTTTTTCTGTATAGAGGTAAAATATTTTTAAAATAACCAAATAAATTAGGTAATACTATGGACGAAAATTTAGCTAAAAAAAAAGAAAATTTATTAAGAAAACTTGACGAAATGGAGAAAGACTTAACTCAAGAAATAAAAAAACTTGATAATTTGGAAAAAGATGTAAGTAATTTCATTGATATCTTATATGAAAATTACATAAATTTTTTTGATGTTAATTATAATCCCCAATATTTGACAGAAGAAAATAATAAAAATTCAACCACTCTGGACTGAAAGTCCAAAAGATCTAAAATCAAAGACAGAAGAAAACAAGAAAAGAAAAAGAGATACTAAAGTCTTGGACTAAAGTCCATAGTTTTGACTAGCGATCTGGATAATAAAAAAGAGCCAAGTTTAGGTTCTTTCAAAGGCTCGTTTTACCGTCTTTTCGTGTGCGTCCGGTCAAGGGTGGATTGACAAAAAAAATTTTAGTGCTGTGTCAAAAAAACAAAAAGAGAGTCGAAAAGCAGTTGGAGTCTGAGATGAGTTTATTGGGAATTATCTCTTCCTTTCAAGACAAAAAAAAATCCTCTCACTCAAAACGAGCGGAGGATTCCTGTTGTTTATGCAACGTTGCCTTAAAAATTCGTCGGGAATGCTTTCACTTGCTCTCTCATCGCATACGGCGTCAACTCTTCTGCTTTTTTCCCTTCCAATAAACCCCTCGTTGACTTCGCTAAATAATCTCTTGGATCTCGTCCCAATTGCCTACAACTTTCTATGATTGAATGACAGATCGCCGCCCACATTCCCGCGTCTTCACTCCCCACAAACAAATAATTCTTTCGTCCCATCACACATCCTTTGATGTTCCTTTCCGTTCCATTGTTGTCGATCGGCAATTCTCCATCCGTTAAAAACACTTTTAATCGCTCTTCCAAGTGGTGTGCATACGCTAACGCTTTCCCCATCGCACTTTTCGGGGGATATTTTCCCGAGTTCCATTCTTCATCAATTTTCTCTAAGAGGGCATTTACCAGAGGCGCTGACTTTTCTTGCCTCAGTTTTTCTCGTTTCTCATAGAACTCTTCCTTACTCCAACTTTGTTCTACTCGCTCTTGCGCTATTTTCCTTTCCAAACGATAGATTTCATTTATCGCTTCCGCTAATACTTTTGCCAATAGTTCTCCTTCAGCGATTGAAACGAACTTTCGTCTCACATGCGCCCAACACGCTAGCAAGATGATTTCCACTTCACTGAAAAAGTGCTCTTCTTCTTCTTTTCTCTTTTTCTTTTGCCCTTTCAGGGCCGTCACATAAGCCGGATCATCGTCCGCCATCAAATAGCCTCTCCACGTAATTCTCCTCAACTCTTTCCCTCCTGAAGGTTTTACTTCCAACCATCCAAGATTTTTAAACACTTCTAAAATTTCGCTGTGACTTTTTGTTTTTCCCCACACGAAATAGCAACCTACTTCGTTTCGGTATCCCCAAAATCTTGTCTGTTTCATCGTCTCTTTTTGCAACCCTTGACAATCAATATGTGTTGAATCGCTCATCACATATTTTTCGAGAAACACTTCTCGTCCAATTGCTTTCCAGATCGGTTCGTAAAAGGTTGCAAATTGCTTCACCGCGTCTGATAGCGTTGATTTTGCCAATTCTATTCCTTGCGTCGAGTAATATTGGATTTGTCTATATAAAGGGACCGACAGAAAATATTTCTGGAGAATGATTTCCTGAATGAATTCATCGGTAAATTTCCCTTTGTCGATGATACATTTCGGAGGTGGAGTCGTAAATTTTATTTCTCTTGTGGTCGCATCTCCCCATTGTTCTCGTTTATAAACAACCCGTTGGAATTTTGCCGCGACCAGATGAATTTTTTCATTCTCAGCATATCCTAGCAAGTTGAATGCTTCTCCTGTGGGGGATACTTTTTTCTCAGGAGGCGCTTCCAAAACGATTTCAACTGTTTCCAGATGTCTTGGAACTGGTTTTCTTTTGGCTTTCTTTTTTGGTTTCTCTGTTTTTGCTTTCTCTTCCTCTTTAGGTTCTTCTTCAACTTGCACCGGTGTTTCAAACAGATATCGTTGATTTGGATGCTCTTCTGCTGGCGTCGGCAATCGGTCTCTTTTCGTTCCAAACGCGAGCTTTTTCAGATACCCCACTTGAATCTTTAAATACTTCACTTCTTCCAAAAGCTCCTGTTTTTCGCTTCGGAGCGTTTTGACTTCTTTTTCAAGTGGAACAAAAATAGTGTTGCCTTCATTTGTAGTATTCATACTATAATTAACGCAACACTATAAGAAAAGTTACAAAAAAAATATTTTTTTTAGGCGCGACGATATCGTTTCAATTGACGAGACGCTAAAACGACTACTCCTTCCAGTAAGAGTTGAAATTGAGCCGGAGTCAAAAAAAGTTTTTTTTCAGAAGAGAGGGGTGGAAGAGAAAAAGTACCGACTTCAAGTCTCTTGGAAAAGAGCCAGTATCCAGACTCTTCCCAGACTAAAATTTTAAGGCGATTTTTGCGTTTGCCGATAAAGAGAAAGGCATCCCCACTCAAAGGCTCAGCAGCTAATTCTTGCTTCACCAGAAAAGAAAGGGTATCAAAACTTTTACGCATATCAACCGGTTGAGCGGCCAGAAAAATACGACGATTGGAGAAATTAAGCATGAGATTTTAACACCTCCAAAACAGACGAAAGGAGGCGAGGATTGAAGCCTTCAAGAATTTCGAGTTCAAAAGAGGCACAACGCAAAAGAAGTTTCTCAGAAGGCTTCTCTTGAGCGGGAGAAGAAAAAACTTGAAGAAAGGCTTGAGTGTTCGAGGTTGAGGGAAGAAGCTCCGCTTGAAACAAGCGACGTTTATAATGAATCAGTCGCATATACGGGATGTCTTCTTGACGAGCAAATTCGGCTAGACTCAAACCCGTCGCTTCAAATCGAGCGTATAGTTCAGAAATTTCCTTCAGCGAGAGCCGTTTGGTTTGTTTCATTTTAAACCTCCAAAAAAAAGTTCAAAAGGAAA